>CAZJGI010000077.1:0-7702 GCA_964545315.1 uncultured Prolixibacteraceae bacterium
TAATTTGCTGCCATGATCAGCACCTTATCCTTTGCCGTCGGTTTTAACCGACGGACATGCATTCATTCATGCACATTTATCCCGATTTTAATCGGGATACCCTTTTTATGGGATAGAAAAATTTCTTAATATTACAGTTTCTTAAAAAAGACTTATTATTTTCAATATTTTTTCAGTATCATTAAAGAATCTGGTAAATAGTTAAAAATGACAAAAAAAAGATCATATTCCGGATGGCAGGTAACATTTTTACTCTTGTTGAGATTTCTCATTGGCTGGCATATTCTGTATGAAGGAATTGCCAAGCTGTTAAATCCTCACTGGTCATCAACCGAGTTCTTACAGGAATCGCAATGGTTACTTTCCGGATTTGCCCAATGGGTAATCTCTGACCCGAAAATTTTAGCGATAGTTGATTTTTTAAATATATGGGGATTAATAGCTATTGGCCTTGGGCTTATCCTGGGATTATTTGCAAAGACAGCATCCATTGCCGGCGCTATCCTGTTATTTGTTTATTATCTTAATTGTCCGCCTCTGACAGGCATCGAATATACATTACCTAGGGACGGTAATTATCTTATTGTCGACAAAACGCTTATTGAATCTGTAGCACTCATTGTTTTGGCATTATTTCCTACAAGTAATATCTTTGGGCTTGATGTCTTTTTAAGGAACAGATTTAGCAAAAGAAAAGGAGTTAGACGATGACAGACATTAATAAATCAGAGCAGGGCAATTTGCAGCCTGCTAACGAGAAAACCAGAGGAACCGGCATTCCCAGGCGCAATGCCCTTAAAGCACTGGCAGGACTGCCTGTCGCAGGACTTTTAGGTTTTGAAATACTAAAAAAGACCAGCTATGATTCGGATAAGAGGAACTCTTTAATCAAACAGTTAGGGCTTGACAGCATTGAATTTCCGAGGTCAGATTACGGTACAAAAAAGCATACCGGCGATACTATCCGGGTTGGATTCATTGGATTTGGGATACGTGCAGGACAGTTGTCAAATGCACTTGGGTTCATGCACCCTGATGATGTAACAGCAAGGCAGAAGAACAACACCTTGCAGGAATGGCTTGGCCAGGAGTACCTGAATGTTGCAGTCACAGGCATTTGCGATGTATTTGACCTTCATGCACAGAAAGGGATTGAGACATCAGCCAATAAAGTCCGCCCCGGAGGCGAAAATGCACCTGACCTTCCTGTGAAAAGATACCGTACATATGAGGATATGCTTGCAGACAAGGATATAGATGCGGTGATAATTGCAACACCGGACCACCACCACTCAAGAATAGCAATTGATGCAGCCAAAGCAGGTAAGCATATATATCTGGAGAAAAGCGTTTCCCTCTATGAACCGGAATTAAACGAATTATATTCAATAGTAAAAGATAGCAATATTGTATTTCAATTAGGGCATCAAATACCTCAGAGCATAGTCTTTCAACAGGCAAAAGAGATCATAAAAAGAAATATACTGGGTAAGATCACACTTATTGAGACAACCTCCAACCGGAATACTGCCAGCGGTGCATGGATACGGCATCTTGACGCCTCAGGCAAACCGAAGCCGGGTGATGAAACCACTATTGACTGGAACCAGTGGCTGGGTAACACACCTTATGTGCCTTTTAGTGTTGACAGGTTTTACAACTGGACGAAATGGTTTGCATATGATACCGGGTTAATAGGTCAGCTTTTTACACATGAATATGATGCTGTCAATCAGCTTCTTCATATAGGCATACCCAAAACTGTAGTTTCCTCCGGAGGAATTTATTTCTGGAAGGATAACAGGGAAATGCCTGATTCACTTCATTGTGTGTTTGAATATCCAAATCATGGCCTGACTTTAATATACAGTGGTAACCTGGCGTCAGGAAGGAGCAGGGGGAGAATATTCATGGGCCATGATGCATCAATGGAACTGGGGAATAATGCTGTTATAACAGCCGACAGAAACTCAACACGTTATGCGGGAGCTATTAAATCAGGACTCATCGATACCAGTGCACCTGTTATATCTTTCAATCCTGATGCAGGCCAGATTGACGCTGTGACCTCTGCCTCAGAAAAATATTATGCAGCAAGAGGACTGACAACAACAACTATTAACGGGGTAAGGGTTGATGTAACACATTTACACCTTCGTGAATGGCTTGATTGTATCAGGGAGGGTGGAACTCCAAAGGCTAATATTGATATGGCTTTTGAAGAAGGAATAACATGTATAATGGCCCACAGGTCATATGTGGAAAAGCGTGTCGTCGAATGGGACGATGTAAACAGTAAAATAATATAAACAGAATAATTTTTAATCAATATTTTAAGACTTACTATCATGACAACCAATAATAAAAAAACTACACGGCGTGACTTTCTTTCAAAAACAGGCATGGTTGCAGCCGGTATTACAATGGGGGCAAATTCTGTGAGTGCAAAAAGTTATTCCAGGATCATTGGTGCAAATGAAAAAATCAGAGTTGGATTTATAGGCGTTGGTAACCGTGGAACCCAAGTGATGCATGAATTTATGAATGAACCCGACTGTGAAGTAGCTGCATTGTGTGATGTATACGAACCCTATATCCTTCGTGACCGTTCAAAGGTGGAGCCCCGGTATATTGAAATGGTACCCCGGCAGGTGCCTAAGATGGGGGAGAATTTTTCAGACAAAGTAGGAAGATATTCTGATTATCGTAAATTGCTT
Organism: uncultured Prolixibacteraceae bacterium; assembly: GCA_964545315.1. Lineage (GTDB taxonomy): Bacteria > Bacteroidota > Bacteroidia > Bacteroidales > Prolixibacteraceae > JAAYJR01. The sequence continues at coordinate 2,718 of CAZJGI010000077.1, forward strand.
GAAGACAAATCTATAGATGCTGTATATATAGGCACCCCGGATCACTGGCATGCCCTTCAGACTATAGATTCAATTAAGGCAGGAAAAGATGTTTATGTAGAGAAGCCTCTCACAAAGAGTATCCATGAGGGAAGAGAAATTATTAAGGTTTGGGAACAGAGCAGCCAGGTTGTGATTGTTGGTCTAAACCGAAGGGGATCAACTACATATCAGAAATTATCAACAGAAGTGCCTAATGGAAAGATTGGAAAGGTAACATTTGCCATTAGTAATCATATTTCCAATATGTATCCGGTAGGAATAGGCAAGATGAAGCCCGAGCGTCCGCCGAAAGACTTTGACTGGGACATGTGGTTGGGCCCTAAAGCATACAGGCCATATCAGTATAACATAGCTCCATATATGTTCAGATGGTGGGAAGAGTACGATAATCAGATTCTCAATAACGGAGTACATTCACTTGACCTTATAAGGTGGTTGCTTAATGAGAAGGCACCGGTTGCAATTACCACGCTTGGAGGAAGGTATGCTATAGATGATGACCGTACAATCCCTGATACCATGCATACAATTTTCGAATTTCCTTCAGGGGCAATGGCTACTTTCACCCAGCTTGAGGCAAGTTCAGGCAGTATTGTATCAGAAGGTTTTCTTGAAATACGTGGTACTAAAGGTACACTCTATACCGGCGGAAATAATGGTTATAAAATTGTTCCCACAAAGGCCGGACAATTTCAGACATGGGATAAACTGATGGAGGGAGAGACTCATGAGGTTGAGTCGGCAGGCCAGGGGAAACTTGTTGATGGCTCCTATGCAAATCCGGGGGCAAACCTGGTTAGGAATTTTCTCGATTGTATCAAGTCAAGAAAGCCTCCTATGGTTTCACTTGAGGATGGTCATCTTTCAACAAATATGGCCCATCTGGCAACTATTTCCCTTCATGTTCAGCAAACACTTAAGTGGGATGCTGAAAAAGAGACAGTGACCAACTGTGATAAGGCTAACGAATATTTATCATACGAATACAGGGCGCCCTGGAAACTTTAAATCTCAACTGATGCAAAGGAGAAGGTTCATTAAAGGATCGGGTGCTTTTTGTTTTTTTGGTTGTATGAATTTTTTTCCGGGTGGATGTATTACCAAAACTCCCGGGCTGATAAAGATAGCTGATGTTAAATCAGCACTGGAAAAAGAACCATTAATTCAACCTTTTGGTTTTAAAGGAGGTTATTTGTCTGAATTATGGCAGAGTATTGCCTGCGTGGTGAGTACTTCGGGAAATCATGGCATTGGCCTTGGTACACAAAGCGTATTGTGGTCGGATTCTGCTGTTTTTACAAATAACAGTGAATCAGAAGGTAATATGATGATGTATAAGATTACCCGGAGTGCACTGGAGATAATCAAGGGCAGGGAATTTAGTGATCCTGTTACTCTGCTGGAAGAGATTTTTGATGAGGTGTACGTGGAAGGAAAGAGAATTACCGGAAGGCCTGATCTTCGTAAAACATTTGTTTTAAATGCCCTTGTTCCTGTTGATAATGCATTGTGGTTGTTATATGCAAAGGAACACGGGATTACAAATTTCGATGACATGATCCCGGAAGAGTACAGGCCTGTTTTATCTTCAAGGCATGAACAGCTCGCTGCTATTCCTCTGATATCCTATGGTGTGACTATCCCTCAGCTTAAAGAGACGGTTGATGAGGGATATTTTTTTATGAAGATCAAAATTGGCCAGCCCGGTACTCAGGAGGAGATGCTGAACAAGGACATTGAGAGGCTGACTGCTTTACATAATGCATTAAAGGATGTACACACACCATATACCAATTCCGGAAAATTGCCATATTACTTTGATGCAAACGGCAGGTATGAGTCAAAAGAAATATTCTTAAAATTTTTGGATCATGCAGAGAAGATAGGAGCAGCAGAACAGATAGCCATTATAGAAGAGCCTTTTCCTGAAGAGGTGGAGATTGATGTAAAGGATATTCCCATCCGGCTGGCTGCAGATGAAAGTGCCCATACTGATACAGACACGTTGAAAAGGATAGATATGGGTTACAGAGCAGTTGCATTGAAACCGATTGCTAAAACATTGAGTATGACCATGAAGATAGCCAAAGCTGCCAGCGAAAAAAATATTCCCTGCTTTTGTGCAGATCTGACGGTAAACCCGATTTTGGTAGAATGGAATAAAAATTTTGCAGCCAGGCTGAAAGCATTTCCCGGCATTGGCAACCTGGGCCTGGTAGAGAGTAACGGTCATCAGAACTATAAAAACTGGAACCGCATGATGCAGTATCTGCCTTCAAATGGGAAACCATGGGTGAATGTAAAAAATGGATTGTATCATACCAATGAAGAATTTTTCAGGACAGGCGGAGGTATTTTTGAAAAATCCGGTCATTATGAAAATATGTTTAAGCATTAATAGGGAGCGAATTCATCTTGGTAAATGATGAATCTGAATTATTCTGTTATTAGGCGGCAATAAAATATAATACATAAGAATGTTAAAAAAGATAAAAAATATACTTAGGTATATAGGCCCCGGTTTTATTGTGGCCTCAGTTGTACTGGGCCCGGGAAGTATAACAATTTCTTCAAAGATTGGTTCTGAACACGGCTATGCATTCCTTTGGGTAATTGTTGTTGCAGCAATTTCCATGATTGCATATGCCGGGATGTCATTACGATTTGGTGTTGTAAATAAAAATTCGATACTGGAGGCAATTGCAGGGACATACGGGAGATGGTTTGCCGCATTAATAGGAATTTCAGCTTTTTTGGCAGCGTCAAGTTTTCAATTTGGCAATAATTTGGGAGTAGGGCTGGCAATGGAGGGCATTACAGGTATTCCTGAATGGATATGGCCTCTGATTTTCACTCCATTCGGAATACTGCTTGTATTCTGGGCAAAGAACCTTTATAAGATATTGGAAAAATTGATGATAGCTATGGTAATGATCATGGTCATCGCTTTCTTTATCAATTTAATGCTGACTGATCCCGATGCAGGGCAGATCGTAAAAGGATTTATTCCACGTTCATTTGCATTTGAAAATATGGATATAATTGCAGCCTTAGTGGGTACTACCTTTGTTTTGCACGGAGCTATATACCAGTCTTATCTTGTTCAGGACAAGGGATTAAAAGAATCTGATATGAGCCATGGCCTTAAAGAGTCAGGTTTTGGCATTACTATTTTGGCGATCATTACAGCCATGTTGGTAATAACATCAGGCGCTGTGCTTAAACCATTAAATATCGTTGTGAATTCTGCTGCCGATATGGCTGTTCAATTAGAGGTGTTATTTGGTAAGTATGCAATGATAATTTTTAGTCTGGGTTTGTTTGCTGCTGCCTTTTCCTCTTTGTTGGTTAATGCAGTTATGGGAGGTGGACTTCTTTCTGACGGTTTAGGTTTTGGGAGATCGATGAATCAGAAAATGCCAAAAATTTTTACTTCAATAATACTTCTTGCCGGGATGCTAGTTGCAGTTTTTTTCCGGGGTGACACTGTATATGCCCTTGTACTGGCATCAGCTTCATCCATATTTGCTGTACCACTTATTGCCACAGGGATCTTTTTGGTACTCAACAATAAAAAATTAATGGGCCGTTATCGTAATAATATATGGCAAAACATAATAGCAGTTTTTGGTTTTATACTGATCAGCATAATGGTTTATTATATGTATTATAAACTTATAACTTATTTGAATTCTTTATGATGCTTTATCTTCCTGAAAAAATTAATGATGAGGAGCAGTTGGATGAGCTTCTTTCCAGACCTGTAAATGAAACGGTTGAGATGTTCAGGCGTCTTGAAGGGGATATTATGATCCTTGGCATAGCAGGTAAGATAGGGCCTTCACTGGCATTGATGGCCAAACGTGCAAGTCATGAAGCAGGTTTGGATAAACGAATTATCGGGGTTTCCAGGTTCAGGAATAAAGCTGACAAAGAAAAATTGGAGAATTCCGGCATTGAGACTATCAGTGGTGACCTTTTAGACACAGAATTTCTAAAAAGCCTTCCGTCAGTAAAGAATATTTTTTTTCTTGCCGGGATGAAATTTGGCGCAGAGGATAACCTTGCAATGACGTGGGCTGTTAACACATATTTACCTGCTTTAGTTGCAGAGACTTTTAAAAAGTCAAGAATAGTTGCTTATTCAACCGGATGTGTCTATCCTTTTGTGTCTCCTGACACAGGAGGCTCTGTTGAAACAGATGATGCCGGGCCGTTAGGTGATTACTCACAGTCGTGCCTGGGACGTGAAAGGATGTTCGAATACGGGAGTTTAAAAAATAAAACAAATATTACCATTATCAGATTAAATTATGCCGTAGAGCTTAGGTATGGAGTTTTAACCGATATAGCATTAAAAGTAAAAAACGGATTGCCGGTAGATTTATCAATGGGTTATTTTAATGCTATATGGCAGGGTGATGCCAATGATATGGTTTTACGGTCATTGGAATATGCCGGTACTCCTGTTGAGATTTTTAATATTACCGGACGGGAAATCATTTCTGTCAGGACAGTAGCAGAAGAATTTGGAAGGTTATTTGGTAAAAAAGTGAAGTTTACCGGCTCGGAATCTCCGACTGCCTTGCTTAGTAACTCACGGAAAGCGACAAAACTGTTTGGTGCACCGGTAGTTCCTCCGGAAAAAATAGTCCGCTGGATAGCATATTGGCTTGCAGGGGAGAAAAGAATACTGGATAAACCTACCCATTTCGAAGTAAGGGATGGAAAATATTAATTTTGCTGTTTATGAATTTTAGGGAATTAACTGAAGATAAGGTAAAGCTTTTACATAAGGGGACTGTTATCCCTGCACTTCCACTTGCTGTTTATGAAGACCGCAGGCTTGATGAGAGAAGGCAAAGAGCCCTTTTCCGGTACTATCTGAATGCGGGGGCCGGTGGCGTTGCTGTAGGTGTTCATACTACCCAGTTTGCAATACG
>CAZJGI010000077.1:7802-15579 GCA_964545315.1 uncultured Prolixibacteraceae bacterium
CAACCGTCGGTAGGGGGAAGAAAACTTGATGTTGATTTTTGGAGGGAATTTGCAGCTATAGATAATGTGATAGCTGTTAAAATTGCACCGTTTAACAGGTATCACACTATTGATGTAGTTCGTGGAGTGGTGGAGTCGGGAAGGGCTGTTAATATTGCGCTTTATACAGGGAATGATGATAATATACTCGTTGACCTGCTGACTGAGTTTCACTTTAATCTAAATAATACTATTGTTAAAAAGCGAATCGTCGGAGGATTACTTGGACACTGGTCGGTATGGACAAGGTCTGCAGTTAAACTTTTGGAAATGATACAAGAGAAAAATTATCAATGTAATATGCAGGAAATGCTGTCTCTTGCAGCTCAAATTACAGATTCCAATGCGGCATTTTTTGATGCAGCTAACGGATTTACAGGTTGTATAACAGGTATACATGAGGTGTTGAGAAGGCAGGGATTATTGGAAAATTTATTTACTTTGGACGAAAAGGAAATTCTGTCTCCCGGTCAAAAAGAAGAGATAGACCGTGTATACGCAGCATATCCGCATCTTAATGATGATGAGTTTGTTAAAGAAAATTTAAAATTCTGGCTACAGGAAAATAAAAAATGACCGGGAAGGAAAGTGGTTATAATAATTATATGAGAGAAAAATGAGGAAGTTGGTTACATTTATGCTAATAAGTTTTGTTTGTATTAATTGCAACCGTAAGGAATTACCGCAGTTGCTAATGCCACATAAACAATTTATTGAGCATATAACAAGTGACAGAGGTTCTTTCTATTATGTACATAACAATAAAAAAAGATCTCCGCAAAGAAGTGATGCAATTGGAATTTTTGATTCGGGAATAGGCGGATTGACAGTCTTCGATGCAGTTATAACTTCCGATTTTTTTAATTCAATAAATGAAAATAAGCCGGATGGATTAAATGATTTTCAGAATGAACAATTCCTTTATCTTGCCGATCAGGCTAATATGCCTTACAGTAACTACGTTGAAGAAGGGAAGCAGGAACTGCTGGTTGAGCATATATTAAAGGATGCCCTGTTCTTGTTGAACAATAAGTACCATATGTCAGCCAGGTCTCCTGAAATTGCTAAGGATAAGCCTGATATTAAGGTTTTGGTTATAGGGTGCAATACGGCAACAGCATACGGTAAAAAGCATATTGAGGAAATGTTAAAGCTGATCGATGCAGATATAAAGGTTATAGGGGTTATTGATGCAGGGTGTAAAGGTGCCCTCGAAGTTACAGGGTCTGATGAAGATGCGGTTGTTGCCATATTTGCCACTCCCGCAACTGTTAGTTCCCTGGCTTATGTAAATACATTGAAAGACCTGGCCGGCAGCCGTACGGGTAAGATAACTATTATCCAGCAGGGTGGCAAAGGGCTTCATGAGTCGATAGACAACAAACCTGAATTTATCAATACAGGCATAACCGGTATTTATAATACTTACCAGGGGCCTTCTTTATGGGACAGAAATTACCGTATTGAAAAAAGTTTATTGCCATACTATAACTTCGATACGACCGCCAACCGTATCCTTTTCAATAAACAAAGCCTTATTGAGTCAGACACGATTCTGCTGAATTCAGTGGAGAATTATGCAAGATACCACATTGTCAGCCTTGTGGAACAACTGAAGGAAAAAGGCAATTCTGTTCCACTGAAAGCAATTATTCTGGGCTGTACGCACTATCCCTTAGTGACTGATAAAATATCTGAGATTCTTAGTGAATTGAAATTAACCGAAAGATACGGCAGTCTGATTGCAGACACAGTCCATATTATAGATCCTGCCTTAAATACAGCCAGAGAATTATACAGGCATCTGAAGGAAAGGGATTTGTTTAATGAGGCAGACTCCGCCAGGTTACGGTCCAGCAGGTTTTTTGTGAGTGTGCCAAATATCTTCGAACCAACTGTGAAAACTGAAGGGGATATGAGATTTAATTACGATTATCAATATAAAATACGAAATATAAATGAATTGAAAGATTTTACAATGATTGTTCCACTTTCCGAAGAGTTGATTTCAGAGGAGCAACTTAATTTAATACAGCAAAGATTACCTTACACATATAAATTACTGAACTGAAATAGGGAAACATTTTTTCATCCCTTTTAACAAACAATTTGAATGAGAGGAACCCTTGTATAAATGATTGATTATTAATTATTAAATAAAATTATATTCACATGAGATTTATGATTGGCAGAACCAAAAATGTTGTTTTTCTTCTTTTATTATTGTTGACCGGTATTAACGGCTATTCCGGTAATAAAGAGGCTGATTATGGGGGATTTTTAAAAGAAGTTATGGTATCAGAATCACCATTCTGGGTTAGGATACATGCAGCAGAAGCCTTGGTTGATAATAATTTTGAAATTGACCCTGAAGAAGTATTCAAACAGGAGTTGAATAGTAACGGAGAGAAGAGAACAGGAGTTTTAAGGGTAATGGCGAAAAAACATGTTAACGACAGTTTAGTATTCGATAGTCTGAGCAATGAGATTCTATCCCATTATCTTGCCGGCAAAGATATGCGCACAAAGCTGGTATCACTTGAGACGATGGGAAAACTGGGATTATATTTTCCTGACAAAGGGATAGAAAGGATTGCTGCTGATTCCACAGGAGGTATACAAGTCCTGGCACAATGGGCGGTTTCAAATTCCGGTGATAAGAAAGACATGGCAGTTCTTGCCCAGTTCCTTAATTCCCCGGACACATTACAGTTCAGGTATGCAGCATATGCATTGGGTTTTAAAAAGAATTTGCCTTCTGATATATTGTCTGCCATGAAGAAAAAATATTCAGAACTCAGCAAGGATCATCCTTTCAGGATATACCTGTTAAGTGCTCTCTTCAGACAGTCTCCCACAGAGTACAGGGGTGAATTGCTGAAATACAGTAATGGCAGGACTTATGAGCGTTATGAGTTGTTTAATGCCTTGTCAGACGCGGGTGCCAAGGAAGATATTGACTTTATTGAATCCGGTTTTAATGATTCTGATACTGATGTGAAAATTGCAGTATCAAGAGCATTTCTCTCAAATGAACATTTCCTGCAAAACAAAATATCCATTATTGACTGGATAATACTTGTTATTTATGGTATACTTTTGGTCGGAATAGGTTGGTATTATTCCTATCGTCAGAAAAGCAAAGAAGATTATTTTTTGGGAGGCCGTTCGGTAAGTCCTTTTTTATCAGGTATTTCGATGTTTGTGTCATTCTTCAGTGCAATTACTTACCTGGCAGTTCCCGGGGAAACGATCCAGTATGGCCCGTTATATGTTCTGGGTATAATTGCCGGAACGCCGGTAATTTTTCTCGTTGCCAGTTATTTCCTGATCCCGTTTTTTATGAACCTTCCAATAATAAGTGCCTATGAGATATTACAAAAGCCATTGGGTAAAGCAGTCCGCAAAACGGGATCGGTAATATTTATTATTACCCGGTTTCTATGGATGGGGCTTTTGCTGTTTCTGGCGTCCAAGGTAATGGTCGTGATGATGGGATGGGATGAAAGATATATTTTATACGTTATAGTGATACTCGCAATAATAACAATATTCTATACCTCAATGGGAGGATTGAAAGCAGTATTAATGACAGATGTAATACAGTTTTTCATATTACTCTTGGGGGCATTGCTGACAATAGGAATCGTTGCCGTGGAATTCGGAGGGTTTGGCTGGCTTATTCCCGATTCATGGAGTGACAATTGGGATAGTGTTGGTATCATAGATTTTAATCCCTATGTTAGGTTGACAATTTTCTTTGCTGTGTTGAATAATATTGCCTGGTGGCTGTGTACCAGCGGTTCAGACCAGATGGCCATACAGAGGTTTTTGTCGACAAGGGATCTTAAGGCAGCCAGGAGGACATTCCTGTATACACAGACAGGAAATGCCACAATCATTTCTTTGCTGATGTTTGTCGGATTTGCAGTCTTACGTTTTTATAACGTCCATCCAAATTTACTGCCTGCAGGCACTACCGTATCGGTGAATGCTGACTTTCTGTTCCCCCACTTTATAGCGAACCAGTTCCCGGTAGGTATGTCAGGACTCGTGATCGCTGCGCTTTTTTCAGCCTCAATGTCAAGCCTGTCTTCGGGAGTTAATTCTGTTAGTTCAATACTTACCTCAGATATTCTGCCGGGTTTATATAAAGATCAGAGTAAAGTTGATAATATCAGGAATATCAGGATAAACAGTTTCCTTATAGGAGTTGTAGTTGTATTTTTGAGTATTATTATTCAGGCTGTACCCGGTAATATCATTGAAGTAACCGCCAAGACCAACGGGCTTTTTATTGCTCCTCTGTTTAACCTGTTCCTGAATGCCCTGTTTATCAAAAACGCAACACCCCAGGGTGCTGTAATGGGGTCGGTTTACGGTTTTATGACTGCTTTAACTATTGGCTTCTGGGATGTTATGACCGGTAATCCTCCTCTTTCCTTTTTATGGATTGCAACATGTTCGCTTATTGTATCAGTATTAAGCAGTATATTGTTTAACTTTATATATTCCAAATTTTCGAAAGTAAATTCGTTTATTATTGGAATTATTTTGATGTTGCCATGGTTAATTTATTATTTATACATTTTAACTTAAAATATTATGAGAAGAAGCCGTGTGTTAGAGAAAATGAGGTCAGGTTCAGTAGCTACCTGTTTTAAAATGAATTTTACTGATCCACGTGTAGCAGAGATTGCCTCGATGTGTGGATTTGACTGTATATGGCTCGATCAGGAGCATATAGGACTGGATTGGTCTTTACTGGCATCGGGAGTATGGGCAGCCAAGACAAATGATTCGGATGTAATGGTGCGGGTTGCCAGGGGAAGTTACAGTGACTATGTGAGGCCTTTGGAGATGGATGCGACAGGAATACTTGTACCTCATGTTATGAACCTGGAGGATGCCAAAAGAGTTGTCAGGATGACCCGTTTCCATCCTGTGGGCAGGAGGCCTGTAGACGGAGGCAATGCTGATGGGGGATATACGGAGATGGATTTTAATGAGTACCTGAAGCAGGCCAACGAACAGCGATTTGTGATTTTACAGATAGAGGATCCAGAGCCGCTGGATGACCTGGAAGCTATTGCTGAACTGGAAGGATATGATATGCTGTTTTTCGGCCCCGGTGATTTCAGTCATGGTATAGGCGCACCCGGCCAGTGGGATCATCCATTGTTGACAGAAACACGGAAACGTGTTGCCGAAGTTGCCAATAAATATGGCAAGTTTGCTGCCACAGTGGGAGGCCCCGGGAATTATAAAGAGCTGGTTGATATGGGTTACAGGTTTATCAGCCTCGGAGCTGACGTGGTTGCGGTAATCAATTACTGTAAAAACATTTTGAAAAATATTTGACAGGAAATAATACTCCCTTTATTTTAAATTTTTATTATATCAATCCGGGCAATCAGGATTGCAGGTGTTTTATTGATATAACTTAATGAAAAGTTTTTTCTTAATGTGAATTAGGTTAAAAGTTGCCTGTCGGAAATACAAAATTGTATATGGAGGTGAACCGGCTCATTTCGAAGTTCGTCATAACTCTGCTGTAAGATAATGACGATGATATAAGCTGACAGTTTATGTTTGTTATGTTCTGTTTTTTTTATTTTATAACAGGATAATTATTATAATATAACCGGATGCCACCTGGGTATATTATTGTTCAGATCAAAGAGATTTTTATTATCTTTATTTCCATAAATAAGAACTAACATACCATTCATAAAAATGAATTTGTCAGGCCTTACCGATAATGAAATTTGGACTTCTTTTAAAAACGGAGATAGTAAGGCATTGTCATTTATTTATGCTGAAAATTCAGTATTACTTTACCGGTACGGTTTAAAAGTTACTTCAGAAACTTTTATAATTGAGGATACTATTCAGGACCTTTTTTCTGACTTGATAAAGAATCGTAAGAATCTGGGATTTACCGATAATATAAACTTTTATCTTCTCAAAGCTTTCCGAAGAAAATTGATCAGGAGGTTACAAAAGGAGAAACGATTAGAATGTAGTGATAGTTTTGATTGGTATAAATTTGATATTGTCTGGTCAGCAGAACATAATATCATTGCAGAAGAAACTGCCAGGCAGAAAACAGAATTGCTTTTAAATGCCCTTAAATTTCTGACTCCCAGACAAAAAGAAGCAATATATCTACGTTTCACAAGAGAAATGGATTATAATTCCATTGCCGGGATAATGGAAATTTCCGAAGAAGCCTGCCGTAATCTGATTTCAAAAGCTATAAAAAGATTAAAAAAATCTATTTCCATGAACGGACAGAACCTCATGGTTTTATTTCAATTGATAATAAAGCCCACTTTAAAAATTTAAATTTTTCCCTGCTAAAACATTTTATTTTTTATAAATGATTATTCGAATGCGAAGAACCCTGGTTTTTCCAAATTCAAATTATTTTAAAAAAAAGTGATGACATTTTGATTTATGTTGTCTTTATATTATTGAAACAGGTTTATTATGAACATAGAGAAATACAGAGATTACACAACAGAGGACTTTGTTTTGGATAATTATTTTTTGAACTGGGCAATAGATCCACATCCGGAAAGTGACCTGTTTTGGAGAAGGTACATGCATAAATTTCCTGAAAAGAGAGATGAGGTAAATGATGCTGTTTTGATAATAAAATCAATCAGGGCAGTTGAACCGGAGATCTCGCAGGAACGTTTAAGAGATCTTTACAAAAAAATCGATCACTTAAAATCATCAGATCAAAGAAGATATTTAAGGTATTTGAAAGTAGCTGCTATTTTTATTTTTTTGATCTCCGTAGCCGGATTATTATATTATTACAGTAGTAATAAATATACTCAGCCATTCGAAATATTGGACACCAATATGGCAGAAAAAGGGAAAGTAATTCTACCTGACGGAACAGTAAGTGAGTTTGAGTCAGACAAAACGGAAATCCAACAAATTGCAGGAGGGGCTGTCACAATTAACAATGATACTGTCACCCAGGCTAAGAAAGAGGCTAAACATATCAAAAATGAATTAATTCGCATTATTATACCTTATGGGAAACGTTCCGAAATAACCTTGGCCGATGGGACCCGGGTTTGGCTCAATTCCGGAAGCCAGTTTTCTTATCCGGCCGAATTTACGAAAGGTCTTCGTGAAGTTTATTTATCAGGTGAGGCTTTTTTCGATGTAGCAAAAGATCAAAGCAGCCCGTTTCAGGTTATAACAAATGAAATAAAGGTAACAGTAAAGGGAACCCGTTTCAATGTTATATCCTATGCTAATGACCCGACTGTTCAGACCGTATTGCTATCAGGCAAAATTGAGGCAGGAAAGAAAAAACTTTTTTCCGGGGCAGTTACTCTCGAACCGGGGGAGAGAATTATCTATGACAAGCAAAATGAGGATATATCGAAGGATAAGGTTGATGTGAATTTATATTCATCATGGATTGACGGATATCTGATTTTTGAGGAAGAACCCCTGGTTGAAATATTTAAGAAACTTGAACGATATTATAATATAAGAATTTTAACAGAGAAGCTCTCCGGCCGGATTACCTTTTCAGGAAAGCTCGATTTGGCCGACGATCTGGAAAAGGTTCTGAAAAACATTGCTTTTTCAGCGCCTTTTTCAGTGGAATGTGATGATGGAATTTATTTAATTAAACCAAAAGACTAAAATAAACTGTGCTTATGAAATAATGCTAATCGATTAATCTTATAAAACCGGGACTTGCTGC
>CAZJGI010000078.1:0-11056 GCA_964545315.1 uncultured Prolixibacteraceae bacterium
GATATGAAACTAATTGACTTTTATCTATTATTGATTTTGATTACATTACCGGATCATTCCTTTGCCGGTAAAGAAATTACATGGCCCGAAAAAGTTAAGGTGGTACTTGAAAATACGAAACATCTTGAATATTCACGGGGTAACCGTCTTCCCCTTTATTTATGGTCAGCAAAGGATTTGGGTGACTTTGATGATGAAACGGCTGAGATTTTGGTTGATGAGTTGAATAAAAGGGGAATAGGGATTGTATGTTCCTGGAATAAAAACGAAAAGGAGAAAAGTATTTCACGGGGCCTGGCAATTGCAAAAGCACAAAATAAGCTTGGCCTTAAAGTTAATATAGATGCTACCTCACTGTTATATAGTTTTTATGTTGATGATGAGAAATTTGCGCATGTTGATGAGGATGGAAATCCTTTTTTCGACGATAGTTTTGGCAGAAGTCATAAAATGGGATGTCCGTTTACCCTTGATTCACGTAAAGATGAAATAAGGGATCGTGTTGATTATTTTTTAAGGATATATAAGGAGGAGGGGCTTTCAGTTGATTTTATTTTTGCCGATTGGGAGATAGATGGCCCCATTGAGGTTAATCATGCTTATGAGTCTTCGAAAGAATGTATCCGCTGCAGGAAATATCTTGGGGAGAATTTTAGTTTTGAAGAATTTCAGAAAAAGATGCGTGAAATGCGGTCCTATCTCCAGTATTATTCCTATAGTTCCCCGGTAATTAATAGCTTCCCGGATGCTTTGGTAGGTAATTATGCTGTTTATCCTAATGATGGATATCGTTACTGGTACGATTATTTTGAGTTTTTAACTGATTCCTTTCCACATATTACCGAACAAAAAGCTCCTTACCGGAAATGGTATAATGATTTTCCGTTAACAGGATATACATTTGCCATGCCTGTTGTATATCCCTGGTGGCAAATTTTCAGATGGTATGATTTTGAGAATACAGATTACAGATGGTTTTACAATATGTTGTTAAACGCCGGTAATGCAGGTAAAAGTACACCCTGCAACATTCCAATAATCAGCTTTGTACACTACAATACCGTATTCTCAGGCTCCCAACCTGATCACCGGATTAGTCAAATGACAGAAAACACATATCAGGAATTGTTATGGCACATGCTTTTAAGGGGAACTGATACCTTTTTTATGTGGAGCGGTAAAGATGATTTTCCGGCAGAGACACGCCTTGTGCATGAAGTTTACGCTGCTGCACAGGAATATGGTGAATTTTTGGAAAAAGGATGGCCAATAACTTTCGATCTCCCAAACCAGCCGGGTGTGGTAGTTTCCGGCCTTGCCCTTGATGGTCGTGTATTGATCAGGAGAACTGATTTTGGGGAGGACCATTTACCTGTTGAATTGCTGGTAGGAACGAAGAGCATTAGGATAGAATATGCTCCCGGGATATGTAAAATATATGATCTTTAAGAAAAAGATAATCCTTTGAAAATAATGAGTATTGCAATAGCACTTTTTTATTTTACATGGATTTTAATACTGTTAACACTATTTCCCGGTACCTTTTCGTTTTTTTACTCAGTTTTGATGATAATTATTTGCTAAATTATGGAATTTAGCTTTTCAAAATGCCCATGCTTTATTAAAAAAATACAAGATTCAATAAATCAGGGAGATTCAAAAGCAAACAGATGAAATTTTTCCAATTAATGAAATAGAATCGATCTAATTTTAATTATCCGGTGCATTTTTTTGTCACCCGTTTTTTGTTTTTATGTGCTTTTTCCGTAAATTGTATATAAAAGTTCTTTTGTGCTTTTTGATTTACTGTAAGCGTTTTTTATTTGCAGGATTCATTACCTGATTTAATAAAGATTAATTAAGACTAAACGGTTAGAACTGAAAGATTTAAATTTGACATCCAGCTTCATTGATCTCTTCCATCTTTAGGTATAAAAAGAATAAAAAGAACTTCCGCATTAAGAATTGAAAGAATAAAAAAGGAGGAATAATTTTACAAAGTAAACTTCCCCGTGTGAGATAGCATATTGCAAATTTTATTGTAAAACTAACACTACAACAGTATGAAAAAAATTATGACAAAATACTTTTCAAAATGGAAAGTGTTTAAGTGTTTTTTTAGTATTAAGATGGTTGGGTTTTTTCTTTTATTATCAACGCTTTCTGCTGTTGCAGGCAACACTGAAAGCTATTCCCAAACCGTTAAAGTCAATCTGAAGCTAAAGAATGCTTCATTGGAAAACATCATCTGGAACATTAAGAAGCAGACGGAATTTAGTTTTTTCTACAATTCCGAAGATGTTAAGAATGTAACAAGTGTTGATGTGGATTTTAAAGATGTCACAGTAGAGGATTTATTGTTGACAGTTTTACGTGAGACGGACTTAACTTTTGATATAGTCCACAAAACGATTATTATCAGGAAAGATGACCGGATCAGATCAAAAACTTTTGGTGGGATAGATTCCCCTCAACCGCAACAAAAAACTATTTCAGGAACGATTACAGACAGTGACGGCGGTCCGTTACCCGGTGTTTCTGTTTTAGTAAAAGGCACAACTATCGGAGCGGTTACTGATATAAACGGTAAATTTTCATTTGCGATTCCTGCAGATGCCCGGGTTTTTCAGATATCGTTTGTCGGTATGAAAACCCAGGAAGTGGCAATTGAAGATAAAACTGTTTTTACTTTGGTTATGGAAGAAGATGTTATAGGTCTTGATGAAGTCATTGCTGTTGGTTACGGCACACAGAAGAAAGCCAATCTGACTGGTGCAGTGGGCGTCGCAAGTGCAGAAAGAATAGAAAACAGGACCATTACATCTCTCGGACAAGGTCTTCAGGGCGTAATTCCGGGTTTGAACATCACCTACACATCAGGAGATCCGACCGAAAATGCTGATTTTAATATCAGAGGATTTGAATCCATCAATGGCGGTTCTCCCCTCATCCTTGTTGACGGAGTTCCTATGAACGTGGAGAAGATCAATCCCAGCGATATTAAATCAGTGACGGTACTGAAGGATGCAGCTTCAGCGGCTATTTATGGTGCAAGGGCTTCTTTCGGTGTTATACTTGTTGAAACCAAGGAGGGCAAGCCGGGTAAAACTGCTATCAGCTTTTCTTCTCAGTTTACAGCACAAAAAGCGATTTTCCCGGGTTTTGAACCTGTTAAAGATGGTGGAACGGGAAGGCAAATTATGAATGATGCTTTGATGTTAACCTCGGGAAGAGAGTTATTGCCGCAGAATGTAATTGATGCTGCAATTGCCTATGAGCAAATGGAGAATCCAACTGAAGATGATGCATGGATTGTGGACGGCGGGTACCTTTACCCATTAGGTAATACGTACATGAAAGAGCTTGCGATGCGGGATTTTGCGCCACAGAGGCAATATGATTTTAACATAAGCGGGGCGAGTGAAAAGTCATCCTATTATGTTTCACTTGGTGTGATCAATAAGGACGGATTTTTCCGGTACGGGAATGAAGATTATAACAGGTACAGCGCATTAGCCAAGATCAACTTTAACGTTTATGACTGGCTGTCGCTCGAAGAAAAAATTTCATTTATTTCCGTAAAAAATGATCTTCCACATCAATACCACGCACAATGGTATTATCAGTCAATAGCCAAGCATTTCTGGTCTCCCCACACTTTTCCGGACCTGACATATTATCTCGAACCGGGCGACCACGATAAATATGCCCACCTGATCGGAATGCATTTGGATAACAGGAATCCACTGCCTTATCTGAAAGAAGGAGGAAGAGATGTTTCTAACGATAACGATATTTGGTTGACCCAGGGTGTGACAATCACTCCCCTTAAGGGATTACGGCTTAAAGGGGATTTCTCATACAGGTATTACTGGAATGAAGAGGAAAATGTCCATTCTCATGTTGAGGTAGTCAATGGAAGCATAAATGCTTTCCAATTGGATCTGAATAATATAATTTGGTTTGGGCAGAGCGCCAATGACTGGATAGAAGCGAGTTTCAACAAAAACATTTATTATGTGTTCAATACCTATGCTGAATACAGCAGGGATGATCTTGGACCTCATCAATTCAAAGCTTTAGTGGGATTTAATGAGGAATACGGGAAAAATCACGGTGTTACCACAAGATCCACACAGCTTATTAATCCCAACATACATTCTCTGGAAGCAACAACAGGTGCCAAAACGAATGCTGATTCCAAGAATGAGATAAAGCTTCGCGGTATGTTCTACAGGCTGAACTATTCTTATAATGAAAGATATCTTTTTGAAGCCAACGGCAGGTATGACGGAACTTCACGGTTTCCGTCGAAAAGCCGTTTCGGATTCTTCCCGTCATTCTCATTGGGATGGAGAATATCTGAAGAGCCTTTTATGGCAGGAACAAAAAGCTGGTTGGATAACCTGAAATTAAGAGGTTCTTATGGTCAGTTGGGGAATCAATCTGTCGGATCGTATTATCCGTATATTTCTACCATGGCATCAGGATTGTCCGCTTACCTTCTTGACGGAGGAGGGGCCCTTACAAATTACATAGCTCCCGGGGGCTTGATCAGTAGCACATTGACCTGGGAAACCGTAGTCAGCAAAAATGCCGGTATCGACTTTACACTGTTTAACAGAAAACTGGATGTGAGCTTCGATTATTTCATACGAGATACTAAAGATATGTTAATGGCAAAGAATTATCCCGATGTGTTGGGAGCATCTGCACCAAGTGAGAATGCTGCCGACCTGAGAAATACAGGTTGGGAACTTGCCGTTACTTCATATAACAAATTCGGTCAAGACTGGTCTGTGCTCTTAAATCTTTCATTGTCTGATTATCAGACTGAAATTACCAAATATGATAATCCGACAGGGGCTATTGGCAGCTATTATGTAGGAAAGAAAGTCGGTGAGATATGGGGATATAAGACAGTTGGCCTTTTCCAGACTGAAGAAGAACTTGCCAGCGCTGCCAATCAATCAAGGCTGGGATCAAGCTGGAGACTGGGTGACGTGCATTATGCAGACCTTGACGGGGATAATGAAATCACTACCGGTTCCAATACATTGGATGATACAGGCGACAGGATAAGAATAGGAAACTCTACGCCCAGATATTCCTTTGGTCTTAATCCTAAAATTCAATATAAAAACTTTGCGCTTGATATATTTGCGCAGGGATTGTTGAAAAGGGACTGGTACCCCAGCCGGAGTAATTTCCTGCGATTCTGGCCATTTAAAGCTATGTCAATGGAGCGCTGGTGGTATGAAGATGCCTGGAGTCCTGAGAATCCCGATGCATATTTCCCGGCAGTTCAATATGCTTACAGTGATAATAAAAACACACATGAGCAGACACGCTATTTACAGAATGCAGCTTACATAAGATTAAAGAATGTTACACTGAGTTATAATATTCCTATTAAATTTGTTTCTAGTGCCCAGGTGTATCTTAACGGAACAAATCTTTGGGAGGCAAGTGGTATGTATAAAACCCTTGATCCTGAATATTCAACAGATCTTACACCTAAATATATGTTCCACAGATCCTTTACTCTTGGATTAAAAGTTACGTTGTAAGCAAATTAAAAATATCAAGAAATGAAAAATAAAATTATATGTTTAATTCTTCTTACAACCTTCATACTCGGTTGTAATGATGATTCGATGGATTTGTATCCGTTGACCAGTGTATCCAGCGAAACTTTTTGGAATACTGAAAATGATCTTAAAGTTTATAATAACATTTTTTATAATTACGCCAAGTCAAATGCCATGCGTTTACTTATTGGCACAGCTGAAGAATCAACTGCAACCTTGAACAGCCAGTATTCATATGACGGGATGACCGATAATGACGTAAGGTCGAAGGCTTATAATGCTAATTTTGTAACGATAAGAGCCGGCCAGACCGTTCCGGACTCAAATCCATATTCATTTGGCTGGAATTCTACATGTTTTAACTTTGCCCGAGCCATTAATATCGGATTGGAGAATTATGACAGGGCAGATATTCCCGTTGAGGTTATTAACAAATATAAGGGCGAAGCCCGGTTGTTCAGGGGATGGATGGTTGCTGACAAGGTAAATCTTTATGGTGATTATCCCTGGCTGGATAAAGAATTGAATATAGATTCGGAAGAATTATACGCACCTCGTACGCCCAGGGAGACTATCATGGATAATGTACTTGCTGATTTGAATTTTGCCTGTGAAAATCTTCCCAATAGCTGGGGTGATGGTAATGCACCGGGAAGACTGAACCGTTGGTGTGCATTACTTGTCAAATCACGTATTTGTTTATTTGAGGGTACATGGAGAAAGTATCATGGTGGCACTGACCCCAATAAATGGCTTCAGGCTGCAGCCGATGCCGCCGGGGAACTTATTAATAGCGGACCTTATAAATTATATTCCAAAGGTAATCCAGCCCGCGACTACAACGCCATTTTCCGGATGGGCGATCTGTCGGGAGTTGACGAGGTTATGTATTGGAGAAGATATACAACAGGCCTGGTCAGGAATTCATTTCAAATATATTTATGGATGTATTGCGCAACAAAAAGTATGGTGGAAGATTATTTGTGCACCGACGGATTGCCAATAAACCTTTCTCCACTGTATAAAGGTGACGCAGTTTTTGAAGATATTTTTGAAAACAGGGATCCCCGCCTCAGACAATCTGTTTTGCATCCTGACGATGTTGACTTTTATGATTATAACGGATTTGGCACAGCGGGTATAGACATACCTGTGCTTGCAGGGATAAGGACCAACGGATCGCTGACAGGATATCATACTATAAAGTTTGTTAACCAGGAAATAAATCTGTTAGGACATGAAGGATATACTCCTACTATCATCTTACGATTTGCTGAAGCCCTCCTTAATTATGCTGAGGCAAAGGCTGAACTGGGAACAATTAATCAGGCTGATCTTGATAAAAGTATCAATAAACTAAGAGACAGGGTTGGAATAGCACATTTGAAGCTGGACAATATTCCCGTTGATCCAAGGTATACTGCTGATGGCGTTTCTCCTCTGATCGTTGAAATTCGTCGCGAAAGAAGAGTTGAACTGTTTTCCGAAGGCTTTCGTTACGATGACCTGAGAAGATGGAAACAGGGAGCAAAATTGCGACAGAAAGACTATGGAATGCGCTGGGATGCAGCTAATAAGGCCAGATTTGATCCAAATAATAAGTGTTCATTGAAATCTGAAAATTTTCCTGGTACAAGTATAAATTATATTTGTCCCAATAAGGGTGGAGATTTCGAAAATCCTGTGTTTGAAACTAAACATTATCTTTGGCCTATTCCTGTAAGTGCCAGATCAGAAAATCCTGCCCTGGGACAAAATCCGGGATGGGAGTAAGACAATGTACCAGATTATGTGAAAAATAAAACTGTCTGGTCCTAAATAATTTGATGACTGTATAAAGGAGTTCCCACGACAGGGAACTCCTTTAAATAATAGTAGAAATTTTAAATTTATAACTAATATTTATTCATATGAACAAAATTATAAGAATCAGAAATCTGATGATTTTAGTATCTGCCACATTGTTATTGGGTATTAATTTATCATCATGTGATAAAAAAACTGATGGAAAAGACGGTTATACTCCTATTAGCTCTATTGAGCAATATCGGGAACTAAGAACTGAGAAACTTAACAAGCCCAGATCGGTAATCCATAACAATGATGGCTGCGATGTAATATATTTTCCTGCTAATGAGAAGTATAGTGTAAAGAATTTTTTAGACAAGCGTACTGCCGGATTAATTGGAACGGGCGTATCAACTATTTCATTTTGTCCGACTGCCTCGGGATTCGGTAATTTTACCTACAACACTAAAGTAGGGGAAATATTACTGAAACATGGCTTTGAATATGGATTTCAAGATGATGCAAGAAATATAACTGCAGAAATGCTTGCTGAAGGTACCGATCCCTTGAAAGCTAATGTTGAATTTGCAAGAGAGCATGGCTTTGAGATATTTTGGTCCAACAGAATGAATGATACCCATGATGCAAGTCACAGAAAAGAGAATCCATATTTTTTGTGGACAAAATTCAAAGAGAACAATCCGCAGTTTTTATTCGGGGAAATTGGAGAAAGGTTACCAAGCGGTCGCTGGAGTTCACTGGACTTCGAGCAAAAAGAGGTTCGTGACCGTTGTGTTCAGTTCTTTAAGGAAGTTTGTGAAAATTATGACGTTGACGGCGTGGAGATGGATTTTTTGCGTCATTTTGAGTTGTTTAAAACTGTTGGCAGGGGAGGGGTTGCATCACAAGAGCAACTGGATATGTTAACTGATATGGTTGCACAAATAAGAAAAGTAACAGAGGAGGCAGGAATGAAAAGGGGTAATCCCATATTAGTGTTGATTCGTGTACCTACCTCTCCTGAATATGCTAAAAGAGCAGGGGCTGATATATTAAGGTGGATAGATGAAGGGCTTGTGGATATTGTTGTGGGTTCATGTTATTTCCGGCTGGATTTTTGGGAGAACTTTGCTAAAATAGGGAATAATAAAAATGTTAAGATATATGCAGGACTAAGTGAATCACGTGCCAGGGATGAACATCCACTGCTGGTCAGACAACAAAACTCTGTATTTCGTGCCCGGGCAGCCGCTGCCTGGGAAGCAGGACTTGATGGAATGTATTCTTTTAATGAATATAACTCACGGGTTAAGTACCTGTCAGAAATTGTGAATAAGGATAATCTTAAAACTACAAATAATTTGTATTTTGTTACTTACAGGGATGCGGCTGCCAGCCGATATCTTACAGGTGGTAATGATTTTTTCAAAATGCCCAGGTTATCCCCAACTCCCGGAAATCATAAAAAATTCAATGAGGGGCCTTTCAGTTTTGATATCGAAATTGGAGATGAATCTGCTGATGCAGATGTATATATAGCTGTTTATGCGGAAAATATTGATTCCGCTGATTTAAAGATCAAAATTAATGATTCCGAGGCAACGTTTAAAAATGCAACAGAAGACGGATTATATATATATGATATTGAGCATGTTAGTGTAAAGCCTGGAATCAATAAACTCCATATTAATAAAGAGGGAAAGATCAATGATAATCAGGTACTTAAAGATGCTGCTATCTTTTTCTGCCGCGACAAGGACGATATCGAAATGAGAAATCTGATCTCTTTGTGTACCAGTGAATAAACTTGCCTTAAGATAATAGGTGTCATGTCGGAATATAATGCAAAATACAAGTTAATCTCAATTTTTAAATTTTGGTCCTTTTTGGTTTTATCTGTATTTCTTGCCTGTGAGCATTCGGAAACAGACACTGAAGATTACTTAATAGAAAGTATAGAAGAATATCGTGCATTGCGCCTTCAAAAGCTTAATGAGCCTCGTCCGGTTATTCACAATAATGACGGATGTGATGCATATCTGTATCCTGATAGCCGGACTTTCTCAATTTATATGTTTCTTGAATTACGCACTGCCGGTCTTAAGGGATCAGATGTAAGTACAATCTCGTACTGTACGATTGCATCTTCGTTCGGGCAATTTACGCATAATACCAAAGTAGGTGAATTTCTAACCTTAAAGCACAACAGGCCGGGAAGCAGGAACGTGGTAAGTGAATTTGTTGAACTTGGTACCGATCCCCTGGAGGTTACCTGTACATTTGCTCATGAGAATGGGTTTGAATTTTTTTGGTCAAACAGGATCAATGACACTCATGATTATGAACACAGGCCTGATAATCCTTATGAACGGTGGTCGAAATTAAAATCAGAACATCCGGAATACCTTTTTGGCGCTGTCGGAGAGAAGTTGCCTTATGGCCGCTGGAGTGCTGTGGATTTCTCTCACGCTGAGATAAGAGATCTTTGTGTGCAATATTATACGGAAGTATGCAAGAATTATGATGTTGACGGTATTGAACTTGATTTTTTCAGACACCTTTATCTGTTTAAAAATGTTGCCCGGGGAGATATTGCTACAACTGAACAGTTGAATATGTTTACTGATATGGTTACGCGAATAAGGGAAATGACCGAAGATGAAGGAATGAAAAGGGGAAAACCTATTCTTGTCCTCGTTCGGGTACCCGACTGTCCGGATTATTGTCGTGGTGTGGGGATTGATCTGGAAACATGGATGGAAAAGGGATTAATTGATATTGTTGTAGGGAGTGGTTATTTCCGGCTTAATTTTTGGACCTATATTGTAAATTTAGGACATAGCCATCAGGTAAAAGTATATGCAGGCTTAAGTGAGCCAAGAGTAAAATATGAACATCCATTACTTATCCGCCTTCAAAATTCAGTTTACAGAGCCCGGTCATTAGCTGCCTGGCAAGCCGGTGTCGATGGAATTTATATTTTTAATGAGTATAATACAAGAAAAAAATACCTTAGTGAGATAGGAGATCAAACGAAATTGGAGAAAACAAATAATCTCTATTTTGCCACATACAGGAATGCTAATCCTGCATCTTATCTTAAGGATGGTAAAAGTTACTGTTCAATACCTGTACTCACTCCTCAGAATACTTTAAAGTTAGGGTCTGAAAATGTATCATTGGAATTGGAAATGGGGGATGAAAGTATTCCGGCCGATATAGCGCTTATCTTATATACCAGGGAAGGAAATCCTGAACTGATAAAAGCCGGCCTTAACGGTATCAGCCTTGAATATTCCAAAAGTACTGATGACGGACTTTCTGTCTTTAAGGTACCTGCAACTTCAGTTAGACCGGGAAAGAACAATTTAACACTATCATGTGGTAATGGTTCTGTTCCGGTAACACTGCTTGATGCAGCTGTCTTTTTCTACAGAAACAAAGATGATCATGAAAATAATGAACTTGTTGAGCTTTGTTTCCAATGACAAGGCATTCACAATATTGTCATCCTGAACGCAGTGAAGGATCTCCATAATATGGGCACTGCCCTTGTTGGGGAGATTCTTCATTCCGCTTCGCTCCATTCAGAATGACAGGGGGGAGAGGAATGCACTGCCCTTTCTGTCATCCTGAACGCAGTGAAGGATCTCCATAATATGGGCACTGCCCTTGTT
>CAZJGI010000078.1:11156-15459 GCA_964545315.1 uncultured Prolixibacteraceae bacterium
AGTGAAGGATCTCCATAATATGGGCACTGCCCTTGTTGGGGAGATTCTTCATTACGCTTCGCTCCATTCAGAATGACAGGGGGGAGGGGTATGCACTGCCCCTTCTGTCATCCTGAACGCAGTGAAGGATCTCCATAATATGGGCACTGCCCTTGTTGGGGAGATTCTTCATTACACTCCGCTTCATTCAGAATGACAGGGGGATGGTGTTCAGAATGACAAAGGAGTAGTGTTTAGAATAACAGTATCACTTAGAAAAGAGATAAAAAGAATTTTTATATCCATATGAAAAAAAATTTTATTTTTATATGTTCATGTGGATATATGAAAATAGATTATGTAAAAATACAAGGCGGAGATTGCGAGGCTTTTAAGCTTTTCTATGATGATTTTTTCCCTTCATTGTGTTTGTTCCTTTACTTATTGGCATTGGGATATATTTTATTTTTTTTAGAGGATTACCTTTAAGTAATGAATTTGTTAAGGAAGTCAGTAAAATCAGTCCCGGAACAAGTAAGGCTGTGTTGATTATGGCAGATGGAGAGCCGGTGGTACTGGATTCACCGGATGATATAGAGATTATAGAAAAGGATGGTACAAAAATCAAAAAAGCTGAAAAAAAACTTGATTATTCAGAAGTAAAACCTGAGGAATCTACTGAGTTACTTTTTAATAGTTTGCATATTCCTGCTGGTGCTGAATACAATCTTATTCTTTCAGACGGTACAAAAGTCTTTCTGAATGCAATGACTGAATTTAAGTACCCGGTAAAATTTAATAAAAAGATACGTGAAGTTGAACTTTCAGGGGAAGCATATTTTGAAGTTGCCGAAAACGGAGTTCCTTTTATTGTAAAGACGGATCAAACAAATGTTGAAGCAATTGGAACTTCTTTCAATATAAATTCATATCAAAATACAGAAAAGGTCGTGACCACCTTAGTAGAAGGAAAGGTAAAAGTAAGTCTTACGAAAGAACCTTTCCAAAAAGTAATTTTATTACCTGCAGAACAAGCTGTTCATAATTTGTCTGATGGAAGCCTCGATGTTAATGAGGTTGATGTAATTCTATATACTGCCTGGAAGAATGGAGAATTCGTATTTTATGACACAAGGCTTGAAGATATAATGATAACATTAACTCGTTGGTATTCTGCAAATGTATTTTATTTGAATCCCTCTGTTAAAGAATTACGCTTTGGCGGAAGTCTTAACAGATATGGAGATATTGATCAAATATTAGATATTATCAGGTCTACAAATAAGGTAAGGGTTGAAGTAAAGGGCACGTCAATATTATTTAGCGAAAGATTATAAAGAAAGTTATCAGGGATCTAATATTTTGGCCAGACAATAAAAGATGCTAAATTTTAAATTAAAATGGCATAAAAATTAAGGGGATTTCATTACTTTTCACGAAATTAGATAACGTCTAAAATTTAAATTTGAATTTAGCCGGATGATACTTATTTCTTGTTAAAATTGAGATTTTTCATGAAAATTTTCAAGGTCATTATCAGGGATCTACTATTGATAATTAAATATTTATTCAATTAAAGCTATGGATAATAAAAAAATAACATCAAATTCTTTTGATATTTTAACCGGACGGCGAAAATTTATAAAAACATCCCTTATCGGTGGAATTTCCACCATTTTTATGCCAATAACAATGAACTCTTTATTTGCCGGTTCGAAAAAGATAAAATACAAGTTATCTCTTGATACACCTGCACGCCTTTTTGATGAAAAAAGACGCAGCTGGGTGCATCCTCGTGCAGGAATTGTCCCCGGTGCAGGCATTGATGGTTTACCACGTGTAGTTATGACAATGAACCTGATCTCAGGTAGTGATGTCTTTGATAATGTTTACGGATTGATCAGTAATGACCTGGGTAAGACATGGAGTAGTCCCAAAGAACTACCTCCTCTTTCACCCCATTATGAAGAAATTGATGGTGTAAAAAAGCCTGTTGTTGTCAGTGATTTCTGGCCTCAGTGGCACAATGGTTCAAAGGTATTACTCGGTACCGGGCATACGGTTGTATATGGGCCTGACTGGAAATTTACACCCGGTCCACGGCCACGACATACTTCTTATTCAGTTTATAATCCTGATATAAATTCGTGGGTATCGTGGAATAAACTGGATGTCCCTGATCCTGAAAGATTCTATGATTGCGGCGCCGGCAGCACACAACGTTACGACAAACCCGATGGCTCGATTCTCCTGCCTGTATATTTCAGGCCCCCGGGAGGTGGAAGTAATAGTATTGTAACAGTTGTCCGGTGTAAATTCGATGGAAATAACCTCCAATGGCTTGAACAGGGTGATGAGTTTACTACAGACATACCAAGAGGATTTGGAGAGCCATCAATCTCATATTTCAAGGGAAGATACTTTCTTACGATCAGGAATGATGAAAAAGGATATGTGGCAAAAGGAACTGATGGATTACATTTTGAAAAACCCAGGCCCTGGACATTCGACGATGGGAGTGATCTTGGCAATTATAATACACAACAGCATTGGGTAACCCATAGTGACGGATTATTTTTAGTTTATACCAGGCGGGGTGCTAATAATGATCATGTAGCAAGGCACAGGGCACCACTTTTTATGGCACAGGTCGATCCGGATAATCTTTGTGTTATTCGTGAAACTGAACGTATATTGGTTCCCCAGAGAGGTGCTACACTAGGCAATTTCGGGATTACTGATATAAATCAATATGAGACATGGGTGACAACGGCTGAGGTAATGCTGAGGCCCGGAACTGAAAAATATGGCAGCGACGGAAGTGTATTCGCAGCACGCATTCATTGGCGAAAACCGAATAAATTATTTAACTGAATTATTTTCATATGAATAGCATTTTAAATTCAAATAACAATTCTGATTTAAAAAAAATTGACAGGCGAAAATTTATAAGATCGTCAGTTGTTGGCACTATTTCATTTTTATATCTTCCGGCATTTGCAAATGGCCTTTTTCAGGAAGTTGATAAATTAAAATATGATCTCTCCCTGGATGCCCCGACGAGGTACTTTGACGGAGAAAACTGTTTCGTTCACCCAAGGGCAGGCCTGGTACCCGGTATGGGTAAAAACGGGCTTCCCCGTATTGTTATAACGATGACTACCCAGGATCTGTCGGGAAGTGATGTCTTTAGGGCTGCCTATGGATTGCAAAGTGATGACTTAGGCAAAACGTGGACTACACCACAGGAATTAATAAGCCTGGCACCTCGTTTTGAAATAATAGACAGTGTAAGACGACCGGTTGCAATTAGTGATTTCTGGCCAATGTGGCATAAGCAAACGAAATCATTGCTTGGTACCGGCCATACTGTTGTATATACACCTGAATGGAAGGTGACAAATCCCCGGCCCCGCCATACCTCTTACTCAATTTATGATCCTGAAATCAGTCAATGGGTCCCATGGCAGAAAATGGAGATGCCGGATCCCGAAAAATTTCAAAATTGCGGAGCCGGGTCCACCCAACGTTATGATCTCCCTGACGGGACTATTTTACTTCCTGTATATTTTGTGCCACCAGGGGCGATCAATGTAAGTTCTGTTACCATTGTCCGGTGTGCATTATATAATAGAAAATTGACTTACATTGAACATGGGGATGAATTAAAACTTGATGTTCCAAGAGGTTATGGGGAGCCTTCATTAACACGCTTCCGGGATAATTATTTTCTGACACTGAGAAATGATATTCAGGGATATGTTACAAAGGGTATTGATGGTTTACACTTTGATGAGCCTAAGCCATGGACTTTTGATGACGGGGAAGAACTTGGTAATTATAATACCCAGCAACACTGGGTCACTCACAGTGATGCACTCTTTTTGGTTTATACCAGGCGGGGTGCTAATAATGATCATGTTGCGCGGCACAGGGCACCCTTGTTTATGGCTCAGGTAAACCCTGAAAGATTATGTGTGATAAGAGATACTGAAAGGATCCTTGTGCCCGAAAGAGGAGCGAGGCTGGGTAATTTTGGTGTGACTGATATCAGTGCTGATGAAACATGGGTTACTGTTTCGGAATGGATGCAGCCCAAAGGTGTGGAAAAATACGGAAGTGACGGGAGTGTGTTTGTAGCCCGGATAAAATGGAATAAACCAAACGGTACATTTAAAGTATAAAAGTAATTAAACATTTCTTTTTTCCAGCGATGTTTTTTATCCCGATAAAATAGGGTGGCGATATAGGGGGAGATGAGTTAAGTATTTTCATTTATATTTTAGAAAATTATAAAATTTTAAATTCATGAAAATTTTTAGTT
>CAZJGI010000079.1:0-15019 GCA_964545315.1 uncultured Prolixibacteraceae bacterium
ATGACCTGTGGTGGGGAGACCTCTATTTCTTTATTGGTGAAGTAGAAAAGAAAGGCGTCCGTTCATGGGTATGGTCAGATTATGCATGGCACCATCCGGAAATGTTCTTCAAAAAAATGCCTAAGTCAGTTCTGCAAAGTAACTGGTATTACGGCTCAGAGTTCAACCTAAACAAAATGAATGACACTACAAAAGTGAGAGTTAAACTTTACAATGACCTTGAGGAATCTGGTTATGACCAGGTACCAACAGGCAGCAACCATTCTAATGAAGTAAATATGGAAGGTACTGTCGATTATTGCAAAAAGGTTATAGATCCTTCCAGGCTTTTGGGCTTCATGACCGCTCCGTGGAGGCCAACTCTTTCACTATGTCTTGACAGACATAAAGAGGCAATAGCACAAATGGGAAGGGCTATTAAAAATTTCTGATACTACAAGTTAATGGTGTAAGTGATGCCAACAAAAAATATGCATACACTGATATTTTTGTCTGATAAGTTTACAGCCCGATGGCGGGTTGTAAACTTAATCTCTGTGGCCATTTTAGGTTCGATATTAATTACCGGTTTTACAGCGTGTAATAATATTGGTAAAATTGAATCGTCAACAGAAAAGACAAAACCGCCTTTTGAAGCCGGTACAGCTATCGTAGACATAACACCTCCTGTTGGATTTACAAAATATGGGTATGCCAATTACCTATCGGGCAAAGAAGGCATTACAAGCACAGGATTAAAATCTCCCTTTTATGCTAAAGCAATAGTGTTTAAACAGGGAGATACGAAATTCATCTGAATTAGTATAATAAGCAAACTTAAATAATTAATAAGATGAAATTAATAAAAACAAATTTCAATCAGATATTTAAAATATTGAAATCCAAAGAAACTTCCTGCCTGGATTCTAAATTCATATTCAGTATAATTATATTAACCGCAACATTAATATTTACCAGTTGTGGAAATAATCAGGAATCCGGTGATACTGCGAGCGCCGGTTCTCCGGAATCTTTTAAAGTGGGCATCGGCCTGGGTGAAATCACCCCTGAGACAGGATCTCCTCAGTATCGCGGGATTAGTACAGGTGCCGAATCGCCCCTGTATGCAAAAGCTATTGTTTTCGAACAGGGCGATGAAAGGGCAGCACTCGTTTTATGTGACCTGATAAGAATTACGCGTGAATTAAGTTCTATAGTAAGAAGCCGTGCATCGAAGGAAACAGGTATACCGTATCAAAATATAAGCATTACAGCAACTCATATCCATACCGGCCCCCGTTATATGGAACAAATGCAGGAATATGCAGACAGGATGGCTGCCGGAAAATTAACAGATGAGGACAAAACATCATATTTGACAGGTATAATTGACGGCATTACCAATGCCATTATTACTGCAAACAACCAGGTAAAAGAGGTTGAATATGTTTCAGGCATCGGACAGGCTTACGGAATATCCTTCAACAGACGTTTCATAATGACTGATGGAAGTGTTCGTTTTAATCCGGGTGTTCAAAATCCAAATATTGTAATGCCAGCAGGTCCTATTGACCCAAATGTACATTTTATCCTGTTCAAACAACCAGGTGGCGAAAAATATGATGCCTCATTAACTGTATTTGCCAATCATACTGATACATATGGAGGTTCAAATTATCATTCTGATTATCCATATTTTCTTGATCAAAACCTTAAAAAGATCATGGGGCCGGATTTTATTTCCGTTTTCGGTAACGGTACTTGTGGTAACATAAACCATGTTGACGTAAGCAAACCCGCCGGCGCAACAGAAAAAGGGATGATAACAAAAAAAATCGGAGCTGAGCTGGCAAAAACAATTCAGGAGAACCTGGATAAAGTAAAACAAAATAAGCCTGACTTTGAAATCATTACCAAGACACTATACCTTCCTCTCCAAAGTTATACAAAGGAAGAATATGAATGGGCCACTAATGAAAATGCCCCTCCTCTTTATAATGACAGGCCGTGGATAATGGCCAGGCGCAGATCTAAAATTCTTTCTTTGGAGCAATACAGAAAGCGTGAAGCAATTGCGCCGTCTGTTTCAGGTGATCCCTGGAGACTGCCCCTCGAAATTCATATGCTCAGGCTTGATTCCAGGAATGCCATTATTACACTGCCAGGTGAAGTATTTGTTGAACTGGGGATGGAGATAAAAAAACATTCCCCATTTGAAAATACAATGGTAATAGAGATGGCAAATGTGAATATTCATTATGTACCCGATCTGAAAGGTTTTGCAGAGGGGGATTATGAACCAATGAACAGCAGAGTGGCACCGGGATCAGGAGAAAAGATGGTTGAAGAAGCATTAATATTACTAAATCAGTCATATGACAATCTATTAAAGAAGAATAATAAATAATAATCTTAAAAATTAAAATGTTATGGCAGAAAAATTAGCAATTCATGGAGGCCCGAAAACTGTAACAAGCAAACTGACAGGTTGGCCAAATTTTAGTGAAGAAGCCATTAAGGCTGTTGAAAATGTATTACGCTCAGGCAAGGTAAATTACTGGACAGGCTCTAAAGGCAGGGAATTTGAGGAAAAATTCGCTGCATGGCAGGGAAGCAAGTATGCAATCAGCGTAGCTAACGGAACAGCTGCACTTCATGTCGCGTTGAACTCTCTCGGAATAGGACCGGGTGATGAAGTAATTGTTCCAAGCTACACATTCATTGCATCGAGTTTTTCTATTGTACAGGCCGGGGCTATACCACGATTTGCTGATGTAAATCTTGATGACCATTGTATCAGTGTTGAATCAGCAGAAAAACTTGTAAACGAAAGGACAAAAGCAATAATGGCCGTTCACCTTTATGGTAATGTATGCGATATGGACAAAATAAATGCATTCGCAAAAAAGCATAATCTTTTCGTCATTGAAGATAATGCCGAAGCATATGGCGGTTCATTCAAAGGCAAAAAGACCGGTACCCTGGGAGATATCGCAGGGTGCAGCTTCTGCCAGAATAAAACCTTCACGACAGGTGGCGAGGGTGGAATGGTAACTACCGACAATGAAGAATATGCATGGCTTGCACGTAGCTTCCGCGACCACGGTTACGATGTAAAAAAACGCCTCAGCCTGCTCGAACTTGAACAAAAACTACCATATATTCACAATATGGTAGGCTTCAACTACAGAATGACTGAAATGCAGTCTGCAATAGGCCTGGCTGAACTTGAAAGGATCGACAACTGGAATATGCCAAACAGAGTCCGAAATGCAAAGATCATTATCGACCAAATTAAAGACCTGCCGCAGGTACTATATACTCCGGTAGATACCGAAAAGCGTAAAAACGGATGGTATGTTATGGCTTTTTCTCTCGATATTGAAAATATGAACTGCGATATTAAGCAGTTTGTTGACGCAGCTGTTGCTGAGGGTGCAGTAGTCTGGAAAGTATTCTGGCCACAATGCCATGTTGAGAATGCATTCCAAAAACATATTGCATTCGGCAGAAGCGGATTTCCATTTAAATCAAAAGAGTATGTTAATCCTGCAAGTGTTGATTATTCAAACGTTGAAGTTCCAAATGCTATCTGGCATGAATCACATACATTTACATGTTTTGCATTTCCTACTTTTACAGTGGAAAATTGCGAACAGATTGGACAGGCCCTGAGAAAAGTTATTTTAGCGTATGCAAAATAAGCAGGTAATAATTAACCTGTAACGCAACTATAACTGTGTTTAATTGGTTCCACAGAGTGATCCTTAATTGAAAGACCGCTCATAATGAATAGTTTATATGTGTCTTAGCTTTCAAAAGGGTCACTATGTGGAAGTTTTAATTTATAACAAACAGGATGTTTGTTGCTGAATTAAGTTAAAAAAAATAAAAAGAGACAAAATGGAAAAAAAAGTAAAATGGGGAGTTATCGGATCAGGCGGTATCGCCAGAAGAAGGACAATCCCCGAAGGATTGACAAAAGCAAAAAATGCAGAACTGATTGCAGTTTTTGATATAAACACCGAAGCTAATGATGCAGTAGCAAAAGAATTTGGCGCAATTGCCTCAGAGAGTATTGATGCCCTGCTGAAAAGTGATATTGATGCGGTTTATGTTGCATCACCTGTAAATCTTCATCTTGACCATGTAA
Organism: uncultured Prolixibacteraceae bacterium; assembly: GCA_964545315.1. GTDB lineage: Bacteria > Bacteroidota > Bacteroidia > Bacteroidales > Prolixibacteraceae > JAAYJR01. Next base: position 4,133 of record CAZJGI010000079.1, read on the forward strand.
CTGCGTGTGCAAAGGCAAAAAAACATGTTCTTTGTGAAAAACCGTTAGGCCTGACAGTTGAAGAAGCAGAAGCGATGGCAGATGTATGCAAAAAAGAGGGTGTTAAGCTTGGTACAGGCCTTATGATGAGATTTCTGTCACAGCATCAGGAAGCCCTGAAAATGATAAATGATGGCAAACTGGGTAAGGCGGTTTACGGAAGGGCTCAGCTGTCATGCTGGTATCCGCCAATGGAAGGTGCATGGAGACAGGTTCCTGCCCTGGGTGGAGGCGGTTCCCTCATGGATATGGGAAGTCATTGCATCGATCTTCTGGAAATGTTCTTCGGCAAGATAAAATCTCTAAGCTGCTTTATAAATAACTCTGTTCATTCCTATGAATCTGAAGACAGCGCTATAGTATCCCTGATGTTTGAAAACGGGGCCATGGCAATTGTGGATGCATTCTTCTGCATTCCTGATAACAGCAGTAAAAATGTACTGGAGCTTTATGGCTCAAAAGGAAGCATACTTGCCAAAGGAACAATCGGACAAGGTGATTCCGGCGAAATGACAGCGTTCCTTGAAGGAGACCAGTCAGGATATGATGCTGCCCAGGTAAGGGCCGAATCAGGCGGATTGGTTATTAATCCGGCACCAGTTAATACTTACCGCGCTGAGATTGAAGAATTCAGTAGTGCCATCCTCGAAGGCAGGGAACCTTCTAATAGCGAAAAAATTGGCCTCGCAAGTCAAAAAATAATGGAAGCTTGTTACAAAGCTGCCAAAACAGGGAAGGTACTTAACGTTGAATATTAAGACTAAAATGGAAAAGAAAGTATTAGCAATATTTGCCCATCCTGATGATGCTGAGATAATGTGTACAGGCACATTATCAATAATGAAAAAAAAAGGCTGGGAAATTCATATTGCCACAATGGCTCCCGGGGATAAAGGAACTGCTGTCAATACAAGAGAGGAGATCAGTGCAATCAGAAGAGCCGAAGCAAAAGAAGCTGCCGAAATGATAGGGGCCCACTATCACTGCCTTGAATTTGAAGATGTTTATATTCTTTACGACCGGGTATCTGTCAATGCAGTAACTACATTACTCAGGATAGTAAAACCATCAATTGTGTTCACGGCCAGCCCTCAGGATTATATGGTAGATCATGAAATGACCAGTAAGATAGTGCTGACAGCCTGCTTTGCCTGTGGCATAAGGAATATGGAGGTCTGCGAGGCACCTTTCGAACCCGTGCCCTGGCTCTATTACAGCGACCCAATGGAAGGAAAGGATAAATTCGGCCACCCGGTTATTCCAAAGATGTATGTTGATATTACTGAAGAAATGCCACTTAAGGAGAAAATGCTTGGTTGTCATGCCAGTCAGCGCAACTGGCTGCTTGAACATCATAAAATGGATGAATACATTCTTGCAATGAAACGTTTTTCAGCGGCAAGGGGACAAGAAATCAACACAACCTATGCAGAAGGATTCAGACAACATTTGGGCCATGGCTTTAACCAGGAAAACATCCTTAAGGAAATATTAGGAGATAAAATCATCATAAAATAAAATTATTAATAACCTTAAAAACAAATATTATGGCACGAAAACTAAGTATGTTGGCACCCGATTGGTGGGACTTCACTACACTGGATGATGAATTACTAAGCGATGCTGCTAAGCTTACCAAAGAGGACATGATTGCCCTGTCAAGAGACGGTTTCAAAGTGGTATTCTATGATACGCTTGAAGATTTTTACCTGGCAGAGGCTTTGGAATATATCACTGCCTGGAAACAGGCTACGGCAGATCAGCCTGTTGGCATATGTGGCCCAATTGGCCCGACAGAGCAATTGCCCCTGGTCGCAAGGTTGGTAAACGAACTTGAATTAGACCTGTCTAATGCCCATTTCTGGGGAATGGATGAATGGTATGTCAATGGCAGGGAGATGGATGCCAATCATCCCATCTCTTTTGAAAAAGCAGATAAAGATCTTTGTTTTAACAGGATCAATAAAAAGTTCCAAATGCCTGAATCAAATATGCATTTCCCCAAAGCCGACACCAATGATTATATAAAATCATGGAACATCGGTCTACGTTGCGCAGTAATGCAGGGTGGGCAGGGTGACACTAAACACTGGGCATTTAACGATCCTGTAAAAAGAGAAGGCAAATATAAGGATGCCCCACCCTCACCTGAAGAATTCAGAAAACTAACTACACGAATAGTTGACCTCCACCCTATTACGTGTATGCAAAATGCACGTACCAGTGCCGGTGGTGTCGTGACCGGAATACCTGTGCAGGCCATTACGGTTGGACCTGTCGAAACATGGAAAGCAGAAAAAGTGTCCATCTGGCAGGCGGGTACACACGATAATCCTTTCGGACAAAGATTAACTGCCCTCATGATCGGCAAAAAAATAATGGACTCAGCTGTACCAATGTCTCTTCTTGCAGATCATCCAAACGTGCAGTTTAATTATTATACAGGTGGATTGGGAGTCTGTGGTACTGAAATGCATTGATAAAAACTGATTTATTCAACTGCAAAATGTTTTGTTAATGTTTATCCTGAGCAGTACCTGTTGGTATCCGGGAAGGATATTTTATGCATAATTTTCAGGATTATAAAATATAACATACTTAAACAATAAAAAACAAAAACAAAATTACATGAATGATAATAGTTCAAATATCTCTGTTGGTCACCAGGAACCTACTTTAAAAAGAGTACTGGGATTATGGGATTTGGTTTTCTATGGGATCGTGCTGATACAGCCTATCGCTGCAATCGGCTTGTTTGGAATAGCCTCACAGGTATCACACGGGCATATGGTGACAACACTTTTAATCGCAATGGCAGGAATGATCCTTACAGCTATAAGTTACGGCCGCATGGCTGCAATGTATCCTACCGCTGGCTCAGCTTATACTTATGTTGGTAAAGGACTTAATACATACATGGGATTTATGGCCGGATGGGTTATGTTCCTTGATTACTTGATTGTACCGGTTATTAATACTATTTATGGTTCATTGACTCTCTCAAGGCTCTTACCTTCAGTACCATATCCGGTTTGGGTGCTTTCATTTATTCTGCTGGTAACACTGGTAAACCTTAAAGGTATACGTTCTACAGCAAGGTCAAATGAAATTTTATTGGCCATAATGTGTATCGTAATCATGTTTTTTATTGTTCTCGCAATACAGTATATTTTTAATGAACAGGGATGGAGCGGGCTACTGTCTTCAAAACCATTTTATAATCCTGAAACTTTTAACTTTGGTGCTGTAATGACAGCAACTTCATTTGCCGCATTAACATATATAGGATTCGACGGAGTAACAACCCTTGCAGAAGATGTGAAAAATCCCAAAAAAAATATGTTGCTTGCCCCGGCACTGGTATGTCTTTTTACAGGTCTGTTTAGCGGAATCCAAATCTATCTTGCACAACAGGTATGGCCTGACTTTAACAATTTTCCCAACCTCGAAACTGCATTTTATGACGTATCAGAAAGGGTTGGTGGAAAAATTCTGTTTAATGCTATTGCTGTTATTTTGTTTATTGCATGCTTCGGAAGTGCCGTAGCAGGACAGGTTGGGGCATCACGATTGTTATTCAGCATGGGCAGGGATGGCGTTCTTCCAAAAAAGATATTTTCTAAGCTTAATGAAAAAAACTCGACTCCTGTAAATAATATTATTATCATGGGCGTATTGACAGTTATAGGCTCTTTGGCCCTGAATTACAGAACAGCTGCTGAGTTGTTGAATTTTGGTGCTTTTCTGGCATTTATGGGAGTGAACATCGCTACTTTCAGACAATTCTTTTTTCTAAGGCCAAAAAATGAGAAAAAAAATATACTTTTCGATCTCGTTCTGCCACTACTGGGATTTGGTGTGTGTTTTGCAATTTGGATCAGCTTGCCTAACTACGCTAAAATACTGGGAAGTATATGGTTTTTAGCCGGCATAATATATCTGATCATAAAAACACGAAGATTTAAAGAAAAACCAGTAATGTTCGACTTTAAAGACATGTAAAGGTAATTTATACATTCAACCGGATTTATATTTATTATTTAATGATATTAAACTAATTTTTATATGGCTGTGAAAAATAAATTCAGGATTTCGGTTACAGGATGCTGCCTGGTCGACCGATTATATAATAACATCTCATTCAGTAACCCGGCAATTGCTCATTATTTCTCAAAAGAAAGAGCTGACGGGGGATTAACACCTGGTCACCTGGTATTTAAAGAAGAATTTGAAGATTTTTGTAATGAGGACTTCTCTAAAGCTCTGAAAAATATTACAAAAGACAAGGAACCTGATAAAATAAATATAGGGGGGCCCGGGATTGTGCCGTTAATACATGCCAGTCAAATGCTTTACTCAACCGGGAGTGAATGCCGTTTTTACGGTTGCGGAGGAGATGATCCGGATGGTAAATACATTTTCTCCCTGTTACAAAAGCTTGGCCTTCCTGTAACTAATTATTATCTTTCAGGAAATATTACTCCTTCAACTATAGTATTATCAGATCCGGATTATGATCAGGGCCATGGTGAACGAATATTTATCAATACTATTGGAGCAGCCTGGAACTATACTCCTGATAAACTGGATAACGATTTCTTTTCATCGGATATAGTTATCTTTGGAGGAACAGCACTTGTACCGGAGATACATGATAACCTCTCAGGATTACTTGAAAAGGCCAAATCAAAAGGATGCATGACCGTTGTAAATACTGTTTTTGACTTTCGCAATGAAAAGTTAAATCCAAGTAAAAAATGGCCCTTAGGCAAGGATGATTCCAGTTACCGGAACATCGACCTTTTAATTACCGATTATGAAGAAGCACTCCGCCTTAGCGGAAAAAAAGAATTGGATGAGGCATTAAATTTTTTCCGCAGCCTGGGTACAAAAGCAGTTATTGTTACTAACGGGCCTAATAATATTAAAGGCTTTGCTGTAAAAAATAACCGATTTAAGGAGGAGAAAAATATTGACCTGCCCGTTTCAAAGGCTGTCTCTGCTGAATTAAAAAAAGGATGTTCGGGAGATACCACCGGTTGTGGCGATAATTTTACAGGAGGTATCATAGCTAACCTTGTTACACAACTTCAACAAGATAAAACTTCTCTCGACCTGAATGAAGCCTGTGCATGGGGAATTGTGTCAGGAGGATTTTCCTGTTTTTATATGGGGGGTACATATTTTGAATCCAAACCAGGCGAAAAACTGGAATTAATAACTCCCTTTTTTGAGAAATATATAAATCAAATTGATATTACCAAATAAACACATTGTGAACCTTTTAGTTATTTAAACAATTTTAAAAACCATAATCTTATGAATAGTACTGATAATAAGCCAAGAGCAAAAGAACGATTGATGTCTCTTGATGCCCTCCGCGGTTTAGATATGTTTTTTCTGGTTGGATTTGCCGGTATTCTTCAGGCGCTTCCAAAAATATCTGATAATGCGGTTTTTAATTGGCTGGCTAACCAATGTCAACATCCGGAATGGCAAGGATTTACTGCATATGATGTGATCTTTCCAATGTTTATATTCATCGTTGGGGCAGCTATGCCATTTTCTTTTGCAAAAAGATTAGCCCAAAAGGACGGCAAAAAACAACTATTTAAACATATAATCATAAGGGCGATAATATTATCTGTTCTTGGAGTTATATTGTGGCAAAAGCCAGGTGGGGCACATCCTCAATACGGATTCTACAGTGTTCTTTACAGGATCGGGTTCAGTTACCTCTTTGCCGGTATTATAATGATGAATACTAATATAAGGCAGCAGGTCTATTGGGCTTTCGGAATCCTGATTGGTTACTGGATTGCCCTCAGGTTCATACCTGTCCCGGGTTTTGGCGCAGGTGATTTTAGCCGTGAAGGTAATCTAAATACTTACCTGGGGAATCTGGTGGCAAATTATATCTCTCCTAACTTTAAAAGTGTGCTTAGTTTATCATTACTTCCCAGTGTTTCTAATGCACTTTTTGGAGTCCTGGCAGGTCAATGGTTGATGAAGGCAGATAAATCACCTAAAAAAGCTCTTGGACTTTTCATTGCAGGAGTGGTGTTGATAATAGCCGCTCTTTTAGTGCATCTTGATTTCCCTATAAATAAAAAGTTGGGTACAACTTCATTTACCCTTTTAACCTCCGGCATAAGTGCTGCTTTTTTAGCATTCTTTTACTGGATAATTGATATTAAGGGATATAAAAAATGGGCATTTTTCTTCGTGGTTGTCGGAATGAACTCTATTACTATTTATGTAGCAAATTCACTGTTAAATTTCAGGAATGTTACCAATGTATTTGTTGGCGGGTTCGAATTGGGTAATGCCCAGGCCCTGGTCTTTGCCTTAGTGGCTGCATCAATAAAATGGCTCTTTTTATTTTATTTGTACAAACAGAAAGTATTTTTAAAAATATAACATTAATCTCCGGATAATCAGCATTTATACACAGCCAGGAATTTGATATTCCTGATTTTAATTCCGGTTATTCGGGGGGAGGGAATACAAGATGAGAATTTTTAATTTATTGTTTTTCTTCGTTTATATATAGAATTTACATATTGAACTAAGTTATAATCATATGAGAGCAAGTGTAATAATTTTGCTGGTAGTTTCATCGTTTCTGTCATCATGCAACTCTTCAAATACTGTTGAAAATAATCCCCCGGTTCCATTTGAAATCGGAGTAGCGTCAGTTGACATAACACCACCTTCAGGCTTTCCGCGATATGGATATCCGCCTGTAATGAGCACAGGGATAAAGGATCCTTTGTATGCAAAAGCTATAGTATTTAAACAGGGAGAAACCGTGGGTTCACTTGTTGTATGCAATTTATTGGGTATTCCGAGAGATATGAGCAGAATAGTCAGAGAAAAAGCATCCCTTGAGACTGGTATACCATTTCAAAATATAAGTATTTCTGCAACACATACCCATACAAGTCCTGGCATAACTGAAGATTTTAAAGAATATGCCCTTAGGGAAATGGCAGGCAAACTTACAGAAGAAGATGAAAAGAGTTATTTTACAGACTTGATAAACGGTATAACTGAGGCAATAATTACAGCTTTCAACAATACCGGGGAAGTTGAATTAATGACAGGTATAGGACAGGCACCCGGTATATCTTTTAATCGCCGTTATCTGATGACAGACGGCAGGGTTCGCTTCAACCCGGGCAGGAATAATCCAAAAATAGTATCACCCGCCGGGCCTGTTGATCCTGATGTTAACTTTATCCTTTTTAAACCCAAAAACCAAAATAATTATTCAGCATCACTTACAGTTTTTGCCAGTCATTATGTAAGGGGAGGAACTGAATTCAGCTCAGACTATCCATATTTCATGCAGCTCAGGTTTAATGAACTTTTGGGCGATCAACACCTGTCCGTATTCGGACTGGGAGCCTGTGGCAATGTGAATACAACTGATCCTTTCGGCCCCGTAAAAAATGAGGATCAGAAAGTCAAAGAATTTGGATATATACTGGCAGATGCCGTTAATAGTAAAATCCCCGCAGCGAACAAGGATTTTCCTTCTCTCGAAATAATCACTAAAACAATGTATATTCCCATCCAGGATTATACAGAAGAAGAGCTTGCCTGGTCAAGGGAGGAAGGAAGGGAACAGCTTTATAATGAACGTTCATTTATTAACCACAGAAGAAGGCTCAAAATTTCTGTATGGGGTGTTCAGCCACCTCTTGAAAAACTCAGGATGTATGAGGCAGTTGCACCAGCCGTATCCGGAGAACCCTGGAGGATACCAGTTGAAATCCATGTGTTTAAGCTTAGTTCAAACACAGCCATCGTTACTATGCCTGGTGAACTTTTTACTGAATTTGGGATTGATCTGAAAAAACGATCCCCTTTCGCGAATACAATGTTAATAGAACTTGCTAATGCAGATATTGCATATATTCCAACTATACAAGGATTCAAAGAAGGCGATTATGAAGCTGTTAACTCCAGGCTGGTTCCCGGATCAGGTGAAAAAATGATCGATGCAGCTGTTGACATATTGAATGAACTTAGTAATTAAACTCTTACAAAAAAATTAATATATGTTGAACAATAAATTTATCCCTGCTATAGGACTAATATTTTTAAATAGTCTTACACCTGGCTGTAAAGAAAAAATAATTGAGAAAGAAGAAATATCACCAAATTTTGTATTTATCCTGGCTGATAACCTGGGATATGGAGATATTGGTTGTTTTGGATCACAGATTCATACTACCCCAAACATTGATAAAATGGCGACAGAGGGTATGCGTCTGACTTCACTTTATTCATCTTCCCCTGTATGTACCCCGTCACGTGCAAGCCTCATGACCGGTTGTTATGCCCAACGTGTTGATATGCATTTAAGTGACACAAAGGGAGCTGTACTAAGACCAATTGCAGCGAAAGGCCTTAATCCTGAGGAAACAACTATCGCTGAAATACTTAAAGATAAGGGTTACACAACTGCATGTATTGGCAAATGGCATCTGGGTGATCAAAGTGAAGTACTTCCCCTTAATCATGGATTCGATTATTTTTTCGGGATTCCATACAGTGAAGATATGATCCCATCTGTCAGGGCAGAATGGCCGGAACTCCCGTTAATTCAAAATAATAAGGTTATTGAAGCACCGGCTGACCTGACGAATACTACCAGCAGATATGTTAATGAAGCAATAAAGTTTATTACAGATAATAAAGACAAACCTTTCTTCCTGTACTTCCCACATAACCTGCCAGGCAGCAGAGCCATTCCTGTTGTTGATAAACGCTTTATGGGAAATTCTCCTAACGGTACATGGGGAGACTCAGTAGAAGAGATCGACTGGTCGGTTGGTGAGATAATAAAAGCTATTAAAAATCTGGGAATTGAAGATAAAACAATAGTAGTTTTCACTTCAGATAATGGCGCTCCCCAGGGAAGTATTAATACCAGAAGCGGCGTTGGAAGCAATGAACCTTTCTCCGGCCGTGGTTATACAACTACCGAAGCCGGAATGCGCGTGCCTTGCGTGGTAAAATGGCCGGGCTATATTCCCGCTTCAACTACTAATGATGAATTATGCACTATGATGGACTGGCTGCCTACATTTGCTAATATAGCAGGAACTAATGTCCCTGATGACAGGATTATTGACGGTAAAAATATCTGGCCGATACTTTCCGGTGATAAAAATGCTAAATCTCCCCATGAATTTTTTTATTATTACTATACAGATAAATTGGAGGCAGTGAGAGAGGGTAAATGGAAGCTCCGCCTCCCCGAATTTAATAAGGACACAAAAGAATTTGCCGTGGATGATAACCTGAAATTGGTTGACCTGTCAAGAGATATAAAAGAATTAAATGACCTTAGCAAACAACACCCCGAAGTGGTTGACAGATTATTAAAACAGGCAAAAATAATATCTGAAGAACTCGGAAATAATTCAGAAACAGGAAGTAAAACAAGACATGCAAAATATATAAATAATCCTGAACCATTAATAATGAATTAAAACATATTATAACGACATTTGCAGGATGAATAATAACATTATTAATCATATGAAGACAGTTAATAAAAAAATAGTCATTTTCGGCGGAGGGAAAATAGGCCGGTCATTCATTGGGCAACTATTCAGTGCAGGTGGTTTTGAAGTAGTATTTGTAGATATCTCTCTTCCTGTTATTAACGAATTAAACATCAGAAAAAGTTATGAAGTAGTCATTAAAGCGGAAGTTGAACAAATTATCATTGTCAAAAATGTCAGGGGCGTGGATGCCAGGGACAAGAAACGGGTAGCAGAAGAAATTAATGATGCAACTATATTGGCTGTTTCTGTGGGCATGAATGCTTTGCCACATATAATCCCATTGATAGCAGAAGGATTGAAGGAACGATACAAAACAGATAAGAATAAAGCTATCGATATAATCATTGCCGAAAATATGCGCAATGCAGCACAATATTTCAATGACAATCTTAAAAGCCTTTTACCCGAAGATTATCCTTTGAATGACCTTGTCGGACTGGTTGAGACCAGTATTGGTAAAATGGTACCTATAATGCCTGAAAAAATAGAAAAGGAAGATGTGTTAAAAGTTTTTGCTGAACCGTATAATACTTTGATCCTCGACAAAAAAGCCTTTAAAAATCCCATACCCGACATTAAAGGGTTATCACCTAAAGATAATATGAAAGCCTGGGTTGACAGGAAATTGTTTGTACACAACCTGGGCCATGCAGCTACTGCCTACTGGGGATTTTTTTATGATTCAAGGTTTCAATACGTATGGGAAGCTTTGGAAGTACCACGGATATTTACTACTGTCAGAGATACAATGCTTCAGTCTGCGGCATTGTTGCTGAAGAAATATCCCGATGAGTTTACAATTGAACATTTAACAGATCATGTAGATGACCTGCTAAACAGATTCCGGAATAAAGCTCTTGGGGATACAATTTACAGGGTAGGCTGCGATCTGATGAGAAAACTCGGACCTGAAGACAGACTGGCAGGTGCTATCAGACTGGCAGTAGAATTAAATATGCCATACGATAAAATACTTAAAGCATTGATCGCCGGATGTGAATTCAGGGCTAAAGATGAAAGAGGCGAAATGCATCCGTCAGATATACAGTTTACCAAAATTCATGAAAAAGGTATCGCAGAAGTATTGAAGAAGGTTTGCGGTTTCAATGATGTTAACTTTTCCCAAATTATTAGTGAAGGAGAACAGATGGCTAATAAATTACATCTGCTGAGGGATTATTGATTAGAATGAGGGGATGTAGGAAGGTTTGAATGTGTGAATGAGAGAATGAAGGAAGGTTTCATCGTTTGATTGTTTCTGGCG
>CAZJGI010000080.1:0-6788 GCA_964545315.1 uncultured Prolixibacteraceae bacterium
CAGGATAATAAAAAAAAGGATTATTCCCAGATTTATTAAAATATTGCGTAAGCCGGTTATCTTTGTCATGGTTCTTATCTTTGTAAATATTATTCTTTATGTATAAAGCAAAAGTAAAGATTTAAAATAAATCAGAGAAGATTATTGTCTTTTATAATGATAGAATCAGCAAACTTAAAAAGAACAGCTGCCAAAGGGCTATTATGGAGTGCACTGGAACGTTTCGGCGCTCAGGGTATTCAATTCGTTTTCAGTATTCTAATTACCAGGATCCTGTTGCCTTCAGATTATGGATTGGTTGGTATGATATTGATTTTTATAGTAATAGGACAAGCATTGGTTGATAGCGGTTTTGGTATGTCCCTGATCTGGAAAAAAGAGCCTACTCCTGACGATTACTCTACTGTATTTTATTTCAATGTTTTAATTAGTTTTATTTTATATATTTTCTTTTTTTTAATTGCCCCTGTAATTGCCCGGTTTTATAATGAATCTCAGCTAGTTGATCTTATAAGAATACTTTGCCTAAATTTCATCATATTGTCATTTGGACTTATACAACAAATTATTTTACAGAAAAAGGTTGATTTTAAATCGTTGACATTCATAAATATTTTTAGCAGTCTTTTAGCTGGAGGTATTTCATTATACATGGCATATAAGGGTTATGGAGTTTGGTCAATAGTTGTACAAATTTTAACTAAAAGCTTCTTTACTACTTTATTGTTGTGGCTATTTAATCAATGGCGGCCAACAATGGTGTTTAGCTGGCCATCATTTAAAGAACTTTTTAGTTACGGTTCAAAACTTGCAGGTGCAGGATTAATTTATAATGTTTTTCAATATTTTTATTTTAATGTAATTGGAAAGCTTTTTCCGGTTGATGCTCTTGGTTTTTATACAAGAGCAGTCCAATTGCAGGAATTTGCGGTTAAAACTATCGGCAGTATTTTTCAAAGAGTTGCCTTTCCTGTTTTTGCAACCATTCAGAATGAAAACGACAGGTTGAAAAATGTTGTTAGTAAAACACTGCGCACAATGTCTTTTTTTTCTTTTCCAGTTTTGATTGGATTAATTGCCGTGGCCGATTTACTGATAGAAGTTGTATTAACCGAAAAATGGTTGCCTGCTTCAGATTATTTTAAATTACTGTGCTTAATGGGATTATTTTATTCTTTCCATGTGGTGAATAGTGAAGTTCTAAAGACTAAAGGTAAATCTAATTGGGTGTTGAAATTAGAAATTATTGCAAAAACAATAATGGTTATTAATATATTTATTACCTGGCGTTGGGGTATTAAAGCTATCATTATTGGGCAGATGGTTTCTGTAATTACATCTCATCTCATAAGTTCCTGGTATGTTAGAAGATTAATAGGATATTCTTTATGGCATCAAGTTAAAGATGTTTATATTTATTTTGTAATGTCTGTTTTCATGTATATAATAACAGTTTTAGTTTTGTATGCCAATTATCACAAATTAACCTCATTAGTTTTAGCGATTATTTTTGGGGCAGCTTCTTATTTTTCATCTGCGTATATTTTTAAAATTGAAGAAATACACGAGATTAAGAAATTATTGAAATCTATATTTATTAAAATTTTCAAAAATGGTTGATAGTAAGCCTATAGTTTCAATTATTACTCCTACATATAATCACGAAAAATATATTGGAGAATGTATTGATTCAGTAAAGGCACAGACATGGTCAGATTGGGAAATGATTATTATTGATGACGGAAGTACTGACAAAACATTTGAAGTAGCGAAGAAACATGTTGGAGATGACAAGAGGATTCATATTATTCATCAAACCAATAAAGGAATATATAAATTAGATGAAACTTATAACAAGGCTCTGAGTTATTCCCAAGGAAAATTTATTGCTATTTTGGAAGGAGATGATTATTGGGAACCTTATAAGCTTGATATTCAGATTAAAGTATTGGTAAACGATAATTCCATAATTATGGGCTGGGGGAAGGCAGCTTCGCGGGTAGAATTTCAAAAGAAGGTTTATCAAATACATCCTGATTGTGCAGATATTAACATCAAATATTATAATAATGATCCTCCGGGAAATATTTTTAATTCAGTATTCGATACCTTTTTTCCGCCATTAACTTTTATAATCAGAAGAGATGCTTTAATGGAAATTGGGGGATTTAAACAAATTTTACCTTTTCCTGCAGTTGATTTGAGTACAATTTTGGCCCTGTCCAAATTAGGAAGGTTTTATTTTTTCCAATCAGTACTTGGTACTTGGAGAAATTATTTAAACCAGACTACAAAAACCCTGAGTAAGGATATACTGGAAGGAGGAAATAAAATCATTATTAATCATTTTCGTTCATTATCATTACAACAAAAGGAGCTATTAAATTTTGATGAAGTCTTCATTTGGAATAGTTATGAAAGACGTAAGATTATTGTATTGGCTAGAAGTGGCAGATTTAAATTAATTCGTCAAGATTATAAAGGTGCACGAGAGGATTACCTTCAAGCATTACACTTGTATGGTTTTAAAGAACTTAAATGGAAGTTACGGGCATTTATCGGTTTTGTTTTCAGCTTTTTTCACTTAAATGTCGAATTATTGGCAAAATTGTTTGGAAAGGGTAGTTTAAAGTAAAATTATTATTTATAACATCATGGAAAACGATAAATATGTTGAATCAATTAAGATTGATTTAGGATGTGGTCCCAGTAAAAAGAAAGGATTTAAAGGTATGGATATTATACCATATCCCGGGGTCGATTATGTTGTTAATCTTGAGGAAGGATTTAGCTTTTTACCCAATGATTCTGTGGATGAATTTTACACCTCTCATTTTTTGGAACATGTTGTTAATATTGAACTTATTTTGGCTGAAATTCATCGTACATTAAAACCTGGAGGAGTGTGTAATATAATTGTTCCACATTTTTCTAATCCATATTTTTATTCTGATTATACCCATAAAAGATCTTTTGGACTATATAGTTTTGATTATTTCTCCCGGCATGATAGTGGTTATAGACGAAAAGTTCCCAAATATAACGGTTCAATTGATTTTAAGGTGGTAAGCAGGGAAATAATTCTGAAATCTCCTAATTTTTATATAACTAATCTTTTGAAAAAATACATTCTTAATAAAATATTTAATTATAATAAATATTTCCAGGCAGTTTATGAAGAATATTTTACTTACATCTTTCCATGCTATGAAATGAAATTTACACTATTACCAGTTAAATGATTCCACGAGCATTTTGTATGGCTATTTGCTGAAAATCATGAAGATTAAGCAAAGAGAGATTGTTCATTTATTATACTTAAATAGATGTTAAGACAAGTTATGACATTTAATATTAAAATATAATGTGAGTATTTATCTGTATTTAATTTTGTGGTTTAATAAACTCTTCAACAAGATTCATTTTTGATGGATGGACTAAAAAGTAATTAAAAATTTCATCATTCTTTATATTCTTTTGTATTTGATTAACAGGTATTAAATACCTTCCTTTATTAAGAAAAAATTTATAATCATATTTTTTCAATATTGCTTCAATCTCTTCACCAACATTGTTTAATAGAATTTCGCTAACAATAATTGGCCTGTATTTTTTTATGGTTAACTCCATACCTCTGATTATTTTTGGTTCAGCACCTTCAGCATCTATTTTTATAAAATCAATCGATAGATTATTATATGGATGTTGAGCTATAAAATCATCAAATGAATATGCCTTTACGGATATTTTATTATAATACTGGGGATGATTTATGAGACTACTTGATCCACCAAGATTATATTTAAGATATGGATATTTATTATTTTTAACTTCAAAAAAATCAAGAATTTCTGTTTTATCTGACATTGCATACCGGAATGAAGTAATTTTATTTTGAAAATTGTTTAATCTTATATTTTCATTTATATAATGAAATGCAGCACTTGTAGGATCGAAGGCCAGAATTTTAATGTTATCTGATTTTTTGGCTGCAAGTAATGAATAAAGTCCTGCATTTGAACCAATATCAATAAATACTTTGATATTTTTTATAATTTTCTCAAAAATGTATGTGTATTCATAATTATGAAGGCCGTACCAATAAATAGTGAAAGCTACATAATCGGTTTGATTAGTTTTAAATTTTAATATTTCGTTTTTATTAAGTCTGATAGTAATTGTTCCTGATGGAGGTAATTTTATTTTGGGTATCAAATTTTGAACTAGTTTGTTAATATTGCGTAAAATATAATTAATACTTGGTGAATAAATCACGCGATAAAATAATTTCATGACATATGTTTTAAATATTTATAAATCAAAATTTAAAAGCAGAATATTTAAATGTTAATTTTCCATATTAAACTATTAATAAACATAAACTTAGACAATATTATTTTGTCTAAATATTTTACATGTACTTTATAGTAATTTTAAAAGCTTTTCTTTTCTGAATCTAAGATCAAAATTTTTTTTAATCCAACAACTTAATTCTTCTCTGTTTACATTATTATGTTGATTATTTATATATTTTTTTAATTTTTCTAAATCCCATTCATTAATTAATAGTCCAAAAGGACCTGTGGCAGTTGGTATACCTCCAATCTTTGTAGCAATTGGGATGCAACCATGTAACATTGCCTCGCATAGGGCATTGGGTAATCCCTCACTCCTTGAAAACTGGGCATAAAATGAGGCTTGTAAATAATATTCTTTTAATTTATTTTGTTTTAGTGGTGGCAACAATGATAAATTTTGAGGTATTGGAAAAAACAATTTCCTTGCTTTTTCTTTAACACCTATGATGATAAACTGAAAATCCGGCATATCCTCTGAAAGTTGTTTAAATCGATCTAATCCCTTAACCATATATCTCTGATGATTCTCTGTAATACTTACACTCAGTATAATTTTATCTCTTTCCTTGGATATTTCTTTATGATCAACAAAATTATCAAACTGATAACCAGTATAAATAGTTTGTGTTTTTGCATAAGGACATAATTCATGTATCCTTTTTTCCAGTTTTTCAACAACAGGTAAGCATAATGTAGCGTTCTTGACAGTCAACAATGTAGCTGTTTTTCTTATTGATTTTGTTAATGATCCGTATCCAATCTCCGGAATGTTGGCAACATCATATCCCCCAATAACAACAAACGATTTTTTGCCAAAAATTTTTGCCAAAACGACAGGTAAAAATGAGTGATAGTCTGCAAACCATATATAGATAATATCAAAATTCCATATCCTGAAAATTAAAAAAGTGAACTGTCTTAGTAATTCATATGCTGTTTTGATTAATCCTTTATCCGGCTGGAATTGATATTTTATAACCTCATGCTCTGTTGACAGAATTTCAAAATCAGTTTTTACAAATGTTGAATAATTAGTATATATGAATAATATCTTTTTTCTCATTTAGTAATGTCTTTTCGGGAATAGTATAAAAGTAGTAAAATTATCCAAACCTGAAATTTTTCATATTAAATTGATAATTAGTTTTTTATGCAAAATAAATCTTTTATCATTGAAAATTATCACTTTTTATTGTAAGCTAAGTATTGAAAGGAAGAGAAAAATGTAATTTTGTTCATCACATTCAGGTTAACTGAATCTAATATTAAAATTTTTTTTAGAATATATTTTGAGTTATGACTACAATTCATATGTGCGACACTTATGGCCAGTACCTCACCATGAAAGAGGAGATTGATGAAGCCATGCAGGAGGTAATCAAATCGACCCGTTTTATTAAGAGTGGCAAAGTGCTCGATTTTGAGCAGCAACTGGCAGATTATCTTGATACCAATGTGATAGCCTGTGGAAATGGTACCGATGCACTTCAGATTGCTTTTATGACTTTGGGGCTTCAACACGGTGATGAGGTTATTACTACCCCTTTCACATTTATCTCAACAGTTGAAGTGCTTGTACTACTGGGGCTAAAACCGGTTTTCGCTGATGTGCAACCCGGGACATTTAACCTGAATGAGTCTGATATTGAACCATTGATTAACGAAAAAACCAAAGCTATCCTGCCGGTGCATCTTTTCGGGCAGTGTGCCAATTTGGAATCCATCATTGAATTAGCCAGTAAGTATGACTTGTTTATAGTGGAAGATGCCTGCCAGGCTCTGGGGACAGAATACATATTTAAAGACGGAACTAAGAAAAAAGCAGGAACTGTTGGCCATATTGGATGCAATTCATTTTTCCCTTCCAAAAACCTTGGTGCTTTTGGCGATGGAGGGGCTGTTTTTACAGATGATGACGCCCTTGCTGCAGTAATAAGGTCGATTGCTAACCACGGCATGAAGAAAAAATATCAATATGAACGGGTAGGGGTGAACTCCAGGTTGGATAGCCTGCAAGCTGCAATCCTGGGCGTGAAACTGAAATATTTTGATAAGCATATTAAAGCCCGGCAAAGTGCTGCATCGTGGTATGATGAGCATCTCGAAGAGATTGAAGAAATTCAATTGCCCGAAAGGGTTAACTACAGTACTCATACTTTTCATCAGTATACAATACAAACCGCCAGGAGAAATGAATTGCAGCAATTTCTGATGGAAAGGGGAATACCTTCGATGGTCTACTATCCGGGAGTTATCCACCTTCAGGAGGGATATCGGTTTTTAGGTTACCGGAAAGGTGACTTTCCGGTGAGTGAAAAACTTACTGAGAGGGTGCTTTCATTACCTATGCATACCGAATTGACGACAGATCAATTGGAGTTCATAACAGATTCTGTAAAAGAATTTTTCGTGCATCACTGATGAGATATT
>CAZJGI010000080.1:6888-14850 GCA_964545315.1 uncultured Prolixibacteraceae bacterium
TGGCACCAAAATATGGCATTTTTGTCATGTGATGGGCACAGCACTGATCGGGCAGAACTGTGTGCTGGGACAGAATGTATTTGTAGGTAACAAAGCTGTGATAGGTAATAATGTAAAAATTCAAAACAACGTTTCAGTTTACGAAGGGGTAATTTGTGAGGATGATGTTTTTCTTGGGCCTTCCATGGTATTTACGAATGTTATAAATCCGCGCAGCGCTGTCAACCGGAAGGAGGAATTTAAATTTACACTGGTAAAAAAAGGCTCTACCATTGGCGCAAACGCGACGATAGTTTGTGGTGTTACCCTCGGTGAATACTGTTTTATAGGAGCCGGGGCCGTGGTAACCAAAGATGTAAAACCTTTTGCACTCATGGTTGGTGTTCCTGCGTGTCAGAAAGGCTGGGTAAGCAAAGCCGGTATCATTTTGGGTGATGACCTTGTCTGTCCTGAAACGGGTGAAAAATATTCCCTTGACAACGGATCCCTCAAACTGTTGCAGTAACTACCCGGACTGATCAGATATTGATATCCCTGACAGGTAATGATATATTTATAGATTCTCTGTAAGTGCAATAAATTTTTTAGCCAGCTCTTTACGTGAAAATTGCTTATATGAATCCCCTTTTATATGCAATTTTTTTTGTTGATAAAGACGGAAATAATTTGACAGGATTGATTTGATTTTTTCAAGATCATCAAAATTAACAGCTTCACCGGAATTAGTATCTTCAATGATCTTTATGAAATCGGCATTTGCAGGGCCAATGGCAAGAATTGGCCTGTTAACTGCCATATATTCAAACATTTTACCCGGTAAAATTCCAGAGGCATTTGGTGTATTGTTGATTGGCAGCAACAAAATTTGTGATTTTGCCAAATGATCAATTCCTTCTTTATGAGGAAGATGATCGATCAGAAGAAGATTATTTGACAGGCCATGGTTTTCAATATCTTTCAAAACCGAACTATCGGTTTGCCCTATTAATTGTATGCGGAGTTGATTTTTAAATTCCTGATTTTCCTTTGAAAGAGAATTTAATGCTTTCCAAAGAGAAGGTGGATTCCTGTATTTATTAAAAGAGCCGAAGTGCGTAATTGAAAAATGATCATCTTGACAGGCAGTGAGTTCAGTGAAATCTTCCGGATCGAATCCGTTATAAATAATACTTACCGGTTTATAGGTTTTCCCTTGCAAGCCTTTTGCACATCCCGGGCTTACGGTTACTATATGATCGGCGGTGTTAAGAACTTGAGATTCCAGTGAATGGTGTTTTTTGTCAGCCCATGCTGACAGCCGTAAATGCGAATAAAAATCTATGTCAGTCCATGGATCCCGGAAATCAGCAATCCACGGGGTATTGAATAATTTTTTTAGGCCTGATCCTATAAGATGCATACTGTGAGGAGGGCCGGTTGTAACTATCAGATCTACATGGTTTGATTTTAGAAATTCTGACAGAAATTTTACTGAGGGTTTAATCCAGAATTTCCTTGGATCAGGAATAAAAAAGTTGCCTCTTATGAATACTGATAATTTGTTTTTCCAGTCTCCTGATGATGCTTCTGAAATATAACCAGCTTTAAATTTTTCTTCTTTTTGCTTACCTGTTATTTTCCTGTATATTTCATAAGGTTCCCAAATTGGCGTTTTGATAGTTTTTATATCAGGATGAATTTCTTCAAGCAAGCTGTAATCTGTAACGGAAGGATCAGGATTTTCAGGTGTATATATTACAGGTTGCCATCCCAATTCAGGAAAATATTTTGACATTTTCAGCCATCTCATTACCCCGCCCCCTCCGCTTGGTGGCCAGTAATATGTTATTATCAGTACCTTTTTCATCGGTAACTGTTTTAGTTTAGAAGATATTATATTAAACCTTATTTTTCAGAAAAGGTTATGGTACTATTGATTGTTACAAGGTATATAAAAACAATCCCCGGCCTATAATTTTTCAAACAGTTTTCTCATGCTCACCTTTTCACTTATTATTTTGCCCGCCTTATCTATGGGTATCCTTTCCTGTTCCATGCTGTCGCGATAACGGATTGTTACAGTGTCATCATCTTTTGTTTGGTGGTCAACAGTAATGCAAAAAGGAGTGCCTATAGCGTCCTGTCTTCGATATCTCTTCCCAATTGAATCCTTTTCGTCGTATTGGCAGTTGAAATCAAATTTTAAGTCATTCATTATTGTTCTGGCTTTTTCAGGTAACCCGTCTTTTTTCACCAGTGGCATTACTGCAAGCTTCACCGGAGCAAGTACGGGAGGGAGTTTTAGTACCACCCTTGAATCTTTTTCCAGTTCCTCTTCATGATACGCTGCTGATACTATCTGAAGAAACATCCGGTCGACACCGATCGATGTTTCAACAACAAAGGGCACATAAGACTCATTCATTTCAGGATCAAAATAGCGGATTTTTTTACCTGAATATTTTTCATGTTGTGACAGGTCGAAATCAGTACGTGAATGGATGCCTTCCACCTCTTTAAATCCAAAAGGGAATTTATATTCAACATCAACGGCAGCATTTGCATAATGCGCCAGCTTTTCGTGTTCATGAAACCGGTAGTTCTCTTTTCCGAATCCAAGGGCAAGATGCCATTTCATCCTGATATCCTTCCATTTTTCAAACCAGTCCAGCTCTGTACCCGGTTTCACAAAAAATTGCATTTCCATCTGTTCAAATTCCCTCATCCGGAATATGAATTGCCTTGCAACGATTTCATTTCTGAATGCTTTACCGATCTGAGCTATACCGAAAGGTATTTTCATCCTGCCGCTTTTCTGTACATTCAGGTAATTAACAAATATTCCCTGGGCAGTTTCCGGCCTCAGGAATACTTTCATGGAACCATCGGATGTTGACCCCATATCTGTGGAGAACATCAGGTTGAATTGCCTTACATCCGTCCAGTTGCGTGTTCCCGAGACAGGACAGACAATCTGTTCATCAATAATTATTTGCTTTAATTCGTCAAAGTCATTACTGTTAAGGGCTTCTGAATAGCGTTTATGAAGCTGGTCATATTTTTCCCGGTTTTCCAGGACCCGGGTATTAGTAGTAAGAAATTGCTCTTCATTGAAACTATCTCCAAATCGCTTTTTAGCTTTTTCAACCTCTTTATTGATTTTTTCTTCATATTTGGAAAGTTGTTCCTCTATAAGAACATCAGCACGATAACGTTTTTTTGAATCTTTATTGTCAATCAGGGGATCATTGAATGCATCTACGTGGCCGGAAGCCTTCCAAATTGCGGGATGCATAAAAATGGCTGAATCAAGGCCCACTACATTCTCATGCAGCAGGACCATACTGTCCCACCAATACTTTTTTATATTGTTTTTTAATTCTACACCATACTGTCCATAATCATATACCGCACTGAGGCCGTCGTATATCTCACTTGATTGAAAAACATATCCGTACTCTTTACAATGTGCTATCAGCTTTTTGAAAATATCTTCCTGTGCCATACTTATGGTTTATTAAATAAGCGACAAAAATATATATATTTGATTGAAGTAGAATGTTCGGGGCTGTTTAAATCCACTATTAATTTATTCGACTTCCTCAAAGTCAATGTATTCTCCCTGATTTGAATTCTGTGTATTATCTTTTCTACGTCCATATTCAATTGTTACTTCACCTTCTCTTTTCCCTGAACGCTCCTGTTGTTTTTGCTGTTCCTGCATTTTATTCTGAACATCTTTAAGTTTATGTTCTACAATGTTTGGAAGTATAAGACGGGTAAATATTTTTATAGCAAAGTAGATAACTGCTATGAATAATACAGTTTTAAAAACGCCAACTATACTTAAAATGATAAATAGCTCCATTGTTCTAATTTTTTTGCATGTCAACTAAAAAATTTATGCCAAAGCACAAATTTACATGTTTTGAGGTAGTTGGATCAATAATTCCCAAAATATTATTCGATGTTAAGAAAAATTGTGACCTCCCGAAGGTTGTGCTAATTCCAAATCCGGGATATATTTTTTTAAAATTAATGAAACTGATGCTTGCTGCAATATCAGTTTTTTTACCGGCTGACATATTTGCATAGAGTGAAAATAAATTTGAAAGCTTAGAAGAGTTAAAGGCTATAAGCTGGTTGGTTATCCCTGTTTCCATAAATTCGGAAAATTTGTACCCGGCGGTCAGGTTCATTTTGAAAGGAAGGCGGGAAATTTTTCTGTGATCTGCATTTTCCACATCTATTATGTAGGACAATGAATCCCCGAAATTTTTAAGTGCCTCTTTAGGTTCCAGGTAGGACTGTCCGGGAAGGATTGATTGATAAAGTGAATATTCTTCATATTTCAATGGACGTAAAAAGTCGATCTCGTAAAGATTTTTCTTATGGCCGGTAATTCCAATGTCAGTAAAGCTCAAAGAAAACTCAGAAAATTCATCGGGACGAAAAATAACACCCGCGTCAAAAGCAATTCCCATATTACGCGCACCGAAAAAATAGTCTGCGGGTGTCATATTTAATTCAAAAGATGAAAAATTTAAAACAGTATCCCTTAAATGCCGGTATGGGCCTGCTAATTTGACATCACCATCCATATTGATAAGTAATTCATTATTTTGCTGATCTGTTTCGATGGAAAAATTAATATCTTTTGCATTAAAATACATTTTACCGAATAAAATTTTCATGCGTAACCCGGCATCTAGTTTTTTTGTAAGTTTTTTTGATATACCGGGTGCAACTTCCCTGAAGTATTGAAAATTAAAGGATGCCGGGCCAAGTTTTTCATTTGTACCATAAGAATTTAGGAGGCCGTCGCGGATTATCCTGACTATTTCCCGGTCAAATGAACCTTCAGAAAAGCTGCGGTCTGAAAGAGACAGGCTAAAAGTATATTCATTGATCTTTAAACTGGTGAAAAACATCGATAGTCTTACTTCGGCCTTTTCCTTTCCTGTTAAATCGAAGTAATTGTAAAATTTGTTCAGATCATAGCTGAAATCTTTGGAAAAAAGAGAGCTAAACGGGAAATTTGTATTAATCGAGCTATATATCCCGGAAAAAACCGGTATTCCGACAAACAATTTTTCTGTTTTATTCTGATAAGCTGGATTGAAGAGTGTCGATTGAGGTACATCAGGTAACATAAAGGGTAGCATGGCCTGTGCTTTGGCTTTGTATAGCGGGAGTTGCCAAAATACCAGCAAAAAAATGCATGATTTTATGACCCTTATATAAAACATTTTCCGTTTTTTGTTAATGCAAAAATAGATAATTGTCTTTAAAAGATACTAAACCTTTTTAGTTAACCGGACGTTTAAATCTTTGTGATAGGTAGTTAATATATTTTAACGTATTGCACAAATCAGTTAACCAAAGAATATTGGCTAAGTTTGTTAATTTTGCAGAGTGAGGAAAATGTCTTCCTTTATTATATGAAATACAGATATTTTAAGCGATTAAAAATGAATTGGAAAAAATTATTTATAAGTACCCTGATAATTCTGATTGCAGGATTTGGTTTTTACAGTTTTAATCAGGACGAGAAAAATTTTCAGTTAGCTAAGAACCTCGAAATATATTTCAGTTTATTCCGGGAATTGAATATGTTTTATGTTGATGAGGTTAATCCTGAAAAATTGGTAAAGACCAGTATTGATGAGATGTTAAAATCTTTAGACCCTTATACAAATTATATTTCTGAAGATCAGATGGAGGATTTCCGGTTTATGACAACAGGAGAATATGCAGGAATTGGCGCATTAATCGGTCAGCAGAATGGTAAAATTGTAATTTCAGAACCATATGAGGGCTTCCCTGCCCAGAAGTTTGGGCTTAAAGCAGGCGACATAATTCTTGAAGTTGAGGGTAAATCAACTGAGAGCATGACCACAGAGGACGTAAGTAATCTTTTAAAAGGCCCCGCAAAGAAACCGGTTAAAATTAAATTACAAAGGCCGGGCCAGAAAAAGCCTTATGAAGTAGATGTTATACGAGAAAAGATCATGATTGACGCAGTGCCTTATTATGGCATGGTCGATAATAATACAGCGTATATCAGATTATCGAATTTTACAGTCAACTGTAGTGAGGAAGTTAAAAAGGCTTATTTGGAACTCAAAAAGAATAATCCGGGTGCATTAATCTTAGATATGAGGTCGAATCCCGGCGGACTCCTTCAGGAGTCTGTTAAAATAGTTAATATGTTTGTTTCAAAAGGTGAAGATATTGTTAGTACACGCGGTAAAGTAAAGCAATGGGATAAATCATATACAGCTACTTCCACACCTCTTGATACTACTATCCGCATTGCAGTTCTGACAAACCGTGCTTCTGCATCCGCTTCAGAAATTGTTGCCGGAGCAATTCAGGATTTGGACCGGGGACTGGTTATAGGTTCACGAACTTTTGGTAAAGGTCTTGTTCAGACTACGCGGGATCTGAGTTATAATACAAAACTTAAAGTCACTACTGCAAAATATTATATTCCCAGTGGAAGATGTATACAGGCACTTGACTATTCAACCAGGAATGAAGATGGTAGCGTGGGACATGTGCCTGACTCCCTTATGTCTGAGTTTAAAACAAAAAATGGACGTATCGTTTATGACGGCGGGGGAATTGTTCCTGATGTCGTGATGGAACCGGAACAACTAAGTAATCTCAGCGCTGCTCTTATTACCAAATTTATGATTTTTGATTTTGCTACTAAGTATTCCAATGAAAATGAATCAATTGCATCACCTGAAGAATTCACTGTTACATCAGAAATTTATAGTCAGTTTGCGGAATTCCTCAAGAACAATAATTTTGAATATGAATCTGAATCGGAGCATTTATTGAAAGAGCTGGAGATAGCTGCCAAGGAAGAAAAATACTACAGCCTTGCTGAAAAAGATTTCGAAAGTTTGAAAACTCAGCTTGAACCACATCTGGATAAAGACCTTGAGGTGTTTGGTGAAGAGGTTAAAACCCTCCTGGAGAATGAGATCGTTTCGCGGTATTACTATCAAAAAGGGGCCATAAGATCTACAATTGGCGAAGATAAAGTGATTCAAACAGCGAGAGAGAAACTTAATTCGGATATGGCATATAATTCATATTTCGAACCGGGAATAGTTATTACAATGAAAAATAAATAGTAGCAAATTATTAGTTCCGGATGTCCCAATGGCCTTATCCTTTGCCGTTCGCTTTAGCGAGCGGATTGAAATATAAATAAATGATTGATTATAAATTGTTTAACTAAGTTATCTTCGAATGAACTTTAATGAACTAATCAACTATCAAATCCTTAAAACTGAGCATGTTACATTAACTGTTTATAATATTGTTATTGTAATACTGGTATTGCTCACTACCATTATTATACTTAGTATTATCAGGAAGTTATTCAATAGGTTTATTGAGAAGCAGGAAGAACAAAGACGTTCATATTGGTCCCTTTATCTTATTTTAAGGTATGTTGTCTGGGTTGTGGTTATTGTTTTGCTCCTTGAAACTTCAGGAGTAAAAATTACTGTATTGCTGGCCAGTATAACAGCTCTCCTGGTTGGTGTCGGTTTTGGTATACAGCAGCTTTTCAGTGATATAGCATCGGGTATAGTTTTAATATTTGAGCGTAACCTTCAAATAAATGATATCATTGAGCTGGAAGATAAAACTGTAGGTAAGGTTATTCATATCGGGCTTCGCACTTCAAAACTTAAAACCAGGGATGACGTAATTCTTGTCGTCCCTAATTCAAAGTTTGTTAATGACATAATTATTAACTGGAGCCAAATGGACTATAACACCAGGTTTTCAGTTCCTGTAGGAGTCGCCTATAGATCAGACACTAAATTAGTCACTGATCTTTTATTGGATTGTGCCCTGAAGAATAAAAATATTTCACTTCATCCAAAGCCTTTTGTCAGGTTTAATAATTTTGGCGATTCCTCACTTGACTTTCAAGTATATTTTTGGGTTAAGGAACCA
>CAZJGI010000081.1:0-14740 GCA_964545315.1 uncultured Prolixibacteraceae bacterium
GCCATAAGTTTAAGGTAAGGGATAACCGGCAGCCATTTTTCACCAAGCACCATCTGAATTAATGGCCCGGAAGTAATAAAAATTATCACCATAAGAGGTAATACTATGGCTGCAAGCATTCTGATAACTTTTGTATATCCTGAAATTAGTTTTCCGTCATCATCCTGTAAAGCTGAGAATACAGGAAAGGTTACATTCTGTACCACTGCGGTTATTGTCTTAACCGGCAAATCCTTGAACTGCACAGCCCTGGTATAGTATCCCAAACTTTCGGCAATGAAAAAACGGCCGATTATTAAAAAATACAGATTGTCAAATATAGACTGCATTAAGCCGGCAATGAGTATTTTAGATCCAAAAGAAAATAATTTTTTTAATGATCTTGTGCTGAATGCCAGCAAAGGTTTCCACTTGC
Organism: uncultured Prolixibacteraceae bacterium; assembly: GCA_964545315.1. Taxonomy (GTDB): domain Bacteria; phylum Bacteroidota; class Bacteroidia; order Bacteroidales; family Prolixibacteraceae; genus JAAYJR01. The sequence goes on from CAZJGI010000081.1 coordinate 416, forward strand.
TTACCCACCACAAAGAAAATGAGGTTAATGTGCTTCTAAGTATTGTATGTGTAACTAATGCCCATACTCCAAAACCTCTGTAAGCCATAATAATACTGATTATACCAGAAATTATGACACTCATTATTCCAATCAGGGAAGGAGCTTTGAAATGCAAATTTTTAGTCAGCCAGGTTACATGGACCAACCCAAATGCATCTATAACAAAACTTAGGCAAATAACCTTTATCAAAGGAATAAGCTGAGGCTGATCATAAAACCTTGCAATGAGGGGAGCACTCAAAAAAAGAATCAGGTAAATTAACAGACTTGCAAAAATGTTGAAATAAAAAACTGTTGAGAAATCAACATTGTCTGCATCCTTTTTTTGGATCAAAGCCTGGCCGAATCCACTGTTTACCAGTGACTGGCCTATTACAATAAATATTGTTATCATACCGATCAGGCCGTAATCAACCGGATCCAGCAACCGTGTCAGAATAATACCTACTACGAATTGACCACCAAGCTTTCCCAGTTTATCAAGGGATGACCACTTAAATCCATTAACTGTTTGTTCCTTAAGTTTTTTGTAATTCATTAAGAATTATTTCCTAATAAATAGATACGGGAATATCCAAGTAATAAATATCGGTATGTATAATGCTTATCCGGCATAATTCAATTCAGTACTAAGTAGTTTGACCTCGTCTTGAGATACATTGGCATGTAAACAGTACCCGAGAGATTCTATTCTTATTAATATCCTGGACTTATTGTTTATCTTAATTATTTCCCCCCTGACACCCTGCAGGGGGCCGGTTAAAATTTCCGCTTGAGCTCCTGTTTTAATTCTTTCCCGGGTCAGAACTATTTCCTTTTCCTGCTGACTGACAAATTTTTCAATATTCACAATTTGTTGTTCCGGAACCGGATATGCCTTTCCTTCGAAGCAAACGTAGCCAATAACACCGGGAATGCACAGTACATTAAAAAACTCTTTGTTACTGACATTTACGAAAATATAACTTTTAAATAAGGGCTCTTCAATCCATTTCTTCCTGTCACTCCATTGCCTCAGTATTTTTCTTAAAGGTAGGAAACATTCTATTTTTTCATTTTTCAGATTTTCATAAATTCGTTTTTCCTGGTTAGTTCTGGTGTAAATCACATACCATTTGTAAACATACTTTTGAAAATTCATTTTTTAGATTTTTAATGAAGATATCTTCATTTAGTTATTTCATCATCACTTTTGTATTTTTTACTTCATTGCGGCTTTGGCTTTAATATAATCTAATGCTGATTTATGTTCGGATAAGCTGCCATAATTTTATTTTCACAAACTAGCTAAATCATATTCCGCCTATAAAGACCTTTAAATCCTTATATTGTGCAAAAAAATACTAATGGTTTACATACTGTTTCAGCTTATCTTCAAGATTTTTTATTTGTATTTTCAGCGATTGGTTTGCGATACTCAGGTCTGCAAACATTCTCTTTAAACGATCATGGTCCTCTTCCAGTTCATGAAGTTTTGCTGTATCGGATAATGAAGGTTTTGAGTATTTCGCTTTCCAATTATAAAAAGTAGCCTGGCTAATTCCATAATTTTTAATTATTTGGGGGATTGATATACCCTCTTTGTATTCCTGAAGAATTTTCTGGATTTCCGATTTATTAAATCTTTTCTTTTGCATTTTTTTTGATTTTAAAAATAAATCAAATAAAACGATCAATAATCATTATTGATCTGTTCATGAATATCTGATAATTTTTAGAATTTGTTAAAACATTATCAAATATTTAATAAAATTTATAAGAATCTCCCATGACGGTGCCTGCAAGAAATAGTTATAAAAAGAGTTAAAAAGATATATTTATCTTAAAATTAACTTCAAAAATACCCATGAAATTATAATTTTGAATAAAGGTATCCCTACTGTAAGTCCCATTAAGGTACTTCACACATTTTTTTATCTTAACAATATCTAACAACAACTATTTCTGATAAATGTTTAGGGAGTATAAGAAATATTTAAATAATTTCTCATATTTTTTTATTTGGTATTGTAAGCTGTTGATAATGAATTGTAACTTTAGGAAAGCGATTTCCAGCGATCTGCTTTCTGATAAATCAATTGTAGATTTAGTATCAATTCAAAAAATAATATTTTGTAGATCGATTACTTAAAAATAAATGAAAAATAATTTGTCAGATTAGAGCATAATGATTATTTTTGTAGGCATATTACTTAGAAATAAATATTGAAGACAAAACTAAAATATATTACAAACATTAAAACAGGAATTTTTAAAAAACCTGTTCAACAAGGTGAAATTGTTTATTTGCAAGCTAAACATTTTGATGAAAATGGCGAAATTGCCGAGACCTTATACCCTGATCTAAATGCAAATAGTAAAATAAATAAACACATTCTTAAAAAAGGAGATGTATTATTTGCTGCCAAAGGAACAAGAAATTTTGCAGCATTGTATGAAAATGATGAACCACCTGCTGTTGCTTCTACTTCCTTTTTTGTTATCAGATTACATGATAAAAATGTATTACCGGGATACCTGGTTTGGTTTCTGAATCATCCAAGTATTCAGACTTTGCTGAAAGGACATGCAAGAGGTACTTCTATGGCATCCATTTCCAAAGCGGTTTTGTCTGATTTGGAAATTCCACTTCCTGACTTAAAAAGGCAGGAACTGGTGTTAAAAATTTTCAAACTTCGGAATGAAGAGAAAAAACTAAAACAACAAATCGAAAGCCTCAAAGAAAAAGAAATTCAAAATCTGTTAATTAACGCAATCAAATAAATACAATGGCTGTAAAAATAACACAGGAAGACATTAACAACGCAGTTTGGAAAGCATGCGATACCTTTCGCGGAAGTATTGACCCAAGTGTCTACAAAGATTATGTGCTCACAATGCTTTTCATAAAGTATTTGAGCGATGTGCATGACGACAAGTACGAAGCTTATTTAAACAAATACAACGGGGAACACGAAAGAGCAAAACGAGCCATGCAACATGAACGGTTTATCGTTCCCGATCACAGCCATTTCAAATTTTTATTCGACAACCGAAACGAATCCAATATTGGTGAATTGATAAATATTGCGTTGACCGACCTGGAAGAAGCCAACCGTGAAAAGCTGTACAGCGAAGATGGTGCAGGAATTTTTCAAAATATTGACTTTAACAGCAGTAAATTAGGCGAGCCTAAGGATAAAAATACCAGGCTGAAAAACCTGTTGCTTGATTTTAACAAAAAGGAACTCGACTTACGCCCTTCTCATTTGGATGGTACTGATATTATTGGCGGTGCTTACATGTTCCTTATTGAACGATTCGCAAGTGATGCCGGGAAAAAGGCAGGTGAATTTTTCACCCCTAAAGAGGTTTCAATACTAATTGCCCGGTTAACCAAATCGAAACCCGGTTCACGAATTTGCGACCCAACCTGTGGTTCCGCTTCATTGCTGATAAAGGCCGGCGAGGAAGTTGGCTCCGATAACTTTTCGTTATATGGACAGGAAGCTAACGGCAGTACATGGGCCCTGGCAGTAATGAATATGTTTCTGCACGGATTTGACGATGCCACTATTCGCTGGGGAGATACTATCCGTAATCCGAAACTGAAAGAAGGCGATGCGCTGATGAAGTTTGACACTGTTGTAGCAAACCCTCCGTTTTCGTTAGACAAATGGGGCAAGGTCGAAGATAAAGACGACGATAAAACCACCGTCTCCTATGATCCTGAAACCGACCAGTACAACCGCTTTTGGCGGGGTGTTCCACCCAAAAGCAAAGGCGACTGGGCTTTTATTTCCCATATGATTGAAACAACTTATGAAGGACGTGGAAAAGTGGGAGTTGTAGTTCCTCACGGGGTTTTGTTCCGGGGAGCCAGCGAGGGGAAAATACGCCGGAAAACCATTGAGGAAAATATACTGGAAGCTGTAATCGGGTTACCGGCCAATCTCTTTTTCGGGACGGGTATTCCTGCTGCTATTCTGATTTTTAACAAAGGAAAAGCAGATAACACCAATGTTCTGTTTATTGATTCGAGCCAACATTACGATTCGGCTAAAAACCAAAACAAGCTCAACGATAAACACATTGACCACATTGTAGAAACCTATCAAAAATTTAATCAGGGCAAGTTGAATGCAGGTGTTGTGGAAGACAAATTCAGCTATGTGGCCACCTTTGAGGAAATAAAGGAAAACGACTTTAATTTGAATATTCCCCGATATGTGGACACCTTTGAGGAAGAACCCGAAGTGGACATTGCCGCTGTACAAAAGGAAATTGAAACGCTGGAAAGCCAATTAAAAGAAGTGCAGGCGGAGATGAATAAATATTTGAAAGAACTGGGAACATAAAATGATTATACAATACGCATCAGACCTTCATCTTGAATTTTCTGAAAACAAGGATTTTCTTTCCCGCAATCCAATAAAACCGTTGGGTGATGTGTTAATATTGGCCGGTGATATCGTGCCGTTTGCTATCATGGATAAGCATAGCGACTTCTTCAAATATGTTTCGGATAATTTTGAAAAAACTTACTGGATTCCTGGAAATCACGAATACTATTACGCGGAGTTATCCGAAAGGTGTGGTACATTCAAAGAAAAAATTAAGGACAATGTACATCTGGTAAATAATACGGTTATTGAAAATGATAACGTGAATCTGGTTTTTTCGACGCTTTGGTCGGAAATAAGTATTGCCAACCGCTGGCATATTGAAAGGAACATAAGTGATTTTCAGGTAATAAAATACAAGGGCTCCCGGTTTAATGCAGAACAATTTAATCAATTACATGCTGAAAGTTTTACATTTCTAAACCAGGCACTACACCACAACTACACCACTAAAACTATTGTAGTAACGCACCACGCCCCAACCTTTTTAAACTACCCTGAAAAGTATAAAGGTGATGTTTTAAACGAAGCATTTGCTGTTGAATTGTATGATTTAATTGAGGATTCGGTTGCAGATTACTGGATTTATGGTCACACACATTTCAATTCTTCTGATTTTAAAATAGACAGAACACAGTTATTAACGAATCAACTGGGATATGTGAAGTATGGAGAGCAAAAACTATTTGATACAAAAAAGTTTATTAATTTATGAATATCAATATAATAACATTATATTTGCACAATAACATCAATGATGTTATCAAGCATAAATAATGATATTAAAGCAAAGATGAAGAGATTAATCGAATACATAAAAGATGTTATAGGATTGGAAATTGAAATTCAACCGCTAACCAGGGCTGTAACTGATAAATTTCCGATGTATCTGGCCGAAGGATATCAATGGCGTAAAATGGTACTTGCCGGCAGACCATGTATTTTGGCTCAAATGAAAGAAGCAAATGCTTATGGAATTGCTCAAATGGAAAAACATTTTGACCAGATAAAAAAAACCACACAGTTGCCTGTAATTGCGCTATTCGATAAATTGGAGGCATACTTGCGAAAACGTTTAATTGAAAAACGAATAGCATTTATAGTACCGGACAAACAATTGTATGTGCCTGAATTTTTAATCGACCTGCGGGAATACGGCATCGCTGATAAAAAAAAGAAATCCGTACTTACGCCAGTAGCACAACAACTGTTTTTGATGTATATCCTCGATAAAGAAAATATGCACCAACTGGAGAATCTTACTTTTAAAGAGTTAGCGAATCTTCTGGGCACAAACCCAATGGGGATTACCCGTGCAGTTGAAAACCTGAAATTTCATGCATTGATTGAGGTAACAGGTGATAAAGAGAAATTTATTCGATTTATGACCGGCAGACAGCAATTGTGGCACAATGCTGTGCAGCAAAATATTCTGATAAACCCTGTTCTAAAACGGGTTTTTGTGGATGAAAAACCACAAGGAGTATTTATGCTTCATAGCTACAATTCTGCTTTACCGGAATATTCCGATATAAACCCCACGCGACAGGAATATTATGCCATAGGAAAAAATATGTTTTATGCATTACAAAAAAGTAATGCTTTAACAAACGCCAATAAATACGAAGGAGCGTATTGCCTCGAAGTATGGAAATATAACCCTGAAACAATAGTAAATCAATTATTCAGCAACACACGGGTGGTTGACCCTTTATCGTTATACCTGTGTTTTAAAGAGACTCAGGATGAACGTATTGAAATGGCCCTGGAACAAATTATAGAAAAGTTTATATGGTAAGAGGATTAAATATATTTAAAAAATATTTCGACTCACCCAACAAAGCCATTTTTAAAACCATGGGGATAGGGAGTATTTTCGTAGAGAAAGTATTCTCTCAAATCCTTAAAAGTTTCCAGTTAAATAAAAAGTCTGAACTATGATTTATATGATTAACCGGATAGCCATGATTTAGAAAATATAAATTCACTAACGAAGTATGAAGATTCAAAACAATCATAAAAATAACAGTACAAATAAATTGGATACTCCTGATGATTGGGAGGTAAAAACCATTTCTGAAGCCTTTGAGATTTGTAATAATCTTCGGTTACCAATTAGTAAAGAAGAACGAAAAAAGAGACTAGGACAATATCCGTACTATGGACCAACTAAAATTCTAGATTACATAAATGAATATAGATTAGATGGAACTTATGCTTTGATAGGCGAAGATGGTGACCACTTTCTAAAATGGAAAGAATTACCAATGACATTACTTGTGTCTGGTAAATTCAATGTAAATAATCATGCACATATTATACAAGGAAAGGAGAACCTCACAGAATGGTTCTTCTATTATTTCAATCAACGTCCCTTAACTCCCCAGTTAACTCGGCAGGGAGCAGGTAGATATAAATTAACGAAAGATGCTTTAAAACAAATCCCATGTGCCCTCCCCCCTCTCCCCGAACAACTCGCCATAGCCGCCTGCCTTACCACATGGGACAAAGCCATTGCCACCACTCAAAAAATAATAGAGCAAAAACAGCTAAAAAATAAATGGCTGACGCAAAACCTGCTTACCGGTAAAAAACGCTTGAAGGGGTTTAACGGGGAGTGGAAAGAGTATTCATATTCCAATTTATTGAAAGTTGTAAATAGAGATATTGATTGGGACGATGAGGAACTATATAATTTGATAAGTGTGAGAAGACGTTCAGACGGGATATTTTTTAGAGATGCATTATACGGTCATCAGATTAAAGTTAAAAGTTTACGCAGTGTAAATGACGGCGACTTTTTATTCTCTAAAATGCAAATTGTTCACGGAGCTTCTGCTCTTGTAACAAAAGAATTTACTGGAGCAAAAATATCGGGTTCATATATAGCTGTAGTTTCTAAAAATAGAGACACCTTGAATATGGAATATTTTAATTGGTATTCAAAAATGCCTCTTTTTTACCATCATACTTATATTTCAAGTTACGGTGTACATATTGAAAAGATGACCTTTGATTTTACAACCTTTCTCGAACTTAAAATAAAAATTCCTTCCATTGAAGAACAAACCGCCATAGCCCAAATCCTGCAAACTGCCGATAAGGAGATTGAGCTGTTGCAAAGCAAATTAGAGAAATTACGCGAGCAGAAAAAAGGATTGATGCAGGTGTTGTTAACGGGGAAGAAACGTCTGAACTATTAAAAATCAAAAACATGGATAATTCATCAGTAACGTTTAAATACCAATTCGAATCGGGTACCGGGCCATGGGGAGAAGACCGATATATATGTGACATTAAAATGGAAATTTATTCACATGATGAAAATGGAAATCCACAGAAACTAATTGGTAAAGTTGAGTTTAAGATTATCTATATTGAACAGGCAATAAATACAGGATACAATTTGTATGAAATTTTTGATTCATACGAATATACATTTCGCCATGCGCAGGATTTTTTCGATTTTGAAAAAGAGAAGATAAACGAAGCTATTCAGAAGTTTTATAATTACGGATTATATCAACCCAACATTTGTTTGCTCGAAAGAATTGAGATTCTGCCGGAACACAGAGGTTATAAAATTGGAGCGAAAGCTACCAAGGACATCATTTTTCATTTTGGTTCAGGTTGTGGTTTATTTGTTATCCAGGCGTATCCGCTTCAGTTCGAATCAAAAAATGAAGAACAGGATGACTGGCAAAAACAACTGGAATTAGATAAATTCTCCACTCAGGAAAAGACCGCATTTAATCAATTGAAGAATTACTATAAAAGCTTTGGCTTTGATGAAATACCGGGCTACAAAAACTTGTTGTTTTACAATCCACTTTTCAAAAATGAGCGATTAGATGTTATTGATTTGGAAGAATAAAAAAATGCATTATGGCACCATAAAAACAATTACACGATGAAGTATAATTTATTTGTAGATGAAAGTTGTCACCTTGAGCACGACCGTATTCCGGTAATGTGTATTGGTTATGTAAAAGTTCCTCAGCAGGTTTACAGAGAACTTTACCAGATTTTTGAAAGCATAAAACAGAAACACAAAACGCCTGTTGAAATTAAATGGAATAAATTTTCAAAATCGCGGATACCTTTGTATAAAGAATTGGTTGACTTCTTTTTTAATACGCCCATAGAATTTCGGGCAGTGTTGGTGAAGTACAAAAATCGTTTAAATAACAAAGATTTCAATCAGGGATCACATGACAACTTCTACTATAAGTTGACTTATTTTTTACTGCGGCCAAATCCTCCCGAAGTTGAATATCGGGTTTTTATGGACATAAAAGACACTAGGGGAAAAGAAAAACTGCGTAAGATTGAAGAGGTGTTTCAAAACCATCATAGAGGAGATTCTCCTTTTGTGCATTTTCAGCATTTGCGTTCACATGAGAATGTTTTTTTTCAACTGACCGATTTATTCATTGGTGCAATAACTTATAAAGCAAGAGTTGAATACAATGAATTGACGCCCAACGAATCAAAAATGGAGTTCATCAACTATCTTGAAAAGAAGACAGGTTTTTTTCTTCACGAAGGAACTGTGCCATGGGAACACAAGTTTAATATTTTTGACCATCAACCCAAAAGGCAATCATAATGGATTTGTTTGAATTAGATGAATTGATATATGATTTAGGCGTTGAACCAACAGGCGAAGAATTGAATTTGCTTTTCGCTGAATTTTCGCGTGATTTCATTGATGACATTTTAATTATTGATGGACTTGCTGTAAAAGTTATTCTTCAAAATTCTAATGTAGAAGGGTACGAAACTTTTCCTGAAACATTTGTACACCTAATTACTAGAAAAAGCAAAGGAGGGAAAAGAGTATTTGATAAGCATAGAGCAAATAAGGTTCATTGGATAAGGTGCATCCTCGAAAATAGAGAAGAAGACGAAATATTATACTTTGAATACTTGGAAGGGGATGGAAAAACAAGAGATTATTATTGGTTTAAAGAAGGTGGTTTTTTGATAATAATGGAAAAGATAACGCCTGACTATTTAATCATCACGAGTTTTAATATTGACAATAAAAGGAATGAAGAGTACTTTGAAAAAAGATATAATTCGTATTGTAAAAAAAAGACATAAAAAAAGCCGCAATTACGGTAATGCGGCCAACCAGTTCCTTTTCCCTTTGGGAAATGATGCTACAAATGTAATGTTTAATATTGAATTTACACCCAATTGTGGTAATAAAAATGTTATTGATAAACTTTAAGAAACTACTAGTGATACTGTTAATGATAATTTAAAAGAAAATATTCCAATAGATTGAATTATTAATGAGCTACGTGATAAATATGACTAGTTCAATTCTCCGTAAAGAGCTACTTTTTCTCCATAAAGCTGATATGATACAAAAGATAGTAGAGCAAATTATAGAAGTTGAATTCTCCGTAATGATACTACTAAAGAGGATAGAAAAACTATCATTTATACTTATAACTCTGAAGGCCAATATATTAGTCGATGTTAAAAGGAAGAAAAAAATTCTCCGTATTGAGGATGAATTTCTCTGTATTTAAAAAAAGAAGATGAAAAAGGAATTTTCCAAAAAGGCGTATAATTCTCCAAAAAGATAGAATTATGGATATACCAAATTTCAAAGAAAACCACATAAGCCAGATTCCTGCTTTGCAAATGTTGCAAAAATTGGGTTACCAATATCTTTCGCAGGAAGAAGCCTTACAATTGCGCGGGAACAAAACTACCAATGTTCTTTTGGAAGATCTTCTCCGTAAACAACTCAGGGAAATAAACAGCATCCAGGTAAGTACAAGAAAAACGAGCATATTTACCGATGAAAACATCGAACGCGGCATTCTTGCTTTGAAAAATCTTCCTATGAACGAAGGCTATATCAATGCCTGCGAAACAGCGTATAACTTAATCACCCTTGGAAAAGCGCTGGAACAAACTATCGACGGAGATAAAAAAAGCTTTACACTTCAGTACATCGACTGGAAGAACACAGAGAATAATGTTTTTCACGTAACTGAAGAATACAGTGTGATGCGAAGCGCCAGCAAAGAACATTATCGCCCCGATTTGGTGTTGTTTGTAAATGGCATACCTTTTTGTATTATCGAATGCAAACGCCCCGACATGAAAGAGCCTTTAAGACAGGCGATTAGTCAGCACCTGCGAAATCAACAGGAAGACGGCATTCGCCATTTGTATGTCTATTCACAACTAATTTTAAGTTTGGCAACACAGGAAGCAGCCTATGCGACTAATTCCACACCCGAAAAATTCTGGTCGAAATGGCAGGAGAAATTTGATACTGCAGCAGAAGAAAAAACTTATTTAAACGAGTTAACAGCTTTAAAGAACAGTCCATTAACCGGTGAACAAAAAAGCAAGCTGTTTTCAGGTCATTTTAAATATGTAAGACCCTATTTTGACGCGCTTGAAGATGCCAATATTCAGATTACCGAACAAGATAAATACCTCTATGGCTTATGCCGTCCCAAACGACTGTTAGACATCGCGTTTAATTTCATTCTATTTGATAATGGCGCTAAAAAAATTGCCCGCTATCAGCAGTTCTTTGCCGTAAAAAAGTCCGTTAAACGATTGGTAAATCTGGAAGGCGGAAAGCGAAAAGGTGGCGTAATTTGGCATACACAGGGAAGCGGGAAGTCACTTACCATGGTAATGCTGGCACAAGCCATTGCAATGGAAAAGTCGATTCGAAATCCTAAAATCATTTTGGTTACCGACCGCACTGACCTGGACAGGCAAATTACAGGTACATTTCGAAAATGCGGAATGTTTGTAGAAAATGCAACAACGGGCAAACGCCTGGTTGATTTACTGGAAAGTAAAAGCGATGCAATTGTTACAACTATCATCAACAAGTTCGCAGCAGCCGTAAAAAAAATCAGAAAGCCGCTGGAAAGCCATGATATTTTCGTTCTGGTTGATGAAGGGCACAGAACCCAGCATGGCATTTTTAATATTGAAATGCAAAAGACATTGCCCAATGCCTGTTTCATCGCAATGACAGGGACACCGTTATTCAAAAAGGACAAAAATACGGCTGCCAAATTTGGCGGTATAATCGATTCTTATACGGTTGACCAGGCGGTGAATGACAAAGCAGTGGTGCCGTTGTTATACGAAGGTCGGCTGGCAAGACAAATAGTAAATGCAAGTCCTTTAGATACGTTTTTTGAAATGGTTTCAGAACCGCTCACTGAATATCAAAAAGCAGATTTTAAAAAGAAATTTAGCCGGGCGGACCAATTAAATGGGGCTGAACAAAAAATATATGCCATTGCCTGGAATATAAGTTTACATTTCAGGGACAATTGGCAGGGTACGCCTTTTAAAGCACAGTTGGTATGCGATAAAAAAATAAATACCATCCGTTACAAAGAATTTCTGGACGAAATAGGTATTGTAAGCAGCGAGGTTCTGATTTCGCCTATTGATGAAAGAGAAGGCGAAGACAGTGCTTACGAAAAATCAAACGAGAAGGAAAATCGGTTTTGGGCAAAAATGATGGATGAGCACGGGAATTCAACAAATTATGAAAAAAACATAATCAACCGGTTTAAAAACGCAAAAGACCCCGAAATAATCATTGTAGTCGATAAGTTATTGACAGGTTTTGATGAACCTAAAAATACGGTACTTTACCTTACCCGTAATCTGCAAGGTCACAAGTTGCTTCAGACAATTGCAAGGGTAAACCGGGTCTATCCCGACAAGGAATTTGGGTACATAATTGATTATTATGGGGTGATTGAAAATTTGGATAATGCTTTGCTTATATATTCATCATTTGAAGATTTTGACGCAGATGATTTGGAAGGTACATTGATTAATATTAATGAGGAAATAAAGAAATTGCCCCAGAAACATTCGGAATTGTGGGACATTTTTAAATTAGTTGCAAATAAACGTGATGCAGAGGCTTATCAGTTGCTCCTGAAAGATGAAGCAACCAGGGTTCTCTTTTACGATAAACTTGCAGCATTTGCCAAAGCGATGAAATTGGCACTTTCGTCAGTGCAATTTCACAAAGACGCTGATGAAAAAACAATTAACCGCTACAAAAATGATTTGGCCATGTTTATAAAACTTCGTTTGGCAGTAATTAAGCGATATTCAGATACTGTTGATTATAAACAGTACGAAGGCCAAATTCAAAAACTTATCGATACTCACATCACTACTGAAAAGGTCGAAATTATAACAGAATTGGTCAATATTTTTGATAAAGAAAAATTTCAGCAGGAAGTTGAAAACACAACGGGGAAAGCCGCCAAAGCAGACAAGATTGCCAGTCGTACCGCCAAACATATATCTGAGAAAATGGAGGAAGATCCTGCATTTTATAAGAAATTCTCTGAACTGCTGAAAGAAACTATTGCAGACTACGAAGCGAAACGTATTGATGAAGCACAATATTTAAGAAGAGTCCAGGATATTATGAACAATGTGCTCACCCATACAGATAAGGATATACCGGAAACATTAAAAGAAAAAGATATAGCAAAAGCGTTTTATGGATTAACATTTGAATTACTGAATGAAAAGATTCAGGATAATGATGTAAAGACACAAATTGCAGTACAGACAGCTTTACAGGTCGATGAACTGGTTAAACATGCAGTATTAGACAATAATATTCCAATAATTGACTGGCAATTTAAGTCTAATATTACAGGAAAACTTCAGATTGAGATTGGAGATTATTTAATTGACGAGGTGAGAGATAAATACAATGTCAATCTTTCATTTGGAGAGATGGATGAAATAGCCGATAAGTGTATTAAAGTTGCAAAATTACGTTACAAATAATGAATGCCTCAATTCAATTCGGTAGCAAAAAGATTGAATTTCTTATAGAATATTCCAATAGGAAAACTCTTGGAATAACTGTAACACCTGATTTGGATGTATTGGTGAAAGCCCCAATTGATACCTCGCTCCACAAAATCAAGGAAAAGCTTTTGAAAAAAGCTCCCTGGATAATAAAACAACAAAGCTTCTTTCTTTCCTTTCAACCGAAAACGCCACCTCGCAGATATGTCGGAGGCGAAACTCATTTATACCGGGGCAGGCAGTACCTATTAAAAATTGAATCAGGCAGGAAGGAATCTGTAAAATTGAAAGGGAGATTTATTGTAGTGCAAACTTCTGATAAATCAAAAGTTGAAAAATTAGTAAAGGCATGGTATTTACGCCACGCAAAATCAAAATTTCAGGAAATTGCCCAACCTCTTATTGACAGATTTAAGAAATACAATATTAAACCCGATTCGATTGTATTTAGGGATATGCCTACACGCTGGGGAAGCTGTACTCCCAAAGGCAAAATAATATTGAATCCAGAGCTAATAAAGGCTCCAAAAGGTTGTATCGAATACGTAATAATTCATGAGTTGTGTCACTTGATACATCATGGCCATACCAGGAAATTCATAGAATTACAAACCAAAGAAATGCCTGATTGGGAAAGATGGAAAATGAAACTGGAGAATTTACTCGCATAAATTAAAGATATTGTGAATTAATTTATTGTTCTTGAACTGTATTCTTTACTTACAAACGAATATTATTGGAGCCAAATCATGACGTAACAAGACACATGAGCCATTATTTATCAATAGACAAAGGTTATTCATAGGTTTGTTGAGCTTGTGTGAGAATAAAACTAGAATTATTCGATTTCCCGCATTAACAAACTATGGAGGAAATACAAAACAGAAATATTGAAGAAGCAACCAAAAGGGTTAAACAGCGATTGCCTTTGGAAAAAATCCGCTGTATTCCATAATACAGGAATTTGTCTCCTAAAGATTATGAAAAGCTTATCAAAAATTCTGAAACCATTGCCCTCCTGATTTTAAAAGCCTATATTATGAAGAAT
>CAZJGI010000082.1:0-10375 GCA_964545315.1 uncultured Prolixibacteraceae bacterium
AGGTTTTATTTATAAAATCTTTATACAGTAAAGATAATCTTTAATATCATCTTTATAAAATTGCCTTCAAATTTGCTCCGGATTTTGAAATAAATAACGGGATGAGCCAAGATTTGAATTTAAGGCTGGTAATCAGGGTGATAAGCAGGATTTCATTTATTGTATCTTTTGCATTACTTTTAACGTTAATAGTTGGGCTTATATTTAAAGAAAATATTAAGCCATTTATATATTCTTTATTAATAACAGTATTAGCCGGATTAATATTGAATTTTTTTGTCAAAAGGCAAAGCAACGATGACGCAGCCATACAACGCAAAGATGCTTTCGTCTCAGTTGCCGTTGCATGGTTATATATATGTATCCTCGGTAGTTTGCCATATATATTCTCATCCTCAATACCTTCGTATATTGATGCATTTTTTGAATCAGTATCCGGCTTTACCACAACAGGTTCATCAATTTTAACTGACATTGAAATCTTGCCTGAATCTATTTTGTTTTGGCGCAGCCTGACGCACTGGATTGGGGGAATTGGCATAATTGTTCTTTTTATTGTGATAATGCCGACACTGCGTGAAGGAAGTTATCACCTTTTTACCCTCGAATCCTCTTTTCAGGATAAGATTCAACCTAGAATAAAATCAGTAGGCCGCCAGTTATTGCTCATTTATATAATTTTGACAGCCGCAGAGACTATTTTGCTGCTTGCAGGCGGTATGAACCTTTTTGAAAGTGTATGCCATTCATTTGGTACTGTTGCAACAGGCGGATTTTCTCCGAAAAATTCAAGTATTGGGGGTTATTCTCCTTATGTTCAATATGTAGTTATGCTTTTTATGTTACTGGCAGGAATGAATTTTATTGTTCATTATTATTTGTTAAAACGACAATATTCAAAAATTAAAGAGAATGAAGAAGTAAGATTTTATTTGCTGATAACATTCTTTTTAGGTTTAATTATAACTATCCTACTTTATTCAAATAGTGAAAAAAGTTTGGAGGAGTCATTCAGGGAATCGTTTTTTCAGATAATTTCAATAGTTACCTGCACTGGATTTGCTACTGCTGATTATCTGCAATGGCCAATTGTTGGCTGGTTGATAATTTTTTTCGCTATGTTTTTGGGAGGAAGCACAGGCTCTACTGCCGGTGGGATAAAGATGGCCCGTCATTTGGTCTTTTTTAAAAATATTCGTCGCTTTTTTGCCGAAACTTTTCATCCCAATGCGGTAATACCCATCAGATTTAATGGTAAGGTAATTACCGAATCGACAAATAGTTCCATATTGTCTTACTTTGCACTTTACCTGATAATTTTTGCTGTTGGGAGTTTCATCCTTCTGTTAACCGGCCTTGATGTGAAAGCAGCAGCCAGTTCGGCTGCCACTGCTATGGCAGGAATAGGTCCCGGTTTAGGTTCTGTTGGCCCTGCAGCCAATTTTGCTCATTTATCTGATATTGCCAAATTTACGATGACCATATTGATGATATTGGGCCGGCTGGAGATATACACTGTACTGTTACTTTTCACCAGAAATTTTTGGAAGGAATAGACTGGTAAGTCTGTCTAATTTTTACCTTTGAATATTGATATGCAAATAATAACCAATAATTTAATGAGATTTTACATTTATAAATATATTAAAAGCAGGAACCTTAAATCATATTTAGTTTCTTCTCTCATTATTGCCGGCACTTCGTTACTTTTTGCCCCCCTGGCAAATACACAGAATTATCATGTCGTGTCTTTTGTGCTACTTTTTGTTGTTTCAATTTTAGCTACTTTTATGTCTGTTGGCCCTGTTTTACTTGCATCTACTTTGAGCGCTATTTTTTGGAACTTCTTTTTTATTCCTCCTCATTATACCTTCCATATTGAAAAGACAGAAGACATTTTGATTTTTGGGCTTTTTTTTATCATTGCCCTTGTAAACGGCGTTTTAACAACCAGGGTTAGAAAACAGGAGAAGCTGGTACGTGATCGTGAACGTCGCACTAATGCCCTTTTTCAGTTAACGAAAGAGCTTTCTAAAGCCAGTGGTATTGATGAAGTACTTAAAGTTGCTATCAGGGAGATTAAAAACAACTTTCATATTGATTCCTTTTTTATTCTTCAGGACGGAGATAATATTTTGAAGAATTCAGGCAGATTGCAAAAAGAGAAGATGCTCACATCTTCAGAGTACCATGTTGCGGAATGGGTTTTTAAAAATTCTCAAAAAGCAGGTGCCTATACCACAAATCCGATGGGAATAAGCTTTACTATATATCCCTTGCCTGGAACCAGGATTAATCCGGGCGTTGTGGCTGTTAAACCGGATGATGAATTAACCCCGGATCAAAAATCCTATTGGGATACCTTTCTTGTTCAAATATCAAATGCACTGGAGCGCGAGTTCCTTGGAGAAATGGCTCAACGGGTCAGGTTTTTAGATGAATCTGACAGGTTATATAAAACTTTGTTCAATTCTATTTCACATGAACTCCGAATACCTGTTGCTACAATTATGGGTGCTTCAGATTCTATGTTAAATACAGCGAATTCTGATAATATGCAGACAGCACTGGTTAATGAGATTTTTACTGCTTCTTTGCGCCTGAACAGGTTAATTGAAAATCTTCTGAATATTTCAAGGCTTGAGAGCGGACATATTTCGGCACGGCTCGACTGGTACGACGTGAACGACCTGGTAAATAAAGTAGCTGATGACCTCAAAGATGAACTAAAACCCTTCTCCCTGAAAGTTGATGTGCCGGAAGAAATGCCTCTTGTAAAAATAGATTTTGGCCTTATGGAACAGGTGTTGTACAATTTGTTGATAAATTCTACTCAATATGCCCCGCCTACTTCAGAAATAATACTTTCTGTTGGTTATACCGAAGGAAATATGATTATTGAAGTTTCTGATAAAGGTCCCGGTTTTCCCGAAAATGAGTTGAAGAATGTTTTTAAGAAATTTTTCAGGGTTGAGGAACATAAGGCAGGAGGATTAGGATTGGGATTGTCTATTGCTAAAGGTTTTGTTGAAGCACATAACGGAAATATCTCTATACAAAATTTGGAAGAGGGCGGAGCAAGGTTTATTATTAAAATTCCATCGGAAATGCCCGACATAAAAAATTTGAAGGAGGCAGATTATGAATGAATACGGAACAGTATTGGTTATCGATGATGAAAAACAAATTCGCAGGTTGCTTGAAATAACACTTACCGCAAACGGTTATAAACTTATATTGTCGGTAAACGGAAGGGATGGTTTGGTAGATGCTGTGACCCATAATCCTTCCTTAATATTGCTGGATCTGGGTTTGCCGGATACAGACGGACAGGAAATTTTAAAAAAACTCAGGGAATGGTACCAGAAACCTGTTATCATTTTGTCAGTCAGGGATTCTGAAGAGGAAATAATCAGGGCTCTTGATAACGGGGCTAACGATTACATAACCAAGCCATTCAGAACAGGGGAGTTGTTAGCAAGGATCAGGGCTGCTTTACGTGCGGGAAATGATTCCTCCAATGTTTCAGAGTTGACTTTTGGCTCTTTAACTATTGATATACCCGGCCGGATAGTACGGAAAAATAATGAAATGCTGAAACTTACAGCTACTGAGTTCTCTTTACTGCTTATGCTGGCTAAAAACAGCGGACGGGTACTTACTCATCAATATATCCTTAAAGAGATCTGGGGTTACGGTTACATTGAACAAACCCAGTATCTGAGGGTTTTTGTTGCTCAGTTGAGGAAGAAAATTGAAGATAATCCTTCCAAACCAAAACTTTTAATTACTGAATCAGGTATCGGATACAGGTTTGGAGAATAACCCAACGAGATATTTTTTAGTTTTTGGTCGAATTCAATTACTATGACAGTAAATGATAATCTTATCTATAACTTTTAACTTCAATTCAGGTTATTTTGTATAATATTGTTGTAATAATAAATGCAGTAAATTATGCAAAAAATATCCACATTTATTTTTTCCATTCTTCTTTACACAATAGCAACTGCCCAGGTTACCCTGGAGAAAAAATATGATTATTCCACTGCTGTAGTGGAGTTTGAAACGCAGGGATATAAGTATTTCCTCATGGACGTACCTAATGGCCAATGCCGCATTTATAACCTTGACCATTCATTATTCAAACCTGTTAACTGCAATGTTCCTGCAGGATATTATTTATACGATATAAAATTTCTATCTGAGAGCCTTTTTGATAATGATCCGGGGATTGAACTGTTATGTACCTTTTATAAGTATGATACCAATCTTCAATATTATGAGTATGACAGCAAAATAATTGATGAAAATGGGTCGCAACTGATTTTTATTGATGGAGCACTTTACAACTACATTAATAAAACAGGAGAAAATGAATTTAAGCTTTTTTCTTATTGTTATGATTTTTCGGTATGGCCTGAAAAGGTATGGACCAATATTTACAACCTACCGGGCAATCCTGTTTCGAACCTGCAAGGTGTCAGTGAAATGCCGGAGATAAATATGAACGCCTTTCCCAATCCGGCAGACGATAAGGTGAAGATGGCGTATGCCCTTCCTGAAGGTGTTAGTGAAGGAAATCTCTTATTATATGATAATACCGGGAAATTAACTGCAAGATATATTGTTGATAATCATACTGACCATCTCTTATTAGATGTTTCAGGATATCAGAGTGGTGTTTATCATTATTTTATTGAATATGGTGGTCTGAAGAGTCCGGCAAAAAAATTGGTGATCACGAAATAACATAAATGATCAATTACTTATCTTTTTCAGGAATTCATTTCAACAAAGGAATAATTTGGTTTTACTCCAACTTCTTATTACAGGAAATTTGAATTATTATCCTTTTCTTTGATAGACTCATGCAGAAGTACAGAACCGAGCTTTTATGTTCACAAAACTTTTAGATGTAAGGTGATGCTGATCCGGATGATAAAAAATCATGTGAACTTTTGATCTTTGTAAGTAATAGGTCATGTATTAAAATAAACTTACCATATTGAATTTTGTAATTATGTGGATTATGAGAATAATAATTTTATTAATAGTTATACCAATATGATTATTGTAATCAAGATATTTTAATGAACAGGCTTACTGTAAGGGACGGAAGGATTCAAACCCCTGAGGGATTAAGTTAAAGTCTGATTTGGTTGCAGAATACAAGACGTATGTTTCCGGAAACAATTGAGAGACTTTCAGAGTTAGCTAAACAAGGGGCTGTGATTGTGGGTGATCCTCCTAAGAACATTGCAACACTTAGTGGAGGTGAGAAGGCTGAAAAGAAGTTTCATAAAGCTGTGAAATCCCTATGGGGTGAATCAGGAAAAAATGAAAGGATTCCGGGAAAAGGATTGGTTCTCTCAGGTATTTCTATAGATGGAGCTATTAATAAAATAAATTTAGAATCCGACCTGTCTGTTGAAACAGTACATTACGGAACGGAAGATGATCTTCTTTGGCTGCACAGGAAGATAGATGAAGCAGACTGGTATTTCATTACTGTTCCAAATGCCAACGATGGTTTTAGCGGTGTACTTAAATTCAGGGCCACCGGAATAGTGGAGCTGTGGGATCCTGTTACCGGGGGAAATATCAGATGCTAAAGTTATTAAAAATGAAGAACTTAATACTTATGTTGAAATCAGATTACCACCATCAGGGTCTGTTTTTGTAATGTTTAAATCAGGCAACATGGGGTTAACCGGTTCGGATCAGCATTTATCTCAAATGAGTGTGGTACCTGTTAATGGAAAATGGAAAATAGGATTTCCTGCGGGATGGGGAGCACCTGATACGCTGATCGCAGATTCTTTAAAACCATGGAAAGAGCTGGGCCTTTCTGAAGAGGCAGGGCTTTCTCAGGAACAGTGACCTATAAACCTGACTTTGTGATGGATATCCCAACTTCGCCAAAAAGGGTGATGCTGGACCTGGGGCAGGTAAATATGATTGCAAAAGTAAAAGTAAACGGCAAAACCGTTGGTACAGTGTGGACAGAACCATATAATATTGATATTACAGGTATTGTGAAAAACGGATCGAATAAACTGGAAGTAGAGGTTACCAGTACATGGTTCAACAGATTGATTTTTGATGCCGGTCAAAATGAGGCCAAAAGGAAAACATGGACGATTAAAGGGCCTTCTCAAAATGAGGCTTTTGTTACATATGGGCTGTCAAAACCGGTGAATATCATAATTTACAACTGACTAAATAAAATTAAGAGGGCTTACTTTTTCCTGTCAATAAGGAATTATAAGCCCTCTTATAATGATCTGAAATTATTAACTATGCGGCAATCTAAACTGTACCTGACTTCTCTTTTCCCCAAAGCAAGACAATGATCATTGCCATTAATGATAATATAACAGTGTTAATTGCTACATCAGCTAAAAGGAATTTGATATTATTATACATTGTCGTCATGGACCAAAAGGACAGATCGATTCCTGCCGCATATAGAAATCCAAATATTGCACCTGTTTTCAATCCATCTTTTATACATTTTGCATCCGACCATTTCAGGAAGAGGGTTAAAAACAAAGCAGTTATAAAATTCGAGGCAATCAAAGCCCACCATGTCATCTCACCACCTGGTTTATTGGCGCATTGGTTCATTCCGGAGGATAAGAAATCCATGAACAGGATTCCATAAAAAAGCCAACCCAGCAGGAAGAATGCGATTCCGCCTATTATGGTTCCCAGTATTATTTTTTTTGTCATTATATATTAATTAAAAATTGGATTTGTTTGACAACCTGTTATTCGAATATTTAAATCACGATTGTTTTTATCAAAATACAGTTCTTTTATAAAATGGTCTATTCAGTTTTTACCGCTCTGTCTTTCCGGTATTTTAAGAACAGGTAAATAAATGCTATTGTAAGGATCACCGTAAGGATAATAACATATTGTAAAGTAGCAGCTCCGGCCTGCAGGTCGTTTCCAAATTTGGTAAGCTGGACGTCATATATTCGTCCGAGTGCCGGCTGTGCAATCGCACCACCAAGGAAGCCTATACCTCCCATTATTGCAAGTCCCAGGGCACCGCTGTTAGGTATCTTTTCTGCAACCACCCCCAGCATATTAGGCCAGAAGTAGGCAACTCCAAGAGCAAAAACTGTAGCTGCTGCAAAGAGTACAATCCCCGATGATATGCTCATAAGGTAAAGGCCTATTCCTGAGAATATTGCAGAGAACAGCAAAACTCCTATTCCCGATAGTTTGTGTACCACCGGGCCTGCCAAAAGACGAGCAATAGCCATAATAGCAGAAATCCAAACAAGTATAAGTATACTGCTTAATCCTTTGCCAAACAGGTTGTCAACCGAGTGGTTGAAAAGTGCTGCAATCCATTGGTTAGTACCAAGTTCTGTGGCGGCAGTGAAAAGCATAAAGAATGCCATGAAAAGGAATAATGGAGAAACGCAGGCTTTTAACATATCTTTATATGTAGCTCCGGAGGAAACGCGTTCTGTTTCCGGAAATTTGTGTCCCAGAAACATAAGTCCGTATCCCAGTGTAGGCAATAACATTGCTGCAGTCTGTATTCTCCAGCCCCAACCTATCTGTGCGAAAAAGTATACCAGCAGGCCCCCAAATACAATTCCGGCCGGAAACCACATATGAAACCTGTTGAGTTTTGCTGTTTTATCATTTGGATAAAGAGCAGTGATCAGGGGATTACATGCTGCTTCCACACTACCATTTGCGATACCTATGAACATTGTGGAAAAGAAAAGTGTCCAGAAGCCGTTGGCAAAAATGGTCATTACCAGGCCAATTACGTGGCAGGCAAAGGCTATGGCAATCACCCTTCCTATTCCCATGATATCAACCAGCGGGCCAAAAATAACCATGGCTACGGTAAAGCCCCAGAAGGCTGTCCCAACGATCCATCCGACCTGGGCCCCTGTTAAACTGAATTCCTCCATCCAGGGTGTGATGAAACCTCCCCGTGTACCAAAAGCCAGGGCCGTTACAACCAACGCCAGACAACTGGCGTTAAATAAAAGTACTCTTTTAATTTTGTCCATAAAATTGATTTTAAGTTATTAAAAATATAGCAGGTTATTTATTGTTAGCCAGATAATTAATAGCCTGACCTATTAATCTCCTGTATGGCTCTGATTCAAATGCATGATGATCGTGCCCTGGTTGCAGATAAACAATAACGGAAGAATTATATCTGTTTATCCAACCAATTACCGGTGAGCTTTCGGGGTGGTTTGTCTTCAATAATGGAATAACCTCAGGGGAAAACCTGTAATTTCCGTACACCTCATCAAATAACCTGAAATTATTTATTCCTGAAGTTACAAAGTGTTGTGAGTCAACAATGTTAATATCTACCCATACGTCATGCCTGTACGTTGATTGTTCTTTTAAAGGAATATCCGGCGACTTCTGGATATATCTGCCTCCTACTATTTTTTCAAATTCAGGCCAGTCTTGATAGGATACTAAACTATGATGCAAAAACAGAAATGGTTTCCCTTCCCCGGTTAATTTAAGGTATGCCTCCTTCTCTGCTGAAGATATGTCCTTCCACATATCATAAAAAACAATGACATCATAATTTGATGCAATTCCGCTGACGATTACAACATTAGCTTCTGGTTGAGAATAATGTTTGTATTCAATATTATTTAAAGAATCAAACATCTGAAAAAACTGAATCGTATCGTATGAATGACCACCTGTTACCAGCAATACTTTAACCGGCTGGGAATTAACATTAAGTGATGAAAGAATCCATATTAATGTATAAAAGATTAGTTTCATTTGGATAATTGTTTATTTTAAGCTAAAACAAGGTATTCTTATTATGGAAAGCATACTCATATCAAAAATAATAATTTAATTTATGTTTGAAAATCAGACACTAAAGAATTTGTAAAATACTAATGAAAAAATATAATTTTGCCCGGATAAATAAAGTAAATAACAACACGATGATTAAAATAATTTTCCGCACCCTTGTATTGGTTTTATTAATAACAGGTTGTACTCAAAGACGGCCGGTTAAAGATTGTTCTGCTTTTAAAGAATCTATGGATCCCGCACCTCAGGCAGATGTGGATTGGAGTACTGTGAAATCAGGCTTATCTGCTTCTTTGGGTTCCGTTGATATTCGTTATCCCAAAAGCTCTATACCTGAAATTATTAAAGAAAATGTTTGGAATGGAGTTGCATGGAGGGGGGAGCAATTATCTGCCCAACTGGTACTTTGGTCAAAGGATTCTATACGTCAGGTTGAAATGGAGTTTTCAGATTTTAAATCTAAGGATAACAATTTGATGCCTTCCTCAATAGCTCAGGCGATGTTTGTCAGGTATGTTATTACCGATGAGTTTGCAGATGGCTGTGGTCGTCGTAAACCTGAAGATTATGCCTCTTCACTTAGTCCTGATATTCTCGATCCTTTGGATTGTTTCGATATAGAACCTCAGACAACAAGGCCGGTGTGGATATCTGTTAATATACCTGCAGATGCCGCTCCCGGTATTTATTCATCGACAATGAATTTATTTTCTGAAGGTAAAAAAAGAGATACATATACTTTCAATGTAGAGGTTCTGTCCAGGGTACTTCCTCCGGCAACGGACTGGAAATTTCATCTTGATTTGTGGCAAAACCCATATGCTGTTGCCCGTGTCCAGGGTGTTGAACCCTGGACTGAAGCGCACTGGAACGCCTTACGTCCTCTTATGAAATTGCTTGCCGGTGCTGGACAAAAAGTTGTCACAGCTACTCTGAACAAATATCCATGGGGTAAGCAGACTTATGATCCTTTTGAGTCGATGATAATATGGAAAAAGAAAGAAGATGGTACATGGAGTTATGACTATACAATTTTTGACAAATGGGTGAGCTTTATGACGGAAGAGATTGGCATCAGGTCCCAGATAAATTGTTATTCAATGGTACCATGGGGAAATGAGCTGTATTATTTTGATGAAAAAACCGGTGAGGAAGTAAAGGTAAAAGCTGAACCGGGTAGCCGGGAATACGCTGACTTATGGGTGCCTTTCCTTAAGGATTTTACGGATCATCTGGAACAAAAGGGATGGAGAGAAATAACCCGTATTGCTATGGATGAACGTAAGCCATCTGAAATGCAGGCCATGTTAAAGTTATTGGCGGAAGCTGCCCCCGGTATGGGTGTTGCCCTGGCTGATAACCATAAAAGTTATAAACTTTATCCCGACCAGCTCATGGATCTGTGTGTGGCACATGGCGCCTTAATTGAGCCGGATGACCTGAAATACCGTAAGTCAATGGGATATGTATCAACATGGTATGTGTGTTGTGGCCATGAGTTTCCTAATGTATTTACATTTTCATCCCCCGCTGAAGGTGC
>CAZJGI010000082.1:10475-13808 GCA_964545315.1 uncultured Prolixibacteraceae bacterium
ACTATTGAACAGAGGAAAGAAGGTACTGGAGGAGTTATCACGCTAAACAGAACCCTTCATAATTAATCTGTTGGTTCAACCTGTTTTGTAATGACCCAGGTAATACAGTCAAGTATTGTCTCCGGAATGTCTTCAGGCATGGTCTGCAATACACTATTATTAAGCAAGTCTCCTTTCGTTGTAAAAAATGTTTTTTCTATACTTATTTTTGTACATTTCAGGTTGTAAGGCTTAAGCAGTTTGTTGACCTCTGTTGCCAGCTTTGATGTAAGCAGAAAATTTTCTATATCGTGATAATCTGCAGTAGTAATTTTTTCGTTATCACCGAATTTGTTCTTGTATGCTTTTGTAATTTCTACAGCCAGATCCCCCGTTAGGATAAGCCTTCCTATTGAGATGCTGCTAAGTGAATCAAGGTTAAATTCTTTTGAAGCTGTCTGAAGAATTATTTCTAATTCTTTGAACCAGAGGGAGTATGGTTTTGAATCATTAATGTGGATTTTCTCCGGCAATGGTTTTTTCAGCCCTGAATAAGGAAGATTAAGGTCAATATTAATTTTACCGTTTTCTTTTGATTCGGAAAATATTGGCATAAAACCTGATGTGTCATTAACTGAAATTATGAAATAGCCTGTAGCCTTTAACAGATAGGCTGAACCAGCAATTTGGTTAATGAGATTTTTTGATCCGGTAATTGTGTCGGTATTATGGATATTATTTGCTGCAGAGTCTGTTTTTTTTGATTTATCGGTGCGGTGGGAGCAAGCAAATGCGAGAAATATTAGTAATACAATTGTAATATTGTTCATCTGTTTGAATTTTTAATAATTTAATTATCACTCCGTTCACTAAAGTGAACGGCAAAGGATAAGGCCTTGAACCCATTAGCTGCCTTGATCAGCGCTTTATCCTTTGCCGTCGGTTTCAACCGACGGGCTGGTGATCATTACAACACCCCATACTTACATGCACTGCCTCTGATCCGTTCACTGAAGTGAACGGCAAAGGATAAGGCCTTGAACCCATTAGCTGCCTTGATCAGCGCTTTATCCTTTGCCGTCGGTTTCAACCGACGGATTGCAGGTCTGATTTTTTACCAACTCCCCGATGACCCGCCTCCGCCGGAGCTTCCACCTCCCCCTGAAAAGCTACTTCCGCCGGAACTCCAGGATCGTCCTGAACTGCCTGATCCTCCTGAACTGTGTGTCGAAAATGCAAAACCTCCAATGGAGGCTTTCCCTGTTGTCCGCAAATCTTTTTCTGCCTTTTTATACCAATTGGTTTGCTTTAAAAGAAGTTTTGTTGCAGGGAAACCGATCAGATAAATGATTAAGAGGATGAAGGTTCCTCTTACACCTAATACTATTATAGGAAAAGTCGCCCAAAAAGGGATCAGGAAAAAGTAAAGAAACCAGCCAAATCCCGGAGTGAAAATGCCAATTACAGTAAACAGACCTATTATCCCAAAAATAAAAGCTCCGAAGAGAATTCTTTCCATAATTGACAAATCGGGGTCTTCCAGCCCTGAAAGGCCTGATGCAACAGAATTAGCACTCTCATCATTGCTGATGTAAAGATTCTCCGGCTCACTTCCTTCAAGAATTTTTAATACAGCCGAGGTGCCATCTACAATACCTCCGTTATAGTCATTATTGCGGAACTTTGGGGTCATAATATTTTGGATGATCCTGCCAGCCAGTAAGTCTGTCATTGTACCCTCCAGGCCATAACCAACCTCTATGCGCATTCTTCTGTCATTGGGAGCGACAACTATCAGAATGCCGTTATTTTTATCTTTTTGTCCCAGTTTCCATTCATTAAACACCTTGTTTGCATAATCCTCTATGTTCTCACCCTGAAGGGAAGGGATTGTAAGAACAACCACCTGGTTAGTTGTGCGCATTTCATGGATCTTCAAACTGTCGCTTAACAACTCAACTGATTTACCGGAAAGAATTTGTGCATTGTCAACAACACGGCCGGTAAGAAATGGAATTTCCTGTCCGCTTCCAGGTGATACCGTTAGAACAAAAAGTACCAACAAAGTTAAGGTCAATAATCTTTTCATTCTCCTTCCTCCTCTATTATTTTATTTGAAAGTTCATTTTTTTCCGGCCAGTCAGACTCCGGAGGCAATATAGCTTCAACTATTCTTTCCAGGCCGGTTTCCATAGCTAAGTATAATTTCCTTTTTACCAATGGCTTAGTCATTTCTGAGATTATATAAGAAAGTTTTTCAGGATTTAAGCGGTCTGTTAATCCTGTGTCAGGAAGAATAAACACCTTCCTTTCAAACTGGCTTATTAGTAAAAGAACACCTGTACGTGATGAGGTAGAGAAAAATTCACGGTTGAGAAAAAGAGATTTACCAAACTGCCGTACTTCAGTTTCAGCACGTGACCCTGATAAAAACAGCCTGGCAAATTTTTCT
The DNA here is from genome assembly GCA_964545315.1 of uncultured Prolixibacteraceae bacterium. Taxonomy (GTDB): domain Bacteria; phylum Bacteroidota; class Bacteroidia; order Bacteroidales; family Prolixibacteraceae; genus JAAYJR01. Next base: position 12,907 of record CAZJGI010000082.1, read on the forward strand.
GACATAATAGTTAGAAGAGCAAATATGCTACCCGTTCCAAGTATTGCCACTACGGGTATCAGAATTGCCAGGCCGGAAATCCAAACAGGGTTTATGACTGACGATATAAAGACCAGGAGACCTGTTACGGAAGCCCCTAAGGCAAAAGCCAGCCAGGGTATTTCCGCATAACTGTCACTTCGCTTAACCGTAGCCAGGACTATCTGAGCTTTCGTAACTTTCTCAGCCTCTGCTATACGCTTGTCCAGGATACTTTTTTCATTTTCAGATAGAAATAATCTCATAATTAATCTGTATAATTATTTTTAATTAGAAAATAGTTTTTGAAACTATGGTTTGAAAAATATATGATATAATTGCACTAAAATGAATTAAACATTGTTATACAATTTAAGAATAAAATCAGGATTTTTTCAGCAACTGAGAAATAATTCTTATCAGAATTTTAAATTTTAACTAAGTCATATTCTTATGAAACACATTTCTATTTTTCTAATATCTTATTTTTTGTTTTCAGGTTTTAATTATGCACAAATAATTTCTTCAGGTAGTTCAATGTCTGTCAGTTCCCGGGATATAACCCGTAATCTGCCTGATGATGTTCATCCGGTATTAGGAGCATGGTTTTGGGGACAGGAAGAGTTTCTGCCGGATGGTTATAAGGCCTTTATTGACCAGGTAGTTAAACATTCATGTTATAATGTTCTGACCACTGATATCCGGATACCGGGCAGGGATATAACTGATATAGATGTTTACAAGCAGGTTAAATTAGCGACGGATTATGCCCGGGAGAAGGGGATAGGGGTTGTATTAAGTATGGATCCGCGGACAGCCCGGCGCAAGTTTGAGGAGGCATATCCGGATGAGCTGCAGGGGTCATTGTGGCTGAAAGAGGTTAA
>CAZJGI010000083.1:0-13487 GCA_964545315.1 uncultured Prolixibacteraceae bacterium
ATATATTATATTTTATATAGAGTGGAAGGAAAGTTTTAAAATTAAGGCTTGTACCCCTTAATGAACGAAGCAGTTCGTCCTGTTCCTTCTCCATAGCTGCAATCCTTTCCTCATAGTCAGTTTTACGCGGAAATTTAACAATTTCATTAACCACTTTAAGCTCACCGGTTTTTACCGGTTTTATTTTCCTTATAGCATCAAGTGCGCTTAGTCCCAGCATAGTACCCAGGGGTTCCTGGTCTCTTACACTATGTACATCCTTGTATAGTATTGGGATAACATCGCCGCAAAAACCCTGGATAAACAGGGCAATGGTACCTTCGCTCAAATTTTTCTCTATCAGCTTTGACGCAAAACCCGGATAACCACCTGTTTCCTCTGTAATCGACTGATAGGGATGGCCGGTAAAATTATAAACCACAGCAAGTGTTTCACCATTTTTCTTATCAAGCCTCAATATTCCTATTTCGGGATCAATAGGCCCCACACTTTCAACCTCTTCATCAGGTGGAAGGGGGTTTGCATGACGGATAGCCCACCCTTTCCCATTTTTAAGTTTGAGAATATGATTCTCTGTTATCCTGTCTTCATAGCCACTGCCGGCACCTGCTTTCACAGGTACCACATTTTGAAGGGCCATCCTGACTGCTTTTAAAGTCCGTTCCTCAACATCCTCACATACATTATATCCTGCTCCGTGCAGATGGCTTGCATTTATTAGTACACTTTGCGGGTCAATACCCATTTCATCCTTAATTTGAGACCGGACTCCGTTAAAATAATCATTTTTGACCGAGCCTATTCCCCCGATCGCCACAGCATCGACGGTGATAATAACCGCCGTTGTATTTCCGCTTTTCATAACCAATGCCTTAACATACATGGAATCGGTAATATTACCCCTTGCCCCGGAATTAGTTATATTAACTTTTGCCACACCTGCCATAAGCTGGCCAGAAACAGTCGTGGCGAAAAGCAATAAGCTGGCTATTCCGGATACATAAACAATGTACCTCAATTTTATGCTTGTGCGGGTAATCCTGTTTAATACAAACATTCCCGTATTAATTATTATTTTATACATCTTATTAAAGTTTAATATTTATAATATACTTAAAATCTCCCTTACTTTTTCTTCATAAATATTTTGCCATTCCGGGGCAATTAAGCAATCACAATCTTCCTGAACCCCTCCGTTATATTGTTCAACCGTGGGGGCATAGTAAATATACCCATTTGTAAAACCTGCCGGAAAGGTATATTGATGGGGTGACATTTTTTTAATATTCAATCCAACCTCTACAGATACCTCACCAGGAAAGGTAACAAGCACAAAATCTCCGATCCTTACTCCCTGTATTTCAACTTCTACCATAGGTCCTTCTGCAACTTCATTGGATTTTTTGTGCATTTCCAGTAATGAAATGTTCTCCTGCAGACTTGCCAGTTTGTCCATAGCATATATATTTCTCAAATACTTATCAATATTCCTCCGGTTTGCCTTATCAAGATTTTCAAGATCCTTACATCCTCTATTTTTTTCATTCAGGTATCTATGTGAATAATATAAAGGGAACTCTTCAAACAAATTGTATGTGACATATAAAGGAAGGAAAGTCTTAAAATTGAGGCTTGTTCCTCTCAGTGATTTAAGAAGCATATCCACCTCAGCCTTCATTTGTTCAATCCGTTCCTGAAAATCTGTTCTTCGTGGTAATTTAATTACTTCATTTACAACTTTTAAATCACCATAAATCGTGGTTTTGATCTCCTTAATAGCTTCTATTGTACTAATTCCCAGCATATTGCCCAGCACTTCGGCATTCCGCGGATTATTAACATCTTTATAAAGGACTGTAGAAATATCCCCTCCGAAACCCTGAATAAACAATGCTATTGTATTCTCACTAAGATTGTCTTCAATTATTTTCGAGGCAAATCCCGGAAAATCAGCTGTTGCACCCTGACCAGGAACTCCCTGGTATGGATGGCCGGCAAAATTATAAACAACAGCCAGGGTCTCCCCATTCATCTTATCAAGCCGTAATATACCAATTTCATAATCTTCCGGACCAAGGCCGATCACTTCTTCATCAGGGGGCATAGGATAAGCATGCCTTATATCCGCCTCTTTACCGTTTTTAATCCTGAACCTTCTGTTTTCAGTGATCCTGTCTTCATAGCCCCGGCCAACACCTGTCATGACCGGCACCATATTTTGCCAGGCGGTTCTAACAGCTTTAACAGTCCGTTCCGCAATATCAGGACAGACATTATACCCTGCGCCATGAAGATGGCTTGCATTTATGAGAATATTTTTCTTGTTTATTTTCAGATCCCTTTCAATTTCCGACCTTACCGTTTCAAGGTATCCATCACCTATTGAACCAATACCTCCAATGGCTACAGCGTCTACAGTTATTATTGTAAGACACACCGGCCCGTTTTCAAGAACCAGGGCTTTAACATATAATGAATCATTAACAAGAGAATAAGAATCTGTATTAGTGATATCTACCTTTGCTACACCAGCTTTTAACCGGGTCGCTTCAGCGGTTCCTGAAAATAAAATTCCGGTAATTACAGAAAGCATTAGTGCATATAGAAATACCCTCATAACAATTCTGTTTATTATTTGAAATAGCATCTCCTAAGTTTGAGTTCTTTCAACCTGGTTAAATGGGAAGCATTATAAAACATAATAAACAATACCACCCTGAAAAACAATCAGTCTGACTGGCTTACAATCCCGTACTAAAATAGTAATTGAATAATCCTGTCAATTAGAAATCAATAAAAAATTCCTAAACTTTTGCAGGTATCTTCCAGGGCGCCCTTCCTCCGCCTGGCCTTGATAAAAAGGCATTAGCTTCACTGTTATCACCAAAAGTCTCATTTTGTCCGTTTATCTTTAACAATTGGTTACCAACACGATATGAAATATAGGCCATATGTGAAATTGATTGTGAGATATGAGTCCTTTCAATATCTCCGTTAGGTATCTCCCTTGTTTTAACACAGTCCAAAAAATTAGCAATATGTTCTTTTATAGGCATAACTCCTTTCATGGAGGCAATTAATTCACCTTTTTTATCAAATGCCTGCCAGCCACCTCCGTGTCTTCCCAGGTACATCATCCCGTCGGTACCGAAAATTTCAATTCTTGTTCCACAAAAACTCCAATCGGGGAATTCATTTTCACTCCATCTTATTTCGTGAGGAACTTTAATCAAAGTTGTCCACCAGTCGACTTCAAGCGACATTGTTATTTCTCCATAATCATAGATTGCTTTAAGCGAGTCAGGTATGTCTGCCACCCTGTCGGGATATCTTACAGCACCTTTGCTGTATACAGACAGAGGGTATTCAAGTCCTGACAGTTCAGATGCAACCCAACGGGCTACATCTAATTGATGGATAGATTCGGAATCACTACCGGAATATTCCCAAAAATAACGCCATACACCCGGGACTGTTTTTTTAGTATTATATGGTCTCTTAGGTGCCGGACCGCACCACATATCATAGTCTACCTCCTTAGGTATGGGCATTCCCGGATATGGGCCCGGGCTGCCTAACCTACCGTTCAGCATATTCAGGACGCGTATATAATGTATCTTACCTAAATTACCGGCTTTTAAATATTCGATTGCCTTTTCGTGATATTTACCACTGCGGTTTTGTGCACCTACCTGAACAATCTTGTTATACTTCCTGGCTGCCTCCACCATTTTCCGGCCCTCAAAGACATTAGCCGACAAAGGTTTTTCAACATAAACATCCTTGCCTGCCTGGCAGGCCATTATTGTTGCCAATGGAGCCCAGTGTGTACCGGGAGAAATAATCATGGCATCTATGTCCTTATCGTCCAGCATCCTTCTGAAATCCTGAGTCGTTTCAGGGATTCTCTTTTGTCCTATACTGTCACTAACCCACCTGAAATCCTGAGGAGTCCTTGATTCCCAACTTTCCCCCTTGCATGCCCTTAGTCCATTTTCAAAACGGCGGCTATCAACATCACAAATAGTGGCAATCTCTGCCCCCTGCTTGATAAATTCTTCAATCAGAAAACAATTTCTGCCACCTAATCCCATAACTCCAATTACTAATTTATCACTGGGCGCTCTTTTACGGCTTACAGTTAAAGGCCCGGCCATAAATCCAAGGGAACCCAACATACCTACACTGCCTAATATACTCTTTTCCATAAAGCTCCGCCTCGATAAATTTTTCTGTTTTACATTTTGTTTTGATTTGAAATCTTCCATGGTTGTTATAATTAATTTATATCCGATATCCTCTGTAATTTACCGTGCCTGAATATTTAGTTTAAAGATATGAAAATATCAGTTAACACAATAAACAGGCGAAAGCCAATAATAATTCATAATTTTTCAAAATTATCATTCCCCCTGGAAAATCAAACAATATTTTTATTGTTATTTATAAAACAAAAATTATTTAAATAGTATAAATTTTAACTAACAATCAATGATTATCAGCTATTTCTAAATTAATATATCAATCTTCCGGATTGAATTTATTAATAACCTAAAAATTTTGAAATAAATTTTATCTGCATATTACATTCAAATAATTTACATTTGTCTTGAAATTTTCATTTCAAAATAATTTTGAATATGAAGCCGGGGGCAATTATAAATATCCTACGAACTATTCTGTTGATATTATTAATTTTTGTTTTCTGCAAACAATCAATGTCTCAGGTTAATGATACAATTATACCTGCAGATAAGGATCCTGATAAAATTTTAAAAAGGATTGACTTCCAAAAAATTACTAAAGAAGGATTTAATTTCTGGCAGGATGAATTTTCGGGTCATTGGGCAGGTATTGATTTCGGCCTGAATTTATTTTTACAAGAAGATTACTCCGGTTATAATTCAGAATTCATGAGCAATAATGTATTATTGTCCAACTCAACTTACATTAATATTATACAACAAAGTATCGGGCTGCAGCATAATCTGAATACAATAGGTCTGGTTACAGGCCTGGGTGTTCACCTGCAAAGTTACAGGCTGGATAAAAACACTACTGTCAGAAGGTTGGAAGATGGCACTATTGTTCCTGATATTCTGGTATTTGATTATAATCAGAAATCAAAACTTTCTATTATTTCATTAACCATACCCTTACTAACTGAATTTCAAATTCCCATTAACCACTATGAAAACAGGCTGTATTTTTCTGCCGGGCCCTATGCCGGGATAAGGATAAGCAGCCATACAAAGATAAAATACCGTATTGAAGGTAAAAAGGAAAAACTAAAAGTTCCGGGCCACTACTCTTTGCACGATTTTAAATTCGGACTTATGCTTCGAACAGGTTACAGATGGATTAATTTATTTGCAACGTATGAACCCGTACCTCTTTTTAAAAAGGATAAGGGACCTCAACTTACTCCTTTCACAATTGGAATTACTTTATTAAGATTATGATGAAGCATTATATATTAGAAGAGACTAACTGGTACCAGGTAAAAAACACATGTTATGAGGTTGCAGTATTGCCCTGGGGTGCGACTGAACCGCATAATTATCATTTACCCTATGGGACAGATTCAATTGAAACAGCCGCCATTGCTGCAGAGGCTGCAGAGAAAGCATGGAAAAAAGGAGCGAAAATAATGGTATTACCTGTCATTCCACTTGGGGTTCAAAATATAGGCCAGATCGAATTACCATTCTGCCTGCATACCCGTCCGTCAACACAAAAGTACATACTAACAGATATTATCAATGCACTGTATAAACAGAATATCAGAAAACTGGTAATAATGAACGGACACGGAGGAAATGATTTTAAATCCATTATCCGGGAGATCATACCCGAATTTCCCGGTATGTTTATAGCACTCAATGAATGGTTTAACATGCTTGACAATTCTGATTATTTTGAAGAAGACGGCGATCATGCAAATGAGATGGAAACAAGTATAATTTTACACTATTTCCCTGAATTGGTTCTCCCTCTGGATATGGCAGGTTCTGGTGAAACAAAAAAAATTAAGTTAAAGGGATTAAACAATAAAACGGCCTGGAGCCCGCGGCAATGGAATAAGCTAACAGAAGACACAGGTGTGGGTAATCCGAAAAAAGCCACCCCTGATAAAGGAAAAATTTTCACAGGGGTATTGACCGACACTATCGCCGATTTTTTTCTGGAATTGGCAAATTGTGCCCCGGAAGACCTTTATGAATAAAACATAGCAATTATCATTGCTTTTTTGATTGAAATTTTAATTATTGCAAGAATAAAAATAAAGGATAAAATTATGAGACTTTTATTGATCAGTAATTCAACAATGGCAGGTAAACCTTACCTGGATTTTCCAAAACATCAGATTAAAAAATTTCTTGGCAAAAAACCGGTAACAGCTGTTTTGGTTCCCTACTCTGCAGTTACTATGTCATTCGATGAATATTGTAAAAAAGTAGAAGAACGTTTTAAAGAAATAGGCCATCATATTGTAGGCCTGCATACTTTTGCCGATCCTGTAAAAGCTGTTGAGGAGGCAGAAGCTATCATTATCGGCAACGGTAACACATGGAGGCTGGCCCGCATGTTACATGATCAGAAATTGATGAACCCGATACGCGAAAAAGTTTTTAATGGTACTCCTTACATTGGTTGGAGTGCAGGACTGAATATAGCCGGCCCTACCCTGCGTACCACTAATGATATGCCAATAATGGATCCACATGGATTTGAATGTGTAGGGCTTGTACCTTTTCAGATAAATCCCCATTATACAGAAGAAAACATCAGGGATCATGCAGGAGAATCAAGGGAACAGCGAATAGAAGAGTTTATTGCCATGAATGTTGAAACCTATGTTGTTGGCCTTAGGGAAGGTACAATGCTTAAACTTGAACGCGGCAAACTCAAACTAATAGGTGATAAAACCTGCCGTATCTTTAAAAAGGGATTAGACCCTTTTGAACTATCATCAAAAGATGATTTGACTTTTCTTATGGAAACAGGATTTCTCGCCTGATAAATAAAATCACTGCAAGAGTTTTAAATCATTGCCAGGCAGAATTCAGTTTATATATATGCATACTGTTTACTTTTAACTCACCTCCCTGTGCTGAAAGGAAAAGGGATTCATCCCCCTCATTCGGTTTGAAACAGTTTGAGATTACCAACTCACCCCCATTGGCATAAATCTCAATCGATGCCCGGTCAATAAGAATTTCAAGGGTTATGGTATTATTGACTGGCATTAGCGGTACCGTAGTCCCAAGTACGGAAAATAACCCTCTCTTTACATCATATAATATCTCAGTTCCCGGATTTTTTTTGCCGTTTCTGACACTAAACCCAAAATTATTGCATGTTTTAAGATCAAACTCTCCAATAATATGTAAACAATCACCCTTAACATTTTTCACTATATTTTGATTGATACCGGGAATAAGATTCTCATCCTTCCACTCATAATGTTTATCATGCAACAGATTTATTTCCTCAACAGGTTTACGGATTACACGGTACCCCGAACTCAATTTTGCTAATGATAGTTCAGCAGGGAAAGTCATTTGCCCGTTAAAGGGCATGCCGGGAAATTCTCCCCCTCTCATCCAGGCAATCTGTATAGTTCTGCCATCTTCCTCAGGAATATTACTCCATGTTTGGGTAGCATAATAATTTTTCCCGAAATCACCTATCAGTTTAGCCGTTTCCGGGGTAAATTCCTTACCGTCAAAGTTCCCTATCAGATAACTTCCATCTCCGTCAAAGAGAACCCATTTTCGCTCCTCAGGTCGATTAGTAACCTGCATTTGCACAAGATCAGGACATTCATAAAAACCATAAATATGACTTTCAAAATTCCACTTTATCAAATCAACTGATGAATAGAATGAAACCCCTTTCGATTTATCATCCTCAGATGTTTTACGGTAAAGAACCATTATATACTTATTGGTATCCTCATGCCAAATCACTTTAGGATCACGGGCATCATCTTTTTCGTCAAAAGGTATTACCGGATTATTTTCATATTTTTCCCAGGTTCTTCCCCTATCGGTGCTATATGCTATCCTCTGTCCGCAATACTGACTGGTATAAAACACAACCAATGTTTTTTCATCTCCCTCCTGTTTACCCAGCAGATTTTGTTCATCAACGATAGCTGAACCGGAAAATGCAGTACACTTGACCTTATCTTCCGAATTTTCATCAGGATAAATTGCAACAGGCAGATGCTGCCAGTGGACTAAATCAGTGCTTACAGCATGCCCCCAGTGCATAAAGCCCCATTCATTACCTTTTGGATTATGCTGATAAAAAAGATGGTATTCTCCATCGTAATAGACAAGCCCGTTTGGATCATTATGCCAGTTTTTTTCAGGAGTAAAATGAAACTGGGGCCGATACAACTCATTATAATAATCTTTATCAGGATCAGAAAATGATAAAAGAATTATAATGAAAAATGCATTGATAAAAACCTTAAAAAACTTCATTTTATTTAATTTAACTAAATACAACTTATAAATGGATCCATCCTCTCTTTAAAGCATATTTAACAATGTCGGCATTACTGTTCAGGTTTAGCTTATCAAAAATATGCTGTTTATGAGTACCGACAGTTTTTATACTGATAAATAATTTTTCTGAAATTTCACGTGTCGTCTTTCCCTCTGCATAGAGTTTTAAGATTTCAATCTCCCTGTCAGACAACTCAACATTACCCTCATTATCAAAATCCGAAGGTTCAAGATAACCCTGAATTATCATTCCTGTAATTTCATCGCTAAGATATTTTTTCCCTGAAACAACTGAATGAACTGCATCGATAAGTTGACGGTATGTACAATTTTTTAACAGATACCCATCAGCTCCTGCTTCAAGAATGCCTTTTACAAACTGCCGGTCAGAATGCATCGAAACTGCAATAATTTTTAATTTTCGATATTCCTTTTTTAAAATCCTTGTAGCTTCAATACCGTTCATTAAAGGCATACCAATATCAATCAATACCACATCGGGATTTAATTTTTTTACTTTCTCGATAGTTTCTTTTCCATTTTCTGCCTGGCCAATTACTTCTATGTCATCAACATTTGATAATAAATTCACAAGGCCTTCCCTGAATAATTGATGATCATCTGCAATTAATACTTTTATACTCATTTGTTTATTATTCATTGGCAGATATTCGGACTGTAGCTATTGTTCCTTTTCCGGGAGAAGATTTTATCTCAAAAGTTCCTTTTATGCTCTCTAATCTTTCTATAATACTCATCAGTCCGAAACCACCTTTCATTGTTAATTTATCGTGTTTTTTCTTCTTAAAGCCAACCCCGTTATCACGAACGGAAATATAATAAAATTCATGATCCCTTTTTACTTCAACCTTAATAAAATCCGCTTCAGCATGCTTTATCACATTATTAAGAAGTTCAGCAACAATACGATATAAAATAATTTTAAATTCTTTTTTTATATCTATCTTTTCTAATTCACTGAACAATAATGTTTTAATATTAAATTTTTTTGCTATTTGTTCCAATTTCCATTTAAATGCAGGTATAAGGCCAAGCTCATAAAGAACAGGCGGGCTAAGGTCATAAGTCAATATTCGTGACTCGGTAATGGCATGGTTCAATAGTTCTGAAGTTTCGTTTAATGTTTTTTGTAACTGTGCATCAACACCTTCATTAATTACAGAAGACAACTTAATATATACCAGTGAAAGAGTTTGCCCCAGGCTGTCATGCAGATTTTCAGCAATCCTTCTACGCTCTTTCTCCTCAGCCATAATTAACTCTGCATTAAGGTCCTTGAGTTTCTTCTGATAACTTTTTATCTGCTTAAGACTTTTTTTGAGTGCAATCTCTGTCAGCTTCCTTTTGGTTATATCATAACACACTCCTCTTAATCCAAAGAAGACACCATTTTTATCAAAAACAGAAAATCCACTTACCGATAACCATATCTTAGTATTATCCAATAAATTAAGTTCAATCTCACAATCATTGAAGCTCGAATTATTTGAAAAACTGGTTTCAATTTTAGATTTTGATGATTTACGGTTTTTCAACTGAAAAAGTTCACGGTAACTTTTCTCTCCTGTCACTGAATCGGGTCTTACATTCAGTATCTTTTCAATAACCGGGCTAACGTACGTAAATATTCCATTGGAATCAATCTCCCAATAGAACTCCAGGACATGTTCAGATATCTGAAGGAATCTTTCTTCACTTTGAAGATACTTATTAGTTTGATTCTTGATCAGTATCTCAAGGCTTTCATTTCTCTTCCTCAGAAGATCTTCTGCTTTCTTTATCCTGAGCACAACATTTATCTGGGCTTTCAGTTCATCCTGACTAAATGGTTTGGAAATAAATGCATCGGCGCCCATATTTAATCCTTTTGTCCTTTCGATCGAATTTTGCCCCAGGGCCGAAATCATCAATACAGGTATATTCTGTGTTGTTGGATCACTCTTCAATATTTTACACACTTCGTAACCATTCACATCCGGCATCAGGATATCAAGAAGGATAATTTCGGGTTTTTCCAATCTCGCCAGTTCAATTCCCTCCTGGCCTGAAAGTGCCCGTAAAAATTGAAAATCAGGGTAATAAAGATTAAAAATTTGATCTAACAATTCCAAATTGATCTCATTATCATCAATAGCTAAAACCTTTTTCATAACAGAATCTCCCCCTGATCTGATTATCGTGGGTAAATATTAATTAAATCGAATGAATATTAGCGTTTAACCATAAGATAGACAAAATTATTCATTTTTTCGAATGCATTTAAATGATACTTCAACTTTTTATTCCAGGTTATAAAAAATAGTCTTTTTATCAGTAAAATACTGATAAAAAAATCAGCATTTATTACCCTTCTTTTCAGTAAATCTGATATTCTCATAATTCGATGATGTTTTTACCTTAGTTGCTGATTTACAAACCAAAATACTATACATACAATGAAGTGGACGCTTCTGATTGTCCTGCTTTGCATTGCTATGCAAAATGCTGTGGGACAAGAATATACAGAGAAACCTGTATATTTTGACAATAGCCCTGTCAATATTGCAAAAGACGAGGTAAAAAAAGAATTCATTGCACCCCCCTCCAGTTTCAGCAGACTGAAATCAGCTTCAGCCAAAAATGCTCATTTTGAAGTTTCTTATATTAATTTTCCTGAAGAGGCAAAAATTGCCTTCGAACATGCCGTTGCAATCTGGGAGAGCTTGTTATCTTCTGATGTTACAATTAAAGTTCAGGCAAATTGGGAATATATGGAAGGCAATTTGCTTGGTAAAGGACGTCCTTCAATATTCTTCAATAATTTTGCCGGATCCCCACTGCCAAATGTTTATTATCCTGTTGCATTGGTTGAAAAACTTACCGGCAAAGAAATGAACCCCGGTAGCTTTGATATTATATGTAATTTCAATAGTAAGTATTCATGGTATTTTGGAACTGACGGTAATACTCCGGAAACGAAATATGACCTGGTGAGCTCAGTAATGCATGAAATCGCTCATGGACTGGGATTTTCAGGATTTCTCAATAACAGTAACAACCTTGGATTTTTTGACAATCTGAACCAACTGCCAAGTATTTACGATGTATATATTTTCAATTTCAAGGAACAACAAATCGCCGATAAATCACTCTTTAGAAGTCCGTCAAAAGAATTGCATTATCAGTTAATTTCACAGCAACTGAAGTTTCTTACCCCTGATAAAAATGTCAGTAACAACAATTCAGTAGATAAACTCTATGCTCCTTCTGTCTGGAATGAAGGTACCAGCATTTATCACCTCGATGGCTACAGTTATGGTGCAGAAAACAGTCTTATGTCTCCTTTCGCCTATAAGGGAAGAGCTATACATAACCCTGGTGAAATAATAATGAATATATTATCTAAGCTAGGATGGAAATCAGTAACATTTGATTTTGAACCACTCAGGGACACTGAAGAACTCATTACAGAAATACCTGTAGATGCAGGTATTAAATCTGATTTGAGTGATCCTTTGTCATCAGTGAAAATTATTTATTCATATGATAATTTTAAAACAGTTGACTCTGTTTATCTCAATCTTAACCAAAATACAGGGCGTTACTCGGGAAAATTCCCTGTAAATAATAAAACTGCAACTTACCAGTACTTTTTAAAAGCAACTACCAGCAACAATATGATATTTAAATACCCTGCAGATGCACCGGAAAAAAAATTCAACCTGCGAATAGGGCCGGACTATTTCATTCCCGACGTTTTTCATAATCCTGTTAAAATTGTGTTTAAAAATGAATCTTCAGTGAAATTGTCTGTTATTGCTTCAGATAATGTAGGAGTGAAATCAGTAATTATGGATTATAAAGTTGATGGTGTTTCTCAGGAGCCTGTTCAACTTATCCATACAGGAAATAATAAATATGAAACATCTGTTCCCCTTACTGATGATTTAATAAAATGTAATAAACTTGAATATAAAATTACAGCCTTCGATATTGCGGCAAACTGCAATAAAAGATCAGTACCTTCCATGGGATTTTTCAATATTCAACTTTTTGAAGAATATGAGCCTGTTACAGGATACTCAACAGATTTTGAGGAAGGAATTGATGATTTTATATTATCTGATTTTATCATATCTAATGCAAATGGGTTCACCGGTAGTATTTTGCATACTTCACATCCCTATCCTTTATCCTCTTTAGAATACGAGCATTACAATATGACGGCAATATTGAAACACCCGATAATTGTTCAGGATAAAGGCAAAATATCATTCAATGAGGTAGTTCTTGTTGAAAACGGAATCTCCGTTAATAATTCTTCCGGGACTAACTATACAGATTTCGTTGTTGTTGAAGCCAGTAAAGATGCAGGAATCACGTGGTTACCACTTACCAACAGTTATAATTCAGCTGAAGCAGATAGTTGGGATACTGCATTTAAAAATAATTTCACTAACAATACATCATCAGGCAGCGGCAACGAGGGATTATTTATTAATCGTGAGATTAACATGACAGATAATACAGGCTTAAATGCCGGCGACATAGTTCTTATCAGGTTCAGACTTGCTTCTGACAGATCAATAAATGGCTGGGGATGGGCAATTGATAATCTGAAAATTCAACAGATCAATACTTACAGCAATAATATTATAGCTGATAACCAGGTATCCGTATATCCAAATCCATTCAAAAACAGTTTTACAATAAAAACTGATAACCCTTTATCAACTGAAACATCAAAAATAGATCTTTTCATTACCGATATATCAGGAAAAACCATCCTGCATAAAACAGGGATGGAAACTTTCAATTCCTCTGAATTAAATATTGACTTGACAGATAAAAGCCCCGGCCTGTACCTGGTAAATATCAGGAATAGCAATGGTTCAGTAATAACAAACAAAATAATTAAATATTAATAAATTTATCATGGAAACTCTATTATTAACTGCTTTTACATTA
>CAZJGI010000084.1:0-9815 GCA_964545315.1 uncultured Prolixibacteraceae bacterium
GGATGGGCGGAAGGTGAAGTTCATATTGGGTATAACCGCAGGCTTACATGGGCGGATGGGACCCATTCGATGGGCGGAAACCCTGAAAGGCCTGATTTTACGGGGTTGGAAGGTCCTGATGATCCTCGTCATATTGCATTGTTTGTACAAAATATGGAGGGAAAGCTTACCTCTGTAATGTATAATAATACGTCACATATCCCTATCTACTATGGTGCAGGTATTTATTCCTCTGAGCTGCCGGGTGAAGTAAGAAAATCAATCCGCAAGCTGACAGGAGATAATATACCGGTACTTTTTCTGAATGGCGCTCAGGGAGATGTGACCCTGGGTGATCTTTTGAATCCTGTTCAGGAAACAAAAGAGGAGAAAATGAAGAGGGTGACCGACATGGTTGTAACAGAAACAATGAGATTGTATGAGAATGCAAAATTTGATGATGATCCTGTTTTAATGCACGACTATTTTGATTTAAAAGTTGGTGTCAGGCTCCCTTCTGTTGAGCAGTTGGTGGAAGGGCGCAGGGTACTCGACAGCATAGATGCCGGTGCAAACATAAGAGGCATGCCGATGATAATGGCTTTTGGCGCAGTATACCTTCAGGAGAAATATGGCGATAATCCTTTCGATATATTGCCCATCCATGCGATAAGGATCGGTGATTTGGCAATGGTCACCCAGCCATGTGAACTGTTCTGCCAGTTTGGGCTGGACATTAAGAGGCGTAGCCCCGTGCCAAACACTATTGTTGTGAGTATGACTGATGGTTTTGGTGGCTATTGTCCGACAATTTACGGTATTCTGGGAGGGGGGTATACAGGTACACCTATCGCCTGGACACGCCTTGAACCTTATGCAGGTTATAAAATTGTTGAGACAGCCTCCAGGTTGCTTTATGATTTGTGGAGGAATGATTAATATTGTTGTTTAATTACGACTTGTAATTATAAATAAATACTTTTTTACCAATGACTAATCGCAGAAATTTTATTAAACAGGTAGCGGCAGCTGGTGTGGCAACTGCTTTACCATCTGTACTTTTTTCTCAACAGAAACCTGCAAATGACTTAATATGGGCTAACATGCTTAGTTTGCATTACAACAGGAGTGATAATACACCTCTTGAGTTAAGGGATCCCGATTTTATCCCTGCCGACTGCAAGGAGGCATGGCAATGGGCACGACAGTACCGGCCTTTTTTAACATGGGATGATAATGTCTGGAATTCTTTGTTGACAGAGATGTCTGCCGCAGGAATTAATATGGTGCTTCTTAATGTTGGAGATGGCATCCTGTATGAAAGCCATCCTGAAATCTCAGTGAAGAATGCCTGGACACACGAAAAAGTCAAATCGGAACTGGCTAAAATGCGTAAACTGGGCCTGGAACCAATTCCGAAAATGAATTTTTCCACTACCCATGACCTGTGGCTTGGAGAATATTCACGGATGGTATCGACGGATATTTATTATAAAGTATGCAGAGACCTTATCCGGGAAGTATGTTATCTGTTTGATTACCCCCGCTTCTTTCATCTTGGAATGGACGAGGAAACGGCAAACCATCAGAGAAATATGAATTATGTTGTCCTGCGTCAGAATGACCTGTGGTGGGGAGATCTCTATTTCTTTCTCGGGGAGGTTGAGAAAAACGGTGTAAGGCCTTGGGTATGGTCTGACTATGCCTGGCACCATCCGGAGACATACTTTAGGAAAATGCCAAAGTCTGTATTGCAAAGTAACTGGTATTACGGTTCCCGCTTCGACTGGGAAAAGGAGGGTGTGGATGAGAAGAGTGTAAACTGGAAGACATATGTGAAACTATATAATGACCTGGAAGAACATGGCTATGACCAGCTGCCCACAGGAAGCAATCATTCTAATGACCAGAATTTTGGGGCTACAGTGGATTATTGTAAAAAAGTAATAGATCCGTCAAGGCTCTATGGCTTTATGACTGCTCCATGGAGGCCTACACTTGCTCCATGCCTGGAATGCCATAAAGAGGCTATTGCTCAGGTAGCCAGGGCAAAAAAAGCATATTAATTTTAAACAGATGAAAAGTTATATTCCATTTGGACTGCCTGTTTTCATAATTGTATTTGTATTTATTACGGGTTGTATAGAGAAGCCAGTACAAAATAATCAAAACGGAAAGGTTTTACCTCCCGATCTTCCTTTAATAATAGGCCTTAAAAGCAGACACTCTGCAATCGATTTGGCAGGAAAGGAGTTAGCCAGATATCTGGGATTAATGGCCGGTATTCCGAATGCCGCCACTGTGGTTAATGATCCGCTGTCACCTTATTATAACGACGATAACTCAGAATTGCCAGTCAGGATAGAAATTGGCCTTTTTGAAGATTTCAATATTGATCCTGTGGATGTCGAAGATCCTGTTTTAGATGATGCTGTATATATAGACATTAATGGTTCTAAAGGTATTATTGCCGGGTCGAATCCCCGAAGTGTCCTCTTTGCTGTATATCGTTTCCTTGAAGGTTGCGGATGCCGCTGGATAAGGCCCGGGCCCGAAGGTGATTATGTCCCGCAAAAACCGGTAAATGACCTGACTGTTAAATTAAGTGACAGGGCTAAATACAGATTCAGAGGGAATAATAACTCAGGGGCATTGAGTATTGATCAAATCATCTCCAAAATTGAGTGGGGTACGAAGGTAGGCCTTAACACCTATTATAATGAGTTTCTAATGCCGAAAAATTTTTTCCTGGCATGGTATAACCGTGATTACCCGTCAAAGAAGTCAGCTGAACCACGCAGCAATACTGAAATTATAGCATATAATAAACTATTGTATAATGAAACAGAGCGAAGAGGCCTTTTATTACATGCTGCCGGCCATGGATGGAATGGTAAGTTCCTGGGTAACCCTGAGATCGAATGTGATCATTGGGGTACTTTGACAGTGCCTGAGAACCAAAAAGAGTTTTTGTCCCTCGTTGGAGGTAAACGGGTAAGCAGGGGCCCGACAACTACTGAGTTATGTTATGGAAATCCACTGGTGCGGAAACGCCTTGCACAGATAGTGGCAGATTTTGCTCAGGAGAACCCCGAGGTGGATTATCTGCATTTTTGGCTTGATGACAGAATGAATAATACATGTGAATGTAAATTGTGCCGGAACAAAAGGGTAAGTGACTTTTTTGTAATGATACTTAATGAAATAGATCAGGAACTTACAAGGAGAAATATTTCTGCGAAAGTTGTTTTTTTGATATACCAGGATACACTGTGGCCGCCTGAAGTGGAAAAACTTATCAATCAGGACAGGTTTGTGCTTATGTTTGCACCGATATCAAGGCTTTATGATAAACCGTATGAATTTCCTGATGATAGTCTTAATTTACCTCCGTATAAACTGAACCAGAATACCAGTCCCCCCGATATTGCAACCAATGTTGGGTTTTTGAGGGAGTGGCAGCAGCAGTTTAAGGGTACAGGCTTTGTTTATGACTACCATATGTTTTATATGCATTATTTTGACCAGGGATATTATGGTTATACAGATTTGCTTGTTGAAGATATAAGACGTTTGGCCGACCTGAAACTGGATGGATTTGTAAGCTGCCAGATGCAAAAAACATTCTATCCCCACGGTTTCCCTCATTTTGTTAATGCAAGGATGCTTTGGAATCCAGAAAACGAGAAAGACTCTCTTTCCAGCTATTATTTTCAGGGAGCTTTCGGCCAGGACGGACAACTGGTTAAGGAATATATGAAAACTCTTTCAGAACTGTTCAGCCCTGAATATTTTTATAAACTAAGGCGGATTAAATCAACTCCTTTGGATGATGAGAAAGGCCTTGATGCACTTAAGAAAATATCCCTTGTCAGGGAGGAAGTAAAACAATTTTGGCCTGTCATTGACAGAAACCTGAATATTAAAGATACTGCACATCAAAAGTCATGGGAGTATCTTTCAGTTCATTCAGGGATGGTTGTAAGAATGGCAGATGCCTTTAAAGCAAAACTTGAAAGAAAAGCTGATGAGGAAAAAATAGCATGGAATAATCTCTACGATTATATAGTTGAAAATGAAGATATCACTGAAGACGTATTTGATGTTTTCTCATTTAACAGGATATTTCCTGACAGAAGATAGAAAGATTTTTAACATTATTTTCGCGGAGGATTTTTTACCGATTTTAAATTGGGATTGGATAATAGGGCAAAGTATATGATTGAAAACTTCTGTAAAACAGTCAGGTTGGGCCAGAACCTTATCCTTTGCCATTCGCTTCAGCGAACGGATTTAAATAACAGATAAGGCTTCAAAGAAGCAGTTAATTTAGTTTAATGCCTTATCCTTTGCCGTTCACTTCAGTGAAGGGATATGATTTTAAATAATTGCTATTTTAACGAAATTGTCTGTATATGATGAAAATATTGATCATTGATCCCAGAGAGGAAGGTTTCGATACTGAGAAAAAAGCATTCTCTAAAGAGGATGTAACGCTTATGATATGTCAGTGCAAAGATGAGGATGAGTTGATTGAAAAAGCCGGGAATGCTGATATTGTGATCTTTACATCATCCAAAATATCCGGCAGGGTAATAAGTTCCCTGAATAACTGCAAAATGCTGATCAGATATGGGGTGGGGCTTGAGAATGTTGATATAAAAGCTGCAACTGAAAAAGGGATTTATGTTTGCAATACTCCTGATTATGGCACATATGCTGTGGCAGAGCATGCTTTTGCTTTATTGATAAATGTTAACAGACACCTTTTATACCTTGACAGATACGTGAGAAGTGGAGGATGGGATATTTCGGATATCCAGGAAGTGAACAGCCTGCGGGGAAAGGTTCTGGGTATTATAGGTTTTGGAAATATTGGCCGTCTTGTGTATAACATGGCTGCTGGTTTTGAGATGAAAATAAAAGTGTATGATCCATTTGCTAATGAAGATGTACTTACAAATTATAGGGTAGAATTGGTTACTTTTGATGAAATTGTAAAAACATCTGATAATATTACCCTTCATCTGCCGCTTACTGATAAGACATTTCATCTGTTCAACAAAAAAATATTTGGAAGGATGAAGGAAGGATCAGTAATAATTAATACCAGCAGGGGAGCAATAATCAATCAAACTGACTTTGTTGAAGCTTTGCGTAAAGGTAAGCTCGCAGGGGCCGGTCTGGATGTTTTTGAAAGTGAACCTTTGGATATTGACAGCGAACTTAGGAAAATGGATAATGTAATATTAACTCCTCATGTGGCCTGGTATACGCAGGAATCTATCATTAGTTTACATCAGGAAGTTATCGATGAAGTGTTAAGAGTTATACATGGGAAAATTCCCAAAAATGCTGTTAATCAAATATTAAAATAGTAAGTTATAACATTTCTTTTTATGTGATTTATATACATTAGGATATTTATTCGCTTATGTTAATCATTATATTTATTTGTCTTAAAAATTTACCCTGTATTTTCGCAAAAATCCATTAGCTTTACTTTTTTAAGATTGTTGAATTAATATCGTTAAGTATTAATATTTATTTTTTATTGGTATTGAGTATTTTGATCGTTAAAAAACATAGGTATTATTATAATTTTTAAAATTTCAACTATATGAAAAATTCAATTTTAAAAGTCAGTTTAGCCATTTTGGCATGTATTCTTTTAGCCGGTGTGGCTTCAGCACAACCACTTCGTGGAAAAGGAGATGTAAAGCATGATTATTATGTTGCAGCCTATATTTGGCCATCGTGTCATGATGATCCGCTGGGAAGGGAACAGCTTTGGGCGGAAGGTATTGGTGAATGGGAAGTCATAAAAAAAGGTAATCCCCGTTTTGACGGGCATTATCAACCACGGCAACCTCTTTGGGGCTATGAACTGGATAACGACCCTAAAGTTGTGGAAAAATGGATTGATGTTGCTACCGACCATGGAGTTAATGTATTTGTTTATGACTGGTACTGGTATAATGAAGGTCCCTATCTGGAAAGTGCACTTAACGATGGATTCCTGAAAGCCGGGAATAATGGAAAAATGCAATTCTACATAATGTGGGCTAATCATGATGTAAAATATAATTACTGGAACTATCACAAGCATAAGGATAATACAGACATACTATGGGATGCAAAGGTGGATTGGAAAAATTATAAAATTATTGTAGACAGGGTTATTAATCAGTATTTTAAACAACCTAATTATTTTAAAATCAATGGTGAACCTGTATTCTCAGTTTTTAGTGTCGGTAAGCTGTTGGAAAGCTTCAACGGAAGTGTGGAGGAAACCCGGAAAGCTCTGGATTATTTCAGGGATGAGGTGAAGAAAGCAGGTTTCCCCGGATTGCATATTCAGTGGAATCAGGGAGGCGGTTCAATTATGTCTGAAGAGGCAGCAAAGAATTTTAACGACAGGGTAAAAGCCATGGGCTTCAACAGCGTTGCGATGTACAATATGGGCGGAATGAATCAGGATTACATTATTTACGGAACTAATTCAATCAAGATACGTGAGCAAATGGACGCAATCCTGGATGTGCCGCTATTTGCTTGTGTATCCATTGGATGGGATGATACTCCCAGATTTCCTGCTAAAGGCATGAAAGACGTTGTGCATTATCATAACACTCCTGTGAGTTTTGCAGCTCTACTTTCAAAAGCAAAAAAATATGCTGATAACCATCCTGACCAACCCAAACTAATTACTATCAATGCCTGGAATGAGTGGGTGGAAGGGAGTTACCTGTTACCTGATATGCTTAACGGTTTTGGTTACCTGGAAGCTGTGAAAGAAGTTTTCATAGATGAGAAATATGACAAATATTGAAGATACTTTACTTGCACTCAAAAAACTAAAATATAATAAATATTGGCAGGTTAGCTCAAATGATTAAAATTAAAAGACACAGTCAATAAGATTTACTCGCTTTAACTTACCATGAAATAAAAGAGTTATGTTGGACGAATTAAAACGAAAATTAAAAAACGGGGACAAGATATTTGGTACCACGGTATGTTATTTAAAATGGAGCGGAATTCTTCAGATAATGAAAAATGATGTTTTAGATTTTGTGCTTGTGGACCTTGAGCATGGAAATTTTTCTACTGAAAGTGCTGAAGAGATGTTCCGTATGTGCAATGTTTTAAATATTCCTGTGCTGGCCCGGGTAACCGATAAAAGGTATGCCTATATGTCAAAAGTGTTGGATATGGGTGCAGACGGAATACTGGTACCAAGAGTAGAGACAGTTAAAGAGGCAAAAAAAATAGTAAGTTGTACCCGATTCCCCCCAAAGGGCAAAAAAGGATGTGGGGGATTTTCACTTTTGAGAAATGTAGATGGCATTGAGAATTTTAATAATACAAAAATACTGATGCTGCAAATTGAATCACCACTGGGGATTGAGAGTCTGCAGAAGATGCTGGACATGAACGAGTTTGAAGGTGTACTGATAGGACCGGCAGATCTTTCTATTGCAATGGGCATGCCATTGCAATTTGACAATCCGGAATTGAAGGATGCAATTATGGGTATTTTGAAAATATGTCAAAGAAACAACACATCCTGCGGCATATTCTGTGATTCTGTTCAGGATGTTAAATATTGGCGGGATTTCGGTATGAATATTTTATGGGCCGGGGCAGATATAGGATTTTTTAAGCGATCTTATGATGAAATGAGTGAAGTCATAAAAAATATTGATTAATCAAAATTTGCATCATGGGATTAATTCAGATTGACTGGATTATCATAATTGTTTTTTTAATTGTACTGTCCGCTATAGGTTTAATTTCCAGTAAGGGGGGTGCAAAAGATTCAACAAGCTTCTTTCTTTCAGACCGTAATATGCCATGGTGGATTTTAGGTATCTCTATGGTGGCAACGACATTCTCAATAGCAACTCCGAATTTAATAACTGATATGGTCCGTGCCGGTGGGGTTGCCCGAAACTGGCTTTGGTGGGCGTTCCTGCTTTCAGGGATGTTAACTGTTTTTATTTATGCAAAGCTTTGGAGCCGGTCAAAAGTATTGACTGACCTCGAGTTTTACGAGATCAGGTATAGTGGAAAAATTGCAGCCTGGCTAAGGGGATTCAGAGCTGTTTATCTTGGTTTTTTTATAAATATTCTAATTCTGGCTGGCGCTTCACTTGCATTTATAAAGGTTACTGCGATCATGATTGATATAAATCCTGTGATTGCATTAATTGTTGTCTCTGTTATTGTTCTTGTTTACAGTACAATAGGTGGGTTGAAATCTATTCTTTGGACCGATTTTTTTCTGTTTATATTTGCAATGTTTGGTGCATTCCTGCCTGCTGTCAGAGTTGTGAATTCAACTGAGATTGGTGGTTTATCAAATTTCCTTAATCATGGGGCATTGCAGGGAAAGCTCGGTCTGTTGCCTGATTTTTCGGATCCAATCATGACGATAACCGTATTTATTATTCCCCTTACAATCCAGTGGTGGGCTTCCTGGTACCCCGGCTCTGAACCGGGAGGAGGTAGTTTTATCGCTCAGCGGATGCTGGCTGCAAAATCGGAAAAACATTCGGTTGGCGCTACTCTCTTTTTTAATTTTATGCACTATGCAGTCAGGCCATGGCCGTGGATCATTGTTGCATTAGGCTCTTTGATTATTTTTCCTGATATTAATGCTATGATGGAGAGCTATCAGGATGTTCCCGCAAAATATTTTCAAAATGATATAGCATATCCGGTAATGCTTAGGGAGTTTCTTCCTAATGGCCTTTTGGGAATTGTATTAGCATCGCTGATCGCCGCTTATATGTCTACAATATCAACGCAAATTAATTGGGGGGCATCCTATTTGGTCAATGATTTTTATGCCAGGTTTATAAGGCCGGAAGCTTCAGAAAAGGAGAGAGTGCTGGCTGGCAGATTATGGACTGTTATTTTAATCTTTTTCTCAATCCTCCTTGCCCTATTTTTGGATAACGCTTTGCAGGCTTTTCAATATATGTTGATGATAGGGGCGGGAACAGGATTAATATATCTTCTCCGATGGTTTTGGTGGAGAATTAATGCATGGTCTGAATTATCTGCAATGATTGGTGTTTTTATCTTCTCTGCTATTATTATTTTTATCGAACAAACTTTTTTAATCAGGCTGGATAATAATAGCGTTTCTGTTTTTGGTAATGAAATGGACGTGGCTATATGGGATACACTTAAGTTTGTTACTATCGTCATTTTGAATACAATAGTATGGGTAGTGGTCACTCTGTTAACGAAGCCCGGTGATGAAAAAATACTTATTTCTTTTTATGAAAAGATAAGGCCGGGTGGGCCTGGATGGAGAGATATAGCCGGAAAAGCTGCTGCTCCCGATAAGGGTGATAAAAAAGAGTATAACATAGCAACAGGCCTGGTATGCATGAGCCTGGGTTGTTTGGCTATTTTTGGCCTTTTGTTTGCCATTGGGCATTTTTTATATGGCAATTTATTCTATTCTTTACTGCTGTTCCTGGTTTCATTTATTGCTACTTTTATGATTTTTAAACTTTGGAACAAATTGTTTGATTGAAAATATAATTATTGTATAGCTTCACGACCATGAATTATTCATTTTCAAAGTTATACGGGAACAGCAGGATATCAAGGAAATTAAAATTATTATTCTGTTTGCAGATATAGGTTTGGTATATTATAAAATTTTAAATCAATGAACAAAAATTACAGGTATGTTACCGGCATTGCCCTTATAGCTTCACTTGGGGGATTATTATTTGGATTTGACACTGCAGTGATATCCGGTGCAGAAAAAGATATTCAACAATTTTTTCAATTAAACAGCTTCTGGCACGGTT
>CAZJGI010000084.1:9915-13396 GCA_964545315.1 uncultured Prolixibacteraceae bacterium
GGTGCAGAAAAAGATATTCAACAATTTTTTCAATTAAACAGCTTCTGGCACGGTTTTACTGTAGCCATTGCATTGATAGGCACTATGATAGGAGCACTTATTTCAGCAAAACCGGCAGATAAGTTTGGCAGGAAAAAAGTACTTATTTTCATTGCCCTGCTTTATGGGATTTCTGCCCTGGGAAGCGGTCTGGCTTTTAACTGGGTAGCTTTTTTGATATATCGGTTTATCGGAGGCATTGCTGTTGGCGCCTCGTCAGTTATAGGCCCTATGTACATAGCTGAAATCGCACCTCCCAAAATCAGGGGGAGGCTTGCTGCTTCGTTCCAGTTTAATATTGTGATTGGCCAGGTATTATCGTATGTTTCAAATTTTTTAATTGCACAGGCATTCGAAACCAATGCATGGAGATGGATGCTTGGTGTTGAACTGGTGCCTTCTGTTATATTCTTGTTCCTCCTGTTCCTGGTCCCTGATTCACCAAGATGGCTGGTTATCCGAAATAATACTTCAAAGGCTGAATCTATTCTTAAGAAACTGGGTTCTGCCAATGCGGCTAAGGAATTAACTGAAATAATTGAGTCGGTAAAGGACTTTTCACGGATAACAAAAAACCATTTTTTTACAAGGCAAAACCGGATTCCAATTATCCTGGCCATTCTTGTGGCGGTTTTCAACCAACTTTCCGGAATTAATGCAATTATATACTATGCCCCCAGGATTTTTGAAATGGTCGGATTTGCAAAAGATTCAGCTCTCTTACAGTCCATTACCATAGGAATAACACTGTTAATATCTGTAATGGTTGGAATGTCATTAATAGATAAAGTGGGCAGGAAACGGTTGTTACTGGTAGGGTCAGTCGGGATGTTCTTCTTTTTGTCAATGGTAGCCGCCACCTTTTATACAAGAGCAGAAGGAGGATTTTTTACTTTATTCTGGTTAGTTGGGTTCATTGCCTTTTTTGGAATGTCTGCCGGCACAGTTATCTGGGTTTATATTGCCGAAATTTTCCCCAATTCAGTAAGGGCCGAAGGCCAGACCCTTGGAAGCCTTACACATTGGGCAATGGCTGCAATGATATCATGGCTGTTCCCTGTCATAGTCGAAGGCCATGCCTTTGGCGGGGGAATTGCCTTTACATTATTTGCTGTATCTATGATTTTTATGTTTTTTACTGTTTTAAAAGTTTTTCCGGAAACAAAGGGAAAATCACTCGAAGAGATTCAAAAAGAATTTATTCATAATGACAACGAATAAAATAATTGGTTTCCGGATTAAATTTTCAGATTCTTTTATTTGAGACGAAAAATAAAATACTGATGGCTAAAGGAATCATTTTTGATATTGAAGAGCTGGGTGTACATGACGGGCCGGGAATCAGGAAACTGGTTTTTTTTAAAGGATGCCCCCTACAGTGCAGTTGGTGCCATAATCCGGAAGGTATCTCTTTTAGCAAAGAATGGATGACAGAGAAATCCGGAGAACGAAAAATGTGTGGTGTGGAACATGAAGCTAAAGAATTGGCTGAAAAATTATTGAAAGGCAGGGATATATTGATTAACAGCGGAGGCGGGATAACAATAACCGGCGGGGAACCACTTGCACAGCCGGATTTTCTTTTTGACATTATTAGTTATCTGAAGCCGGTAAATATTGCAATTGAAACTTCAGGTTATGCACCGGAGAATATTTTCAGAAAAGCTGTAAAGAAGGTTGATCTTGTGCTTATGGATGTGAAGCATACAAATAGTGAAGTTCATAAAAAATATACAGGGGCAGACAACTCATTAATTTTAAAAAATCTGCATTTTTTATGCCAGGCTGAAACTGATTTTATTGTGCGGATACCCTTAATCCCGGGAGTTAATGACACGAAAGAGAATATGGAGAAAACAGCACAATTAATAAGGGATGCGAAGAACCTTTTGAAGGTTGAATTGTTGCCATACCATAAAACAGCCGGGGCAAAATATAAAATGGTTGGGAAAGTATATGATCCCGGGTTTGACACTGAACAAAAGGTTAAGTTATGGACTGAAGTATTTAATAATCATAATATTAATGTTTCGGTACTGTGAATAAATAAGTCATATTCAAATGAACGACAGAATTAAAATATTACTGAATAATGTTTTGCAGAAAAAACACCATCAATCAAGGCAAAACATTGATAAGGAAGAATTGAAAGCATTCACTAAATCATTAAAAGATAAGGGCTTTTCAGATATTGTAAGAGCACAAAAAAGATTGAGTTGGGTATTGGCGAATGAAGTGCCTGTAATTCTTCCTGAAGAAAAGATAGTTTTTACCCGCACTGTTTGTCAGATACCTGAAATTTTCACCGAAGATGAATGGGACAAAATAAAAGAAAAGCATTATATCCATGAACTTGGAAGGGTATGTAATATCAATTCCAACTTTGAATATACTATTGAAGCGGGACTTGAAAAAAGGAAAGCTGAGATTGAGCAGGTACTGAAGAATTTTTCAGGACAAGAGCGCCAATCCGGCGCTGCTTTTTTACAGGCTGTACTTCAGTCTGTTGACGATGTATTAAAGCTGACTGACAAATATGCAAAGCTGGCATTGGCAAAAGGGCGAAATGACATTTATGAAATTTTGACTCGGGTGCCCAGGTATGGCGCAAGGACATTTCAGGAAGCCCTTCAGTCTTTTCGAATACTTCATTTCACATTATGGGCGTCGGGAAACTACCATAATACTGTAGGCAGGTTTGATCAGTATATGTTTAAATATCTGAAAAATGATTTGGATTCAGGCATTCTGGGTCATGATTCAGCTTTTGAGTTACTGGAGGAGTTTTTTATCTCATTTAACAGGGACAGCGATCTCTATCCCGGCATGCAACAGGGAGATAATGGACAGAGTATGGTTCTGGGCGGTGTTGACAGAGACGGTAATGACGCTTTTAACCTTCTTTCTGAAATGTGCTTAAAAGCAAGTCTTGAATTGAAATTAATTGATCCAAAAATTAATTTGCGCATACATAAAAATACACCCTTCGATTATTATGTGCTTGGTACGGAGCTTACGAAAGAAGGACTTGGGTTCCCTCAGTATTCAAATGATGAAATAGTAATACCCGGACTGCTATCAAAGGGTTATAGCCTCGAAGATGCAAGGAATTATGTAGTTGCCGCCTGCTGGGAATTTATTATCCCGGGGAATGGAATGGATATCCCTAATATTGCAGCATTGTCTTTTGCGAAAGTAGTTGATAAAGGTATCCGTGAGCATCTTGGGGAAAGCAGCGATTTTTATTCATTCATGAAAAAGATTAAAAAAATTATCAGGAATGAATTGGATAAGATCGTTTCAGAAGGAAAAAATATTTATATGGAGCCTGCACCTTTTCAATCATTGTTGATGAATGGCTGTATTGAAAATGCAAGGGATATTTCATTAGGGGGCAGATATAATAATTACGGGATTCATGGGACAGGGCTTTCAACTGCTG
>CAZJGI010000085.1:0-13268 GCA_964545315.1 uncultured Prolixibacteraceae bacterium
TGGGGGGGAAACCAAAGCAAAAAGCCTTTTCGCTGCGCTCAAATGGTCTTTTTTTCACCAAATAAATCTTTAAGCAAGCTTAGATTTATTTGGTGAAAAAAAGCCCTGCACTATCGTGCAAGGCTTTTTGCTTTGTCGGGGTAGCCGGATTTGAACCGACGACCTCGTCGTCCCGAACGACGCGCGCTACCGGGCTGCGCTATACCCCGTCTCAAACACCATAGCTTTAGCGAAGGTGTTTCTTTAACGAAAGTGTTTCTTTAGCAAAGTTGTTTATTAAATTTATATAAAACTGCTTATAAACGCATTTCTATATCACCCTTTACAACATTTTCCCAAAAACAACCGCAAAATTAAACTTTTTTTGGAAACCGGAGATATACATCTTAAAAATAGTTCAGCCATAAAAAACGACAGTTCCTCTGTGCTCTGTTCCTTACTGTTCATTTCAACTAACGAACTGAGGCACTTTAAGCTGAGGTGAAGGCAATAACTTCAATTTTAAATTTATAAACATTAGTTCATAATTATTTTTTTGATATAAACATTATTATTAAATTTGACGACGTGAAATATCAATGAATTGATCATATATTTTTTCAGCAATGGTTTTTTGGGATTTAAGGGATTAATAACCCTTTGTTAAATTAAATAATTAATGTTTAATTAAGTTATATATATATGAAAATAGTAATCACTTCATCAGGAAACGATCTTACTTCTAAATTTGACATGAGATTTGGAAGATGCGCATGGTTTTGTCTATATGATTCAGAAAGTCAAAATACTGAATTTATTGAAAATGAGAATAAAGACATAAACGGTGGAGCAGGTACCAAAACAGCAGCAAGGGTAGCAGAGATGGGAGCAACACAAGTAATTTCAGGTGATTTTGGGCCAAAAGCAAAATCCATGCTCGAAAAATTCAATATCCAAATGGTTATATTTGATGAGGCAACTAAAAATATTGAAGAAATTATTGAAACAATAAAAAATTAAAATAATGAGAAGAATAGCTGTACCCATCGATGAAACCGGTATAACAGATTCCCATTTCGGTCACTGTAAATATTTTGCTTTAATTGATGTAAATGATCATAAGATATCTTCTGAAGAAATTCTGGAGGCTCCTCCCCATGAACCGGGATTACTACCCAAGTGGCTTGCCGGTAAAGGGGTTACTGATGTTCTTGCCGGAGGAATTGGGAACAGGGCAATCCAAAATTTCAATCAGCATAATATTAATGTATTTGCCGGGGCGCCTGCCCTGCCTTTTAAAGAACTGGTAAACGGATTCCTTAACGATTCTATAACATTTTCATCAAATTGTTGTGACCATTAATAATCATGCAAATAGCTGTAGCAAGCGGGAAGGGAGGGACAGGTAAAACAACTGTGTCTGTAAATCTGTATTATTTTATCAATAAGCTTTGGAACACTAATGTTCAATTAGTTGACTGTGATGCTGAAGAACCGGATGATGCCCTGTTTTTTAAGGACCGTCAATTAATAAAAAACAAAAATGTCTTTCAACTTATTCCCGAAATAAACATCAACCGATGTACATTTTGCAAAAAATGTATGGAGTGGTGTGAATTTAATGCAATTACAATAGTACCTAACCTAAGATTTGCCGAAGTTGATACTTCAATGTGCCATTCATGTGGTGCATGTAGTGCTGCTTGTTATATTAAGGCAATCACTGAAAAGGAAATTCCTCTTGGTGAAATATCAACCTTTAATACCGGAATTGGAATTGGATTGACAGAAGGAAGACTTGAAATAGGATCTCCTATGCAAACCATGCTGATAAAAAAATTAAAAAAAGAAGTGGCTGTCAAGGAATGCATAACAATACTGGATTCACCACCAGGCACCAGTTGTCCGGTTGTTGAAACTGTTTCTGATGCAGACCTTGTAATACTGGTTAGTGAACCTACCCCATTCGGGCTCCACGATCTGAAATTAACGGTAGAGATGCTGAACCAAATAAAAAAACCTTTCGGGGTAATTGTAAATAAAGCAGGATTGGGATCAGATGATATATTTGATTTTCTTAATAACAAAAATATTGAATTATTTGGAACGATCCCCTTCAAAAAAAATTATGCAAGCGCATATTCCAGGGGTGAATTATTACAAAATATCACCGAAGAAACAGAATCTGTTTATAAAGGTATAATCCACAAGATAAAAAACAGATTATGAGAGAGATCACTATTCTAAGCGGTAAGGGAGGAGCAGGCAAGACAAGTGTTGCTGCAGCTTTGGCATCATTGGTTGGTAATGCAGTATTTTGTGATAATGATGTAGACGCGTCAGACCTTCATCTTATATTACATCCCGATATTAAGCAGGAATACCTATTTGATAGCGGGACAAAAGCATCCATCGATCAGGACATCTGTACTGGCTGTCGTTTGTGCATAAAATACTGCCGCTTTGATGCTATTCATTATGATTATACCGGACAATTGGAAATTAATCCCTTCCAGTGCGAAGGTTGCCGTCTTTGTGAACGAATATGCCCGGTTAATGCTATTACCTCTTATAATAATACAAATAATAAATGGTATATCTCTGATACCCGATTTGGACCAATGGTTCATGCCAGAATGGGACCGGGAGAAGAAAATTCAGGTAAACTCGTTACTAAAATACGGGAAAAAGCAAGAGAAATGGCATCTGAATTAAATGCAGATTTTATTATCAGTGATGGTTCACCGGGTATAGGATGCCCTGTGATTGCTTCAATTACAGGCACCGATATTGTACTCCTTGTTGTTGAACCCTCACTTACGGGCATTCATGATGCGGAAAGACTGTATAAACTGGTGAAATCATTTAATATACCTATTTACGGAATAATAAACAAATTTGATATCAATGAGGAAATAACCAATATGGCTGAATTGTTTTTGCAAAATAATAATATACCGATTATTGCCAAAATCCCGTTCGATACCCGTGTTGTCGAATCAATGGTACATGGGAAAACTATTTTTGAATATGCACCCGCAGCTGAAATGTGTAACCAATTTGAAAAAGCCTGGACTGAGATAAGCAAATTCTGAAAATAATTATCAGCTGGTGTATTCTACAGAGATATACCTTATGGTAACAGAAATAAATCAAAATGTAATGCTACATAAGCAGTAACTTTTTTTAGAACCTGGTTAACCTCCTCGGATATTCAATAAATAACATTTATATTTATCTGATAATAACAGGAGTTAAATTATGAAGATATTTATTCTTACTGAAAACTGTGCAGGCGGAAGGTTCTTCGCCGAGCACGGCCTCTCCTACCTTATTGAAATCGATGATCAAAAAATTCTTTTTGATACAGGCCATTCAGATTGTTTTCTTAAAAATGCCATAATTGCAGGACTGGACATAAAAAAAGAGGTAAAAACAGTGGTTTTGAGCCATGGACACTGGGACCATGGTGATGGATTGAAATACCTGGACAACAAAACACTAATTGTACACCCGGGCGCCTTAATAAGAAGGTTCAGAAAAAAAGACCTTTCACCAGTTGGACTTTCCCTGTCTAAAACTGAATTGACCAAAAAATTCCAAATTATTGAAACAAAAAAACCTTATAGCATTACACAAAATCTCTGGTTCCTTGGAGAAGTACCGCGTTTAAATGATTTTGAATCCCAAACAACAACATATACGGATGACTTTAGCAATGATGATTTTATTATGGATGATTCCGCACTTGCCGCAGTTGTAAACAACGAATTGATCATTATAACCGGATGTTCTCATTCAGGTATATGCAATATAACAGAGCATGCTAAAAATGTAACGGGTATTAGTAAGGTGCATTCCGTCATCGGTGGCTTCCACTTAAAATTTGATGATGAACAGACAAAACGCACAATAAATTATATGAAAAATAACAATGTCAATATGGTAATCCCTTCGCACTGCACTGAATTACCTGCATTGGCAGCCTTTCATTATGTTTTCGGCAACACAACTATTAAAACAGGTATGGTCTTGTATTTCTGATAATTGCGTTGACATTCATGATCCTCCTAAAATGAATTTATCTCTGTCCTGCAGTACCGGAAATTTCTTCCGAAAGTCATGCAATTCCCGGTATGATAATTCAAACGTCTTTATTAATTCATTCCCTCCCAGAAAATCAGGATTTCCTTTAGGATCAACAAGCACTGAATCTCCGTTGTAATGCAAACCGTTGCCATCTGTACCAACCCTGTTAACTCCTATACAATAAGATTGATTTTCAATTGCTCTTGCAACAAGGAGGCTCTTCCATACCAAATGTCTGGACGAAGGCCAGTTTGCCATATATATCAATATATCATAGCCCTCAGCATTTCTGCTCCAGACAGGAAACCTTAAATCATAACAAATCAACGGACAAAACCTCCAACCTTTGTATTCAGTTACCAGTTTACTTTTCCCCGCTGAATAATGAAGGTGCTCCCCACTCATGGTAAAAAGATGTTTTTTATCGTAATAATCAATTGACCCATCAGGAAGAACCCACAGGCAACGGTTGTATAATCCATGCTCATCCCTGATTATCAAACTACCGGTAATTATACAATTATTTTTCATTGCTGTTGTTTTCATCCAATGAACCGATACTCCATCCATATTCTCAGCTATCTTTTCCGGTTGCATGGTAAACCCGGTTGAAAACATTTCAGGAAGGATAATAAGATCGGACTTGTCAGCACTTTTTATCATCTCATTATATCCGGCCAGATTTGCCTCCGGCCTTTCCCAAATGATATCAGGTTGTATTACTGTGATTTTAAGATTATCCATATTCAAAAAAATTATAGTAAGAACCTTCTTAGTATATATTATCTTTATAATTGTAAATTTAACTCTAAAATTTGAAATATAATGGATCAATCCAAAAGGCTGATCATATTTTCAGGCCCCTCATGTGTAGGGAAAAGTCCATTGGCGAAAGCATTGGCAAAATTTTACCCTGAATTGTATTCACGAATGAAACCGTTGGTTTTATATAACAGCCGCCAACCCCGCCCTGCGGAAATTGACGGAATAGATTACCACTTCAGAACACGTGATGAAATTGAAAAATACAGAAATGACAACCGGTTTATAGTGATGGATGTCAGAGGTGACCTCCAGGCGCTAAATATATCTGAACTATCAGATTCACTGCAACAAAACAATATCTTGTTTGAAGGAAATCCTTTCATAGGAAAAATATTGATTACCAATCCCCTATTGCAGGATACAAAAAAACTAAGCATCTTTATGTCTCCTGTATCACGTGATGAAATTTTATTTCTCAGATCAGTAAAACCGGCCGTATCACTCCCTGATCTAATCACAGATATTATGAGGAGCAAACTTATCCGAAGAACCCGTTTACAAAAAGGGGCTCTTTCCCTTAGCGACCTGGAAAATA
The DNA here is from genome assembly GCA_964545315.1 of uncultured Prolixibacteraceae bacterium. Taxonomy (GTDB): domain Bacteria; phylum Bacteroidota; class Bacteroidia; order Bacteroidales; family Prolixibacteraceae; genus JAAYJR01. The sequence continues at coordinate 5,429 of CAZJGI010000085.1, forward strand.
TTGAAAAACGTGCTAAAAGTGCATACACTGAACTAAAAGATGCCCATTATTTTCAATATGTTATTCCAAACCATGACGGAGAAGACAGTGATAACTGGAATGCATTTTATCATCCTCTCGGGGACGCCAGAAAAGCTTTATTAACATTCGCTGCCCTCTCAGAAGGTAAAAAAGGCATTATTGAGGAGACATGGGAACAAAATTTGTTCCCTTAGTTAATAATATATGGCCTGATATTTCCTTGTCCATTTCAGTTATCCAGTAACTTTTTTATGGCATTCATCAATGTACTTTCAACTTCAGGCAACATTCTGGTAACTCTTATTTCATAACCACCCTGAGGAAAAGCCTCAGCAGTAGGAATATAACCGGGCGTGTAATCACCATAAGCTGCCATTGCAACAAACAATTCAGGTTTCATTTTTTGAGCGCCCAATTGATATTCGACAAATAATTCGCCCGGCATAAATAAAATACGTCCTTTATCCAGCATCATACATTGCAATTCAATCTTATATCCTTCATTGTTCTTTATTGAAAATTCCTTCTCCTTTGAAGGATCAACAGGTAAAAAAGCTGGCTCAGTGTGCCAGCCAATTGAGGATGTATTAACCGGATATTTTTCTGTAGTTTCCCATGCCCGTTTCATTCCATCGGCAAGCCTGCCGGCCAGAATCAGCCTGTTTTCATGTGAGCCATCATTATACTTACCCGCCCCAATATTGCCGGCTGCTCCGGTAAAGTGAACATGAAGGGCCTGAGGCACTTTCAGCTGTCTTATAAAACGTGCAATGCCGGGAAAATCAGGATTTGGTATTCCTGTCCTGTAATAACTTTGTGGATGTGTGGCATAAAAGCTTAAGACAGCCAGTGGAATATCATCATTCCAAAAACTGATAAGAGATACCATAGGATCAATTACACCTTCAGGTTCTGCTCGCAGGGCTGAGTCTTTGCATGTTGTATAACGTGTTGCTGTCACCTTCCCGTCAGCACCAAGAGGACGCCTGTTTGAGGCTACTTTATAAACCTCAGCCCGTCCAAATCCAATATCCGTCACAGGACTTAACTTTTCCACAGAATTTATTACTGCCATCTCCAGACGATGGATCACTGCAAGGACAAAATCATCCTGGAGATTGCCTTCCGGAGCATCATGCTGGTGCAAAGCATGCACTGCAACCCGGTCGGATGTTGTCCCTGATGCCATAGCTAAAGCCCTTCTGAATTCATCATAACAATCTTTATACAAACCAATCCAGTCTATCGCAACAATAACAATTGGCTTTCCTGATCCGGTAAGAATAATGCCCTTGGCACGTAATCCCATATCCCACGAATTAACCATGGGATCATAGGCAAGATCATATCCCACAGGTGGGGTTACTTCTATATCAAATGTACCTATCTGTAATCGGTTATTTTCCATATCCTTTCCTACGGCGTAACTTTCCATTGTATGAAAACATACAACGGTCGACAATAAAAAAACTAATAATTTAAATTGCATTATTCTTTTTATTTATTATATACAATATTATACTATTTTTTTTATATTGTATATCAAAAAATTACTATAATTATAGACCTTCAAAAATAATCAACCATGAAAAAATCACAATCCTGTGCTGTTTTTATTGCTAAGTCAAAAAGGCATTTCCTGACAATTGTACAAGGAAAAATAATCTTGTCATTAATAGCCTCTATTGGTTTATTTATAGTTTTTAAGTCAGGGGCTAATGCTCAGGACCTTGATGTACCTTATGTACCTACGCCCTCAATAGTTGTCGAAAAAATGCTGGACTTGGCAGACATCAAACCGGGTGATTATCTGATTGACCTTGGATCAGGAGATGGCCGGATAGTGATTGCTGCAGCCAAGCGCGGAGCAATAGGACATGGCGTCGATATTGATCCCCAACGTATTGAAGAAGCAAATAAAAATGCTGTCGATGCCGGTGTAGATGACAGTGTATTATTTGTTAATGATGATATTTTCAATGTTGATTTCAGTAAAGCAGACATAATCACAATGTACCTTCTTCATTCAATTAATATTAAACTGCGTCCCGCTCTACTAAAAAAATTAAGGCCGGGAACACGTATTATCTCACATGATTTCGATATGGATGACTGGGCTTACGACGATTATATTTATCTCGAAGAAAGCAGTGTCTATAAATGGGTAATACCGGCAAATGTTCAGGGGAACTGGAAGTGGCAAAATGGAACAGAAACCTTTATTATAACAATTCAGCAGGAATACCAAAATATTAAGGTTACCATAAACTCAGAGAAAAATTCGTTAATTGTTCATAAAAACCGGCTTTCCGGCGACAAGATCACTCTTGAAGCGGACAATCCACAAAATGGAAATCATTATCTTTTTAATGGACGTGTTAACGGTAAGATTATTGACGGAACTATACAAATACGAAATGGAAGTAACCGAAACATCGAAACCTGGATTGCCAGGCACATGTTATAACTCTTAATATTAATCTCTAAATATCTAATAATTATGAAGAAATTTGATAACCACCTGAACCAAACCTATTCATATCTGTCATTAAGAAAAACAGTAGGATGGATAGGAATTTTATTACCATTCGCATTAATGGCCGGACTGATAATTCTTTTTAAAGAGAAGACAATATTAAAGACAATTAGTCTTTATTACCACTCAGGAATGAGAGATCTTTTTGTCGGTTCACTATGCGCTATTTCATTGTTTCTTTTTTTCTATAAAGGCTATAATAACTGGGATAACCGCGTAGCCAACCTGGCTGCATTCTTTGCGCTGGGCATAGCATTCTTCCCAACTACAGAAGAAGGGCCTCTGGATTGGCCGGGATATATTCATTTTATTAGTGCATCAATATTTTTTATCACTCTGGCATGCTTTTCAATGTTTTTATTCACAAAAAAAAATCCAAATCCTACAAAAAATAAACTTGCAAGGAATAAAATCTATATGATGTGCGGTTTAGTAATAATTGCATCTCTTATCGCTATCCTGATATTTTTCATGTTTTTTGAAATCAAATACCCCCGTTCATGCTTTGTTTTCTGGGCTGAATCAATTGCGTTGATTGCTTTTGGAATATCATGGCTTACAAAAGGAGGAACTCTTTTATCGGATAAAAAATAAAAAAATACAAAAAAATCTTATTTCCTCTTGCTTTCATTTGCTTTTTGTTGTAAATTGTACTGGTTCACAACAAGTAATGTCACTTAATATAACTGAATCTGTAATAATGACAGTTTAAAAACTATTCTGTAATATGCAGTTTGAAGATAAAAATTACCCATTAATCATTCTTTACGGTATTTAACTAATTATATGTCTTAAGGCTTTAATAACAGCAGAGTTTCACAACCTCATGTTGATTAAAGTATTGAATTAATTTAAATCTTATTAAAATGACAAAATTATTAATTGATTTTACTTTGGATTCGACCACTGTTTCGAATCCTGATGGTAGTCTAAGTACGGCATTTACAGGCTCATCTGTTGTCACCGGACCAGGTGAAACCATCATTGGCACTTACCCTTCTGCCCTGAATCTGGGTACTACAGGGAAAGCATCCTGCAATATCTCCTCTATTCTTCCCAATCTGAAGCAATTTTGCATTAATATTGTATTCAGTGCGAACGGGCCGGTGAATTCCCGTCAGAACCTTGTCGAATCTGACATGCTGCCCTTCTCAATTTTTCTCGCAAAAGGCAGTACTGTAAATAATTGTAATCTTGTAACCAGTGTCAAACCAAAAAACCACAATTGGAATGGCCCTGACACTCTGTTTAAAAAAGTATTAACCCTGAATAAATGGTATACTATATCATTGGTTTACGATTTTAATACAGTCGCACTTTTTATCGACGGTGAGCTGCTTTCCGTTCATGCATTTCCAGATGGAAATATTGAAAAACAGGCAGGTAACAAACTATTTTTCGGTACATGGGTAGATGGCGCCCGAGACCACTTCAACGGTAAACTGGCAGCTTTTCAGTTGTACGATGGGATTCCCGGTGCATTTGAAAATCTGGTGGACGAACAAAGAGACCATGCAGAATGGCATATCACTTACAAAAGTGAATCATTCAAAAAAAGTTATAATATTGGAGAACGTACTAAAGCTATTCAATATAACTCCGCAACAGGATCTCATACTCAATATTATACTAACTGTGCGATCATGTATCATTTTTCCCTCGGTACAGCTTTTGAAATACATGGTGCCATATATACAAAATATCAGTCGATGGCCAACGCAAATGCACTCGGTTTTCTGGTTTGTGATGAATCCAACACAACTAAAGCCGGAGGGAAAAAGAGTCTGTTCTCAAAAGGTGGTATCTATTGGTCATCAGGAACAGGGGCTCATCCTGTTATGGATAAAATTTATTCAGAATATGAAAATCTTGGTGAATCGAAAATCTGGGGCTTTCCCATAAAAGATCAAAAAGCAATTACCAACGGGCTTGAACAGGAATTTCAGGGATGCAGATTTTACTATCGCAACGGCGAGCCGAAGGCGCATGAAGTGCATGGATCAATTCTTGCAAAATACCTGGCCCTTGGAGGATCCGCAAAATGGGGTTTCCCCCAAACCAACGAAAGTGATGTCAAAAAAGGAGCGGCTGTAATTGGCAAGTATTCAGAATTTGAATACTGCACAATCTTCTGGAGCGGTGCATCCGGAGCTTTTGAAGTCCACGGGGATATACGCAAAAAATACATGGATATGCGTGGACCGTTAAGTGACTTGGGATTTCCCACATCCGACGAAACTGATATTCCTAATAATGCAGGCGCAGGCAAGGCAAACACTTTCCAGAAGGGAAGCATATTGTGGTTTGGAAATTACAACTCGATCAAAATTGCCCGCCCATATAAATTGTATATTGGCAGGATTGACTCAAAAGAATCTGAAGGCTTTGGACGGGGACAAAATGACCTGTACATCAAAAAAATAAAGGTTACCGAAGGTTCTACAGTACTTTATGAAGCCAGACGGCCTTCATCAGGCGACTGGGGCGGAAAAAATATTGTTAATGTCAATTTTACCATTCCTAATGTAATAACCCCAAACAGGCTTAATATAAAGGTACGCTTCTACCTCGATATCTGGGAAAGCGATGCTCCTACAAACGCCGATGACCATATGGGAACTTATGAAAAGGTGTTGGAAGCATCAAATGCCTGGGGGTTAAGGGATAACGAAGGTGTTTATAATGTGGCATTCGGACAAATCAGATCCCTGACATGGTCGGTCAAACCACAGGTTGACATTAGCACACTTTCGGAAACAGAAAAATGGTGGGGAGTTAGCAACAGAGGCACAAACCCCGTTACCTACAGGCAATATGCCAGCGCTTTTAAAGGAGTTGACAGTGACAGAGAGTGGTGGGATGTGACCGACTGGATAGAAAAGGCATTTTATGAAGCAGTAATAAAAGGTATAGCCAAAGGTGGCAACTGTTTCGGAATGTCAACCGAAGGAATATATGCACGCAAATCTCGCAGCCTGTTCAGCCTGCCAATTAACAGGTTTACAGACTGGAATGTTGTGGCTAATGAATTTAATATCAAACAAACATATCAGGCAGGGGCTGATCCTATCTGGTGGTTCCTTGGTCAGTTCTTGTCAGGGAATACTCACGATCCTGTTGATGTATTTAACCGTACTCAAAATGATTTTAACAGGGGTAATCATCCTGTTCTTTGCATCGCTCAGAATTATGACTTCTCAGGCAGCCCGCATGCAATACTTCCTGTTGCCTGGGATAAAAGTACCAAACCATGGAAAATAACAATTTGTGATCCCAACTTCCCCAATCAGCTTAAAGTCCTAACAGTGAACCCGGATAACAATACATTTAATTATGCCGGATCATCGAACTATTCAGGAGGGGAATGGTCGGGGGGCAGATTGCATTATATGCCTTACTCAATTCTGGACGACCGTCAGAGGCTGCCTGTATGGGATTTAATCCTGCTATTGCTTGCCGGGACAATCCTGATATTGGCAGATGATGGAGAGACAGTTTCTATTACTGATGCCAATGGACAAGATCTTAATGCATCCGGATCAAGGGCTACGAACCTTTTGAAAAACAATGTTCAACCTTCAGAATTTTTTGTCGGGTTCAATGGATTCGAAAGTGCCCTGAAACCGGGACAGGTATTTGTCAGAAGAGAATTATCAGTCCAGCCAACTGTTACCGGTACTATCTCCGGAATGATAAACCTTCCAATAATTAACAGAACAACAACTACTCGAATTTCCTCTCTTTTTAATTTGATTTCAACCGATAAAGCTGCTATTAAAATTATTGAAGGAAGATCACCTCAGCATATCCTGAGTAATACTGCTTCACTTTCAAAACTTAGTAGCCCGGTAATTAATGAACTCAGGAAAATAGCGAGTGCAAATGAGAAACGTAATTTCATTCATACAGTGAAGGGAAGCCGTAACGGAACACTGAAATATATGGTCAGAAGCGGAATGAACACAATTAATCTGGAGTCTGCCCTGAATTCAGGCGAACAGCACAAAATTGAAGTGAATGATCTGGGTACCAACTTCCTGACTATGAAGATGAACTCAAGTCGTGCAAAAAATGTTGTATTGAGCGTTCAAAATCAACTTGGCGTCAACGGAGATTATGAATTAATAAAAATTCAAAATTTCCCGATTAGTGCTGCCAATAACCTTGAAATAAATGTCAAACAGGGAATTGGTGGCCTTGAGATCATTAACAAGGGTCCTCAGGTTAATCTGAATGTAGCATTGTCGTCAAGGATAAACAAGGTAGTATCAGAAAAAGCTTTTTCTATTCCGGTAGATAAGGGTGTGAGGCTGATGCCTGCCAGTTATTTTGTTGAAAAAGAACTTACTGTTACATCTATTGACAAAATATTTGGTACGGGGTTACAAAAATTCAGGATTAAGTAAATAAAATTCTGGTATAAATAGGTTTTCCCTCGCGGAGCACACAACGAATTTTTTTCACGCTAAGACCGCAAAATTTTTTTCACGCAACGTGCGCATAGTGCAAATATCACTTTTTGCGCTCGTTGCGTAAAATGTTAACGTTGCGGTCATGGCGTGAAACACTAATCCCGTAAACTCTGTCAGAGGCAGCTTCTACCTGTCTAAATTACACTTAATGATCAGATGACAATCAAAACATTAAATAGTAAATCACTATTCATTAATTAATTAATTATAAATACCAAAAAAAAAATATTAAAAAAAACCTGTGTAATTTGTCACCCTCCCTCTGCCTGTTTTTCGTCTATTATAACGACAACTATCGGAAGTATCTTTAGGTTGTTCATAGTTTTTAGTTTAGATAAAAGAACGACTGGTTATTTCGGTCGTTCTTTAGTTAAGTTAATTGCAATTAAATGAATAGAACTAATCAGGATAAAATCTGGGAGCTCGCTGCAGGAAAAATTCATAATGAATCAGATTTTACGGAACCAGATGAATCAGAATCAAAGTTTCAAAACTCCATAAATAAAAAAATTTACGAGAGCGTATATGAATTACACGAAAACTTAAATAAAACATTACCTCTTCATAAAACTTCTGTCTATCATTCATGGGAAATAATAGCCCTTTACCTTAAAAAAAAACAAATCCGGATATATCTTCAAATTTCCAAATATGCTGCTATTATTTTACTTTCATTAGGGGTGGGAATTTTTATGCAAATTAACCGGAACACAGCCAACAAATCAATGCAGGCTCAGACTGAATTTTATGTTCCTTTGGGACAGATGTCAGAAATAACATTAAACGATGGTACCCATATTTGGCTCAATTC
>CAZJGI010000086.1:0-4552 GCA_964545315.1 uncultured Prolixibacteraceae bacterium
TTTCTTTTTTTCGAATATAATGAATATTAAGTATCAGGAAAAATTATTTTAGCTTACATCACTTTTAAAATACCGACAGATGTCCTGCGTCTTATTTTTAAGATACATAATCTGGTTAATAGTTACATGATAACAAGCATAAATAAGAATAATCGGAATTTTCCTTTCCAAAAAGATTAAAGAGGGGAAAAGACCGGGAAAAAACAAACGATATACTAACTTTACTTTTTAAAAAATATAGATAAATCAGATATTCAAAAATCAATTAAAAGATACAAGAATGAAATCCGGAAATTATTTTGTGTTAACAGTAATAATGTTTGTAATGATAACTGTGCTGTCTTGTACCAAAGAGGCTGACATCACAGTTACCCGTCTGACCTGCAACTTCTCAGAACAACCTCTGGGAATAGATACATCGGAGCCTCTTTTGGGATGGCAGATCAGATCATCAGACAGAAATATCGTCCAATCTGCTTACCATATTTTAGTAGCCCTGAGTATAGATGAACTAAAAGAAGACAAAGGAACAATCTGGGATTCGGGCAAAACCAATTCGGAACAGTCGATAAATGTGCTTTTAAAAGGGATAAAATTACAACCGGGCCAAAGATACTTCTGGAAAGTAAAAATATGGGATACAGAGGGCCGGGAGTCATCCTGGAGCGAAGCAAGCTGGTGGCAGACAGGATTATTTTCAGAAAATGACTGGCAGGGAGCACAATGGATTTGCTATGAGGTTATTGATTCTTCTCTGGTGCTTGTGCCCGGGATACACGGCTCGGGTGACAACCTTGGGGACAAAGCCCTCCAACGGCCTGTCATTCCCCAATTCCGGAAATCCTTTGCTGTCGGGAAAAAGCTGTTAAGGGCAACGCTGTCGGTTTCCGGCCTGGGACATTATGAAGCCTATATCAACGGGCAAAAAGTGGGAGGATCTTTTCTCACACCGGGATGGACAGACTACGATAAGACTGTTTTTTACAACACCCGGGATGTCACCCCTCTCCTGAAAGAAGGTGAAAACGTGCTGGGGGCTTTAGTCGGAAACGGATTCTATAATATCAACCGTGAAAAATACCGTAAGCTGGTAATTGCTTACGGTTTCCCAAAATTCATTGCCCGTCTTAATCTTCAGTACACTGATGGTTCCTCCGCATCCATAATTACTGATGAAAGCTGGAGGACAATACCATCCCCCATTACTTATACAAGCATTTTCGGAGGGGAAGATTATGATGCAACATTAGAACAAAATGGTTGGAAGGAGCCCGGGTTTAATGATTCGGGATGGAGAAATGTAACAATAGCTGATAATCCCTCAGGGAAACTGACGGCTGAAAATGATTATCCGGTTAAAGAGATGGAACAATTTGAAGCAGAAAAAATTATTTCGCTGGGAGATACGGCGTGGCTGTATGATTTTGGCCAGAATGCATCCGGGATTGTGGAATTGACAGTGAAAGGCAAGGCAGGACAGGAAATAAGATTGTGGCCAGGAGAACTTATAAATCCTGACAACACGGTTAATCAGCGTGCTTCAGGCCATCCTTATTACTTCTCCTATATCCTGAATGGCAAGGATATTGAAACCTGGAAGCCGCAATTCACATATTACGGTTTCCGGTATGTCCAGGTAACCGGAGGAGTTCCGGACGGAGAAATTAACCCGGAGGGATTGCCTGAGATTGAAAAAATAACATTCATCCACACACGTAATTCTTCTCCGGAAAATGGCACCTTTGTCTGCAGCAATGATTTGCTAAACCGTATCCATACATTAATTGACTGGGCTATACGCAGTAACTATCAAAGTGTTACAACTGATTGTCCCCATCGTGAAAAGCTAGGTTGGCTCGAACAAACCTACCTTATGGGGCAGGGAATCCATTTTCGGTACGACAACTATCACCTTTACAGGAAAATTGTATATGACATGATCGATGCCCGGACTGAAGATGGCCTGGTACCCGATATAGCTCCTGAATATGTAGAATTTCTTGGAGGTTTTCGGGATTCACCTGAATGGGGAAGTGCTGCAGTGATTCTTCCCTACCTGCTTTGGAAATGGTACAACGATAAACAAATAATGAAAGAGGCCTGGCCTATGATGTATAGTTACATCCATTATCTGAAAGGTAAATCCCAAAATCATATCTTGAACTACGGGTTGGGTGACTGGTTTGATCTGGGCCCGAAAAATCCGGGAGTTTCCCAATTAACCCCAATTGCACTAACGGCGACTGCAATTTATTACTATGATGTTAATCTAATGGCTGAAATGGCAACAATTTTGAATAGTTCTGAAAAAGATGATCTGCGTCAATGGGCCGGTGAAATCAAAAGAGCATTTAATGAGGAGTTCTTTGATGAAAAGACTAAAGTGTATTCTACAGGAAGCCAGACCGCCATGGCCATGCCTTACTGTATGGGAATTGTCGGGGAACAAGACCGGGAAGAAGTATTTTCTAACCTGGTTGATTCCATTGTATCCGGAAATAAAGCACTTACTGCCGGGGATGTAGGCTTTCACTTCCTGGTTGAGGCACTGACGAAAGGAAATGCAGCTCAATTGATGTTTGAAATGATTAACCGGGACGATGTGCCCGGATATGGGTTTCAACTGAAAAAAGGGGCAACCGCCTTAACCGAATCGTGGGCTGCCCTTGAGATTGTATCCAATAACCATCTCATGCTGGGACATGTCATGGAATGGTTCTATGCCGGATTGGGTGGCATCGGACAGGCTAAAAATTCCACTGGCTATAAGGAAATAACTATTCAACCCCAGATAGTGAAGGAACTGAACTATGCAAGAGCAACCTTTAATTCACCCTACGGCGTGATTCGTTCAGATTGGGAAAAGACAGGATCAGTTTTTCAAATAGAAGTAGAAATCCCTCATAATACCACGGCTACTTTATTATTGCCAACAAATGATGCAAATACAGTTAAAGTAAACGGAAATGCACCAGAGGAATGGATATTGGCAGAAGACGACAAACAGGGGAAAATAAAATTGAAACTCGGGTCCGGAATTTATTTAGTGCAGTCAGGAATGGAACTCCAATGACTGCCAAATGCTTTAATAATTTAGACTAAATTAAAAATATAAGCCGCTGAATTCAAATTATTTACATAATATTATTTCATTTTTCATACAAAAATGTTTGGATTTAAAATTATTTTTTAATTAGTTTGCCCGGCTTAAAAACATTAAAATAAGTGTATAAAAATTTTACACTATTGTATATGAGCACATTATGGATTAAGCAATGGGATTAAGCAAGGAATTAGGATAAAACGCAATGATTTAATTGTGATTTAAATAGTATTATTAATAATAACTGGAAAATAAATAATAAAATCATTTTTTAAACTGATTAGAAAAACTGTACAAGTAAATCTAAAAGTTTATCAAACGAAGAAAGGAGGAAAGCATGAAACACACCCCAATAGTATCCGGGCGAGGCCAATACTATTAACTTTATAGAAATTTAGACTAGTCATTTACGGTACCAATCCCAACGATTAATAAACTGTACTGAATGAATTTAATCCAAACCGAAAATGACTTTATAAATTCTACCTTAAGACGGGAGTTTAAACCGTTTCAAAAATCAATTTATTTTTTGAGGTAGGAGAAGAAACAAAAGAAATTTTGTTTCCAGATTAAGTTCGTAGATCCGGACAGTAGTATTATTATTTTAATTTTTAATAATGACGCTTTCAAATAATAAAATTTAAGAACTAACAGAATGAAAAACAAAAAAATTCGAAGGTTAAAGTTTTTGCAAATTTCATATTGCATATTACTTATTTTTCCCTTTTTAGTTACAGGTAATATAATTGCATCGGCAAACTCATCAAGATCAGGAATACCATCAGAGCGTTCGGTAATCCATGAAGGCGGACAATCCGAAAGCAATTCAAACTATCAACGATCCGGTAGCCAGACTGAATGGCAACAAAAAGCCATAAAAGGGAAGGTTACTGATAAAGAAGGTAAGCCACTTCCGGGGGTAACAATTATAGTTGTAGGAACAACCAGGGGTGTGATAACAGACACAGATGGAACTTATTCAATTGAGGCCCAGTCTTCTGATAAATTGGCCTTTTCATTTATCGGGATGGAGAGTCAAATAATTGAGGTTGGGAACCAGGTTAACATTGATGTAACGATGGCCGAAAAAATTGATGAGTTGGAAGAGGTAACCATTGTTGCTTTTGGAAAGCAAAAAAAGGAAAGTGTAATTTCCTCTATAGAAACAATAAAAACTGATGATCTGCGGGTTCCGAGCAGTAACCTTACTACAGGTTTATCCGGAAGAATGGCCGGATTAATTTCTTACCAGCGTAGTGGTGAGCCGGGAGATGATTCAGCAGACTTTTTTATTCGTGGTGTTACGAGTTTTGGTTATACAGCCACCCCTCTTATTCTGCTGGATGGTATAGAGGTTACTTCCAGTGATTTATCCCGGTTGCAGCCCGACGATATTGAGAGTTTTTCTATTATGAAAGATGCAACGGCAACCTCGTTATATGGAGCCCG
>CAZJGI010000086.1:4652-12650 GCA_964545315.1 uncultured Prolixibacteraceae bacterium
GTTGCACGTTATTACCTGGCAGGTACTATGAACCGGGATAATGGCATACTGGAGGTCGACCGTAAAAACAATTTTAATAATAATATTAAACTGAACAGGACACTATTACGTTCCAATGTCAATATAAACATTACCAATACGACCGAGGTAGTAGTTCGTTTGTATGGAACGTTCGATGATTATACCGGCCCTCTGGATAGTGGTACAGGCCTGTATAATAAAGTTATGAGGACTAATCCTGTTCTTTTCCCCGCATATTACCAGCCCGACGAAAGAAATGCAACTACCGACCATATTCTTTTCGGCAATACAATTGACGGTAATTATCTTAACCCTTATGCAGATATGGTTAAAGGCTATAAAGAATATGCAAACTCAACTATGATAGCTCAGTTTGAAGGTAACCAGGATCTTAATTTTATTGTTGATGGATTAAAAGCCAGAGGATTGATAAGTACAACACGCTATTCACACTTTGACGTTAGCCGATATTACAATCCATTTTATTATACAATGGCCAGTTATGATAAAAATTCCGGGGAATATATCTTGAGTGCAATAAATCCGGAATCAGGACAGGAACACCTTGATTATTCAGAGGGTGCTAAAACAATAACTTCAAATACCTATACAGAAGGTGCCATAAACTATGAAAATGTCTTTTCAGAAGACCATTCTGTCAGTGGATTGCTGGTAGGTTATCTGCGAAATCAGTTGGTCGGAAATGCCGGCTCTTTGCAGGAATCACTGGCATTCAGGAATATGGGCCTTTCCGGAAGAGCGACTTACGCTTATAAGCAACGTTATTTCGTAGAGGCAAATTTTGGTTATAACGGATCGGAAAGATTCTCCAAAGAAAACCGCTTCGGCTTTTTCCCTTCATTAGGTTTTGGATGGGTGATGTCCAATGAATTCTGGTTTGACAACCTTAAAAGAATAGTGCCGATGTTTAAATTAAAATTCACACGGGGTCTGGTTGGTAATGATGCCATTGGATCATCCTCCGACAGGTTTTTCTATCTTTCTGAGGTAAATATGAATAACAGTTCTAAAAGGTATATATTCGGATCAGAATTTAATTACATTAAAAATGGAATCAGCATATCAAGATATGAGAATCCGAATATCACATGGGAGACTGCAAATAAAACCAATCTTGGGTTTGAAATGAACCTTCTGGAAATGTTTGATATAATACTGGATGTTTACCAGGAACATCGTACCAACATTTTGATGACCAGAAGCCATGTGCCATCAACACTGGGGTTGCAGGCAGCATCCAAAGCTAATACAGGGGAGGCAAGAGGAAAGGGCGTTGATTTCTCAATAGACCTGAATAAAAGTTTTTCTGCAGATCTCTGGCTTACGGGACGACTGAATTTCACATATGCAACCAGTGAGTTTGTTGTTTATGATGAACCGGATTATGTAGATACTCCGTGGAAATCAAGAATAGGTTATTCCTTAGGTCAACAATGGGGCTACGTTGCAGAAAGGTTGTTTGTAGACGAATATGAAATCAAAAATTCTCCTACTCAGTTCAGTGACGTTATGGCAGGTGATATCAAATATAAGGATATTGACGGTAACGGATCAATCAATGAACTGGATATGGTGCCAATAGGTTATCCAACAACTCCGGAAATTGTTTATGGTTTTGGTTTGTCATCAGGCTATAAGAGTTTTGATCTTTCGTTTTTCTTCCAGGGACTGGCACGTGAGTCTTTTTGGATAAGTACGTCAGCCACAGCGCCTTTTGTAAACGAACAACAACTATTGAAAATTTATGCTGATGATCATTGGTCTGAAAGTAACCGTAATCTTTATGCATTGTGGCCTCGTCTGTCACCGGTATCTAATACTAACAATAGTGTGCTGAGCACATGGTTTATGCAAGACGGTGGTTTTATGAGATTAAAAAATGTGGAGTTTGGTTATTCCCTGCCTGTTGATTTTACGAAAAGAGCCGGAATTGATAAGATCCGTTTATACAGTAGCGGTACAAATCTTCTCACTTTTAGTAAATTTAAATTATGGGATCCGGAGATGGCTGGAAACGGGCTAGGTTATCCGATTCAGCGAGTAATTAATTTTGGAGTCCAGGTTTCTTTCTAAATAATCCCAAAAACTATTTTCATGAAAAAGAATATTTTATTAATTATAAGTGTATTGATGATAATCGCTAATTCTTGTGGTGATTATCTGGATATTGTTCCCGACAATGTAGCAACTTTGGACTATGCATTTAAAGACAGGGTAAGGGCAGAACAATTTTTAGCAACATGCTATTCATATATGCCAAGGCATGGACTGACTGAATCACCGGGGCGATTCGATGATTTTGCAACTACCTGGGGTAATATAGGTTGGCCAGGGTATCAACTTGGTTATACTATTCTCCGAGATGGTAATAATGTTAATTCTCCCCTGATAAATTACTGGGATGGATTACAGGGAGGTAAAAATTTATGGCAGGGTATCCGCGACTGTAATATTTTTATAGAACGTATAGATGAAGCAAGGGACCTCGAATCTTATGAAAAGCCAGTGTGGGCGGCAGAAGCAAAATGTTTAAAAGCCTACTACCATTTCTTCCTTATGCAACTGTATGGACCGATCCCGATTATACGGGAAAATTTACCCATATCTGCAACTAAAGATGAAGTAATGGTTGCCAGGGAACCGGTAGATGATGTTGTTGAATACATAGTTGAATTACTTGATGAAGCTACACCTGATCTCCCTTTAAAAATTGAAAATAAAATCTCCGAACAGGGCAGGTTTACACAGGCTGTAGCACTCGCACTAAAAGCAAAAGTATTGGTAACTGCTGCAAGTCCTTTGTTTAATGGCAATCAGGATTATAAATCATTTAAAGACGCTGAGGGCAGGAACCTTTTCAATCAGGTTGAAGATCCGGCTAAATGGGAGAGAGCCTTGGTTGCCTGCAAGAATGCAATTGATACCTGTCATGCTGCCGGTCATGCTTTGTATGAATTCTCAGATGCCTCGTTACACCTGTCTGAACAAAGCAGACTTATTGCTCAGGTAGGTCAGATTGTTAGTGACAAATGGAATATGGAACGTATCTGGGGCTATTCAGGTCAAGGTTCTGATGCATATGGAAGAGGCGTTGGTTCTTATAATATTGGCTGGTACAATGATATGTACACTATGGCAGCATTGGATCCGTTACATTATGGAACAAGAAGGGGTGTATATGTTCCAACCCTAAAGGCAGTGGAGTATTTCTATACAAAAAACGGAGTTCCGATTGATGAAGATATTACATATGATTATGAAAATCGATATGATCTGACGCTGACAACAGAAGAAGAAAAACTTTACGTTCAGCCTAACGTTTTAACTGCTCAGCTTCATTTGGACAGGGAACCTCGCTTTTACGGCAGTATCGGCTTTGATAAAGGTTGGTGGTATGGTGTAGGAAGATACAATGAGGAGCAGCAATGGCCAATTAATGCCAAAGCAGGTGAAGTTTCAGGACCGGTGGGCATCGAACGATATTCACTCACCTCGTTCTACATTAAAAAATTATCTAATTTCTACGGCGTTTACAGCCAAACTACATACATTCATAAACCCTGGGACTGGCCACTTATAAGATTAGCTGATCTTTACCTTCTTTACGCGGAAGCTTTAAATGAAACATTAAGCAGCCCTAATCAGGAAGTGTATCAATATGTTGATATGGTCAGACAGCGGGCAGGACTTAATGGAGTGGCTGAATCATGGAGCACATACTCTAAATTTCCTGAAAAATACACAACTAAAGATGGAATGAGAGAAATCATTAAACACGAAAGAGGTATTGAGCTGGCTTTTGAAGAGCAGCGTTATTGGGACCTTCGCAGATGGGGTGAGGCAGTTCAGGAATTAAACACTACTATACAGGGTTGGTATTATTTAGGAGAAACTGATAACGATTTTTATCGTGTAACTTCTTATGTGGATATGAATTATGCCCGTAAAGACATATTTTGGCCTATCAGGCAATATAATTTGTCTGTTAATACAAATCTTGTACAAAATCCGGGTTGGTAATTTATCAAAAATTTAAAATCTAGAAAAAAATGAAAAGTAAAAGCTTACTAATACTGGTATTTATACTTTCTTTTATTTGGTCTTGCAAAGAAGAAGAAAGGGGCCAATACCCACTGGATAATATTGCTCCAGGAAAAATATCTAACCCGGTTGTGGAAAATATTCCCGGAGGATCGGTTATCTCCTATGAAATTCCTGCTGACGATGACCTTCTTTATGTAAAGGTGATTTATAAGCTCGACAATGGAACAGTAATGGAACAAAAAGCTTCAGCTTATGCCAATAAAATAAAGGTTGAAGGTTTAGGTGAATCAAAAAAACAAATAGTGTCCCTGATTGCAGGGGATAGAAGTAAGAATGAATCACAACCTGTTGAAGTTGAAATTCATCCTCTGGAAGCCCCGATTTTTGGAATACTGGAATCTGTTAACATCACCAATGATTTTGGAGGAGTTCTGGTAACATGGGAAAATCCTACTAAGGCAGAAGTAATATTAACCATAGCTGCATGGGATGATGAAGAGAATAAATATTTGGAAGTTGAAAACTTTTATACGAATGCAGGCGTTGGCAGGGGTAATTTAAGAGGGTACCCGGCAGAAGAAATTATTTTTGGGGTTTATGTGCGTGACAAGTGGGGAAATCATACTGATACAGTTAGTGGAACATACTTCCCTCTGTTTGAAGAGGAGTTAGACAAAGGAAAATTTGCCAGATGGAATCCCCCCGGTATCCCCTATGCGAATTATAGCAGCTGGCATATAGAAGCTATGTGGAATGGACTCGGGCCATTGGTAAATCCCGGATTTATGGGCCCCACAACAGGTAGCATACCTGCGAACTTTACTTTTGATATGGGCCAGTTAGCAAAATTAAGCCGGATCAAAATTTATCAGCGTTGTAACGCTGCTCAAACATATACTGCAGGTAATATAAGACGCTTCAGGTTGTATGGCTCGGATCATCCGGGAGTAAGTGATGATCCTTCTACATGGGTATTTATGGGTGAATATGAATCTTATAAACCTTCAGGATTACCTGTCGGGCAAATTACTGATGAAGACCAGGCTTTTGCTCTTGCAGGTGAAGATCATAATATGGACTTAGCTTCCCCTCCTGTTCGATATCTTCGTTTTGAAGTTCTGAGAACCTGGGGAGGCGCTGTTAATTACGTTATTCAGGAAATTGAAATTTTTGGGGATATAATTGAATAAATCTATTCAAAAATTAAGTAAAATGAAATCAATATATATTTTAAGTAAAATTGTTTTAACAGTAATAGTTGGATTATTTCTGATCCACTGTTCAGATATGAACGACCTCCATGATCAATATTTGAGGCAAGGTGAAACCATTTATGTCGGTCAGCCTGATTCTTCAAAAGTATTGCCGGGATTAGGCCGTGTCATGATCCATTATTGGATTTCCGATCCCAAAGCAACAAAAATGGTAGTGTATTGGAATTCAAGAGAGGATTCAATCTTAACAGACATCCCAAATTCCCCAAATACAGAACCTAAAGAGTTATTAATTGCTGATTTGAATGAAGCTCTATATTACTTTGAGCTGATAACAATGAACAGTGAGTTTAAAAACAGGTCTATTCCCCTGGAAGTACCGGGCCGTGTATATGGCCCTAAATTTCAAAAAACATTGTTAGACAGGGATATGAAATATGCTACATTCAAAGCAGCGGATACAGTATTTATGCAATTTTTTAATCCTCCGGAATATTATTGTCAATCTGAAATCAGTTATACAGATGGTTTGGGAAATCAAGTCACTACGTTTATTGGAGTCGATGAATCTTCAGTTATTTTGGAAGGGTATAAAGAAAATTTGAAGTACAGAACTTTATTTGTGCCTGAAGAAGCGACACTGGATACATTGAAATCTGAATTCATTCAGGTCACTAATATTGATAAAGAAATTGATAAAACATCGTTTGCGAAATGGAATCCGGCTGACATTCCCTATTATGAATTAAGTGCGGCTTATTCAATAGATAAACTATGGGATGATAATCTGGAAACATGGTATATCCAAACTGTACCTAAGCTGCCTCACAGTTTTACTTTTGATTTAGGCAAGTCAACTAAAATATCCCGGATAAAACAATGGCAACGCTTAACTCCAAGTGTAGTTTACAAAATCCAGGGTGTTAAAAAATTTGAAGTATGGGGAAGTGATACACCCGATGTAGACGGAACTTTTGACGGATGGACTGTTTTAGGTGTTTTTGAATCTATTAAACCATCACGTAAACCTTCCGGTCAGGTCGATCCTGAGGATATTGAATTTGCAGCTGCAGGAGAGGATTTTATGATCCTGGGAAATGCCCCCTCTGTACGTTATATCCGTTATGTTGTCAAAGAAACATGGGATAATAAACCTACAATTGCAGTGGGCGAATTGTCTGTTTTCAGTAATGAAGATTAAGTATTTTAATAAATTATCTGCATTAAAAATATATTTTTGTTTCTGTTAAGTTTTTTCAGTTAAGTGGTTTTCTTTTTGGTATCAAAAAGAAAACCACTTTGTGATCCTATAAAGTGGGAATTAATTAAGGATATACGTTGAACAAAAACTGAACAGGTTAATTTTGATATAAAATAATGAAGTATAAATCACGAAGGGAGTTTTTGTTAAAATCTGCCCTTGCTACCGGCTCTGCATTATTTCCAATTATGTCATTCCCCGCATGTAAAGGCCCGGATGACATAGTTGAGGAAGTAAATGATGAACAGGATAACGAATTGGACGATGAACCGGACAATGAACCGGGAGTTGAATTAATCATTCCGGAAGTTATTGACAAACAAATCTGGTTTATTGACGATACATATAATACAACATACCGTACAATTACATCAGATCCTGATTTTCGCTATTATTCCGGCTTCCCTGCTATTCCAAGGGTCCAGTCTGTTCCATTTGAATGGGGAACTGAAAACTTTTATAGTGGTAATGGGGGCTATATTACTGATAACGTTTATTGCGAACCTGTTAAATCCATGGTAGTACAGCTTGTAATATCGACACCGGGCGAAGGAGATACTGCAACAGGCTCGCCACAGTATAAAGTCTGGTACCGTGTTTCCCCTAACAGAGGTAAGACTTTTACACCGTTGAAACAAGTAATTATTGACGGTTATACCAGTATGAATCCAATAGAAGGGGTTGTGATAGGAAGGAATGGATTTAATGTTGATTTTACCAGGCCTATTGTAAAAGCTTCCAATGGAGAAATAATTGTTCCTGTTTGCCTTCATCCATGGGATGATGAAAATCAAAAAATTTATCTTCCTGTATCTAATGCATTTTTATTTCAGGATGCAGGAGCATTAATTGGCAAATGGCTACCGGATGGAAGCGATATTAAATGGGAATTTGGAGGATGGTTAAGAATAGATCATAATAAATCTACCAGGGGCTTATCTGAACCGACTATCGTGGAAACAAATGAGAATGGAAAATTTGCCATGGTGACAAGATGTTCAAATACCGGCCGGCCTGAATTACCTGGTTATGCATGGGTGTCATTTTCAAATGATTATTGCAGGACATGGTCAGAACCAAGGCCATTTACCTATTCAAATGGTGAAAATTTCTTCGCTCCGACTGCACATTCTACATTAATAAAATTAAGGAAAAGTGGCCGTGTCTATTGGATTGGTAATATTAATGATAAAAATCCTAATGGCAGCCATCCCCGCTATCCTCTGGCTATAGGTGAAGTTGATCTGAAAACTTTTGGGTTGATAAAAGAAACAGTAGTTATCTTAGATACCCGACATGAACATGAAGGCCTGAAGGTGCAGCTTTCTAATTTTAAGGTGATGGAAAATGCTGAAAAAGAAGAGATTATTGTCGTATGCACCAGAAGGGACGGGAGCCAAAGCGCAAAACATTCATCATGGTACAGAGTAAAATTAT
>CAZJGI010000087.1:0-5019 GCA_964545315.1 uncultured Prolixibacteraceae bacterium
AAAACAATAATATAATTTTACATAACAGAAAAAAATTTTAATGGATTATTAATAGTTAATTTTCAGATAAATTTGTTTTAAAGAATACTTTTCAAAGTAAAAAATCAATTAATATGTATTTTAAATATTTTCTCGGGCCGGGTTTATTAATTTTAACAGTGTTGTCCTGTACCCGGGGTAACTGGGTCGAGCAGGAGCTGGATTCTTCTTTGACATTATGGTATAACAAGCCTGCAGATGAATGGACGGAAGCGCTTCCTCTGGGAAATGGCAGTATTGGCGCTATGGTATATGGGAAGGCTCAAAATGAGATCATCCAGTTTAATGAAGAGACTCTATGGACTGGTCAGCCGCATGATTATTCAAATGAAGGTGCAGCTAACTATCTGGAGGAATTAAGAAAGCTGTTATGGGAGGGGAAACAGGATGAAGCTCATGAACTGGGTAATAAGTTTTTCATGTCTCAACCGTTTGGTCAGTTTAGTTACCAACCATTTGGGAATGTTATTCTGGACTTTCCGGGACATGGTGAGCCGGAAAATTACAAGCGGTTACTGGACCTGAAGGATGCAATGGTCTCTATCTTTTATGAGGCAAATAATATAAAATATAAAAGGGAAATATTTTCTTCCTTCCCCGGAAAAGTATTGATTATCCGTCTTGAATCTTCTGAAAATAAAGGACTTAATTTCACTGTTGGGCTTAATTCACCTCATTCCGTATATGAAGTAAAAGCAGATGGCAGCCAGTTAATTATGACAGGTAAAGCTAATAATTATCATATGGAAAAGGGAAGGGATGGTAAGCCTTATCCGGAAAGCAAGTTAAACTTTGAGTCACGCTTAAAAGTTGAAACAGAAGGGGGAGGAATAATTTCAAGGGATGAATCCATAGAGGTTGTCAATGCACGAAATGCTACACTTTTCCTCGCTGCTGCAACAAGTTTTGTAAATTATAATGACATAAGCGCCAGTCCGTCAGTCCGATGCATGCAATCTCTTGGAGGTATTGAGGGGAAAAATTATGAGACTCTTAAAAAGGAGCATATTGATGATTTCAGGAAGCTATTTTCCAGGGTATCACTTGACCTTGGAAGTTCAGAGATTTCTAAACGGCCAACAGATGAACGGCTTAAGTCCTTCAGTGACGATGAAGACCCGGATTTGGCAGCGCTGCTTTACCAATTTGGAAGGTATTTATTGATCTCATCCTCCAGGCCGGGTACCCAGCCTGCAAATTTGCAGGGAATCTGGAATGATAAACTTGCACCTCCGTGGGACAGTAAGTATACCATAAATATTAATACTGAGATGAATTACTGGCCGGCTGAGATAACTAACCTTTCTGAGTGTGCCGAACCTTTATTCTCAATGGTGGAAGATATTTCCACGACCGGCAGGAATGTTGCTTCAAAGCATTATAACCTTGAAGGATGGGTTACACATCATAATACTGATCTTTGGAGGGGAGCCGCACCCATCAATAATGCCAATCATGGCATTTGGCCCACAGGTGGTGCATGGCTTAGCCAACACATGTGGTGGCATTATCAGTTTTCAGGTGATAAGGAATTTTTAAAAGACAGGGCTTATCCTGTTTTAAAGGAGGCTTCAAGATTTTTTGCAGGATACCTGGTTGAATACCCTGAAAATAAAGAGTGGCTTGTTAGCGGGCCGAGTAACAGTCCGGAACTGGGGGGATTGGTTATGGGTCCGACTATGGATCATCAGATAATTCGTAATCTTTTTTCAACTACAATTGAAGCTGCTGAGATTTTGGGGATCGACTCAGAATTTGCTGATTTGCTTAGGAAGAAAGGGGCTTTAATTGCACCAAATCAGATTGGCCGTTACGGACAACTGCAGGAGTGGCTGGAGGATGTCGACAATCCTAAAGAAACGCACAGGCATGTATCACATTTATGGGGGCTGCATCCGGGTGACGAGATTCATCCACTTACAACTCCTGAACTGGCTGAAGCATGTAGGGTCACCCTTTCACAGAGAGGAGACGGCGGTACAGGATGGTCGAGGGCGTGGAAAATTAACTTTTGGGCAAGACTGATCGACGGAGACCATGCATTTTTACTGTTGAAAAACCTGATGGTGCCTTCGATTACAAATGAAACAGATATGAGAGATAAAGGCGGTCTCTATTATAATCTTTTTGATGCACATCCTCCATTTCAGATAGATGGAAATTTCGGAGTTACTTCAGGTATAACTGAGATGCTCCTGCAGTCACACCTCAGAGACCAAAACGGAGATTATTATCAGGATATTTTGCCAGCCTTGCCTTCGAAATTTGCCACCGGCAGGATTTCAGGTATTAAAGGCCGGGGTGGTTTCGAAATTGATATTTCATGGAATGATTGTCAACTTGTTGCAGTAAAGGTAAAATCTCTTTCCGGCAATAAACTTAATCTTCGTTACAATAATTCATTAATATCCACTCCTACCAAACCCGGAGATACTTACACTTTCGTGAAGGGGGATTTTAAATAAATAATTAAATTTGAATGTTTAACTAAATATTATATTCATGAAACGAAATACATTATTACTTGTAGTGATTCTATCAATTTGGACTACAGTAAGCAGTTCATCACAAAATGTGAAGAATAATGATAAGTCATTCAAATTGATAAGTGTTCAGAAGATATGGGATAAGGCTCCTCATAATGCATTTACCGACCTTATAAAATTCAACGGCCGGTGGTTTTGCGTTTTCCGGGAGGGGAAAGGCCATGTATCCCCGGACGGGGCGTTAAGGGTTATTACTTCAGTTGACGGTGATAAATGGGAATCAGCAGCTTTGTTAACTTCTGACAATTCTGACCTGAGAGATGCAAAAATTGTAAAAACTCCTTCAGGGCAGTTGATGCTAACCGGAGCAGGAGCTCTTCATGATAAGTCGGTTAATACTCATCAGTCACTATCCTGGTTTTCTGACGATGGTTTTTTTTGGAGCAGGGAATATGAGATTGGAGATCCTGATTTTTGGCTCTGGCGTTCGACCTGGCATGACAACAAGGTTTATAACATTGGTTATGGGTGCAACAAACTACGAATGCTAAGATTATACTATGGAGATGATGGTAAGCACTTTAAAACTCTTGTCGATACTCTTTATCTTGGAGGTTATCCAAATGAATCTTCGATAGTATTCAGCAGCGATACAGCATATTGCCTGTTGAGACGTGACGGAGACATTAATACAGGCCTTCTGGGAATAGCCCTCCCTCCATACACAAATTGGGAATGGAGAGACCTTGGTGTTAGAATTGGAGGACCTCATATGATACGTCTGCCGGGCGGGGAAATGGTTGCTGCTGTACGTCTCTATAAGGATGAGGAATCGAAACCTGTCCGGACATCATTATGTATAGTTGACACCGGTAAAGCCACAATAAAAGAAATGCTTACTTTTCCTTCAGGCGGTGATACAAGTTATCCGGGACTGGTATATGAAGACGGGATTTTATGGGTTAGCTATTATTCCTCTCATGAAGGGAAGACCTCAATCTACCTTGCAAAGGTGAAAATGAAATGAAATCAGTTTCAAATTATATGTTAGCAATAGTTACATCTAAGGTATACTTCTGATCATAAACAAACCATATAAATATCAACTAATAAAAATATTAAATTCTAATTTTAAATATCAAAGACATGAATCAAAATCATTCAAGAAGAACTTTTATCAGGAATACTGCAGCTGTTACAGCTGCTATTGCCATGCCCACCATTATACCGGTTAAAGCATTTGGGGCTAATGACCGGATCAATGCAGCTGTGCTTGGTGTAAACGGTCGCGGGAAAAGTCACATCTCGGGCTTCATGGCCCAGGATAACGTTGTAGTTACACATCTGTGTGACCCGGACATGAATGTACTTAAAGAACGTCAGAAGGAGTTTAAGGAAAAGTACAACCAGGATGTGTCTCTTGAGCAAGATCTTCGTAAGATATACGACAACAAAGATATAGATGTTGTCGGTATAGCCACACCCAATCACTGGCATTCGCTGGCAGTAATTTGGGCTTGTCAGGCGGGTAAGGATTGTTATGTTGAGAAACCAGGGACTCATAATATTTACGAAGGTCGTAAAATGGTGGAAGCAGCATTAAAATACGACCGGATTGTTCAGCATGGAGTACAATTACGCAGTTCACCTTCGGTACGTGAAGCTGTTAAGTTGATGCATGAAGGTTTTATAGGCCGGGTGTATATGGCCAGGGGTTTAGTATTCAGATGGAGAGCAGATATTGGCAATAAAGGTTTTGAGCCGGTACCTGACGGCCTTGATTACGACCTGTGGGTAGGTCCTGCTGCCAAACGCCCCTTCAGCCGAAACATCGTGCATTATAACTGGCACTGGACATTTGAATATGGTAACGGCGATGTAGGTAACCAGGGAATCCATGAAACAGACCTTTGCATGTGGGGTTTGAATGTCGGACTTCCAACAAAGATCACTTCCATGGGTGGCAAGTTTTTGTTCGATGATGCCAAAGAGACACCTGAGGTTCTCTCATCAGTTTACCATTACCCTGAGGAAGATAAAATTATCCAGTTTGAAGTGCGTCCATGGTGTACTAATACTGAAGAAGGTGTTACTGTTGGTAATATCTTCTATGGTGAAAAAGGAATTCTTGTAGTAGACGGATATGATAAATATAAATTCCTGATGGGCCAAAAACGCGAACTGGCTAAATCTGGCGATGACGGTGGCATTGCAAAATCAGAATTAGCGCGTGGGGAAGGAGGAACCGACGGACACATTAAAAATTTCATTGAAGCAGTCCGTGCACATGATAAAACTATCCTGAACGGACCTGTCGAAACAGCTCATTTGTCATCCGGCCTCGCACATCTGGGAAATATAGCTTATCGTTTAGGAAGGGTGCTTACATTCAATCCACAGTCTGAATCATTTGTTAACGACCCGGAAGCCGATAAACTGCTGACACGCAATTACAGGCCTCCTTTTGTAGTACCCGATATTGTTTAATATTTGG
>CAZJGI010000087.1:5119-12628 GCA_964545315.1 uncultured Prolixibacteraceae bacterium
CTGCTACCTGTATTGTCAGCACGTCCAACTGCTGTGAGCAGCATGTTATCAGAACTCTTGACTGGATCACCGGTCAGAGTGCTGATTGCTACTGTTGCGAAATCTGTTTTTACATTGATTTTTAATCCGTTAAGTGCAATCTCGCCCTCTTTTCCCACGAAGCCGTAGACCACTTTAGAATTTGGTGTATCGATCCAGCCTGTTTTTTTATTTAAGTTCCTGTATAACTCTTTAGTATCTGAGAGGACTTCCCCTTTTTCAAGATCGACTATTTGTTCGTCAGGGTCAACCGTGATATCACTTTTCACTGTAACTCCGGGCAATACCATCTCAACACGATGTTGTTCCGGGGTTAGCTTTAATGCGTTCATGCCCGATGCCTTGGTATGCTCATCCATATTTATGAGTAATGTTTTATTTGCAGGTTTTACATCTCCTCTTCTCATTATTAATGCAGCATGATAAAATAATCCAAATAATGCAGGATCATTAAATGTGTCAAAGACACCTCCCCTGTGAGATCGGCCGGAGATGGCATCTGAAGTTATTCCCCTGCTTATATCCTTGTATCCGTATGCTATCATATCGACATTTTCCGTAAGTGTATAACGGTAAGTATGAATACAGAATCCCCCCCATCCCTGAAATGATCCTGCAGCTGCCATTAAAAGCGGCCCTTCAGCTCTCCATTCGTTAGGCCAGGGATTATCCCATTCAGAGACAAAGAAAGGTTTCCCGGTTATTCTGTTAGCACTTACCCTCAAGTGATTATCAATTCCACCCGTCATTGACTCATTTGAAAAAGTTTTCAGGTGCCATGTGCTGTATTTCCCCCAGTAAATATTGCTTACGGTATAATCAGTAACCATTTGGGCCGAGAGATGGGCACCACCCCAGTTAAAAGTGCCGCTGACAGGCACTTTAACTCCTGTCTCGCGCATGTGATCTTTCATTTCATTATAATATCGCTTTTCAGTTTCTATCAGAAAACGGAGCATGTTTTCATCCGATGGATCAAATTTTACTATTTCTTTTTCAATCTTAATGCCTTTGGATACTGCCCATTCTCTGTACATATTTTCCAGTTCTGTTCTGTAAGGCTCCAAAGTTATACTACGACTTCGGCTAACCAGTTCATTTTCATTTGTAATTGCTGCGAAAGCTATTGCAGGGTCATCCTTATAAGCCAGTTTTGTGTATGGATTAATATGGTTCCAGAGATCATAATTAAACTTCTTCTGTAATTCGATCAGTCTTCGGTTAAATATGGAATAAGGTTTGGCTGCATCATCCAGCTCATTTGCTGCCGGTATTCCGTCTCCCGATTTAAACTTCCTGTATGTAAGCAGATCCATATAAACATAAATACCTTGTTCTTTCAGACAATGTATCAGATAATCGAGCCTGTCCATGCTTGCAGGATCAAAACTCATCGTGTTAGGCTTATTATTTCCTTTGGTAAATTGGAATATGTTTGGTGTAGACCATTCGGCATCCATCTGATGAAGTCTTACAATGTTAATCCCAATTTTTGCCAACCGTTTTGCCACTTTCTTACTCTGCTCATGTGAAGGGAAATTTTGAGCGCTGTTAAAGTTAGTTCCCCAAAATCGTGCTTCCGTGCCGTCTTGAAACACAAACTTGTCTTCTTTAACAGTTAAAAAGCCATGTTTGCCGGCAGGTTTTTCCTTTTCATATATAAATGAGAGATCGATAGGCATATCGTCCCAGGGAAGGGTATAAGGAATAGTCTTTCTAATTGTATCAACAGGATTTGCCATCTCAATTTCACTATTGATAATATCAGCCCCAGCTGTTAATGAATAGAACGGAAGAAGTAAGAAAAAATATATTAATCCGTTCCAAACAAAATATTTTTTTAAGATCATAACGTTATAAAATTAGTTATAGCTTACGAAGGTATCAATCATATTTTATAGTTTAACACTTATGATATGCATATGTACAATAATTTTTGACTAAATTATTACTCAGGATTCAGCAAAATATGATTTATATACCTGACTGTACCTTTCCCTGATGTATGATAGTTTTAATCCATGTTGTTGGAGAGAATGTTTGTGGGGACTTATATAAGAGGCTGATTCTTCTGTTATTATTTTTAATCTGTTTTCAAAGTCCGGACTTATTTGAATTCCGAAATTTTTATAAATTAATTTAATAGACTGATCGGGTTCATTCACCAGGTCTTCAAGTTTTAATATAATTGCAGTATTCTTTTCCATATTTTCCAGTATTTTCAGATATGAGTAGAAAATATCTGCAAAGCTTAATGTTTGGTTGATCAGTACTGATAATCCTGCATTTGTGTGGAATATTTGTTTATATACTTTGTACATTCCTATGGCTGAAGAGATTGTTTCTTCAGGAATTCGCAACATATATATGAAGCGACAGCCGGGAAATGCTTTTTTTAATGAGAGGATCTTTGAGGTGTGAGAAGGACTTTTTGAAAGATATATCTTATCTCTGCCAAAAACGTAACTGTGTTTTTGTATACATTTTTTGTAGAATATCATTATCCTGTTTTTTCTTTTTTCAGAAAGATCATCATCAAATCTGATTAGTGAGTGTATATATTTCCACTTCGGGAATATAAATACCAGCAGTGAGCAGGAAAGAAAATGGATCAGTATATATTCATCCTCTTCAATATTTAAAAGGCTTATCGGGTGAATACTTTCAAACTGGGCTAATAATTTTTTTTCAGATTTCCTCCATGACTTGATTAACCAGCCATTTAGCATTCTGTCAATGCGGAAAATTAATACAATAACTTTTTTTTGCGTGATGGATGGTGCAAAAATAATTTCCCATAATTTCATTGCTGTATACCTTCCTTCATCTTTGCCTAAAGATTTAAAAAGGAATGTAGTTGCAGAGCGCGGCATTCCGACAATAAATACAGGAGATTTTACAATTACTTTTTTATAATCCCTGAAGAATAGTTCATCACACAAGAAACCCAGCCAGTTGAATATCTCGACGAAAATAGTGATGACAGAAAAAATGGTATAAAAAACTATCTTTTTCACATGGGTCCTCCGCATGGAAGGAATAAGTTCTGTACTTTTATTTCAGTTCTTTTTGAAATATCCTGTATTTTTTCAGGATTTTTCCACCCATTCTTTCCATTTCGGCCCTTACTTTCCAATTATATTCCAGCTCCAAATGGCTGTGGATTGTTTGAAATCCTGATTCGCGGGCTATTTTTAACATATGTATTGCCATTACCGCATCAATACCTTTCCCCTGGTAACCAGGCTTAACAGCCCCAAGCAATAAATCGAGGCGCCTGGTTTTTTTTGCTGCACTCATGATTTTTAAAAAACCAATTGGAAAAAGATGACCCCCGGCCGCAATTATACCTTCATTTAAACTGGGTGTGGCAATTATGAATCCTGCTAATTCATCTTCATAGGTAGCAATTACAAGTAATTTGGGATTTAAAAGTGGTACAAACTGGCTACCGAGTTCCTTCATCTCTTCTTCATCAAGCCTTGAGTATCCCAGAATATCTTTATAAGTCTCATTTAATAAGTTTAAAACCGGTAAAATATATTTTTTTAGTTGTTTCTTACTGTTAATATTTACGATTTGTATTTTTTTCCCGAGCTGGGCCCTTTCTTTGATCCTGAGGTAATATTCCGGAATTACTTCAGGAATTTTTATTTCATACTCTACAAGGTCTGCTTCGGTGGTATATCCTGCCGATTGTAATAAGGAAATTATATATTCATAATTGTAGTTGGCTGAAAAGGAAGGTTGTTCATTAAAACCTTCAGTTAAAAAACCAATAGGATTATGGTAATACATACCCATAGGCCCTATTATTTTAACCATACCCCTGTCATATGCCCATTTTTCGACAAAGCCAAGCAGTCCGGCAGCAGTTTCATTGTCATTTATGCAATCGAAATGGGAGAAACGGGCAATTTTTTCATTACGGGATTCATTATAACGATTGTTAATTACACCCATTATTCTTCCGGCAATCTGACCGTCAATGCGTGCCAAGGCCTCAATTGTTGAGCAGTACCTGAACCCGTGGTTGTGCTTGTGATTAAAATAGCGAAATTCTTCTTCATAAATAGGAGGTACCCAGTTAATATGGTTTTTATGTAACTTTTCCGGGAAACAGATAAATTCTTTTAACTCTTTTTTACCCGATACTTGCTGAATGATTATATTTTGCATTAATAATAATGAATTTATCAGGTTCTTAAATCCGGGGAAATATGTTTATAATCTATGGGTCCCCCGAGAAGCCTGTATTCGTCATATCTGCATGAATTGATCATCTCATCTTTGAATGGCATCAGATTCATGCATCCGTCGCATAAGTTCAGTTCACCATTTATGATCTCAAATGGTTGCTGAACAATCAATGATTGCAAATATATCTTCTCAAATAGTCTTATGGGATTTTTTACAACAGATACCAGGTAGTTTCTGAATGCTTTCCGAACTATTCTGTCAAAAATCGCCATTACAAATATAAGTTTGCCAAAGTTTAATACCGAGGCTTCATATTTATTTCGGAATTTATGATTAAGCACCTGGTATTTTTCCATAGTCCGGGGTCCGGAGGAACCATAAATTTGTCTTTGGGAGCCAATGCTGCAGAGAGTTATTAACTTAAAAGATTCTTTTACCAATGTTCCCTTAAGATATGCCGAGGGACAAACATCCTTAAAGTTTTCATTAAGTAATTTAACAATATCATTGGAGGTGATATTAAACTCTTCTGAAGCATTAAATGCATCAGGCAGACTGTTCAAATCAATTTTTTTACCTTCAAACTGCATTAAATCAGACAGAGGTGACGGTATCCCTCTGAAAACAATAAAAGAGACATGATTTACTTTGTGGATATTGGAATGGGACCACCGGACTATTTCAGGGATTTCCCGGAAATTTGAGTGCCTTATTGTTATGTTAAACCCGCATTTTACATTTGCTGCATTGTTGATCATATC
This sequence comes from uncultured Prolixibacteraceae bacterium, assembly GCA_964545315.1. Lineage (GTDB taxonomy): Bacteria > Bacteroidota > Bacteroidia > Bacteroidales > Prolixibacteraceae > JAAYJR01. The sequence continues at coordinate 10,120 of CAZJGI010000087.1, forward strand.
AGTATAATGTTGACGAAGCTGGTTCAATTCAACTTCACTTTTATTTGTCCAGCCCGGCCTGATCTGGCCATTATCAACATGAATGAAAAACTGGAATAGTCCTGCATCAGCAAGTTTTTTTATAATATCAGGGGTTAATAGCTGGCCGTTTGTAAGAATTACAGACCTTAGTTTTAATGAGGAAATAAATTTAACGACTTCCACCAGATGCGGATATAACAAAGGTTCTCCTCCCGAAATGCTTATCCTGCTGCAGTTGGTCATCTCAACACATTGCTCTATCTCTCTCTTAATAGTTTCAAGAGGCCGGTGTCCTTCAAAGTTATTTCTTCTGAAACAACCCGGGCAAACTAAATTACATATATCCGTTACCTCAATCCATGCACCCGGATTATCTGTTTTTGTCCAGGGGAAATTGTACATGTTTTTTCTGTCGAGTTCCATTTTTATTGATGGTATTCAAAATGTTCCTGTTTAATTACATCAATCGGGCCGCCAAAGACCCTGTATTCATCAAGACGGCAGGCATTAACCAAATGGCCGTTATAAAGCATCATGTTTACACAATCATCACACAGGTTAATTCTGCCATTGATAATCTCACTTGGCTGCTGCAGGTGGATACTTTGCAGGTATACTTTGTTAAATATCTTTAAAGGATTTACAAGGAGAGCTTTCATGTATGTAGCAAAGGCTTTTCTTACCTCTTTGTCAAATATGGATACAAGGAATAATATCCTGCCCGGATTGGAATTTTTCAGGAATGCAAAATACCGGCCGTTAAACAGATGGTAGAAAGCCTGGGATAATTCCATCGTTTTTGCACCAAGAACGCCAATGTGTTGTCCGGCTGAGACAATGTTTACTATTATTAGAAATTTATATGTCTCATGTGCAGATGTTCCGTTAAGATAAGCTGAAGGACGAAGGTTTGCATTTCCCTTAAGAACATAATCGTATAGTTCTTCAGTTGTAATATTTATCTCATCAGGCTTAAAGTCATATCCGAAAAAATTTTGATGGTCTAACTTCTTCCCGTTGGCCACGAGCATATACCCGGGATTTTCAATCACCGCCCGAAAGGCCAGTAAAGAAATATGGTGAACCTTTTTTATATTCCGCTGGCCCCAACTCAGAATTTCCGGAATATATTTTAAAGCCGGCCTGGTGATTGTAACATGGTATCCACACTGTATCTTTTTAGTCTTCCATAACAGATCGGCATAGTACTGCCGCAATTCATTCAGCTCTGCTTCTGATTTACCTTCCCAACCCGGCCTGTTCTGAGTACTGTCGATATGAAAATGAATTTTAGCAAGTCCCGCATCCCTCAATTCTCCGGCCAATTCGGGAGTAAGGTTCACCCCGTTTGAACTGATCATTGGTTTAACCTTTTTTGCTGAAATGTATTCAATGACTTCTGTGATCTGGGGATAGATAAGAGGCTCACCTCCGGCAACACATATACTATCGCAGTTTGTAATCTTTATCAGTTTGTCGATATCATTTTTTATTGCATCTACAGGACGATTGCCTTCAATTCTGTTTCTATAGCATCCTGTGCAATTCAGATTGCAGTTGTCTGTTACTTCAACCCATCCCCCGGGATTGTCTGTTTTTGACCATGGAAACCTGTATAATGTTTCTCTTGTGATCATGACTTTTAAAGCAAAAACTATTAAAGTTATGAAATAAAATAATCATAGTCAATTATTTAACGGAATTATTATGCAAAATCACGATAAATAATTAATTTTATTTAAAATGTCGTCTCATGGAAAAAATGGTTGCATTGATAACTGGTGCAACAAGTGGCATAGGTGCTGCTTTTGCACGGCATTTTGCAAAAGAAGGCTTTGACCTTATCATAACCGGACACCCGGATGATCCTGATAATCTGAGGCCGGATGAGTTAATAAAAAAATATTCAGTAAATGTTCAGTTAATCCGGACTGACCTGTCTGTTGAAGAAGACATTGTAATCATTGAGGAGCTTATTAAAAAAAATGATAAAATTGAGGTTCTTATAAATAACGCAGGCTATCTTGACGGAAAGCCATTTTTGAAAAATCAGCCAGCGAAACTTGAGCAGATGATCAGGGTACATATTAATTCACCCATGCGTTTTGTTCATGCTGTCCTGCCAAACATGATCTCAAAAGGCAGAGGTGTCATAATAAATGTGTCATCACTTGCTGCTTTCACTCCTTTCCCCGGTTATGTCATGTATCCCTCAACCAAATTGTTTCATATTGGCTTTACAGAATCTTTGCATATTACTTTAAGAGAAAATGGGATCAAATGCCAGGTAGTGTGCCCGGGATTTGTCTATACTAATTTTCATAACAGGGGAGGAGTGGATTTATCTCAGTTCAGGATGAAAAGATTAATTCGATGGAATACTCCGGATGAGGTGGTAAAAATTTCTGTTAATAACCTGAAAAGGAAAAACAAAGTGATTGTAGTACCAGGGTTTGCAAATAAGATGATCCGGATAATCTCATTGATA
>CAZJGI010000088.1:0-12510 GCA_964545315.1 uncultured Prolixibacteraceae bacterium
GTGCTTATAACGTCTATACATTTCACAGCCTGAATGCTTTCGATCCTGAAAGGGGAGATAACGGGCATGCATATGGTATATATCCTACCGCGAAGAACTTCATTTTCGGTATTGAATTGTCATTTTAAACCCTAAAAACAAATTATAATGAGAACAATGATTAAAAATATATTAGTTGTGTCGGGGTTATTAATTCTTTTCGCAGGGTGCGAAGATTTTTTGGAAAAAGAACCCGTGCTTCAACAGACTTCAGAACTTACACTTAGTTCATACGGAGGATTGAATAAGGCAGTCATAGGGGCATATGCCCCACTTTATAATGCAGACTGGTATGGCGGTTATTTTGTGCTGTCTTCTGAAATGAGAGGAGGTAACGGTAAACTGAAGCCGAATGATGCAGGATACCAGTTTGATGCCTATATTTGGAATTACACTACTGATAATACAGAGGAGCTTTGGAGTATGGCATATACAACCATTTCCAGGGCAAACAATGTAATAAATGCCATCCCTGCTTTTGAGGGCAGTGAAGAGGAAAAGGCAATGCTTCAAAACTATAAAGCTGAATGTTTGTTTCTCAGGGCACTTGGATACTTTGACCTTGTAAGGCTGTATGCACAGCCATATTCTCACAGCAAATCAGGCCTTGGAGTGCCCGTTGTTACTGAGACAGTGATTGCGGAACCTGCACGTAATAGTGTTGAAGAAGTATATACACAGATTGTTAATGACCTTAAAGAAGCAGAATCTCTTTTGGGAGATTATAAAAGAGAAGGCGGGGCTGACCCGAAAGCCTTTGCTACCAAAGAGGCTGCACAGGCATTGTTGGCCCGTGTTTACCTCTATATGGAAGATTGGCAGAATGCTGCCGATTATGCAACTAAAGTGATCAATTCGGGTAAATTCCAAATGTGGACTGCAGCACAGTATGTGCCAGTTTCTGTTAATCCGAACGGTGCCTGGGGACGTGAAGCAGAAGGAAGCGAAGTGATCTTTTCTGTTCATGGTTCGCTGGGGGCTACTGCTTTTCCGGGACAGGAAGGTATCCCTTACATGACAAACCCGGCTTTCCACGGTGACGCATGTGCTTCAAATGACCTTCTGAACCTGTATGAAGCGGGAGACGTAAGACGTGACCTTTTCTATTCTGATCCGGACGGACGTGCAATTTATGAAGGATACTGGTGGACAAATAAATATCCCAGCAAAACAGGAGATGGAAGTACCAATAATACACCAGTCCTGAGGCTTTCAGAAATGTATCTTATCAGGGCCGAGGCTATCCACAGGGGTGCTTCAATAAGCGGGGTGGCTCCGGTTGATGATTATAACACGATTAGGACCAACAGGGGACTTGCAAAACAAACAGGTTCTATCGTGCTCTCCGATATCTCAAATGAACGCAGAAGGGAATTATGTTTCGAAGGACATATAGTATTTGACCTTGCAAGAAGGAAAGAAGCTTTGGTACGTAATGACTTTGTTGCTGAAGTAAATCAGAACATCAGTTTCCCGAATAACAAATGGGCAGTGCCAATACCAAAATCGGAATTTGATGGCAATGAGAATATGGTACAGAATCCATTTTAACAACAAAAATTAATTTGAAATGAAAAAATTAAATTATATAATATTAACAATTCTTGCATTAACGACATTCTTCGCCTGTGAGCAGGAAGATATCCTGTTCACTGAAGATATGGCCAATGTGGGATTCTATGGTTCTACTGCCAGTATGCTGGAAGTGGATAAAGACCACAAAGGGAAGGACTCCCTTACAGTTCAAATTCTGGTTACTGCAACTTTAAACTCACCCTCTTGTGATGTTACTTTTGAGGTTGATGACACCTGGTATAAAAAAATAGGTGATTTCTATTATGAAATAGCTGATGGTGATACCACACTGGTAAATCCTGCCATGGAAGGGGTGGATTTCAAGGTTGTAAGTGAAAAATCAGTAACAATCCCTGAAGGATATGGCTATGCACCTGTTGTTGTAGCAGCTATTGACAATAATGATTTTGATCCGCTTGGAAATAAATCATTCCGCCTTAAAATCACAGGTAACAGCCAGGATTATGACCTCTCATCCGAATCGGTAATGAAAATTACTATCGTTGATGATGACCATCCGCTCGGATGGATGCTGGGAGATTATACATCGGCAGTAACTGAAACTGCAAATGGCAGTAAAGAGCATCCTATTAATATCGCTGCTATCGAGGGTGAAACAGATAAAGTCAAGATCTATGGTATGGCAGGCCTTGCATACGGCCCTCCGTTAGCTGATCCTTATTTTATACTTGGAACAGTAAGTGAAGACCAGACTACTATAACTATTAAAACCGGTCAGTCATGGGATAGCTGGAACTGGGGACCTGTAACCCTGACAGCATGGGAAGATGATAACGGCGAAGGTGAAGAGGTCGATGACCTGATTGGATATATCAGTGCTGACGGCGGTGTTAAAATAACATTCAGGCAACAGTATACCTTCCTTATTACCTCGGGGGGAAATGAAGGATTAGGATTACAATGGGCATGGAATTCAGATGCCAATCCTGATAGTCCTGTCGCTGTATGGACAAGGAAATAATAAATAATTATAATTATCATGAAAAAAATACTATTATATATTATCGCGATATTTTCGATTGGTGTTTACATCTCCGGATGTGAACAACTTGAAGATTATGAATCTTCTGAAGTATTGTCTAAACCGACAGCCGGACTTTCGGTTACTGCTGTTGCAGATTCCGGTTTCACGTTGGGTATCACTACCGATATGCCTGGTTATTTAGGATATGCAATTTCAAGTGACACATCCAGATCAGTAGAGTCAATAAGCATATTATCCCTTTCACTGAAAGGTGGCGCAGGTATCGCTGCCGCAGAAACTTTTCTTCTGGAAAGCGCAGGCACTAAAACTCTACAAATTAAAGGGTTGATGCCTAACAGCTATTATAAAGTTTTCGCTGCATCCAATAACACGGATGGAGTTGAGTCTGATGTTAAAACATTTTTGTTGAAAACAAACGACGGGATTGGACCTACTTTTGTGTCTTCCTCCCCGGGGATATCTAATCAGGCAACTGTACCTGTAGGGACATCTATAATACTTACATTTGATGAGCCTGTTAAAGTAAATTCAAACAAGAAATTTATTTTCACATATTATTATGAGAATGTGACTGAAGAGATCACTTTAGATGAATCTAATGTTTCAGGAAAAACAGTTACAGTTCCTCAAACACATACCGGCCATCCGGGTGATTATTTCTTCCTTTCATGGGAAGCCGGTGCAGTTACTGATTTGTCCAATAATCAGTGTAACGAAAGAGTAAGTGGCGTTATTGGAGGTTCACTGCGTGGAAATTATTACCGGTTTGAAAGAGCCAATTTCTCTGTTGCCAATAAGTCAATTGTCCCAAAAAGCGGATCTGTACTGGCAGCTCATGATTTTGTAGTTGATATTAATTTTCCTTTTAATATTAAATTGTCTACAGGATTAACCTCCGATATGGTAAAATTCAAATATTCTAACTGGCTGGGTACGGTTACTACTGAGGTTGATGCCGGAGAAAATATTAAAATTGTTAATGATACTACTCTTAGAATTACCCAGCCCCGTGTTCCTGATCATGGCGATAATATTGCTCTCTATATTGATGAAGGCGTCTTAGCTGATAAGTACAGCAATGTCAATGACCTTTCAGAATATGAGGTATACTGGGACCTGGGTGATTTTACTATTCCGGAAGATATTGAACCTGCTTCGGGAAGTGTTGTTACCAGCCAGTTGTTTAATGTGTTCATTACATTTGGTTTCCCGATATCGGTTATTCCGGATGCTCCGGAAGACGTCATAACAATGACCTATGTTGATGCAAATGGCTCTGAGAATATGTATAATGTTTCAAGCTACTTTGTTCATCCGCAAAATGACAGCGTACTGGTTATTCAGACTCCAATGGAGGTCAGCTTTGGCAGTACTGTGGTTCTTAATATTGCTGAGGCAGCTGTTCAGGATGCAGAGGGTAATGTCAATCTTGAATTGCAGGAAGAGGTTTACTGGGAAGTACCAAAATTAGCTGAAAGCATCGATGTTCTTCTTGGCCAGTATATAATCAGCGGAGAATCATATTTCGATGGCTCCCTGGTTGTTGATACTCTTACAATAGAATTGAATGAGGGCACTCCCAACAGCTTGCTTATCACCGGTTTCTTTAAAAGCATATTAGGTCAAAGTGAAACTGTCATTGGTAACTATGATCCGGAGAACTCAATTCTGTCAATCGACGAACAGGTTGTCGGAACAGGAACTAACCGTATATATACTGTATTCTCAAATGAAACTGATGATTATGCTGTCCGCTCTTATGTGCTTGAAGACGGCTCTATGAAGACAGACCTTGCACTGGGAGTTTATGACGGTAATTTTGGCTGGCTGGGATTCGGTGAATGGTTACCTTCAGTTACATGGGAAAAATATTCTAACAAATCGGCCAAATTAAATACAAAGGGCACTACGGGTGTTAATAAGGTTACTATTAAGAAAATACCTAAAAGAATTAAATAGCCCGCCCGTTAGAAAATCTTAACATAGTCAGATGACTATGACGATATAATTAAAAGACCCAACTTGGCAAAAAAGTTGGGTTTTTTTATCTTTGCAAGACTTTGTACTAAAAAAAGTAATTTTATAACCGGGATTAAACTTTTTTTGCAAGGTTTTTGTTATTTTATAATCAGATTTTCATCAGAGATTATAATTGAATGAAGCAGATTTTATTAATATTTATCTTTTTATCAGTAATATTTTCCGGGTTCAGTGAAAATATCTCTGAAGAGAAAGCCGTAAGGGTCGCCTCAAATTTTCTTTTCGGCTCTGCCCATCCGGTAAAGTCCTCTTTGTTTTATGGTAATACAGAAGAGGCAGGGATGTATATTATTAACTTCACACCTGAGGGATGGGTAATCATATCAGGCAGTTCCAGCGCACGCCCGGTAATAGGGTATTCGCATAAAGGTTATTTTGATGCACAAAAAGTTTCATCAAATGTTAAAAGCTGGCTGGACTATCAACTTGTGCTGTTACCAAAAGCAAAACCTGTGGCTAAATGGACTGATGAATGGGCAGTTCTTGAAGAAAAAGGGCTTCCGGTACTTAAATCTGCAAGCACTGTAGAACCGCTGTTAAAAACTGAATGGGATCAGGGAGCGGGGTGGAACAGGTTCTGCCCTCCTTTTGAGGAAGGCCCTGACGGAAAAGCTTATGTTGGTTGCGTTGCAGTGGCAATGGCCCAGGCTTTGCACTATTTAAAGTACCCCGAAAGCCCTTCCGGACAAAAAAGTTATCCGCTTCAACCTTATGGAACGATTAGTTTAAATTTTGATCAGGAACCGGATTACCAGTGGGATAAAATGTCATTGACTTCCTCCGATGACCATAATGCAAAGTTGCTCTATCATTCCGCGGTAGCTGTTGAAATGGATTTTGGAGGATCCGGGTCAGGGGCTTATACAACAAGGGTGCCATTTGCTTTTCAAAGATATTTTGGATTCACGCCGTCTGTTAAAACTATTTCACGTTATGAAAATGAAAATGATTGGATTAATCTGTTAAAATCTGAGCTTGACAAAGGAAATGTGTTGATCTATTCCGGAGATCCCGGAACTTCAGCTGCAGGACATGCCTTTAATATTGACGGTTATGCCCCCAGTGGATATTTCCATTTTAACTGGGGATGGAGCGGAAGGTATAACGGTTACTTTTCTATCAATAATATAGCACCCGGCAGTGAAAATTTTACATATGGCCAGCAGGCAGTCGTGGGAATATCAGAACCATACTGGGGTCCCACAGATATTACACTTAGTAACCTCAGCGTTAAGGAGAATATGCCGGCCGGTACGGTTGTCGGGAATATCTCAATTACAGACTATTCGCAAACTGACCAGTTTACTATTGAAGTTTTCGGAGCCCCTCTGTTTCTGGAGGATGGTTATGCTCCTGCAAAGTTTTATGCGGAAGATATGCAGCTGAAAACCCTGGAACCTTTATCTGCAGGTCCTTATCCGGAAGCTGCCACAATAAGGGTAACAGACAGTGATGATAATGTTTTTGAGAAACGTTTTGAGATCACTGTAAATAAAGTCACTAATACATTAAACACTGCTGATGTTAAAAATCATGTCGTTTTCCCAAATCCGGCTGATAATATATTATACATCCGGGGAGTTGCACGCTTAAATCATTATAGAATTATTGATATATTCGGTAAAACTGTTTTATCCTCAAAGGAATATAATGGAGAAATTATTGTAAACACATTACAAAACGGTATTTATCTGCTGGAATATTCAGATGAAAACGATAATAAGTATCTTCATAAGATTATTATCCGGAGATAACAGGTGACAACATTTTAGGTTTTTCTCTTTTTTTTCTTTGCTGCCGGGAATAGTACATTATTAAGAATCAGCCTGTATCCCGGAGAATTTGGATATAGGTTTAAATCGGTAGGCGGATCTCCCACCAAGTGGCGATAGTCTTCCGGATCGTGTCCTCCGTAAAAAGTCCAGAATCCCTTTCCTTTTTCACCATGAATATACCTTGCTTCCCTCGCAGGCTTATTCTCTCCCAGAATAAGGGCATTAGGTTTAATAGTTTCTTTTCTGAATGAAGTTGTCTGGCCCATAAATCCTTTTATCATATTCATGTGGTTTTGACAAAGCATAGTTGGAATAGGATCCCACTTGGCAGAGAACTCAAACAGTACGAAATAATCGTTTTCGCGTTCCACTTTACGGCTGTCTGTTGCATCAATATCTGAAAATTCGTATACGTTAGGGTCTTTTTCAAGGTGAAAATTTTCAAAAGCAAATGTTCTTGTAAAGTCCATTTTTTCCTCAGCCTCAGGGTCTGCAGGATCACCGTCAAACATAGCAGCACAGATATCAAGGCCGGTGGCTGCCCTGGCAATATCGTAAGTATCGGTTGCTGCACACATAGCAAAGAGAAATCCCCCATTGATTACATACTTTTCAATTTCTGCAGTTACGAATGACTTCATTTCGGAAACTTTCAGAAATCCAAGTTTTTCTGCCAGCTGTTTGTTAATACTGACATCCTGCTGATACCACGGCATATGCTGGTATGTTCTCCAAAATTTACCAAACTGCCCGGTGAAATCTTCATGATGTAAATGAAGCCAGTCGTACTCCGACAGTTTACCATCGATTATCTCTTCATCATATATTACATCATAATCGATCTCTGCATATGTCAAAACCAATGTGACTGCATCATCCCAGGGTTGTTTGTTTGGAGGTGAATAGACTGCAATTTTTGGGGCTTTGTTCATGCTCACCGCATCCTGGTTAACATCCGGTTGGGCAATTGAGTTGAGGATAGTTGCCGACTGGGCGTCGGTTAAAGACTCGAAACTTACTCCCCTTACAACACACTCATTTTCAATCCGGGAGTCGTATTCCATCAGGAAACTCCCTCCCCTGAAGTTCAACAGCCATTTTACTTCAGTCTGGTTACTTAGCGCCCAGTAAGCAATTCCATATGCTTTGAGATGGTTTTTTTGTACATCATCCATAGGGATTAAAACATGAACGGCGCTTATAGGTAATGTAAGTAAAAACAGTATAACTGTCAGTAAATATTTATTGAGTACTTTATCGTGTTTCATTGTTGATAATTTCTTCCGGTTTATATGAGAAGCTTTCAGAGATTAAAACGGTGTGTCATTATCAGTATTATATAATTTGTCGAAATTTGTATTCCTGGATATGCCGGCAACAACTGATTCCCCGTCATCATCCTGGTTCATCTTTGAACTGAAAGTTTTGGAAGCCTGAGGGAACCCATAGTTTGAACTGGTTTCCATATCACTAAATTTAGCCAGCTCTTTCTTAAATGAAAGATGCACCTCACCTGTTGCCCCGTTACGGTGTTTAGCAATAATTATTTCGGCTACACCGAGGAGTGAGTTTCCGGAATCATCCTCAGTGATACCATAATATTCAGGCCTGTGAATAAAAGTTACGATATCTGCATCCTGCTCTATGGCGCCTGATTCACGCAAGTCTGAAAGCTGAGGCCTCTTGCCCTCGCGTGATTCAACCGAACGGTTTAACTGTGAGAGTGCGATTATAGGGATATCAAGTTCCTTTGCAATGGCTTTAAGGGATCGTGAGATGTTACTGACTTCCTGTTCCCTGCTGCCACGGCTGTCACTACCTGTGGTCATTAACTGAAGGTAATCGACAATTACAATTTGAATATCGTGTTGCATTTTAAGCCGGCGGCATTTTGCCTTAAGCTCAAAAATTGAAAGTGCCGGAGTGTCATCGATAAAGATTGGGGATTTTTCGAGTGCTGATATTTTTCTGTTCAGATGTTCCCATTCATAATTTTCAAGCCTCCCGGTTTTCAATTTTTCCGAGCCAAGTTCAGTTTCGGCAGCAATAAGCCTGTTTACCAGCTGCAGGGAAGACATCTCAAGGGAGAAGACAGCAACTGACCGGTTATGCTCAACGGCCATATTCCTTGCCATAGTAAGGACGAAGGCCGTTTTGCCCATTGACGGACGGCCTGCAATAATTATCAGGTCTGTTTTTTGCCATCCTGAAGTTATGCGGTCAATTGCAGTAAATCCGGAAGGTACCCCGCTAAGCCCGTCCTTTTGGCTCCTTGCTTTTTCAATCTGAAGAATGGCCTCATTCAGTACCGGCTTGATTGGTACTGTTTCCTTTTTAATATTCTTTTCTGCTACCTGAAAGAGTGATGATTCCGAGAAATCTATCAGATCATCGACATCCATTGTGTCGTCATATGATTTACTCTGTATTTCGGATGAAACTCTTATTAATTCTCTTTGAATGAATTTCTGCGCAATTATACGGGCATGGAATTCAATGTGGGCTGCAGATGCCACCCGTCTGGTAAGTTGCGTTATAAAACCGGGCCCGCCGATTTCATCAAGTTGCCCCCTGTTTTTAAGCTCTTGTGTAACCATGAGCAGATCAACAGGTTTTGAATGTGTTGAAAGCTCTTTAATGGCTTCAAATATTTTTTGATGTTCTTCTTTATAGAAACCTGACGTATCTATAATATCGGCAACTGTTACATAAGCATCCCTCTCAAGCATCAGGGCACCTAATACTGCTTCCTCAACTTCGAGGGCCTGGGGTGGTAGTTTCCCATACTGGGCATTTATTTCGTCAATGGTCATCGATTTTTGTCCCCGGGTTTGGTTATTGCTGCTTTTTTTATTTTCTGTTGCCATTATTAAATTTTTTTATTCAGAAGGTTGATTGGTTCAATCTTTCATCAAAATTATAAAATATGAATATGGACAGGCAAATTTTTCCTGTTTAAGTTTTTAACTAATATTATACACAAATGTTAATTAGTCTAACCTAATTGACTTGAAATAATTTTAGTTAATAACTGCTTTAATGTCAGCCCCATGGCTTTTATTTGCTGAGGAATAAAACTGGTGGAAGTCATTCCGGGCGTTGTATTAACCTCTAAAAAATAAAATTCTCCGTTTTTAAGTATATAGTCAATTCTCACTATTCCTGAGCATTGACACAGATCATAGATACGGGAGCTTAACCGGCGGCATTGCTCAGCCAGGCTCACAGGAAGTCTTGCCGGCGTTATTTCATCTGTTACACCGGGAGTATATTTAGCTTCGAAATCAAAAAATTCATTTTTAGGAATAACTTCCGTTAACGGAAAGATCATTGTCTCATTTTTTATTTTTATCAGGCCGCAGGTATATTCCCTTCCTTCAATAAATTCTTCAACTATAGCTTCCCTGCTTTCTTTCCGGGCATTGGCCAGGGCCGCCTTTAGTTCAGAGACATCTTTCACTTTTGTTATTCCAAAACTTGATCCTCCCGCGTTAGGTTTAACAAAAAGGGGCAATCCAATAGATTCAGTAATTTTATTTTCATCAATAAATTCATCCTTGCTTATGATCATCGATTTTGCCATTTTTATTCCGAAACCACGAAGATAGGTGCTGCAAAACCATTTATTGAATGTCAGCGCTGAGGAATATACATTACATGTCGAATACGGGATTTTCATTAATTCGAAATATCCCTGCAAAATTCCATCCTCACCGGGAGTTCCGTGGATAGTAATATAGGCGTAATCAAACCGGTTTCTTTCTCCATTAAGTGTGAAACTGAAATCTGATTTATCTGTTTCTGCAATTTTTTCACCGTTCTTAACAATTTTCCAGTCGGTGCCTTTCATGTAAACCAGGTATGGATTGAATTTTTCAGTATCAATTGCTGCATAAATATTATCTGCACTTTTTACTGACACTGCAAATTCTGATGAATCACCCCCGGCTACTATTGCAATGTTTGGTTTTCTATTCATTTCTTGATGCTATATAGTTTTCCCATTTTTTTATTACTGTTGACATATCTTCCGGTAAATCGGAGTCGAATAACATCTTTTGTCCTGTTACAGGATGTATAAATCCCAGTGTTTTGGCATGTAATGCTTGTCGTGGCAATATTTTAAAACAATTCTGGATGAACTGTCTGTATTTGCTAAACGTTGTTCCCCGTAATATTTGATCACCCCCGTATTCTGAATCATTGAATACAGGATGGTTTATAAATTTCAGATGCACCCTGATCTGGTGTGTTCTCCCGGTCTCCAGCCTGCATTCGATCAGGCTCACATAACCCAGTCTTTTTATCACCTTATAATGAGTAACAGCATGTTTCCCATGATCACCATCGGGGAATACTGTAAATATTTGTCTGTTTTTCAGGCTTCTTCCAATGTTGCCAGTGATTGTTCCGGATTCATCTTTCGGGCTTCCCCAAATAATTGCCTGGTAAATCCTTTCTGTTGTTTTAGCATAGAACTGTCTTGCAAGTTTGTTTTTTGTCTGTTCGGTTTTTGCCACAACTAACAGACCTGACGTATTTTTGTCGATCCGGTGTATTAGTCCCGGCCTTGGGTCTTTTTCCCTGAAAAGAGGAAGATCCTTATAATGCCATGCAAGTGCATTTACAAGGGTGCCTGTATAGTTACCGTGTCCTGGGTGCACAACCAGTCCCGGAGGCTTATTTATCACTGCCAGACTGTCGTCTTCATACACTATATTAAGTGGAATATCTTCAGCTGTTATTTTTAATTCACGCCGTGGATAATCCATCATTATTCTGATCAGATCACCGGCCTTTACTTTATAGCTGGCTTTTACAGGTACCTCATTAACCCTTATATTTCCGGTCTCAGCAGCTGCCTGGATCCTGCTCCTGGATGCATTATGGATGTGGCTTGCCAGGTATTTATCTATCCTGACAGATGATTGTCCCTGATCAACAACCAGCCTGTAATGTTCAAAAAGTTCTCCTTCTTTGAATTCACCAACAGCAGGATTTACGTCCATAATATATTATAAAAAGGTTATTTACAGGTTTTCCTGAAATTTTGACTGATCGGCAGTTAACCAAATATCAACAGAGCTCCCCTGGGGAACTATTGTTGTTTCAAGTATTGCAGGGCTTTGTCTGTATACACGGGCATCAACTGAATCCTGTGATGTTAATATAGATTCGTCAAATATAATGACACCTGTATTAAGCATTGAATTAGCAAGGGTTAACTTAGCTTCTTCTATAGTCAGACCTGTAAGTTCGGGCAGGGAAACCACCTTCCCTCCATATGTTCTTCCAACAGTAAGGTCTATCTTTGTGCCCTTAGGCACTTTCTCTCCCGGCTTGAGTTGTTCTGTCCCAACTTTTGCTTCCAATACAAGATCATTGTATTCTGATGGCTGGTATGAAATATTGCCAGGCGACAGTCCGCTGTTTTCAATAAGGGCCTGTGCCTGCCTGAATGAAATATCAGTTAATTTGGGCAGGGTAACCATTTCAGGTTGAGTGGAATTTAGTGTTACGGAAATAGTGCGGTTTTCCTTTACCCCGTGACCGGCTTTGGGTAATTGGTCAACTATTACTCCCGGCAGGGCATCGTCAAAGAAAATTGAGTCTGTAACCTTGATTTTCAGTTTATGCTGATTTGCCCTGACCATAGCTTCTTCAGGAGTAAGCCCGTAAAAATCAGGAACAGGATTTGACTGGCCATGTCTGGTGTATATCTTCAGTCCCTGCATTGTTAACAGCAGAAATATAAAAAACACAAGAGCTGCCAGCATCAGATGATTTAAAAATTTTCGGCTAAATATAAATTTTGATAAACTCATGTCACAATAGATTACCTTTTCAAAGTAACAAAAATAAACTAAAAAGAAGTTTACAGGCAATAAATTACAGGTAAAAAACTATTTTGAGACAATTAAAATGTTTTCAGGATATTATAGACAGAATCCCTTTCTGCGGGAATACGGTTCATCTCCCTGATCATTTTTGTCAGCTCTGTTTGGCTGGCCACAGGATTCTCGTCAGAACCTGCCATGGAATAAATACGGGTGGAATTATCAATAGTACCGTCAA
>CAZJGI010000089.1:0-12219 GCA_964545315.1 uncultured Prolixibacteraceae bacterium
CAAAAAAATTTGTTCTTATAAAATAAAAGTTTTTAATTTGTTAAAGTAGAATTAGAAAGTGCAGGGAATTCAATGGCTGAATGCCAGCCCTTTTTTAAGCCATGAAAAGCTGTATAGTGACGGTAGGGATAGCTAACTCCGGGGAGTTCATCAGAAAAATATTGAATACATTTTTTCAGAAAATCAGGCACGATTTCAAAATATTGTCTGAATTCCGGATGGTACACTACATTAACCTGAACCTAACTTCCGTTATCTATCCAAAATTTTATGGCATCCCAGCAGTGGTGGTCACTAAAACCAAAGGTAAAATCCTTTGTGTTTTCTGCAAAAAATACCCATTCTTTTAAGTCATTGGAATTATTTTCTGAAAGTGAATTGTCTGGTGAAATTATTATAGTTTGATTGTTATCCTTTAATTCAGAGAGCCTGTTGATAATATCTTGTGAATATACTTCTCCGGGATTTACCAGTTCACCTGAAGACCAGATCAGATAATTCTCAGGAACTTTTATTTTCACGGTGAAGTTCCCGTAATCATTATTAAATTCATGCAGACCATCATATCCGTAATTATCCCAGCCGAATATATCATCATAAACAGCAACACGGGGGAACCAGTATGCAATAAAGTATGAGGTGGAATCAAATCTTGCTGTCCTTCTATATGTTTTTTCAGGAATATGAAAATCCCATTTGACTCTTATATTAGCAGAAGTACGTGGGAATAAAGGACTTTTTAGCTTTACCTTCAGCAATCCGTCCTGTATGCGGGCCTGACTTGTATCGTTCAGGTAAATTTGTTCTTTATTAATAGTCAGAAGGGTAAAATTGGTTCCCTCAGTAACATCATAAGGTATAATATATTTTTTTCTGGTATTCCCTTTTTTATACATATCCTGGAATAGCTGAAATACAATAGAGTAAAGTGTATCGGGACTATTATTATGAAATACAACCTTCTCCTCACCTTTTAGTATACTATTTTCAGGTAAAATTTCAGCCTCAATATCGTAATCAGCACGATTGTGCCAGTAATTTAATCCGGGTTTAGTGAAATCTCTGTTAATCTGTGAAAGGACAAGACAAACACAGGACGCAAAATTATTATCTTTGTTTGAGTTAAGTCCTGTCAAAATGGATGAAAGAACAGGGAGATTATTTATTGCCCCCAATAAAATACTGTAAAAAATTATAAAGATGAACAAAAGTGTGTTTATTACAGTATTAATATGTTTTATGCCAGATTTATCAGGATTCACCTTTGACCGTGAGAAGGGTGACAACCAGGATGACGGCCGGCCTAATATTATTCTTATAATGTCTGATGACATGGGGTACTCTGACATTGGGTGTTACGGAGGTGAAGTAAATACACCCAACCTGGATGCCCGGGCAGAAAACGGGGTACGGTTTGCTCATTTTTACAATGCAGCACGTTGTTGCCCGACCAGAGCCTCTTTAATGACCGGCTGTTATCCACATCAGGTTGGTATCAGTCACATGAACAACACCCCCGAAAATTTCACCCAACACGACCTGGAGATTCCTGAATACAGGGGATTTCTAAATAAAAATGGTATTACAATAGCAGAAATTTTAAAAGGGGCAGGATACCACACTTTTATGTCAGGTAAGTGGCATCTGGGAATTTCTGTCTGGGACCAATGGCCTCTGCAACGTGGTTTTGATAAATTTTACGGCATTGTTCCCCGCGCAGGTAAGGGAAATGAGCGATATGTATGATGAGTGGGCCGAAGGGACCAATGTGTTGCCCTGGGATTCTATCCAGACACTGCATAAGAAGAAGAGATCAAATAACTGAAAGTGAACAAAATATTTAATATCCATCATAATTAAAAATTACCTTAATGAAAAAAGTAATAAGCCTGTTAGTTCTAGTCAGCCTGGCAAATGTTATTTATGCCCAATCCGGTGCAATTATAAAAAACGGTGACAATACCGCCTGGTCGCTTTATACTGATTCTTTTCTCTATCAAGTATCAGTAACTTCTTCAGGTTCACTAAATATGGTTTACTTTGGCAATAAGGTCCAGGATCCCGGACTTTTGAAAAATTCCTGGAGAGATGAAATAACTGTGCGGGGAGGATATTCAAATACCACAACAATGGTCGAGGTAATTTATGCTGATGGTGTGCGAGACATTGAACTGAAATTTATTGACGCAGAGATCAATACTATTGATGGATATTCTACCCTGGTGATCACTCAGGAAGATCAGTCTTACCCACTTATGGTGGCCGGATATATTCGTGTGATCCCGGAATATGACCTTCTGGAAAAATGGATAGAGATCAACAATACAGGGAAAAAAGAGATAATCAGGTTAGAAAATGCGCAATCAGGAAGTTTCTTTTTGCCGAAAGACAATTATTCCCTTACCCATCTTTCCGGTATATGGGGACATGAGTTTCAGCCAAACACAACTTTGCTGACACAGGGAGTTAAAACATTGCAGATAAAAGACTTCCGTTCGTTTGGCTCATCTTTCTTTGCTATACGGCCTGAAGGTGAGACAAGTGAAACTGTCGGCAGAGTCTGGTATGGATCTTTAATTTACAGCGGAAACTGGCGTGCCGACTTTGAGAAATCTCCCACTGGCGAAGTTGAGGTTGGTCTCTCCTTACGAAAACAACAGAAGCGTTTTGCAGTATGTCAATAAAGACAAATCTGAGTCCGTTGTTTTTGTTTATAATCTTGCCGAATATCCCGATTATTTTATTTCGGAAACAAAACGCTCTAAAGAGATTAAGCTGAGAGGATTACAGGCTGATGCCAAATATAAAATTGACAGCATCGAAAATGCTCATACAGGACAATTTCTGATGGAAAAGGGAATTGTACTGCCTTTGTCAGGTTCGTTTAAAAGCAAAATTTTTAAAATTACAAAACAATAATATAAGCTTGAAAATCAAATTAATATAGTTTTATTACCTGGGTATTAAAATCGGTAAACATCTTTTTAAACCGTATGCATAATTTAGATATGAATGAAATAAAATTAAACAGGCGTTTTCTTATAGGGATAACGTTGGTTTCAGCCATGGGCGGACTTCTGTTTGGTTATGACTGGGTTGTCATCGGCGGGGCAAAACCTTTTTACGAGAGGTTTTTTGATATTACAGGGTATCCAAACCTGCAGGGGTGGGCTATGAGCAGTGCCCTTACAGGCTGTCTTTTTGGCGCGCTGTTTTCCGGATATCTGGCCGACCGTTTTGGACGAAAAGTGCCGTTGATTTTTGCTGCCTTTCTGTTTATGCTGTCTGCCATAGGCACAGGTGCTGTAAGCCAGTTTACTCCGTTCATCATATATCGTATTATTGGCGGGCTGGCTATTGGTATCGCTTCGGCCATTTCACCCATGTATATTGCTGAAGTTTCTCCTGCTCCCATTCGGGGAAAACTGGTGGCGGTAAATCAGCTGACAATTGTTATAGGTATTCTGATGGCGCAAATTGTCAACTACCTTATTGCCCAAAAGGTACCCGACGAAGCGACTGACGAGTTTATCAGGGAGTCGTGGAACGGGCAGATGGGCTGGCGCTGGATGTTCCGGGCAGAAACCGTTCCTGCACTATTGTTTTTTTTCATGGCATTTTTTATCCCTGAAAGTCCCCGTTTTCTTGCAAAAATAGGGAAAACAGAGGCCTCTGTGAAAATACTTGAGAAAATCGGGGGCACAGGGTATTCCCTCGCCGAAGAGAAAAATATTGCAGAAACACTGAAAGGCGCTTCACGTAAAATTGATTGGAAAGCATTGAGGGTGAAAAAGATACGGCCAGTTTTGATTTTGGGGATTGTATTGGCAGTCTTCCAGCAATGGTGCGGGATAAATGTAATTTTCAACTACGCCGAAGAAGTGTTTACTTCCGCAGGATATTCCGTTTCCGATATGCTTTTGAATATTGTAATTACAGGTTCTGTAAATCTTTTATTTACCCTGGCAGCCATGCGGATGGTCGATAGTTGGGGCCGCCGGAATCTAATGCTGCTCGGTTCATCAGGACTGGCTCTGATTTATATTATTTTGGGAACTAGTTACTATTTGGAAATCAAGGGTATCGTTATTTTATCGCTGGTTGTTATGGCAATTGCAACTTATGCCCTTACATTAGCGCCCGTAACCTGGGTGGTCCTTTCCGAGATATTCCCAAACCGGATTCGCGGTGCCGCGATGGCCTTGGCTACTACTTCTTTGTGGATCGCCTCTTTTGCGCTTACTTATTCGTTCCCCATTCTGAATAAAACACTGAATGCATTTGGTACTTTCTGGCTTTATGCATTAATAAGTATTTCCGGATTTATATTTATTTTGAAAAAGCTTCCGGAAACTAAGGGGAAAAGCCTGGAAGAAATTGAAGCCAACATTTCATGAAAATATGCCGGGATTTTCTCTTCATATTCCATTAAAAATACCAGATAGGGTATTAGGCCATGAAGATGTGAAAAAGCCTTAAGTCCTTCGGTGCCTCTGTCAGGATTATTAAGACGCATCGGAGTGAAACCGGCAAATGATACTAATCCTGCTATTCTTTAATCCAGTGTGGCAGAAAATAATCCACAGTACCTCCAAGCGAATATATGGCAAATAATCAAAATCGGGTGGTTGTTCACCAGTTCTTTCGAGCCAGTTATAATTTCTTAACTCTTAGCTGAATTTACAATATTTTCTGAAGTTGTTTAACAGTAATTTTCCCCAATGAAACCGGGGGATTATATTGTCCGGCTGAAATATTTAATTCACTTAAAGTGGATATTTTTTAAATTCTGGAAATTTTCAAATTCTGTTAATAAAATTAATGAGTTCTATATACATACTCATTATGCCATCTTAAAAAATCCTTATCTGGTAAATCATATCTATTATGTGGTAATGAGATCAATTGTTTCCCATGATATTTATAATAATCCCTTCCGTTTTCATACTCTTCTTTGATTCTTCTGCTAATTTCAATATAATATTTGTCTGTTACAGTAATATATCCTGTGTCAAACAGCTTATGTAAATCAGCACGTAATAACAGACCATTGTTTGTTGCATTTATTCCACACGTTGAATAGGGCTTTATATGAGCTGCTTCCAATACTGGTAGAGTTTTTTCACCACTAATTGCACATCTTCTTGAATATGCATCTGTTACCAGGATTCGAAAGGCTCCTTGGCCTATCCTTATATTTGTTAAATATCTGTTATAAAGCGGAACAGGTTCATTGATCGATTCTGTTGATGACGTTGATGTATATTTTAATAAAACTGATTCAATTAGCTCCCAATATATTTTACCATTTTCTGTTTCAGTATTATATGACTTACCCTGGACAATGTTTTTGGACCAATCATCAGGAATTGATACCCAGTCAGGCTCTTCAAAGAATACAGGATTTGTTAAAACAATGCAGCCAATATTTGGATTTTTTTCAATTGGATTCGAGGCAGTCCTGTAGGATTTTATTTTTGATAGGAAATCGAAATAATTATTAGCACCGTTTCTTTCCTGAAATACTTCCCACGCAAAATCAATTGGAAGAATTGAATGTGAGGTAAAGAATCCAACACCTGCTATTTTATTAATCGGACTCTTTAGTTTTAATAAAAAAGGAGAACCTGAACCTATTGCTTTAAAATGAGATAAACCGCCTGGTTGCCAGAAGTTAATGTCTTCCGGATTAATTCGCTTAAGGTATAGGTACCAGTCAAGGTCTGTATTCCCAATATAGTAATTCATTATTTTCTACTTGAAATACAACTCTTTTTACATTATTAGAAAAATACTGTAGGTAATATACAAAAATGATAGGAATTTTCATAGAAAAATGAATTGCTATTATTTAAATATTACTGGCTTTTTTATTAGATGCCTGACAAAAATTATATTTTTAACCTTATTTTTTTGTTTTGTTACTGCTGTGACAGATACAGTCGGAATTATTGATAGAAAATGGAATTTTACAAAAGAGCCAATGAACTCATTTAGTTGAGAAAGATGCCTGTTATACTGATCCTTATAAAAAAATTTAAATTCAATTTTTTATAAATAAATCTTCCATATTTTTATTATAAATTGACACAGCAAAAAATAATTATAAAATTTTGATCAGATGGATGCTACAACTCCACTATTATCTTCCGCGACAAAAGTTTTAACCCTAGCATGTGTGTCAATAGTCATTTGTCTGGGATTATCTGCACAAACTGCCTTTAATGATGATCCGGCAGCACCGGGTGAGTGGGGATTCCGGCCACAGGAAGGCAGCATATCAAAGAGGAATCCGCCGGGATTTTCATGGCGGCCACAGAAGGGTGCAAATAATTATATATTTCAGGTTGCAAGGGATGTTGATTTTATCGATATTATTCATGAAGCCCGGGATATCGAATACACTGTTTATTGTCCTCCTGCAACTTTACCTTTGGAACAGCTTTATTGGAGGGTGGCATTCGCCGGTGATAACGGACAATCGGACTGGAGTAAAACACGAATGTTTAAGATTAGTCCTGATGCCGTGAATTTTCCGCTTCCGGAATTTAAAGAGTTGATATCAAGAGTGCCTGATAAACATCCCAGGTTATTTTTAAGGCCTGAACATATACCACATCTCAGGGAGTTGGCAAAAGGTGAACTGAAAGACCGTTTTGAATCTTTGGTCAGTGATTGTGAACGCATTATGGCTGATTCTCCACCGACGAAAGAACCTGAAAAGTATCCTGAAGGTATAATAAATAATTCTGATGAGTGGCGTGAAATATGGTGGGGTAACCGCACTTACACTATTGAAGTGCTGAATTCTGCTGCAACCCTTGCTTTTACACGGCTGTTGGGTGGCAAAGAAGAGTACGGGCAAAAAGCACGGGAATTGCTTATGGCTGCGGCGGAATGGGACCCTAAGGGGGCAACAGGATATCGTTATAATGATGAAGCAGGAATGCCATATAATTACTATTTCTCCCGTACCTATACTTTTGTTAATGATCTTCTTACCGAAGATGAAAGGGAAAAATGCCGGCAAGTAATGAAGGTGAGAGGTGATGAGATGTATAACCATCTTTACCCCAGGCATCTGTGGAAGCCTTATGCAAGTCACTCAAACCGTGCATGGCATTTTCTTGGGGAGATAGGGATTTCCTTTTTGGATGAAATGGAAGATGCTGACAAGTGGATATGGTTTGCCACTAATGTGTTTTTTAATGTTTATCCTGTCTGGTCAGATGATGATGGAGGCTGGCATGAAGGCTCTTCTTACTGGGCCAGTTACCTGGACCGTTTTACCTGGTGGGTTGATATTCAGCGTGCAGCTCTGGATATAGATGCATTTAAGATCCCTTTTTTCTCTAATGCAGGTGATTTTGCCCTATATGTCATGCCTCCTAATGTTCCCAGGGGAGGATTTGGTGATCTGACCGGTGAACGCACCGCGTCAAACAACCGCGGACTGATGACAATTTTCTCTGCTCAGTCACAGAACGGTTACTGGATGGATTATGTTGAACGTATAGGTGGGCCATCTCTTTCAGGAGGATATATAGGATTCATCCGGGGGGCGCTCCCAAAGGTTGACCCCAGGCCTATAAGGGAATTACCCCCTTCCAGGTTGTTCAGGGGTACTGGCCTGGCTATGCTTCATAACGATCTGACCGATTCTGATAAGGATGTTCAGATATTGTTCAAGTCAAGTCCTTTCGGGACACAGAGCCATGGATACGAAGCACAAAACTCATTTCTGCTTTATGCTTACGGTGAACCACTGATTATCAGGACCGGTAAGCGCGACAGTTACGGAAGCGACCACCATCGTAACTGGATGTGGTCAACAAGATCAGTTAACTCCATCACAGTGGGCGGACAAAGTCAATTACATCGAAGCCCCGGGGCAAAGGGAGAAATCATAGCGTTTAAGAGTTCGGATGCCTTTGATTATGTGGCGGGCGAAGCCGGAGAGGCATATCCCGGCGGACTGGTCGATAAGTTTACACGTCATATTCTTTTTGCCAAACCTGATATTATCATCATCTTTGATGATCTGGCTACACCTGAGCCGCAGACTTTTGAGTGGTGGTTACACTCTCCTGAAAAAATGAAGATCAATGATCAGAATGATATTGAGGTGAAGACTGGTGATGTGCATTGCAGTGTTAACATGCTTTTTCCTAAAGGCTTGGAATTGACTCAAACTGATCAGTTTGATCCACCGCCACGTAAACGCATTCAACTTACACAATGGCATATGACTGCAAAGGTGAATGATCCTTCAAAAACTATGCGTTTTATAACGGTTTTGCATCCTTATCAGGAAGGTAAGAGATCACTTGATGAGGCAGATTATGCGATAAATGAAAATGCCTGCGCAGTGAGTGTAAAAACAAAGGATGGCAGGATAACAGCCCTTTGGCGTATAGGCTCGGGTGAAGTTTCCGGAATGGGATTTACAACTGATGGAGATGCTGCTGCAATTCGTGTCGACGAGAAAGGTAAGCCGGTAGAAAAAATGGTTTATAACGGCAAAGAAATAAAATTCCGGAGATCCAGATAAAATAGGAATTGAATGATTATGCAAGCGCTTTGCTGAAGATACACGGGAAAGTGTATGAATTAAAATCCGGATAGCTATGATGATTAAATATACCAGGCTGCTGATCCTCGGATTTGCATTAATCTATGGATGCATTCCCGGAAATATAAAAGATAGTACTAATTTATCGAAAAGTGCACGTGATTATGAAATAGTGGCTGAGGATATATTGCAGCAAGGCTTGAGAAAACCTTTCAGTAGGTTGTTATAAAACAAATAATACTTGAATTTTTTAAAATAGAATATAAAAAATACCTTGAATTTTTAAAACATTATTTGTATTTTTACATTATGTATCTTTTAAAATCAAAATAAAAAGAACCATGAGTCATACTTTTATCCATTGGAAGAATTATGTATTGGTGAGTTACATTTATTACCTTAAGAATTAATGATTTTAAAAACATGAAAAGGATAATTAGTGAAAAACTGGAAGCATGGAAAAACTATCCGCGCAGAAAACCTTTGTTAATAAGGGGTACAAGGCAAGTCGGTAAAACTTACTCAATATTGGAATTTGGCAAAACGTTTTTTGAAGGGAAAATACATACCATCAACTTTGAAAAAAATCCTGAAATTCACTCAGTTTTCGACCTAAACCTGGACAGCCGAAGGATATTATCAGAAATTGAGCTTATTGCAGGGGAAAAAATCACCCCAGGTGCTGACTTGCTTTTTTTTGATGAAATACAGGAATGCCCGAAAGCCATAATGTCGCTGCGCTATTTCCACGAAGAAATACCTGAGTTGCATCTCATAGCTGCAGGTTCTTTGCTGGAATTTGCCCTTAACAACATTTCTTTCCCTGTTGGGCGTTTGCAGATACTTAATATGTTTCCTTTAACATTTAATGAATTTTTAATTGCTACGGGGAAAGAATTATTGGCAGAAAAAATCAATCAACCTGGCAGCCAATTTTCAGAGTCTGTTATCAATATGATAAATAACGAAATGTACAACTACTTCATTATTGGGGGGATGCCTGAATGTGTCGATACATTTATAAATACCGGAAGTTTTATAGATGTGATCAACACACAGTCCGATTTAATCGCAACATTCCGCCAGGACTTCGCCAAATACGCAGGGCATTCCGACAAAAGGTGCCTGCACTCTGTTTTGAATTCTGTTGCCCGTAAAACAGGAGAACAAATAAAATATGCACATTTAGCTCAGGGTTTTACCAACCCGACTGTTAAAAAAGCTTTTGAACTGCTTGAATTAGCACGGTTATTTACTAAAGTAAGGGCAGCTTCTCCGGCGGGGTCACCCCTTGGAGCAGGCGCATCAGAAAACATCTTCAAAACGGTTTTCATTGATATTGGGTTAATGTCGAATATAAACGGATTCAGTTCAGATAAAACTATCCCAAAACATAAATTAGCATCGGCATGGAACGGGAAACTGGCTGAACAATTTGTAGGGCAGGAACTCCGTGCATCAAAAAACGAAAATCTTTTTTACTGGAGGAGGGAAGCCCGTGGGAGCAGTGCGGAAACAGATTATTTAATTGAAAATGAAGGAGAAATAATCCCTGTTGAAGTAAAAAGCGGTAAGTCAGGCAAAATAAAAAGCCTGCATTTATTGTTGGATACATACCCTAATGTACAAAATGGGTATGTCCTTACTGAAAACAAATTTGAGGAGATACCGGAACAACGGATCAAATTTCTGCCTTTGTTTTGTGCCGGGTCACTTTGATTAAAAGGACATGCTCGTTTCATAAGCATGCAGTTTAATTATATATTATGATATTGATGCTTAATTTTAACTTTCGCTAATGTTGATAAAAAAACATATTATCACTTTGTAAGATTATCAATTTTTTTTTCAATATATTGCTATCATCAAATAAATCTTTTATGAAGTATAACAGATACATTTTAATTCATATAATCCTTATCATTTTTATTTTGGGAGTACAAACATGTATCTCCGATTCCGGTTGGATATTGGCTCAGGATTCACCACAATGGGGCGAAAAGCATTCACGCAACATGATTTCAAATGTAACCGGATTGCCAGGAAGTTTCAACCCTGAAACAGGCAAAAACATTAAATGGTCTGTTCCTGTTGGGAGTAACTGTTATGCTACTGCAGTTGTCTCGGGAGGAAAAGTCTTGATTGGCGCCAATAATGCTGATGAACGTGATCCCCGTCAAAAAGGCGACCGTGGAACCTTATTGTGCTTTAATGAATCGGATGGAAGTTTTTGCTGGCAATTGACAGTACCCCGTGTTGGTGGCGACCGGCATAACGACTGGCCTATGGTAGGTATTTGTTCTCCTGCAACCGTGGAAGGCGATAGGGTTTACATTCTTACAAATAGGTCAGAGGTGCTTTGTCTCGACCTAAAGGGACAGTCAGATGGGAATGACGGTCCTTTTATGGGTGAAGGATGGTATATGGTTCCAATTGGAGAATTTCCCATAGAAGTGACTGAGAAGGATGCTGATATAATCTGGGTATATGATTTGAAGCAGCAACTGGGCATTTGTCCACATGATTCACCCCATGCATCAATCTTGTCAGATGGCAATTTTCTCTATCTGAATACCTGCAACGGTGTGGATCACCGTCATCTTCAAACAAGGGCACTTAATGCTCCCTCTCTTATTGCGCTGGATAAAAAAACAGGCAGACTGTTAGCACGTGACAACGAAAATTTTGGCCCCCGTATTTTCCATTCCTCATGGTCATCGCCATCAATGGGAGAAGTAAATGGTCAAAAGCTGGTTTTTTTTGCGGGGCCTGATGGTATTGTATATGCCTTTGAAGCTCTTTCGCAATTGGATAATAATGAGATACAACTTTTTAAAAAAGTTTGGCAATTCGACTGCGATCCGGATGCTCCCAAAGAAAATATACATGACTATCTTCATAACAGGAAAGTGGGGCCGAGTAACTTTCTTGGGATGCCGGTGTTTTATAAAAATCGTATATATGTTACAGTTGGAGGAGATATTTGGTGGGGGAAACAGGAATGCTGGCTAAAATGTATTGATGCTAATGGAACAGGTGATATAACTGAAACTGGCGAGATTTGGTCTTCTTCTCTAGAGCGACATTCAGCTGCAACTCCTGCTATCTCAAATGGTTTGATATATGTAACAGATTGTGGTAAAAATCTGTATTGTTTTGATGCCGAAAACGGGAAGCAATACAACAAACATTTTTTACGACAGGATTCCTGGAGTTCTGCCCTGGCTGCCGATGAGAAAGTATTTGTGGGATCACGAGGGAGTGATTTTTGGATCATTGAGCAGGGTAAAAATTTAAATGTGCTGGATTCTATAAATTTTGACAGCCCGATTCACGCCACTCCTGCTACTGCAAATGGTGTTCTTTATATCTCAACCATGAACAGATTGTATGCAATACAAAAATAATAATGATTTAATTTTTTGGAAATGATACCTTCATCCTTCCGCACCCAACGACAACGAAACAATTAGATAAAGAACTAAAAGACTTTAAAAAAGGCAAAGTTTCTGTTCAATTTCCTCTAAATAAACCACTTTCAACCAGGTTATTCTAACCTTTGATTTAACAAACAATTAAAATAATACACAACGGCAGAATTAAAAACAAAGCAAAACGATGCTGATGTATACGAATTTATCAACTCG
>CAZJGI010000090.1:0-11224 GCA_964545315.1 uncultured Prolixibacteraceae bacterium
AAGAAATTGTACAGGAAGTATTCGTCAAAATCTGGGAGGCCCGCGGCAATATTGATGATTTAGCCCTTTTTGACTCTTATCTGTTTACCATAGCCTATAACTCTACGATTAGCCTTATAAGAAAAAAAATGTCTGAAGAAAAATATATTCAACATGTTAAATCTCTTCAGGTTCCCTTACAAAATAAATTGTCCGATGATGATCTTGATTTTGAATCTGTTTCTGCAAGGATCAACGAGCTTGTAGATAAATTACCACCCCGCCAAAAGGAGGTTTTTAAACTTCACCGTGAGCATGAACTTACCTATCGTCAAATTGCAGAAAAACTGCAAATATCAATAAATACTGTTGAAAACCATATGTCGAAAGCATTGAAATTTCTCAGGAATAACCTGAAAAGGGAATCCCTGGCTGCAATAATGTTTTTCTATTTATATCTTTAGAATAATAAACTGGTATTTATTGTAATGAACATTGAGGAATTTCTTTTACGGAAAAGGCTATTTTACCCAAATATATGTTACCATTCCTGGTCAGTCATAAGAATTAACGATTACTCACCTGACTGGTTCTTTTTAACGAAAATCTAAGGAAGTTATCGAAACAGGGCCGATAAGTCCGCTATCTCTTACATCCCAACCTGAAGCATCAAACACTCCATACTTTATATTAAAAAATCCTCCGTCCATTCGCCTGTGCAAAAACTTTTTCCATTGAACTCCCTGCTTGTCATAATCACGTATACGATTGGCAGCTACATTGGTAACCTCAACCTCCAGCGTATTATTTCCATGAACCAAATTATCAACCCTGACGCGGTATAACGGGCCAGGAAGTGTTCCAAAGTCTTTCCCATTTAGTTTTAATATTTGCCGGCAACACCAGACCTCCTTCAACAAAATTTATATTCCATAAACCTCTGATATCTGTTTTTTTACTTTTGGGATCAATATATTAACCACCACCAACGTGTCCATGGCTTAGCCTCCGGAGTCGATTCAGGCCATGAAACAAACTCAGAAGAACATGAATACAGTAACAATAAAAAAATTAAAATCTTGAATTTCATATGATTAAAATTAATTATTTTATAAGGTATCATATGGAACTCGCAATTTTAATCATCACCTTGGGTGTAAATATTTTACATGCTCGTTTCATATTATTAAAACTATTGTTTTTTTTAGAAATATCATATAGTCTGTCATACTAAAAATCGGGGGAACCCGCACATATTTTAATCATAGTCTTATGATCTGATTTTAATATGGATACTCGTTTCATTACAAACATTTTTTTTAAATGAGAGTCTTATTTTATTAATTAAACTATACCCTCTTGATGGATTTATTAATCATGTATTAGATTAATGCTCACTTTTTATCAGGAGCAAACTTGTTTAAAAAAATTTGCATTTAAGGAAAGATCAAATTTAAAATTCTTTAATTACAATAACTAAACAATATCATAACAAATACTGCTTAGACTGGACATCAAAAACATTTTATTCTCTTGCAGTATTAAAAAAATTTGTTTTTAGGATAGTGGTATTAAATAAGTTATGCGTATTATAGATGTATATTACAGCATCTACAGCCATAATTATATTTTCTTAATGGACAAAGAGCTATTTAACAGGTATTTAAACAATCAGTGTCATTCTGAAGAAATTGATGAAATTTTTAATTGGTTCAGGGATGAGGCAAGCTCAATCAATAACAGACGAAAAATAAAAGTTCTTTGGAACGAATTTTCACCAACAGATGACTCTTTGGAAGATGACATATTTGAAAGAATTTTAGATAAGATACACCATAAAATCAATTTATCAGATTCAGATTATAAGAGGAAAACTATAAAGAGAAACAGGGCAGCAAAATATAATAAAGTATATATGTATCTTACAAAATCGGCTGCAATTTTGTTTATTCCGATATTACTTACATTAATTTTTGTCTTATCTGAGAAAGGTCATTTTTATAATAGACAGGCCTTTAACGAAATAGGAAATATTGAGGTAACATCTCCTATTGGGTCCCGAACTTATATTGAACTTCCGGATGGTACAGGAGTACATCTTAATCACGGTAGCAAATTAATATATCCCCGAAGGTTTTCCGGAAAAAAACGCATAGTTGAACTAATGGGTGAAGGATACTTTAATGTAATCACTGATCCGCAAATGCCATTTTGTGTCTGTACTGACAATTTAGAAATAACTGCATTAGGTACAGAGTTTAATGTTATGGCTTATTCCGGCCTTAATAATATTGAGACTACCCTTATTAAAGGAAAGGTGGTTGTTAAACAGAAAACATCTACTGATAAAACAATTGATTTAAAAACTATGAATCCCGGCGAGCATCTTAGATATT
The DNA here is from genome assembly GCA_964545315.1 of uncultured Prolixibacteraceae bacterium. GTDB lineage: Bacteria > Bacteroidota > Bacteroidia > Bacteroidales > Prolixibacteraceae > JAAYJR01. The sequence continues at coordinate 2,376 of CAZJGI010000090.1, forward strand.
CCAATATTAATAGAAGTTATGTCTGCACGACAGATTATATCAATAAATACATATCCTGGAAAGACGGCATATTAATTTTCAAGGACGACACACTTGAAGAGATTGTTCTAAGACTTGGAAGATGGTATAATGTTGAATTTATATTCAAAGATGACTCTGTAAAAAAATTTCCTTACACAGCTACATTTGTTGATGAAACCTTGACACAGATACTTGATCTGCTTGAGATTGCCACTCCTATAAAATATGAAATTACTCCCAGAATAAAAAAAGATGATGGCACATTTACAAAGCAACAAATAATAATTGATTTACAAAAAAGACTATAAAATAATAATTAACCAATAAAACAATATGCCTATGACATGAAGTACTCCTTCTAAAAAAGCAGAAAAATGCTGTAACATTCTCCTGCTTTGGTCAATTTAAAATTTAATAAAGTATTAAACCTTAATTCAATGCGAAAGTATGAAAATTTTTAAAAAGAAATCTGCGCGGCACAGAGTATGTTATCGCGCATTAAAAATGTTAATAATTATGAAACTTACAATTTGTTTGTTTCTTGTTTCCACCCTCGGGGTGCTGGCTAACGATTTGTACGCCCAAAAAACAAGGCTGTCCCTGGAATTTAGGGACACACCACTTGAGCGGGTACTTTCTTCTATCGAGGACCAGAGTGAATTTTATTTTCTCTACAGCAAAAAAGTAGTTGATGTTGAACGTAAAGTTGACATCTCTGTAACCGAAGAAACAGTACCCAAAATACTGGATCTTTTATTTGATAAGAGCAATGAGACATATTCTATAATGGGCCGTCAAATAGTTCTTACAATACCAGGTAATCCCTGGAGTCCATCATCAGAGTATAAAGTTGCAGAAATAAATCAACAGAGCACTGTTAGTGGAACAGTTACAGATATTTCAGGGGAACCGGTACCTGGTGTATCTATCGTAATAAAGGGGACAACCCAGGGAACTGTGACTAACACAGATGGAAAATATATTCTCTCCTCATTGCCTGAAAATGCCACACTTATATTTTCATTTGTGGGGTTAAGGTCGCAGGAAATAGTAGTTGGGAACCAGAGTACCATAAACATTACTATGGAAGAAGATGTAATTGGCATAGAAGAGGTTGTTGCCATTGGATATGGCACACAGGAAAGAAGGCGGGTAACCAGTTCCATAGCTACAGTTAAGGAAGAAGACTTCATGCAGGGTGCGGTCTATCAATCACCTCTGGAACTTATATCAGGAAGGATTGGCGGATTGGGTATTTCCCATGCAAGAGGCGGTGATCCCACATCGGAAATTGAAATTCAACTAAGGGGTGTATCTTCTATCAGGGGATCTACAGCACCTCTTATAATTATTGACGGTGTTCCAGGTGGTTATCTTAGTGCAATTTCTCCCGAAAATATAGCTTCAATCGATGTCCTGCGTGATGGTTCTGCTGCGGCTATATATGGTACGAGAGCTACTAATGGTGTAATAATAATTACAACAAAAAAAGGTATTCCAGGAAAACCTGAGATAAAATACTCAGGATATGCATATACAGAAAGATGGTTTAATAAACCCAGATTATTAACTGCTGATGAATACAGGTTCTATAAAAATGAATGGGCAAATTCAGATGATCCGTTCCTGGCAGAAAAAGCTTATTCAATGGTTGATTATGGGGGAAATTCAGATTGGTTTGATGTAATCACGCAAAATGCAATTAGCCAGGTACATGATCTGTCTATGTCAGGCGGATCAGAATCAACTCAATATTATGGATCTTTAAATTACAGACAGCAGAATGGATTTGTCAAGGAAACTGGCAAGAATGTGATGAACGGCAGTCTTTCACTTACCCACAGGGCTCTGGAAGACAGACTTTCATTTCAATTGAACCTGAATAATTCTTTTATCAGTTCTCATCCTTTTAATAATGAAATAATGGTTCAACCTATGTCAAGAAATCCCACCCAACTGGTATATAACGACGGAACGTCTCCTCTGAACCCGGATGGAATATACTGGGAAGAGGGGGGTTATAATGTTCCAAATCCTTTAGGGTTAATAGAACAATTTGAAAGAAATAATGAAGATTCAAGATTCCTTGGTAATATGCAAATTTCCTATGAATTCATCAAAGGATTGAAATTTTCAGTTAATGGTTCATACCAAAGATCCAATGAGATAAGAGGCTTATATGAAGAAAAGAAATCTTGGTACAGTTTAAATGAAACAAGTTATAATGGTGTTGCCACCAGAAGTGCGTATAAAAGAGAATCATATACAGTTGAGCCAATGATTAATTATCTAAAAACATTCTCAAATGTGCATAGTTTTGAAGCACTGGCCGGCTATAGTTATCAGGACTTCATTGATGAAAGTTTCAGCGCATCAAACAGGACTTTCATTACTGATGCCTTATCATATAATAATCTTGGAGCAGGTTTGGCTATTTCTATGGGCAATTATGCAAATCCTGTGTCAAGTGCAAAAGCATACAGCAGACTGATTGCATTTTTTGGAAGAATAAATTACAGTTATGACAATAAATATTTATTATCAGCCAGCTTGCGTCGTGAAGGTTCTTCAAAATTTGGCGCTGATCATAAATGGGGATACTTCCCTGCAGCCTCGGCGGGTTGGAATATAAGCAGAGAGGCATTTATGGAAAATGTTAATTTCATCGATGATCTGAAAATAAGGTTTGGGTATGGTGTTACAGGTAATCATGGTATTGGAAACTACCTCTCTCTGCAAAGAATGGGAACTTCAGGTGTAATGTACTTTAATGACCAATGGATACCGGGTTACGCTCCGGTAAGTAATCCTAATCCTGATCTCAGGTGGGAGAAGAAAGCTGAAACTAATATTGGAATTGATCTTGCCATACTTCAAAATATATCAATAAACATTGACTTATATAACCGCAAAACTACAGATCTATTATATGAATATGCAGTGCCTGTCCCTCCCAATCTTTATGGGAGTACCTGGGCTAATGTAGGTGAAATTAATAATAAAGGGATAGAGCTTACATTTACTGCTTCCCCTGTACAAACCAAAAAGTTCAGTTGGAAAACAAATTTTAATATCTCATACAATAAAAATATGCTCGTGAGCCTGTCAGATGAAAATTATGATCATTCATATCTTGTAATTAATATTCCATCGGGGGCCCGTATAGGATTTAATGAGGTTCCTATTTTCAAAATTGAGGAAGATCAACCCCTTGGAAATATATTTGGATATGAATTTGCCGGATTCTCAGAGGAAGGCAAATGGCAAATATGGGATGAAACAGGAATTGAGAAAAAACTCGCCTCTACAGGAAGTTTTGATGATAAAAAAATTATCGGAAACGGGCTGCCTAAAAGTTATCTTGGTTTTATTAATAATTTCATTTACGGTAATTTTGATTTGACTGTCGCTCTCCGAGGAGCAATAGGCTTTGAAATAATGAACTTACATAGTATGGCAAGGGAAAACCTCAACAGGCTTCCACAAAATATCCTTTACAGGGCAATTTCTGATCCTGAAATATCAAAAATAAGAGACTCAAAGAATTACGAAACTTCTTATCATGTAGAGCCAGGAGACTTCGTTAAATTGGACAATCTTACTCTGGGGTATACCATTCCGATTAAAGCAGTAAAACAATTTAGAATATACGGAAGTGCAAAAAATCTGTTTTGTCTAACCCAATATACCGGAGAAGATCCTGAACAACAAATTACAGGACTTATGCCAGGATACGATAATATTTGGAATTATCCCAAGGTAAAGACTTTTAGTTTTGGTTTAAATGTAAACTTTTAAATAAAATAAAGCATGAAAAAGTTAATAAACACATTAATGATAATAACTCTTTTGATGTCTGGTACTAATTCCTGCACCGACCTTGAAGAAAAAGTTTACGATACGATCGTCTCAGATAATTTTTATAAAACTGAAGAGGAAATTATTACTACCATGGCACCTATTTACGCAGATTTGCGTAATATTTTGGCTTACAGGAATATTATAGACCTTGAGGAAATTACTACTGATATAATCGTTCACCCTACAAGAGAATATGGAGGATGCTTTGGAGGAGGTATGCATCAAAGGTATCATGAGCATACATGGAATGCTGAAACCGGAGGCATCACTTCCATATGGACAACAGCCTTTCAATTCATTAACAGGGCAAACATGCTGTTATATCAATATGAACAACTTGAGGAGTTTGATCCGGAACTGAAAGATATATTTATGGGGGAACTTCGCGCTATCAGGGCATTTGGATATTACTGCCTTTTAAATGCTTATGGGAATGTCCCTATTGTCGACCGTTTTGATGTTGAAGAGGGGTTCAAACCGACAAATAGTTCTAATTTCGACGAAGGTCGGACTAAGGTATTCGAATTTATTGAAGACGAACTTTTAAGTTGTATTCCGGGTCTTAAAGAAGAAGTGGATTTGTCAACCTACGGCCGTTTTAATAAATGGGCAGCCATGACTATTCTAGTCAAATTATACATGAATGCTGAAGTATGGACCGGTGTGCCAAGATGGGATGATGCAATTACATATGCAGATCAAATTATCAGCTCCGGAAAGTACCAATTAGAAACGAATTATTTTACAAATTTCGCCCGTAACAATGAGGGGTCTAAAGAAAATATCTTCGTTTTAGTTTTCCATCCGACACTTACAGGAGGGAATGTCAGGACACAAGCCTTTGCCGGTCATCATCACTCAATGGTCGGTCCGGCATATGGTGTACCCGCCGGAGGAAATAATTGCCGTTCTGCGATCCCTTCCCATATACATTCATATCATCCTGATGATATTAGGTTAAAAGGTTGGGCTATCGGGCCGCAAATTAACAAAACTACAGGAGAACCAATACTCAGTAACAGACCTCCATACCATCCTGTTGTATATACAATAGATTTTAGCAATATTTATGATCCTGATGATCCTGTTGTCAGAGACTATACAAATGCTATGGATTATGATGGAGCCCGGTTCCTGAAATATGAAGTTAGTTATGAGCCCGGAACCAATATGGAAAATGACTGGGCTGTATATCGTCTGGCAGATGTCATATTATTGAAAGCAGAAGCCCTTATGCGTAAAAATGGCGGCATGGCTACCCAGGAAGCGGTAAACCTCGTGAACCAGGTACATAATCGTGCGTTTGAGAATCCTGAACAACATCTCTATGATACTAATACCCTTACTCTGGATGAACTTCTTGCTGAAAGAGGCAGAGAACTCTACTATGAAGGAATGAGACGTAATGACCTCATTAGATTCGGCAAGTTTGCAAGAGGAACATGGGAATGGTATGACAGATCAAACAACGGAGACCATACAAATTGGTTTCCTATACCTCAGGAACAGATAAATGCTAATAACAACCTGATACAAAATCCAGGCTATTAATTGTCAGGTAATCAGAAAAATCATATATTTAATTCTTTTAATAAGCAGATATGAAACATAAATGATCCAAAAAATTCATATCTGCTTTTAACTGATTTAATTACCATAATTTATTTGTTTTTTAACAAGAGCAATCATACCAAGATGAAATTCATCATTATATATGCTAAAGGTATAACATTAAGTTTTTTATTTATTATACTTTTTGCTCAGTGTATTAATAACCCTAACTCTGGCGATGATCAAAATAAATTAAATATCCTTTTCATTGCCATCGACGATCTCAATGACTGGACCGGGTACCTGGGAGGCCATCCCAATGCACGTACTCCCAACATAGACCGCCTTGCAAAAAGTGGTGTTTACTTTTCAAAAGCTTATTGCTCCGCCCCGGCCTGCGGCCCGTCACGTGCCTCACTGATGACTGGCATTTTACCATCTTCATCGGGTATTTACCTGAATTCACAATATTTCAGACAAAGCAGAGTCCTTGAAAATGCTGTAACCATACCGCAATATTTCATGCAAAACGGCTATACAGCTATTGGAAGCGGTAAAATTTTTCATGAAGCTGACTCAGTATCATGGAATGATTACTGGCCTTCATTTACAAAAACAAAACCAAATGACCCGATGCCTCCTGCCAATCTGTTACCTCTTAACGGCATACCCGATACTCGCAGCTTCGACTGGGGACCTGTTGATGCACCTAATGAACAGATGGGAGACTGGAAGGTCGCAAACTGGGTGATTGGACAGCTTCAAAAACAACATGATAAACCTTTTTTCCTTGCTTGCGGTTTTTACAGGCCACATCTCCCATGGTATGTACCTGATGAATATTTTGATTTTTATCCTGAAGAAAAAATTACCCTTCCGGCTATCAATGAAAATGATCTTAATGATGTTCCTGCACCGGGAAAAAGAATGGCCCGTACGTGGGATAATGAAAATGTGCTCAAATATGGCCAGCATAAAAATGCTGTAAAAGGCTATCTTGCAAGTATAAGCTTCGTGGATGCATGTGTGGGACGTGTAATACAAGCACTGGAAAATAGTGCCTATAAAAATAACACTATCATCGTCTTATGGTCCGACCACGGTTGGCATCTTGGAGAAAAACTACACTGGAGAAAATTTGCCCTATGGGAAGAAGCAACCCATAACAATCTGATCATCATTGCACCGGGATTAACTGAAGCAAATACAATTTGTGAGAAGCCTGTGAGCCTTATTGACATATACCCTACATTAGTTGAACTATGCAACCTGCCTCCAAAAAATGATCTTAACGGAAAGAGTCTGGTTCCTATAATCAAGGATCCGGATATAGAATGGCAAAGGCCTGCTTTAACAACTCACGGGTTCATGAACCATGCTTTGAGGACAGACCGTTGGAGATATATCCGATATGCTGACGGATCGGAAGAACTTTATGACCATAACAATGATGAACAGGAATGGGATAATCTGGCCGGAAAAGATGATTGTAAAAATATCATTGACGAGCTTAAAAATTGGCTGCCAAAGGAAAACGAACCATGCTCACCCTATAAACGGGAATCATCACAGGGAGAAAATGAACCGCCATGTTTCCCTCAATTTAAAATTTCCAGACATTAATACTGAGCAATTATAAGATAAAAAGATACGTAATATAAAATCTGATTATCACCGATAATAATTCTAAATATGTTTAAAAATGATCAACCTGAAAACTAATTTACTGACCGGAGCTTTATGCTCCCTCGTCCTTTCCCCTTTTTTGGTAAAGGCACAGAACAATGAAACAAAACCCGATAAGCCCAATGTATTGTTCATAGCTGTAGATGACCTCAGGCCTGAACTGGGATGCTACGGAAAAAGCATGATCAAGTCCCCGAACATTGACAGGCTGGCAAAAATGGGAGTTATTTTTACCAACGCTTATGCCAACTATCCGCAATGCCATCCTTCGAGAGCATCCCTGATGAGTGGTATATACCCCAGTGACAAAAGGTTTACAGGAGGGAAACAGGACACTTATGTTCCGGGAGTGGTAAGCCTGCCAATGCATTTCAAAAACAATCATTATAAAACGATTTCCCTGGGTAAAGTTTATCACTATTTTGATGATGGTAAAGGCAGCTGGGATAAAAACTGGAGGCCTCCAATCTATACAACGAAAACCTGGGATTATCAGGCAACAGAAAGCATACGGATATTTGAAGAAAGAAATATTGAATATGTCAAGTCACTAAAAAGAGGCCCTCATCCTTTTAGGGGACCGGCTTATGAAAATCCGGATGTTCCGGATATTGCATATGAGGATGGACGTATTGCAGTAAGAGCTATAGAAGAACTGCAGGAGTTGCAAAATAGCGGAGATCCATTTTTCCTGGCTGTCGGCTTTAAAAAACCGCATTTGCCATTTAATGCCCCTAAAAAATATTGGGATTTATATGATAAAAAAGATATAAAAATACCTTCTAATTATCACCTCCCGAAAAATGCACCGGATGCTGCAAAATTTAACTGGCCGGAATTACGACATTTCTATGGCATTCCTCAGGAAGGCCCTGTCGAGGATACAACTGCTGTCAACCTGATCCATGGTTATTATGCATGTGTAAGCTATATTGATGCAATGGTTGGCCTGGTAATTAATGCCCTGGAAGATCTTGGGCTTGCAGAAAACACTATTATTATGCTTTGGGGCGATCATGGATGGTTCCTGGGTGAACATGGCTTCTGGACTAAACACAGTAATTTAAAACGAGGCCCACATGTTCCGCTTATTTTAAAAGTGCCGTGGAAAGATGCAGGGATAAAAACTGATGCACTTGTCGAATATGTGGATATCTATCCAACACTGTGCGAACTGACTGGTATAAGCCTGCCAGTACATCTGCAGGGTAAGAGTTTTGCCCCACTCATCGATGATCCGGAAAAACCATGGAAAGAGGCTGTTTTTTACAGAATGGGAAAAGGTGAAACTATTCTTACAAAAACCCATGCCTATACAGAATGGATAAACTATCAAACAGGAGAAACTAACGCGCGAATGCTCTATGATCACAGAACTGACCCTGAAGAAAATGTTAATGTATCAGAATTACCTGAAAATAAAGAATTGATTGAAAAACTACATGAATCCTTGCATAATCACCTTAAAAACCGTGATAAAATTGAATTAGAAAATTAGTTTTACGTTTTTAAAAAGCCTCATTGAAATAGTGATACGAATTAACTCCATGTCATTCTGAATGGAGCGGAGCGGAATGAAGAATCTCCCGAACAGGGGCACTGCATACATGAGGGAGATCCTTCACTGCGTTCAGGATGACAATTGGGGCACTGCCCTGCATGTCATTCTGAATGAAGCGGAGCGGAATGAAGAATCTCCCGAACAGGGGCACTGCATACATGAGGGAGAT
>CAZJGI010000090.1:11324-12069 GCA_964545315.1 uncultured Prolixibacteraceae bacterium
CCTTCACTGCGTTCAGGATGACAACAAGGTTCAGGATGACAACAAGGTTCAGGATGACAACAAGGTTCAGGATGACAATAGAATAATAAAGTTTTAACTAAATAATACAAGAAAATGAAAAGAACACAATTTATTAAAACATTAACATTATCAGGAATAATAACCCTAATTGTTCCATGCCTCCTGATCGGCCAGGAAAGTAAATCAAATACAGATAAGCCTAACATATTATTCATTATGACCGATCAGCAGTCACACGACATGATGAGTTGTGCAGGTAACAGATTCCTGAGCACTCCCAATCTGGATAAACTGGCAAGCATGGGTGTTCGTTTCGAAATGAACTATAGCGTTTGCCCGGTCTGTTCACCTACAAGATTTTCCCTGATGACCGGCCATTATCCGTCAGAGGTTGGCATTAAAGAGAATCCAAGGACTGTACGACCCGAACGATTTAATTCTTATGAAGCAAAAGTTCAAAGTACTTATGAATTTGATCTTGCAAAAATTGAAGAGATCAAGAAAGAAGCCTGGGGCAATATCTTCAGAAAAGCAGGTTATGAAACCTATTATTCCGGGAAACGTCACTTATGGGGTAAATTTTCAGGGTATGGGTTTACTTCAAAAGGACAAGATCCTTTCGACGGCCCTGCAATATATGCGGAAAAGGCTTTTTCTGAAATGTCAAAATCAAAACCGGAAAAACCTTTCCTGATGTTTTTATCGTTTATGGAGCCTCATGGGA
>CAZJGI010000091.1:0-10247 GCA_964545315.1 uncultured Prolixibacteraceae bacterium
CCGGAAAATTTAAAGATGTTAATTAAAACTGAAATAATTAATGGGAATTTCAAAATAGCAGAACGATTTATTAATATCCTTAAAAGAACATTGCATTATAGAAAGTGGGCTATAAGATATGAAAATATGATATGTAATCCTCTTTTAGTTTATTCTGATCCTGAGCTGCTGGAAAAAATCAAATTATCTCCTAAAAATGATTTTTTTATTACAACAGATGATGACTATAATCTTAATGCCATGCTTTGGGGAAATCCAAACAACCGAAAAGCTTTTGAATATATAATTGCCCGGATGTTACTTGAAAAAGATTTTAAAGCAGTTGTATACCAGGTAAAAAAAATGAAAGATATGGGTTACAACAGTATCCCCCGGCATATCGGGGAGGCAATATTAATTTACATGTATGAAGGATTAGAACTACCTTATATGGGGGAATTAACTGTTAATGATCAAACTATAAAGGAGTTTGAAAAATTCCAGGCAGTTTTTTTAACAACTAACAATACTTTTTCTTCAGATGATGATATTAAAAAGGTATGGGAAAAAACATACTGGCATTATTTCTATATATATAAATAATTTATTTATTTTATGAAGAACTTTATTATTAATGATTCTATGAATTGAGCATCCCGATTAAAACCGGTATATAAGAGTACTATGAAAACATAAGCGGGTTCCCCGGCTGAAATTGGGGCAAGCTTTTTGATACATTTGAAAATAATTAATTTTAATAATATGAGAGCAAGACAAATATTTAAATTTTCATTATTGATCTTTTCCTTGGTATTATTTACTCAAAGCACCCATCCAAAAATTAAAAATGTTAAGGAAGACATAATTCGAGATAATAATCAAGATGCCATAAAATATGGAGCATTAGCAATTGACCGCGGAAATGGTATATACTATGGATGGTCATCTGACTGTTTATCTTTGGCAGAAGCTGAAAAAAAAGCAATTGAAGTTTGTAAAAGTAAAGGCGGTAACTGCACAATAGTACTGTCGTTTTCCGGGAGTGGTTGTGCTGCATACCGTTTTATCACCGGAACAGTTGGAATGGGTTATGGATGGGGTCTGGCAAAAACTAAGGAAGAAGCTGATAAAAAAGCTGTAAAAGAATGTGCCGAAAGAAGTTTTGGATTGCCCGCTCCGAATGTTATTTTTAACTGTAATAGTGCAAATTCCGGAGAATTAAAAGAAATCTATGACGCTCATGATGAAATAAATGCAATACATCCGGGATTAATAATAAATTATTAAATAAAATCACTTGCTCCTTTATTTTTATAAAGAAAGAAAAAGAACAAAAAATCTTTCGGATTTAATCTTTCTTTTAAATACTTGTAAGCACGCCCCATCTGCGTCTTCACTGTATTTTTGGTTATTTGGAGCTTTTCAGCTATCTCATTATAAGTAAGTGATTCAAAAATTGCCAATTCCAATACTTTCCGGCATTGATCAGGCAAATTTTTTAACTCCTGGTATAAGCGGAGATATTGTTTTTGATCATCAAAATCCTTTTCATCTCCCAGTGTCGGTAAATCCTCAACAAGTGGTTCTGTTAATAATTTCTTTTTTCTGAAATTATCTATCATTCCATTTTGAAGCATGTAGAAGAGATAATGTTTCACTGAAGATTGAATTTCAATCTTTTTCCGGATTTCCCAGAGTTTGATAAAACAGTCGGAAACTATCTCCTCAGCCACTTCCTGATTGCCATCTGACCATTTAATAGCATAAAGATACATCTGATGATAATATCTCTTATGTAGCTCCTTTAGTGCTATTTTATCCCCTTTTTTAATATTTATCCACAAACTGTTATCTTCCACCACTGGTCAGTTAGATTCTGTTATGAAAATTGCCCACCTTGTAAATTTGTTAATGAATAACATTTAATATATAAATATCACATAATTTATTTAAAATATAATTGTAAATAAATTATGGTTTAGAAATTTCAAAGTTGCTGATCAAAGATATTAAATTTATTTATTTAAATGATAACCAATTGTTATTCTTCCATCAACTCATTAAAGGCAAACTCTGTCAACATCTCATGATTGCCTTCAAATATTACTAAACTGATATTTCCATAATTCTTTTTCAGACAAATCCTCCGGTCAGCAATATTTCCAAAATCTCCCAATGGTTCCCGGAATTCAAGTAAATCTGATTTCTCTTTGATAGAAATAAACCTGGATGTATCTGAAACCGAGATATCAGTCAATAACTTATTATAGAAATTTATCGAATGGGTTATTGGGACACTGCCTTGAATACCATCAAAAATTCCGGCATAGATAAACAACTTTGAACTTTCTAATTTTTTTAAGGGTGTATTCCAGTAGATTGGTGATTTTAATTTTGCAATTTCAGTATTTAATTCCTGACCGGATCCGGTACAAGCAATTATATCACCGGCGTATTTATTGTTTCTGATTTTACTTTCATTATACCACGCTATTAAATCAGAGATTGACGCCCATGCTGAAAACTTTTTGATGTTATGAGTTGATTTCATAAAAGTGGACAAGGTGGCGTAGCCGCCTCCGCTAACACCAATTACATAAATTTTCGCAGTATCTACGTTCAAATTTTTTATTGCCCAGGTTATTGCGTCATCAATATCAGCTAAAGCTAATTCACTGCAACAGGCATTAATAGTCTTATTTGCTCCACGAAAATCGGGATGGACATAATTTAAGTCTTTATTCTTACAAATTTCCGACAACTCATCTATTTGGCTGTAATCTCCACTCCAGGTATGCAAACTTACCACCAATGGCCCTGATTCATTTGATTTTGATTTATAAAAATAAGCCTTCTGAATATGATTATCCATACTGGAAGGAATATCAACTATTTCAAAATCTTCACTCCAATCTGTCTTTTGGGTATTGTCAAATTTTATTTTTGAATCAAGTGATGGCTTTTTTATTAAAGATCCGGACTTATTTTCTTTTCCCAGGAATATTCCCAATATTATACCTGAGATTAACATCAGGATATAGTATAAAATTTTTGAAAATTTTGTTTTCATAAACAAATATCTATAGTTAAACAATAAAATTTCTACCGTTCGTTTCTGTGAACCTTAAGTATAAGGCATTGAACTAATGCATCACTGAATACTTACCTAATAATGGAAATTCCGAAATTCTCAATGCAGAGCACCCATATGGTATCAGTGTAATAATTTCTTCTTCCTCACTTGTTTTTTGTCCTGATTTAATAGAGAAAGGCATTGGCCCTGCTGATCCATTGTATAATGTCCAATCTGTAATTTTTCTTGCTTTAGTTTCAATCTTAATTGGAGCGTTTTCCATGTTCCATGGGAAAGCAACATATTTCTCTTCCCGGATGATTTTATAATGACTTTTTAATTCATTTTCCTGTACCTCGATCAAACCATAATTCCAGGGTGATGCAGCAGTTATCTCGTAATAATAATTTCCAAAAACCTCAGGATCTTTTGTGTTAATAACCTTCTTCCGGTTTTCTTCAATTTTAAGAACAAAATTAAGCGAACCCAAATCTACGGAAACAGAATTTTCATTCCAGTGATTGAGATTAATTTCTGCCGGTACAGTTAACTCCACAAGGTCATTATTTTTCCATCCCCTGTCAATTACCATTATCTGATTGCCTGAGGGGTTACTATATATTTCTCCATTTATCTTGATTGTTGCAGATGAACACCATTCCGGTATTCTTAACCGAAGTGGAAAATTAACTATAGAATTATCTTCAAATGATATTTGAAATAAAATCTTATCTTCAAAAGGGTAGTTAGTCTTTTCTGTTATAGTAACCTTTTTATTATCACCAACTAATGCAGTAACATTAGAAGGAGCATATAACAGGGCTGCCAGCCCGCGATCAGGGGTTGCATACCACAAATTTTGAGTATACAAGGGCCATCCCTGATGCATATTTGAAGTACAACAGGCATAGCCAGTTAAAAGGCCGAAGCAAACATCTGTACCACTATGGTTCAAGCTAAAGTTTCTGTCTTCGCGGGTTATATGCACCTGATTGGCCTGTTGATAATACTGCCGGTCCATAAAGTCATCAGTTGTCTGAGCCGGCAATGCATTATATGCAATCCTTTCCAGGTGATCAGCAAAGGGGACTTCCCCTGTAATAGTCAGAATATTTTCAAGGCTGAACATTAATTCAACTACTGAACAAAGCTCTATACCATTTGTAGGTACATTATTTCTTAAAGACTCATCTCCGCCATACATTCCCTGTGGTTGTCCTGAAAATTTTCTGATATCTGCAAATGCTTTTTTTATACTGTTCATATATTTTTCTTCAGGATGTTGCTGATAATAGATAGCCGGCTCTTTAATTCCCTGTGCAAGATTAACGCAATGAATATTTTCCTGGTTTTCGATCATTTCAGTTTCCATGAATCTGTATGTATAATCAAATGTTTGCTCATGAATTATTTCTGCAAGATCTAAAAGGAAACTGTCTCCGGTGATATTATAAAGCCAGTAAACTACCATAAGATTATCCCCTCCTCTGTATTTAGCCCACATCGTCCAGTGATCAAGCGGTTTATCGGGTAAAGTTTCTAATTGGTATTTAAAATAACTACTCATAAAATCAATGACCCTGTCGTCCTTCGTTGCAGAATAATATTGCTGCAATATTTTTAAAACAACTATTCGCGGCCACCAATCGGCACTATTGTTTCTTTGTACCCCGGGCAGATAAGGATAATCCTTATCCGGGCCAAAATAACCACTTTCCTTCTGACTATTTAAAGCCCATTCAACCCAGGGTTTTGTCTTGGCAATTAATTCTTCATCTTCAAGCAGATAAGCCAGTGTTATTAGTCCATGTATCCAGTATGGGCCTCTCTCCCACTGATCACCATCGCCCCCTAACCAACCGTTATTACTCCCCATAACAAGAGGGTATAATTTATCAAGGTTACCTGTTGAACCGTTTTTTTGCCTGAGAAGCATGTCATGTAACCATCCTTCAGCTCTTACAGATCCCAAAGGCAATAATAAAAATGGATTCTCTTTTAATGGTTTCCGATTAGAGGTATAAATTGAACCTGAGTTGTTTTTGTTGGTATTCTCCCTGCTTTCCTGATCACAGGAAATAACAATTAGTAAAGTAAGTATTAAAAATAATGTTCTCATAAATATTAGTTTTTTACTGGCGTAATTCTAAATTCATTCAAGGGGCATACCGAAGTTATATCACTGTTTACTGCAATACCGGATTCCACACAGTTTATTTTTTATTCAAATGTACTTTATTATCTTTTACTATGTAGCTTCATACTGGATCACAGATTCTCTCTCACCTATCTGTTGCCTCCACATTGCATAATAAAGGCCTTTTTTTTCTAAAAGGGACTCATGGTTTCCCTCCTCAACTATTCGCCCCTTTTCAAGAACATATATTCTGTCGGCATGCATTATCGTTGAAAGCCTGTGTGCAATCATCAGTATAATCTGTTTTTTGCCGGCTGAAATATCTCTTAAGGTACAGGTTATATCTTCTTCTGTCAATGAATCGAGAGCTGATGTAGCTTCGTCGAAGATTAAAATTCTCGGATTCCTCACCAATGCTCTTGCAATAGCGAGTCTTTGTTTTTCACCACCTGAGATCATTTTACCGCCTTCACCCAGAATAGTATCGAGTCCATACTTTGCCTCATCAACAATACTAAGAGATGATGCTTTTTTTAATGCATTCAAAATTTCTTCATCAGTTGCATCAGGCTTTACGAACTGGATGTTTGCACGTATTGAGCCTGAAAAAAGCTGGGTATCCTGAGTAACAAAACCTAATTGCCGCCTCATTCTATTATATCTTATTTCCCTGGCAGGAACATCGTCAAAATATATAATTCCTTTCGTAGGGGTATACAAACCTACCAAAAGTTTTACCAAAGTTGATTTTCCGCATCCTGAAGGGCCAACAAAAGCAATTGTTTCACCTATCCTGGCACTGAATGTAAGATTTTCTATTGCATCATGATCAGCTTTGCGGTAACGAAAGCTTACATTTTCAAAATGAAGTTTTTCAAGATCACCAATATCCAAGGGTTCCTCAGGCCTGTATTCAGTTTCTTTTTCCATCAGATTACTGAATATTTGAAGTGAAGCTTCTGCTTCTCTGTATGCCAGGATTATTGATCCAAGTTCTTGTAAGGGAAACATAATCCGGGTGGAAATAAACTGCATTGCAATTAATTCTCCTGTTGTTAATAAATTCCTGAATATGAGCCAAAGGAGAATAAATAATATCGATTCTTTAAGAATAAGTAATACTGATCTTTGAAGAAATGAAAGTGTTCTTAGTTTCTTTACCTTTTTCATCTCAAGGCTAAAGATATTACTGGTAAAAGTCTTAAGTCTTCTGATCTCGGGCCAGGTAAGACCCATACTTTTTACAAACTCAATATTACGAAGTGATTCAGTAATAGTACCGCTCATTTTATTAGTTTCTTGAATGACTGAGCGTTGAATTATTTTTATTTTGCGGCTTAAAAGTCCGGTCAGTCCTCCCAGCCAAACTACACCAATCAGAAAAACCGGTATCAATGCCCAATGCTTTGTTATTGCATACCAAATAAGAAATGATACCCCTATTATAGAAGTAAACAATGACGAAATAAATGAATTAATAAACCTTTCATTGTCACTGCGCACCTTTTGTAGTAATGACAGTAAATGGCCACTGCTTGTCTCATCGAATTCACTGTATGGCAAACGAAGCGTATGTTTTAATCCCTCGTCAAAAATTGAAAGTCCAAATTTATGCACGACCAGGCTTGTGAAATACTCTCTGAAAGCGTGTGCCATCCTGGCCAATAATGCAATACTTATTGCAAGGGTTAACAGACTAACTACTCCCTTAATCAATTCCCTCTCACCCCTGCCGTTATTATTGATTGCAAAATTATCAATGATTTTTCCAAATATAATCGGGTCAATTAAATCAAGAATCTGCCCAATCGCAGCCAAGCCCATGGCAATAAATAACCATTTCCTGAATGGTTTCAGGTACATCCAAATAGTTTTCATTCACTTATTTTTTGTAATTGCTATTTAGGTAATTCCATTATTAATTTAAACTCTGAAATAGCAATATCATTGACAACACAAATTACTTCACTTGATTCAATTTTTACAGATCCATTATGAATTTCAATAATTTCTTTAAGAAAATTTAGCCCAAAACCCTGACCTATACTACTCATCTTTTTAGCTTCCTCTCCTCTAAAGCCATAATCAAAAATATGTTCCTTCTCAAAATCAGTAATATAAGGCCCGTTATTTTGAACTGTAATTCTAATAAAAGTTGAATAATCCCCTATCTCAACCAGAATTTCACTATCTTTTGGCGAATACTTAATGGCATTGTCTAAAGTAATATATGGAATAGTTTCAAATATTGGGTATAAGTTAACTAATGACTTAACATCGCAGCAAAGTATTATTTTTATCCTTTTATCTTTCTTCCTTCTTTCAAAACTTTGAATAATCTTAGAATATTTTCCATGAACATTTCTTAGATCTTTATCCTGATTTAAAAAAAAGGCCGGATTCAGTTTATAATTTACAACGTCAACCAGATAATTCAATATTGCAGAATTCTCATGTACTAAATTAGCATGATAAGCTATTGTTTTTTTGTCTTTTAATTCAGTGGATCTTTTCGATAATAATTCGGAACTGGCTTTTATAACTGAGTTTATTTGTGTCACTTCATGGATAAAATATTCCAATAGATCCTTATGATTAATTTTTGCCATATCAATTCATCATTAACATATTACTAACAACAGAGGAAATAAAATTTGAAAGTGTATTTAAGGAAAATGAGAGGTACTCATTCGACATTACCCTTTTATTACCTTGTAAAGCATTTCTGAAGAATCTGTCATCCTTTCTTAAAATGGACTTGATGTATGCTTGCTCAAATTTCAGTAGAGTTTTTGTATCAATTTCATTTTCCTGAAGAAAAGCTCTTGTCTTTTCCCATTGTTTATAAGGATTGATAAAATCTTTTATTGCTGTATCTAAAATCACAACCCATTCACTCAAATCAGTTCCCTTTTTTACTGTTTTATCAGATAATTTAAAATAGTTATTGTACTCAACTGAAAATGTGCTGCCACTATAGACAATTAAATATTTATTTGGAAACCTCTTATGAATTTCCTTAACAATATGTGCCCCTTGATATCTTGATTGAAAAGTTTGACCTATCCCTCTTATATCACAAATTATTATATCAAATCCTTTCAATTCATCAATATCCTCTATATCATTAAATTTAGAAATTGTAAACCCATGTTTTCTCAATGAGTCAAGTAACGGAAAAATCTGATCATCAATTATTATGATATTATATTGCTTTCTCTCCCCAAAAGGTGAAATATCTATTGATTTAAGCACTTTTATATCCAATTTTTCTTTCTTCCACCACATAAATAATTTTAATAATATTATTAATCATAATGATACTTCTCCCCTGGCCTCTTGATATTTCGCATGACTTTATATCAATACATAATAATATGTGCATTGAATTACATTTTACGCGTCACTAAAAATTTTCAGAAACAATTCACATACTGAATTGGAGCCCATAATATTGAAAGCTTTTCAAAATTACCCCATAATTTCAACACTATGAAATTATAAACATAAAAAATTACCTGTTATCCAAAAAAAATCGACATTTTTTTTTAAAAAATGAGGGAGGTGCGATAACTAAATTATTGACAGTAGTTTCCTAACCACTCTCTTTCCAGCTTATTATGGATTATCAATTTTCATATCCACAGATGCAGCTAATACAATAACCCATCCCCGGTTACCTACAGCAGTGTAAAAGTGGTAAACAACTCTTTTCCATTTTATTACCCTAAGTAGGTCTTTACATTCTGCCAGCCAGGTTTCATAATCCTGGCCATCAAATACTATGCAGGTCATATCACAGGTTAAAAACACTCAAATCCCATTTATCCTCCCACTTTAAAAGAATCTTATCGTCAATCAACTGAACCGGCAACCAGATATATCTTCCGTCAATCGGGTTATCAGGTGTCCATCTGTCTGCCATAAAAATAAATGCATTTCTTTTCCCTTGAACAGGAAGGATATATGTGCTCTGTGAATGAAATGTAAGAGATGAATCTTTACCCACACAGGGATTACCCAATTCTTCCCATGGACCGAAAATGTTATCTGCTGTTGCAGATCTGGCAGCATTTGGGTTCCAGCCTGTACAATCTGAAGCAATAAAATAATATTTCCCTTCAGTTGTTTTCATGATAGCCGGCGCCTCCATATATCGATCGGGAAATGCACGTGCAAATTTTCCCGAATAAGATAAGAAATCATCTGTTAGTTCTGATATATGTATTGTACTGTTTTCCTCAGAAGAATAGATATGATATGCTTTCCCGTTATCGTCAACAAATAAATTCATATCCCGGGCCATTTGTCCGTTCTTAAAATCCCTGCCGAGAATATTCAAACTATCAACGTGAGCAGGCAAACAACCCTTACCACCACAATATTTTTCTTTAATAGTATCAGCCACTGGTAATTTATGATAAGGTTGAACATTCACAGGCCAAAATCCCGCATTTGGCCTGAATGATTCAATAAATTGAAAAGGCCCGGTTGGATTCTCAGAAACAGCGACTCCTGAGTGTGCCGCATCATACCCCATATCTTTTAGTTCGAGATGGAACCACATCACAAATTTCCCGGTTTTAGAATTGTATATCACTTTAGGCCTTTCCAGGATGCATCCTTTGGCAATATCTGAGGCAGAGTCGCTTTCTTCCACTTTAAGGGCAATACCTTCATCTTTCCAATTATACAGATCGGTTGAAGAATAAACATGTACACCTACCTGAGCTGTATTGCCAATTTTTCCTTCAACTTTATGTTCCCCATACCAATAGTACGTTTTTTTATAAAAAAGAATACCTCCCCCATGTGCATTAATATGAATGCCATTGTTATCCAACCACTCTTGTCCGGGATGAAAATGAGTATAATGCGTTCTTTCTGAACTGCAACTAATGATTAACGTAAATATTATAATCTTAAATAGTTCCTTCATATTGTTGTTCAAAATATCATA
Source organism: uncultured Prolixibacteraceae bacterium (assembly GCA_964545315.1). Taxonomy (GTDB): domain Bacteria; phylum Bacteroidota; class Bacteroidia; order Bacteroidales; family Prolixibacteraceae; genus JAAYJR01. The sequence goes on from CAZJGI010000091.1 coordinate 10,150, forward strand.
AAGCTAATATATCCTGAATTTTTATACAAATCACTTTTATTGATTTAAAATTGCTGCAAATATTGGTACAAACACTGCCACAATTACCGCAACCGACA
>CAZJGI010000091.1:10347-11901 GCA_964545315.1 uncultured Prolixibacteraceae bacterium
GGATATTTCCAAATTGATCAATTAGCCTGAATATTACAGAAGGGTAATCTTTTATAGTATTAAAAGTGAATTCGCCAAAAGCTGTCACTTCATTCCCATGATAACCAAACAACTGATGAGAGGTATCTTCTGCCATTGCTGCAGGCCCCGGCACACCACCGAGCGAAGCTACCTGAAATTCATAAAACTCAAATCCTGACGGCCTTGGAATAGTAAATCCGCGTGCACCGTGACGATCACCGCTAACTAACAGAACACCGGATATATTTTCTGTCTCAATAAAATTGAAAAGTTCCTCACGAGCCTCTGTATCCCATGTGCCCCAGGAATCTTTTCCCGGAGTTATATAATCACTCCACATCGTTCCGCCGGAGATGACCTTAAAGGGAGCCTTTGAATTTTTCAAGGTCTCTTTTAACCATTTGAATTGTTCTGAGCCCAGATATGAATTGTACTCCCCTCGCCTGCCGTTCTCGCGAAATGACCGGGTATCAAGCATTATTACCTCTACCGGACCGATACGCGTATTAAAATAGATGCCCGGATTTTCATTTTCCGGATTGTTCCAGTTCTGATGCCACACTGCCCTTACTGCTTCACGGTCAGCTTCAGTGAATCCTTTCGGGATACCGCCGAGATCGTTATTAAAATAATCATGGTCATCCCAGGCAGCATATAACGGCACATTAGCCACAAGCATTTGCCATGGTTTTGAAACGTCGCGCAAAAGATAATCCGACCTGTGCATATTTATCCGGTTCTCCCTGTCATCGGCAGCAATATCACCTAACAGCATCATTGCTTGTGGCTCTCTTGATAAAATTTGATTGATAAGATTAGGGTTATGCAGGCCTATTTTATGAAAACAGGAACCGAAAGTCAAATTAAATATACTTTTATTGTCAGAAGTTGGAGTTGTCTTAAATCCGCCCTCAGCGATCTTATATTTTTGGGAATAAATGGCATATTTGTATTCAGTATCAGAGGTCAGTCCGTCTACCTTAATTCTTTGCTCCATGCCGGGTTTCCCCGGTTTTACCAGGTATGGCCTTTCTTTACTGCCATCCGGTTTTGTCACTCTGATAATCAGAGGGTCTGCAGAAGAAGGGCGCAGCCAGATAGTCACTCCGTTTTCATTTAAATTCCCAAGCATGGGACCCCCCATTAAAATCACATTGCTTTTACGTGCAGCTTCAGTAATTTTGATATTTGTAAAATCAGCATCGGGAGTTACCTCAAAAACCGACCGGGCATTAAGGTAAAATTCTCTGGTACTTTCAGACAATTGAAGGTAACTGTCAAGCAATCTTGTATCAACCTCCAAATCTCCGATATGTGCCTCACGAAGGGTGATCTTATGACGGGGAGGTATGGAATCGCTGCTTGCCTTTATAATGCCAGAATTAATCATTAAAACAAGAAAGAGGCAATGTGAAAATACGGTATACTTCTTCATGTGTGCAGAATGTATTGTTTAAGATCAAAATTCAGAGAAAATATTTTCCATTATCAGCAATTTGTTCTTTAATCCAATTAATATATCGCTCTTTTTTG
>CAZJGI010000092.1:0-11572 GCA_964545315.1 uncultured Prolixibacteraceae bacterium
AATACTACATGAAGTATTTACCGCCAAAGTTAGGTATTAGCTGGGATGAATTTGATATGCTGGGCAAATCAGACCCGGGTGAGGATCATTTTAACATGAGCTACCTGGCATGTAACCTTTCGCAAGGGATAAACGGAGTCAGCCAGTTACACGGTAAAGTCAGCAAATCAGTGCTTAGATCTCTATATAAAGGATATCTGGAAGATGAACTTGAAATAGGTTATGTTACCAACGGAGTTCATTACTCCACCTGGACAGCCCAGGAGTGGAAAAATATTCATAAGGAATATTTTGCACCTGATTTCGAACAAAACCTCCTTAACTTTGAAATATGGGATCATATCTATCAGGTACCTGATGAAAAAATATGGGAGATACGGAAAACCCTGCGGACAAAAATGATTAATTACTTTAAAGAACGTTTTTCAGATAATTGGATTAAGCGTAACGAAAACCCAAAGCTGATAAGTGAAGTAATGGGAAAACTTAATCCTAATGCCCTGACAATAGGATTTGCCAGACGTTTTGCCACCTATAAAAGAGGATATCTTCTTTTCAGGGATTTGGAAAGGCTCTCCAAAATTGTCAACAAACCTGATCGCCCTGTTCAGTTTATTTTCGCCGGGAAAGCTCATCCGGCCGATAAAGCAGGACAGGATCTGATAAAATATATAGTAGAGATATCAAAACGCCCCGAATTCAGAGGTAAGATATTATTCATTCAAAATTATGACATTAACCTGGCAAAAATGATGCTCCAGGGAGTGGATGTATGGTTAAATACCCCTACCCGGCCACTTGAAGCTTCTGGTACCAGCGGACAAAAAGGGGTTATGAACGGAACACTCCACTTTTCTGTGCTTGATGGCTGGTGGGTTGAAGGATACAGAAAAAAAGCAGGATGGGCCCTGCCCGCAGAACGGGCATATGATGTTCAGGATTTTCAGGATGAACTGGATGCAGAAACTATATATAATATTCTCGAGGAAGAGGTCGTCAGAACCTTTTACGAGAGAAACAGGGAGGGGATTCCTGTTGAATGGATCGATTATATCAAAAATACCATTGCACAGGTAGCGCCTCACTTTACTACTGCCCGCATGATGAAGGACTATTTTGACAAGTACTATATGCCTCAATATGAGAGAACCCGGAACATTATTAACGGAAACTTTAAATGGGCCAGGGAGCTTTCGGCATGGAAACATATGATTTATTCAAAATGGTATGATATCGAACTTAAGAATATGTTCATTGCTGACGAAATAAATAATCTAATGAAAATAGGCCAGGATTATCCTGTGAGGGTTGAACTCGACCTTAAAGGATTAGCCTGCCATGAAATTGGGGTAGAGCTTATCGTTACTGAAAATGGAACCAGGGATTTCCCGAAGATCGTTGAAAGACTCGATTTTGAAATAGAAAAAACTGAAGGAGATATTTGTTATTACAAATTAAACTACAAACCTGTCCATCCGGGTTCATTTAACTATGGTGTCAGGCTGTATCCCAAAAACCAGGGACTGCCTCATCGTCAGGATTGCAAATTTGTAAGATGGTTGTAAATAAATTATAATGATCAGCTAAGAATGAGTTCAAATATTATCGGAAAAAAAATTAAAGAATACCGGGAGTTCAGGCAAATAACAAGAGAAGAACTTATGCTTAAGTCAAATCTTAATGCAGAACAGATTGAAAAAATAGAAGACCACGGCGTTATGCCTTCACTAGGACACCTGATAAAAATTTCAAGGGCCCTTGGTGTGCGTATAGGGACATTTCTGGATGATCAAACCAATATGGGGCCTGTAATTACCAGGGCTGATGAAAAAAAATCAGCAGTTAGCTTTTCTACAAAAGTCGAATCATCCCGGGAACATCTAAATTTTTTCTCACTTGCCCAGGACAAATTCGGCAGACATATGGAACCTTTTATTGTGGATATTGAACCTTCGATGATGTCGGATTATAAACTTTCAACCCATGAGGGTGAAGAATTTATTTATGTTATGGAAGGAAGTGTGGAAATAAATTACGGTAAAGATACATATCTTATAAACAAAGGAGACTCTATCTACCTGGATTCAGTTGTGGAACATAATGTTCATGCAGCAGGAGATAAACCTGCAAAAATCCTGGCAGTAGTGTATACACCATTTTAAATATAGTTAAATATTGCAGAATAACCGGAAATAATTATTGATGCAGTTACTTGATTACACCTTAGGCGATATATTGGAAAAGTGGGCCTTCGAAACTCCTGATAAGGAATTCATAGTTTATCCTGACCGGAATTTAAGGTTTACATACGCTCATTTTAACGAACGTGTCAACAATCTTGCGAAAGGATTACTATATATTGGAGTAAACCCGGGAGATAAGGTTGGAATTTGGGCAAAAAATGTTCCTGACTGGGTAACTTTCATGTTCGCAACTGCCAAAATTGGCGCAATACTGGTAACTATTAATACAAGTTACAAAGCTGCAGAACTTGAATATCTCCTTAAAAATGCAGATATAAATACCCTTTGCCTGGCCGACGGCTATAAGGACAGCGATTTTGTTGAAATGGTATTCAACCTGATCCCTGAAATCAAAGAACATGCAAGGGGTAACTTAAAAAACGAAAATTTTCCTGAATTAAAAAATATAGTTTTCATTGGACAGGAGAAGCACAGGGGAATGTACAATACAGCCGAACTGATTCTATTAGGCAACCATGTTGATGATATTGAGATCGAGAGTGCTTCTAAATTTATAAAATGTCATGATGTTGTTAACATGCAGTATACTTCAGGCACAACCGGATTCCCCAAGGGAGTGATGCTTTCTCATCATAATATTATTAATAACGGATTTGCAACCGGAGAATGTATGAAGTTCTCATCAAACGAAAAAGTGCTGATATGCGTCCCTCTGTTTCACTGCTTTGGATGTGTGTTAGCTGTTTGTGCAATAATAACGCATGGGGCAACAGCAGTATTCAATGAAGAATTCGACCCCCTCCTCGCTTTGGCTTCAGTCCAAAAAGAAAAATGTACAGCCCTTTATGGAGTACCTACTATGTTTATCGCTGAACTAAATCATCCCATGTTCGGTATGTTTGATTTAACTTCGTTAAGGACAGGCATAATGGCAGGTGCACCATGCCCTATAGAAATAATGAAACAGGTGATGTCTAAAATGCATATGAAAGATATTATTATCGTATATGGATTAACAGAATCCTCACCGGGAATGACAGCAACCCGTGCTCACAATCCTCCTGAAATAAAATCTGAAACTGTAGGATTTGAATATCCTAATGTGAAAGTAAAAATAGTAAATCCTGAAACAGGCCTCGAATGTGATGTGGAAGAACAAGGTGAAATATGTTGCAGGGGCTATAACGTAATGAAAGGTTATTATAAAAATCCGGAGGCAACAGAAAAAGCAATAGACAAAGAAGGCTGGCTGCATTCAGGGGATTTGGGAGTGAAGAGGAAAGACGGTTTTTACAGAATTACAGGACGTATAAAAGATATGATTATCAGAGGCGGAGAAAATATCTATCCCCGGGAAATTGAAAATTTCCTTTACGGAATGCCTCAAATCGAGACTGTCGAAATCGCCGGGATCCCAAGCCCGAAATACGGAGAGGAAGTTGCCGCTTTTATCAGAATTAATAAAGGAAAAACTCTTACAGAAGAAGAAGTTATTGATTTCTGCAGAGGCAAAATTGCACGATATAAAACTCCTAAATATATTTTTTTCATTGATGAATTCCCTATGACTGCAAGCGGTAAAATTCAAAAGTATAAGTTAAGTGAATTAGGTGCCGGATTTTGTGAAAAGAAAGGGATAATTATTATATAGCCTTAAAAAGTATTAATCATGATTAAATACAAACGTATTCTCTTGAAATTAAGTGGAGAAGCATTCATGGGAAGCCAAAGTTACGGAATTGACGAAACAATTTTAAATGAATATGCTGATCAGGTTAATGAATTGCAGGTAATGGGAGTTCAGATAGCAATAGTTATAGGCGGAGGAAATATATTCAGGGGATTAAAAGGGACTAAACTTGGATTCGACAGGGTAACAGGTGATCAGATGGGTATGCTTGCAACAGTTATTAACAGCCTGGCATTATGCTCTGCACTCAACAAAACAGGATCAAAAGCAAGAGTATTTACTTCCATAAGAATGGAACCCGTAGGAGAGTACTACTCAAGAGAAAAAGCAACAGAAGCCTTAAATAACGGAGAAATAGTGATCATTGCAGGAGGGACCGGGAATCCATATTTTACAACCGATACTGCGAGCGCCTTAAGAGCAGTTGAAACAGGAGCCGAAATAATGTTTAAAGGCACCAGGGTCGACGGAGTATATTCGGATGACCCTGAAAAAAACAGCAATGCAAAAAAATATGACCATATATCCTTTGATGAAGTATATAAGCAAAACCTCAGGGTTATGGACCTTACTGCTATTACTTTATGTAAGGAAAATAACTTGCCGGTACTGGTATTTAATATGAACAAAAAGGGCACTTTAAAAAAAGCAGTATCAGGTGAAAATACAGGAACATTAGTGACAAAAGCAATTTAGTGATTCAACCTTAAAGAAAATTTTTAGAATCATTTTGATATAATTATATTTTTTTTACTTTTGCTCTAATTCCAAATATAAAATATTACCTGGTCAATGCAAAAAGAGATTACATCGGTCATAGAACAGTGTAAAACAAAGATGGCAGATGCCATAAACCATCTGGAAAAGGAACTAATACATATAAGGGCGGGAAAAGCATCCCCTGCTATGTTGGATAGTGTTCATGCAGAATATTACGGAAGTTTAACCCCACTCAATCAAATAGCTAATATCAGTACACCTGATCCAAAAACAATAGCAATTCAACCGTGGGAAAAATCAATGATACCTGCCATTGAAAAAGCTATCCTTGCAGCAAATCTTGGTTTCAACCCTGATAACAACGGAGAAATAATTCGCATTAATGTTCCTGCACTTACTGAAGAGAGAAGAAAACAACTTGTAAAACAAGTAAATAAAGAGGGTGAGATTGCAAGGGTAAGTCTCCGTAATGCAAGAAAAGAGTCTAATGATCAACTTAAAAAACTTCTGAATGAAGGATTATCAGAGGATCTGAAAAAAGATACTGAGAATAAAGTGCAAAAACTTATTGATGAATTCAATGATAAAGTAAATATATTGGTGAAAGCCAGAGAAAAAGATATTATGACAATTTAATCATTTTCTGGTTTTCTGTTTTCTGAACATTGTTTAATTGTTTTCATGGCTTTAAGGCAGCTTGCGGAAGCTGCCTTTTTTTATCATGTGTGTTCGTTTCATCTGAAAATTATTATCTTCGTAGCTCAAAATTTTTAAACAAAAACTGCATTATAATAACTGAAAATTAATGGCAACGTTACAAACTATTAGGACAAAGGCAGGATTATTGGTGGCAATAGTTATTGGGATATCTTTAGCCGCATTTATCCTGGGCGACATGCTTCAAACCGGCAATTCACTTTTTCAAAGAGACCGGCTTGAGATAGGTGAAATAAACGGAGAATCGCTTCAATACCCAGAATTTCAAAAGCAGGTGGAAGAATTGGGAGAAATTTATAAAATGAATACCCAACAAAACCAGCTTGAAGAAGAAACATGGGCACAGGTCAGGCAGCAAACCTGGGATAATATGGTCAGGCAAAATGTGATGAATAAAGTATATGAATCGCTTGGACTGGCCGTAAGTAGTGAAGAACTTTTTGACATGCTTCAGGGAACCAACCTGCATCCTATTGTGCAGCAATTGTTCAGGAATCCAAATACCGGACAGGTTGACCGGGGAGCAGTTGTAAGATTCCTTCAAAACCTTGAGACAGGGGTTGCACCGGAACAAAGGCAATATTGGTTGTTCCTTGAGAACCAGATTGAAGAGGAACGTATTCAGACCAAATATAACAACCTGATAGGAAAAGGACTGTATATCACCACCAACGAAGTGGAAAAAACCCTGAACGAAAAAAATAAAAAAGTTAACTTTAATTTCATAATGCTGCCTATTAACTCGGTGGCAGATAGCCAGGTAGTTGTCACCGACAATGATCTGAAAGATTATTATAACTCTAATCAGGATCTTTATAAGCAGGACAACATCCGGACTATTGAATATATTACATTTGAAGTGACACCATCAAAACAGGATTTTGAGGATACTGAAAAATGGATAAATGAAATTGTAAATGATTTTGCCGAAGCAACTGACAATATAGCATTTGTAAATTCAAATTCAGATTTAGACTTTGATGACACCTGGTACAAGAAAGAAGAATTACCTGAGGATATTGCAACATGGATTTTTGATACCGAAACAGAGGTAAACAGTATATTTGGGCCTTACCTTGAGGGAAATTCATACAAACTTGCCAAATTACATGCATCGGAAATGATGCCTGACTCAGTGGAAGCCCGACATATCTTACTCCAAATAAACTCCCAACAGGAAGTTGAGACAAAACAGGCACTGGCCGACAGCCTGAAAAAAGCTATTGATAGTGGGAGCAATTTTGCTGAACTGGCACGTCAGTTCTCTACTGACCAGGGATCTGCAATTCTCGGTGGTGAACTGGGATGGTTCGGCAGGGGACAGATGGTTAAACCTTTTGAAAATGCCGCTTTTAATAATAAAATAAATGAAGTGACTGTCGTTCCTTCTCAATTTGGATTACACATAGTACAAACCACCAACAGAGGTAAGGAGACAAGACAGGTACAAGTTGCATATCTTGTCAGAAATGTTGTCCCAAGCACTCAGACCTATCAGAATATTTATGCCCGGGCAAGTAAATTTGCAGGGGAAAATACTTCAAAACAACAATTTGATAAAGCTGTTGAAGAACAAAAGTTAGAAAAGAAAACTGCCTCTGTGAGAGAAAATGACCGTCAAATTACCGGTCTGGATAATGCCAGGTCATTGATCAGGGCTGCTTATGATTCAAAAGCCGGTGAACTTCTGCAGGATACGCAGGGATCAACAATTTTTGACCTGGGAGAAAACTTTGTGATTGCAACCCTTACATCAGTTACAGAAGAAGGTATTGCCGACTTCGAATCAGTCAAACAAAGGATTAACCTGGAAGTAGCGAAAAAGAAAAAAGCTCAGCTTCTGACCGATAAAATCAAGAAAGCTATGGAAGGTGAGACAGACCTTACACTTATAGCCTCAGAACTTGGGACAACAGTAAAAAATGCATCAAATATTTCTTTCAGCTCACTCCAGGTGGCGGGAGCAGGAATGGAACCTGCACTAATTGGTGCAGCCCTGGCACTTGAACCCGATATGATCTCAAAACCTGTAGAGGGCAACAACGGGGTATTTCTTGTCAAAGTAACCTCCGTGGATAAGGAAGATGACCAGGATAGTGAAAGCGAAAAATTGAGGCTTGCAGGGGAACTTAACTACAGGACTAACTCCCAGGCCTATTCAGCGCATCGCGATATCGCGGAGATAACAGACAAAAGATCAAAATTTTATTAATCATTTATGACTACTGTAAAGAAAACTTTATTAATGATATTGGATGGCTGGGGAATAGGCGACGGTAGTGAACGCGATATTATTGCCACTGCCCCAACCCCGGTCATGGATAATCTTTTAAAAAAATATCCCCATTCACAATTGCTTACTTGTGGAGAAAACGTTGGCCTGCCTGATGGCCAGATGGGAAATTCAGAAGTTGGCCATCTGAATATAGGTGCAGGGCGTGTTCTGTATCAGGATATGGTGAAAATCACAAGGGCTATCAGGGACAAGTCTTTATGGGAAAACCCTGTTATTCTGAAAGCTTACAATTACGCAAAACAAAATAACAAAAAGGTACACCTTATAGGATTGATAGGCCCTGGTGGAGTGCACGCACTCAGTTCACATATGATAGCGCTTTCGCAAATTGCTACTGATATGGGAATTAACAATATATTCATCCATGGACTTACCGACGGCAGGGATACTGACCCCCGCTCCGGCTATGGTTTTATCAAAGACGACCTGCAAGAGCTAAAATCTACCAATGCAAAATTTGCTTCTCTTATCGGAAGATATTATGGTATGGACAGAGACAAAAACTGGGACAGGATCAAACTGGCATATGACCTATATACCAAAGGGAAAGGTACACCTGCAACAGATCTGCTGGCAGCAATCCGGAATTCTTACGATAACGGGGTTACTGATGAATTTATTAAACCAATTGTTATGGTTAATGAGGCAGGTAACCCCGTTGCAACAATTGAAGAAAATGATGTGGTTATCTGTTTCAATTTCCGAACAGACCGCTTACGGCAGTTAACAATAGCCTTTACACAACATAATCTGCCTGAATTCGGGATGGGTACAATGCCGCTTCAGTGGTATACCATGACTAACTATAAGTCTGATTTTAAAGGAATAAAAGTAATATTCGACAAAGAGAATGTTACAAATACAATGGGTGAGGTTGTGTCCCAAGCAGGTCTTAAACAAATCAGAATAGCAGAAACAGAAAAATATGCCCATGTAACATTCTTCTTCAGCGGAGGCCGTGAAAAAGAGTTCGCGGGAGAAGAACGTATATTGATACCCTCACCAAAAGTACCAACATACGATCATCAACCGGAGATGTCAGCTCCAAAAGTAAAAGATGCTATCGTTCCGAAACTGAAAAACAGAGAAGCCGACTTCATATGCCTCAATTTTGCCAACGGTGATATGGTGGGCCATACAGGTGTATATGATGCTATTTACAAAGCCGTGGTGGCTGTTGATAAATGTGTAGGGGAAGTAGTGGAAGCAGCCCTCGAAGGAGATTATAATGTGATGATCATTGCCGACCATGGAAATGCAGATAACGCTGTTAATGAAGATGGATCGGCAAATACAGCCCATTCACTCAACCCGGTTCCATGTATATTGGTAAGCAGGGATAAAACAAATGTACAACTGGAAGACGGTATTCTTGCTGATGTAGCCCCTACACTTCTTTCAATAATGGGCTTAAATATTCCTGAAGAAATGACAGGGAAAAATTTAATAAAAGCCTGTTAACAGTATTAAAGGCTGAGCAGATATATACTTCCTCGTAAATGATATAGAAATTACTCCCGTTCAATATTATTGAAACCGGGAAATTATATAAAACATGGTTGAAATAGGCCGGGCTATTATAAGCAGGGACATACTGGAAAAAGATTTCCTGTGTGACCTGCAAAAATGTAAAGGAGCTTGCTGTATCGAGGGGGATTCTGGCGCTCCCGTTACTCCTGAGGAGGTAATACTAATTGAAAAAATATACCCACAGTTAAAAAAATACCTTCCTGAAAAACATTTGAACACAATAAATTCCATGGGATTTGCTGTTATTGATTCAGATGGAGACCTCGTTACTACCCTTGTTGATAATCGTCAATGTGTGTATTCTTTCTTTAATGATCAGGGAATCTTAACCTGCAGCATTGAAAAAGCATTCAACGATAAAATGACAAATTTCAGGAAACCCCTTTCATGCCATCTTTTTCCTGTAAGAATTACAGAATATAAAAGATTTGATGCGGTTAACTATGAAAAACTGAAAATTTGCAAGTCTGCTATTGCCTGCGGAAAAGCAAACCACATGCCTCTGTACGTGTTCCTTAAATATCCGTTGATCCGAAAATATGGAGAGGAATGGTACAGGGAACTTGAAATAGCAGCACAATATCTCAGGAGTAAAGAATCATAATAAATATTTAGTAGCTTTGACTATAAAACAAAATATCATGCATTCGAAAGGATATATCCATGTATATACCGGCAATGGTAAAGGGAAAACTACTGCAGCATTAGGCCTGGCATTGCGGGCTGCCGGAGCAGGAAAAAAAATATTTATTGCTCAGTTTGTTAAAGGAAGAATATATTCCGAAACAGAGGCACTGAAAAAATATTTGCCGGAAATTGAAATAAAACAATATGGACTGGAAAGTTTTATAATTAACAGCCCGACACCGGAGGACATTAAAGCTGCAAGAAAAGGCCTTACTGAAGTATCTGCAATAATCGAACACGGCAGTTATGATGTCGTTATCCTTGATGAAGCTAATATTGCCATATATTTCAATATGTTCACTGTAGAAGAATTTATTGATATCATAAAGAAGAAAAAAACCGGAACAGAAATAATTATCACCGGACGGAATGCTCCTGCAGAACTGATTGAGCTTGCAGATCTGGTTACCGAAATGAAGGAGATCAAACACTATTATACACAAGGGGTGCTGGCCAGAAAAGGAATTGAATACTAAAATAACTGCTTATTCAAAATAAAAATCTTCTGTAATATGTTTCATTTTAATAACTCAATTCATATTTTTGATAAGTAATTGTAGATAAATAAGTAATTTTAAAACTGATGCATTATGACTGATCAACCGGTTCAACAACAGCAAAACACCGTAAATGTTCCTCCGCAAAATTATCTCGTTTGGGCAATAGTTACAACACTGTTGTGTTGCCTTCCTTTTGGGATTATTTCTATTATTTATGCTGCCCAGGTAAATTCAAAATGGCAGGCCGGCGATACTATTGGCGCTGAACAAGCCAGCAAAAATGCCAAATTATGGGCATGGGTGGCGTTCGGTGCCGGCCTGGCTACTATGCTTTTATGGATCATACTTGTAGCATTTGGAGTTTTTGCAGGATTGGGTATTGAAGCTCTCGAGTCTCTCGATCTCTGATAAATGAAAAAACTTTATTTAACAGGACTGCTGACGGGAATTTTAGCGTTAGCAGTCTTATTATATTTTTTTAATCCTGCAGAAAACTTATTCCCTTCATGCCCTTTCAACACCTTCACCGGCTTTTATTGCCCGGGTTGCGGTTCACAGAGGGCTTTACATAATCTCCTGCATCTTAACCTGAGCGGGGTAGCCTCAAATAATATACTTGTGTTTCCGGCACTGCTGATTATTTTGTACCATGCCCTCTATTCCATCATAAAGCCCAAGCATACTAATATACTGTACCTTAAAAGTACTCCCCGGATTATTCTGATTGTGATATTATTATTCTGGATATTACGCAATATACCAGCCTATCCATTCTCACTTCTTGCTCCCGTACAAACTGATAATATTAATGTTATAATTTAAATATAACGGATTGCAGGTATATTTTTTTCCCCGATTCCGAAGCTCAGTTCTGTTAAAATACACGAAGACAGCGAAGAAAGGTATTTGTTAGTTTCTTATTTTAAAATCTCTTTTATTTTTTCTTCTTCTTTTCCCTGCTCTATCAAATAGCACTCGACCTTGTCATTAATCCTATATTCTTCAAACGGAATCTGTGTTTGATATGCTTTAATGTTTTTAAGTTGTTTCTGCCCGGTCATCATATCGAGTACTTTCTTTTTATATGTAGTGTCAATATTACCCAGAAGATGCTCTCCTTTGCTTTCTATGATGTAAACCAATTCCAAATGATTCTCTGTTGTCTTTTTTGCTGCAACAAAGTCAGGCCTGATTTTATTTTGCTGCCAACCTTGTATCGAGTACCATT
>CAZJGI010000093.1:0-11413 GCA_964545315.1 uncultured Prolixibacteraceae bacterium
CCGCTGCCGACCTTATTCCGGCCCATGTTCAACCGAGCATGGGCCTTTTTTTTGATACAATATCTTATTAATTTATTCGTTTCTTGCAAAAATGTGCTTATGGATTTATTCTACAGATATCTGAAAAACTGTAACTGGTTCTATATATCTCTTCTTATATTCATAGCTGTGCTGCCTTTCTCGGAAGCTCTCGTTTCAATAACAAGCGGTATGGTGCTGTTCGTCGCTCTCACTGAAGATAAAGCAAAAAATAAAAGGATGAGATTCAGGAAAAATCTTGTCCTGCTAACCATACCTGCCATATTTTTTGTTTTCCTGATAAGCGCTCTCCTGTTTGGTAATATTGATGAGGCACTTTACGATATCAAAAAAAATCTGTTCTTCCTTGTTTTACCACCGGCATTTATGATTGGAAAAGAGATTTCATCACGACAAAAACAATTCCTCTTTGTAATATTTTCCTTTGCAGTCATGATTGCTACCTTTGTTGCTTTTTACAGATGGTGGAATACATGCCTTGCCAACGGTGACGATGTAAGACAAATAACCCTGATATCACATATCAGGTTTAGCTTCCAGCTAATAGTGGCTTTCTGGTTCTGCCTGCTGACTGTTCAAAAAAATTATACTTCTGTAAACAAAATAGTTACCGTATCTTTCATTATTTTAGGTATTTATTTTTTCTCTTTTACCCTGTTCCAACACTCTTTAACCGGTTTGTTTGCACTGGCTGCTACTATCCTTTTTTTTATTTTTTATTCTGTATTCAGAGCCGGGAGCAAGTATAAAATGATTCTGTTGACGGCTGCAACTTTAGTGGTACTTATTCCTGTTGGATATGTTTCATGGATCGTTTATGAATTTTATGATATAGAAAAAATTGATATAACAACTATCGATAAAAAAACTCCCGGAGGTAACAATTATGCCCATTATTTCGATGAACCGCTTGTCGAAAACGGGCGATATGTTTATCTCTATGTTTGTGAGGAAGAACTTCGTGAAGAGTGGAACAAAATATCTGAATTTAAATATGATTCCATTGGCAGGAATGGATTCCCGGTACATTCGACATTGTTGAGATATCTTACTTCCAGAGGATTACGCAAGGATGCCGGAGGTGTTAAGAGTTTGTCTGGTGAAGATGTGAAAAATATAGAAAAAGGTATTGCCAATATCATTTACAGTAAAAGGAAACTATCCTTATATCCCCGGATATATGAATCTGTATGGGAATATTATATTTATACCAAAACAGGCTATGCAAATGATCAGTCATTATCACAAAGAATTGAGTTTGCTAAAGCTGCATTTACCATAATCAGGCATAACTTCTGGTTCGGCGTGGGAACCGGAAACTGGAGGGATGAGTTCGTTAATGCATATCAGGAAAATAAATCCGGATTGGGGGAAAAATATTATGCCTCCTCTCATAACCAGTATCTAAACTACCTTGTTAAATTCGGAATTACAGGATTTCTTATGATCCTCTTCTTCTTAACCTACCCTGTAGTCAGGACTAAAAGGTATAATGACCCATACTTCTTAATATTCCTGGTACTGATAATCTTTTCAAATTTTGCCGATTCAAACCTTGAATCACATATGGGCAGCTCATTTTTTGTGTTTTTTTATTGTTTGTTTTTAATTACCGATGGCATTGATTACCTGAGATTAAAGTAAACTTTTTTTCTCCATAATTGTTTAAATGATCAAATAGCTAATAATTTAAATAATTACATATATGGAAAGAAGAAAGTTTATAACGATGGTAGGTACTGCAGCTATTGCTGCACCTGTGTTAAGTGCGGTTGCTTCATGTGCACCCGTACCGGAAAAATTTGACGGACATAAGTTTCCTGAGTTAGGTTATAGTTTTGATGCACTTGAGCCTTATATCGATGCCATGACCATGGAGGTACATTATACAAAGCATCACAGAGGTTACTTCAACAATTTTATGTCTGCAGCTGAAGGAACAGAATTATTAAATATGCCTTTAGAACAAATATTTGAGAGTATAGCAAAATATCCTGTTGGTGTGAGAAATAATGGGGGTGGATTTTACAATCATGTTTTGTTTTGGGAAAATATGACTCCCGAGCAGAAAGATATTCCTTCACAAATAAGACAGGCAATAGAAAAGGATTTTAACTCTTTTGATAAGTTCAGGGAGCAGTTCAGCACCAGCGCCAAAACACATTTCGGCAGCGGATGGGCATGGCTTGCAGCTGGTTCTGACGGTAAGTTGTTTATTACCACCACAGCAAATCAGGACAATCCCCTAATGAATATTCCTGATGTAAAAAAGGGTGTTCCGCTTTTGGCCCTTGATGTATGGGAACATGCCTATTATCTTAAATATCAGAACAAAAGAGCTGAGTATGTTGATAATTTTTGGAATGTGGTTAACTGGGAAGCTGTAAATAGCAGGTTAACCAAGTCAGGATTGGTTTAGTTTAAATCCCGGGATGTTTTTCCCGTATCATAAATTACAGGATTTATTATCCGCAACGCCGAGTTGTTAATTTCGATGCAGCTCATTACATTTGACATTTTAATTACATAAGGATGAACTGCAAAATTGTGTTTATAGGTGCGGGTAATCTTGCCACTCATCTTTCGTTGGCTTTAAACAACAGCGGCCTTGATATTATCCAGGTATACAGCAGAACCGAAAATTCTGCCAGGGTACTTGCTGAAAAACTTAATGCCGGATTTACGACAACAGCCGGGGAAATACGCAGGGATGCTGATATTTACTTCGTTGCACTTAAAGATGATGTGTATGATGAGGTGTTGCCCTTTGTTGATTTTGGGGACAAACTGATTGTTCATTGTTCAGGTAGTATGCCTCTCTCTGTGTTGAATAAATATGCCTTCAACACCGGAGTATTCTATCCTTTACAGACCTTCTCCAAACATAAACCTGTTGAAATAAGAACGATCCCGGTTTTTGTTGAAGGTATATCGGAATCTGTGGAACATGAGTTAATTGAAATTGCCCGTATTATTTCTGACAACGTTTTTGTTTTAAATTCCGAAAAGCGTCTCTTTCTTCATATTGCGGCAGTTTTTTCATGTAATTTTGTAAATCATTTATATACCATAGGGTCGAATATATTAACTTCACAGGGTGTTCCGTTTGAATTTTTAAGGCCTCTTATTCTGGAGACTGCAAATAAAGCTCAGCATATGGAGCCTGAAAAAGCGCAGACTGGCCCAGCAGTGCGATACGATAAAAATGTTATTAAACGTCATTTAGAGGCATTAAGGGATTTTCCCGATCAGCAGGAACTATATAATATGTTATCAGACAGGATATTTCACTATTACAATAAAAATAAGGATGATGGCATAACAGAGCAATTCAAAAAGATAGAGGCTTTTATTTTTGACGTTGACGGAGTGCTGTCGGAAGAGGTCTCCGTGCTGGATAAAAAAGGCGATCCTGCCAGAACTGCCAATTTAAAGGACGGGTTTGCAATCAGGAATGCCATAAAGAACGGATATCCGGTTGCCATTATTACCGGTGGATACCAGCAAAGGGTAAAAAAACGTTATGAAAAACTCGGAGTGAAATATTATTATGATAATGTGACCGACAAAAAACAATGTCTGACTGATTTTATTACCAAAACCCGTGTTGGTAAAGAATATATTTTATATATGGGAGATGACCTACCGGATTATACAGTTATGCTGGAGGTGGGTATGCCTGTGGCACCGGCTGATGCATCTGAAGAAATA
Source organism: uncultured Prolixibacteraceae bacterium (assembly GCA_964545315.1). GTDB lineage: Bacteria > Bacteroidota > Bacteroidia > Bacteroidales > Prolixibacteraceae > JAAYJR01. The sequence continues at coordinate 3,751 of CAZJGI010000093.1, forward strand.
AAAAACATATCGAAATATATTTCTCCAAAGAAAGGGGGTAAGGGATGCGTTCGGGATGTAATTGAAAAAACCATGAAGATTCAGGGAAGATGGCAATTGCCTGCATTAAACTCAATTAATTCTGTATAGATGGACTGGCTACCTGATTATAATTATATTTTAGCATCGAAATCTCCACGAAGACATTTGCTTTTAAAGTCTCTTGGAATTGAGTTTACAGTAAAACTCAGGGAGACAGATGAGTCATTTCCTGACGGTCTCGACAGAGTTGATATACCCGTTTACCTGTCAAAACTGAAAGCAAAGCCTTTCCTGAATGATTTAGAAAAAAATGATTTGCTGATCACGGCCGATACTATAGTATGGCTTGACGGCAAAGTGCTGGGCAAACCCCGATCTGTTGAAGAAGCCAGGAGTATGTTATTGGATATCAGTGGAAAAGAGCACCAGGTAATATCAGGTGTGACTCTTTCATCATCAGTCCGGCAGAAGTCATTCCATTCATTATCAAATGTAAGTTTCAGAGAGTTGACCTTACAGGAAATCGATTATTATATTTCTGAATATAAACCTTTTGATAAGGCCGGAGCATATGGCATTCAGGAATGGATCGGTTATATTGGCATTACACATATCGAAGGTTCTTTTTTTAATGTGATGGGCCTCCCTGTTCAGCAATTATACTCTGAAATATTGAATTTCAGCAGGCTTTAAAAAAAGTTACATTTTAATATATGTTATATAACTATTATAAATAATATATAATGGAATCCTTTTGACGGATAATTCGTAAAAGCTTAATAAAAAATCCAATGCCATGAATTATCCGGTAAGGCTTTTTATCAAAATTGTCCTCCCCTTATTCCTGCTTTTTTGCTCCTGTAATACAAATAAACCCGTAAAGGTTGGTTTTCTAATGCATGCTCTTGATAAGGAGAGGTGGGAAAATGATATGAACTTTTTCGTAGATAAAGTTCAGGACTTGGGTGGCGCTGTAGAAGTGCGCATTGCAGACAATGATATGGCCAAACAGTTGAAGCAGGCTGAAGAGTTGATAGCGGGAGGAGTTAATGTATTGGTAATAGTGCCTGTAGATCAGTTTGATGCTGCAAAGATTGTCAATAGTGCACATGCTGCAAATATTAAGGTGATATCTTACGACAGGCTGATAAAAAATTGCAGTCTGGATTATTATGTGTCAACTGATAATGTTGAAATCGGCAGATTACAGGCTGAGTATCTGACTACCATTAAACCTGAAGGTAATTTTGCATTGATTGGAGGTGCCCTTAACGATAATAACAGTCAGTTTTTATATCTGGGGCAGATGAATGTTTTACAGCCACTTGTAGAAAGAGGAGATATAAAAATTGTGTATAATGTTTTTACTGAGACCTGGGGCGAAGAAGAGGGGTATGATCATCCTATAAAACTGTTGTCGCAGAGAACGGATGTTGATGCCATTATTGCAGCCAATGATGCCATTGCTTTAGGTGTTATCAGGGCCCTGCGTGAAAGCGGCCTTGAAGGAAAAATATTAGTGGCCGGCATGGATGCAGACCTTAAAAATTTACAGGCGATTGTTGCAGGTATTCAGACATGTACTATTTACAAACCTTATGAAAAGCTGGCAGCAACAGCTGCTGAACTGGCTATGACACTGGGCAGTGAACAAGAGGCTGAAAAAACTTATCAGACTGTCAGCAACGGTGAAAAGCTTGTCCCTGTCGTTTTCCATGACGGAATAATTGTGAACGATCAAAACCTGAAGCTTACAGTCATCTCTGAAGGCTATAAATCTGAAGAGGAAATTTACAAATAACTTTACTGATATATAATAATACTTTCATTCTTAAAATATTTTTGGTAATCTTTGGGGATTTTTTAATAAAATCCCTTTTTTTATTGATTTTTTCATCAGCGGTGGCTTTTTTTGCTTACTTTTTTAATCTAAAGGAAACGAGTCATGTATTATCATTAAAACCGGAGAAAAATTACAAATGGCGAGTTCTGTCTCATTCCGTTTAAATTTATTATTGTAATGAGATAATAAAGTATGTGGGGTATAAGGGGGGAAGCCCCTAAGGTTAATTAATGATGATAATTAAAAATTTAAATGTTTAACTAAGTTATAGTCGAATGAACCTAAATCAAAAAACCAATGATCAAACTCTTCAGGGAAGAGTGGCATCCATAGATTTTTTTCGTGGAATTACCATGTTCCTGTTGGCTGGAGAATCAGCAAGGCTTTTTGGCCAGCTTCTTAAGGTTGACAGTCAGTTTGTCAATTTCCTGGGTACCCAGTTGAGTCACCACGAATGGCATGGATTACATTTTTGGGACCTTATACAGCCCTTTTTCATGTTCATTGTCGGTGTTGCCCTGCCTTTTGCAATTGCTAACAGAAGAAAAAAAGGACAAAGCGAAAGAACTATTTTCCTGCATGTATTAAAGAGATCTTTTCTTTTGCTTTTCTTTGGCTGGTCATTATATTTTATCTCTGCAGGTAAATTGGTTTTCCGTTTACAAAATGTGCTTGCACAGTTATCTGTTACTTACCTGGTGGCATATCTGGTGATGAACAAGAGTTTTAGGTTTCAGGTGATATTTACATTAATTATTCTTTTGCTTGCAGACCTGGCTTACAGATTTTTCCCCGTGGAGGGTTTTAATAATCCATGGGTTAATTATGAAAACCTGGGAGCATGGTTTAATAATAAGATAGAAGGGGTAGAAAAGGCAAGTGAATGGGCTACCCTGAATTTTGTCTCAACAACGGCACACACTGTCTGGGGAGTTATCTTTGGTAAGCTGCTTATGGAAGAGAGGCCTGCCCGGCAGAAGATAAGATATTTAATGATTGCAGGCATTACTGCATTAGTGGTCGGTTATTCGCTCGATCTGTTGAATATAACTCCCATAATTAAAAAGATTGCAACTTCATCATTTGTATTTACCAGTGGCGGCTGGTCAATACTGGTGCTCTGTTTCAGCTACTGGCTCATCGATGTAAAAAAGATGTTTTTAAAGGGATCCCGGTTTTTTATTATTATGGGCATGAATTGCATATTTATTTATCTCTTTTTTAGTATTGGAGGTTCAGGATTAATAAGAAAGATAATCCATCCCTTCATTCAATTACTGTTTTCATGGGGTGGGGAGCTTACTGTTGACATACTAACCGGGGCTTCGGTATGGGCTGCTCTTTGGTATCTTTGTTACTGGTTATACAAGAATAAAGTTTTTATTAAAATATAAAATTGTGAGAATGAAGCGAAGTTTGAATTTTATAATGTTAAATCCTTTAATACTTCCTCTTGCAGGTATATTAGCATTTTCAGCCGCAGTCGGTACCGGCAAACTGAGTGCCCGCCCTGTTGCAGATAAACCGAATATTATCATAATACTTCCTGATGACCTTGGCTGGTCGGATATAGGTTATCACGGATCGGATGTCAAAACGCCGAATCTCGATAAACTTGCCAAATCAGGGGTAATTTTGGAGCAGCATTATGTCATGCCGACCTGTACTCCCACCAGGGTAAGCCTTATGACTGGCCGTTATCCGGGAAGGTATGGCATTACAGGCCCTGATTACGGTGAGGTCATTGACCTTGGCGACCCTACACTGGCATCTGTTCTCAGGGATAATGGTTATGAAACATATATCGCCGGGAAATGGCACCTGGGTTCTCCTCCATACACTCCTTTGAAATATGGCTTTCAATCATCCTACGGTTATTTCGACGGCCAGATCGACCCATACACTCATGAATATAAAACTGAATCGGCACTTACAGAGAGAAGATCGTGGCATCGCAATGATGAATATCTTGAGGAGGAAGGACATGTTACAGACCTTCTGACAAATGAGGCGATCAGGGTTATTGAGAGCTCAGGGTCGAAACCCTTTTTTCTCTATCTTACTTTCCATGTCCCTCACTATCCGCTGGATGAACCTGAAGAATGGATGGCGGTTTATGATGATGTATACTTGATGCATCCATCAAGAAAATTGTTCGCAGCAAGTGTAACGCATATGGATGCAGGAATAGGAAAGATATTGGAGACGTTGGACCATAAAGGTATAAGACAAAATACGCTGATTATATTCACAAGTGATAACGGCGGACAGGGTAGTTGGCACAGTAAAACGGAATACAGAGGTAAATATGCGGACAAACCCCATAGCGTCCTGGGCAATAATTTTCCGCTAAGGGGCTGGAAAGGTGACCTTTATGAGGGTGGTATAAGGGTCCCTGCATTTGTTAACTGGCCGGGGCACCTGGCTCCGCGAATTGTTGATGATCCTATACATGTGTCATGCTGGCTGCCATCATTATGTTATTTGACAGGATGTAGTGAATCACTTAAGGATTTGAAAATTGACGGAAGAAATATTTGGCCACTTATAGTTGGCAACAGTATGGATGCCGATGAGTTCCCGATATACTGGAAAACGAAGCAGTATTATGCAGTACGTGAAGGACGTTGGAAACTGCTGGTTAACAGGAAAACTGATATATCTGAGTTGTATGACCTGAGGGTAGATTTCAGGGAGATCACAGACCTGAGTGAGGGTAATCCTGAAAAAACAAAATATCTTCTTGAGTTACTGGAATCTTTTATAAAGGATGACAGGGAGAAATAAATGTGCAAAGATAATAGTTGGGAGATCCTTCACTTCGTTCAGGATGACAATATGCGTTCAGGATGACAATATAGGGGGCAGTGCCATTCCTGTCATTCTGAATGGAGCGGAGCGGAATGAAGAATCTCAAGAACTGGGGCAGTACCATTCCTGTCATTCTGAAAGAAGCGAAGCGGAATGAAGAATCTCCACAACATGGGCAGTGCCCCTAATAAGGAGATCCTTCACTTCGTTCAGGATGACAATATGCGTTCAGGATGACAGAATACTTTCAGGATGACAATATGCGTTCAGGATGACAAAATGATTATAATGTAAATTTTTAACTAAGTTATATAACCATGAAATTACTTACTGCCACATCAGTGATAATCATTACAGCCATAATATCAGGTTGTACTGTCAAAGAAACTCCCGTGTCACAAAGGCCTAATATCCTTTTTGCCATCAGTGACGACCAGTCTTTTGCCCACACTGGTTTTGCCGGATGCAAATTTATCAATACTCCCGCATTTGACCGGGTAGCGCGCGAGGGGGTATATTTTACCAACTGTATAGCAGGGTCTCCCGGCTGTGCACCATCAAGGAGCGCTATCGTTACCGGCCGTTATCACTGGCAGAATGAGCAATCGGGACAACATGCCTCTTCATGGATGAAAAAATATGTTCCTTTCATTGACCTCCTGGATAATAATGGCTACATAACAGGCAGGACAGGCAAGGGAGTTTCTCCCTTCCAGTATGCCAGGGATGAGAAAGATTCACTCTGGCGGGCAACTGATGCCGGCGGCATTGCACACAGTAATATACGCTATGAGCAGGGTGCTCCCGGTGATGAGCGCACTGCCGGTGGGATTGGACCAGTAAACTATTTTGAAAACTTCAAATATTTTATGGAAAATGTCCGGGGCGATAAACCTTTCTTTTTCTGGTATGGAGGGACTGAGCCTCATCGTGCTTATGAACAGGATTCATGGAAGAGAAACAATAAAAATCTGAAAGATGTTGACGTCCCCGGTTTCATGCCCGACCATGAGGTCGTGAGAGGTGACATGCTTGATTATGCTGTGGAGATAGAGTGGTTCGACCTGCATCTGCAGAGAATGTTGGAATACCTTGAAGAGGCGGGCGAGTTGGAGAATACTATTGTAATTGTTACGGGTGACAACGGGATGCCTTTCCCCAGGGCTAAAGCTAATTGTTATGAATATGGTATTCATGTGCCTTTTGCTGTCCGGTATCCCAAAGGATTTCCGGGTGCCAGAATTGTTAACGATCCCATTAGTTTTTCTGACCTGGCTCCTACTATACTCGAAATAACCGGAACTGACAGCGAAGGCATGTTGCCAATTTCGGGAAAGAGTTTTTTAAACATTCTTAAATCAAATAACTCAGGATATGTTGATGCAGGCAGGAAATATGTATTTGCCGGGAGGGAAAGGCACTCATGTTCAAGATATATGAACATGGGATACCCCCAAAGAGCAATCAGGAGTGATGAATATTTGCTTATCCGGAATATGAAACCCGATAGATGGCCTGCAGGAGCTCCCAGAAGAATAAAACCGGGAACCGAAAATGAACTTCTTCCCATGTACGGGATTGATGAAAATGGTGTACATCATTCAGACTGGGCATTTACTGATATAGATGCAGCTCCCTCTAAATCATTTATTATAGAAAATATGGATGAAGACAGTATTAAACCGTATTTTGCATGGGCTCATGCAAAAAGAGCTGAGTATGAATTTTTTAATATTAAGAACGACCCCTTTTGTCTTGAGAATCTTTCCGGATTGGCTGATCATGCCGCTATTGAGAATGAGATGAGAGATGCACTTCTTAAAGAGCTTGAAAAATCAAAAGACCCCCGGGTCACGGGGCCTGATGAGGGTGTTTTTGATACCTATATCAGGTACAGCCCGATGAGGGAATTCCCAAAACCATAAGGTATATCTAAAGATAAAATAGAGTTTTAAAGGGAAAAATCACTGCATGGATACTGTAAATTGAAAAAATCAACGAAGTATTTTTTATTTTTTCAGTTTATCAATCCATTTTAAAATATGATTAAAATGTGAACCCTGCCAGTATATTTTTTCGCATCCGGGGCACTTCCAGAAATGTTGATAATAGCTGAGAGTGTCGTCAGGTAGGATCCCGTTCAGCATTTCTTTGTCAGTTTTTATTAGCAGGTTATTGCAATGTGTACATCTTGAAAAAGGCTTGAAACTGTTTTGCAGTTGCAGCCTCCTGACAACTTCATGAAGCTGTTTTTTAGGATTATCGCTGCGGAGCCAGTATCCGTGGGTAACAATATTCTGTTTAAGAATCCCTCTGTCACGGGTCAGGATAACTCTTTTTTCATTAAGAGAAATATCAATTATTTCATCATCTTCATATTCATTACTGAACAGAGTGTCAAATCCTAACAGCCGTAGTTTATGGGCCAGCTTCCCCAGGTTTACATCCACAATAAACCTGGATTCACGCAACGGTTTAGCTCTCAGATGTATAAGAGGTGAAATATCCAGAGATTCAAAGACAGGATATACTGAAACATGCTCTCCACCCTGTAAATAGTGATTAAAGTTAACAGAAATTCCGTCTACAATTATGAGGTCAACTTCACTATGTGGTATTCCCAATGCATGAATAGAATTCCTAATTGAAGGCTTTCCTTTGAATTCATAAGGAAATATTTTTTTTTGATAATCTGCCGGAAGATGGTCATTAAGTTCTTCGTAAAACCGGAAAAAAGAGATTCTCTTTACCGGTGAATGGATGTCATTGTTATTATTATCATTATTTTGTACCATGGCAAAAAATTGAGGCTGGTCTACAGCAGCCTGAATGATGCATTTTGTAAATATGTAAAATTATTAATTTGTTTTTTAATTGTTTAAAAAATTTTATCCGTTCTCAAATGCAAATAGCATGGGATAAAGCCTTGAACAAATTTGCTGCCATGATCAGCACCTTATCCTTTGCCGTCGGTTTTAACCGACGGGT
>CAZJGI010000094.1:0-11147 GCA_964545315.1 uncultured Prolixibacteraceae bacterium
TATCAATAAAAGGCTTTAACTGGTTTAAGTATATACTTCTTTTTATCATTTATTAATATTTTGGGTTATAACCACAAATATATCAATAATAATGTATTTGTTTATGGCTATAACCCTAAAAAATATTTATAATTTTAACCTGATTTAACACTTCTTTAGTTAATTCAAGATATTTAACTACTGCACTATAAATGTTTTTATCCATGTTCTCAGCTTTTTTAATTTTTTAAACCACTCAGCAGTGAATTCCGGTGTACACTGTTTCTTAAAACTCATTTTATAGTCATCATCAGAGCCATCAATCCAATATTTAATTAATTTGTCTTTATTTAAATCCTTGCTTTCCATATACTCAAAAGTAAAAATAAAATTAAATTTCCGGATCATTTGCCACACCCAGCAATCCCAGATAAAGTAATTTGGATGCATCTTCCATAATTTCGGGCGTAAGCAAATCAGGTGTGTCGAGGGGATCATGATAATAAACAGGGTTCACGGAATACCGGGTCCATAAAGAAAGAGTTTTTATTCCTGCATTTTCAAATAAAGATCCATCTGTCCGGGGCCGTCCATAATTTTTTTGCCATTCGGAAGCAGCCATCTCCCTGTGGAGATATTTGCTATTGCCAGTTTCAAAATGTCTGAAGAGTTCCGGATAACTTTTCCCGTTAGACATGAAGAATCCGGTTCCGTTGCCAACCATGTCGAGGTTAATCATGATGACTGTTTTCTCAATGGGTAACAGAGGATTTTCCACATAATATGTACTGCCATATAACCCGCATTCTTCGCCACCAAACAGTATGAACAGCACCGATCGTTTCGGCTTAACTTCAGACTGTGCTAAAGCTTTTGCGGCTCCCAGTATATCTGCTACGCCCGATGCATTGTCGAGGGCTGATGGAAAAACCTTGCCCAGGTAACCCTGCCCGTCAAGGTGGCCGCCCACAATGATCACTTCTTTCTTTAAAACCGGGTCAGTTCCCTCGATCAGGGCTGTTACATTGCACGACTGTGCATCCGGGAAATGTTTGGTCTGTGCAGAAATTTCAACCTTCAGACCAGCCGGTAGTTTGAATGAAGCCGGATTCATATCATTAAGTGACTCTTTAACTTGTTTGTAATCTTTCCCGGCAGCGGCAAAAATATCTTCAGCCACCTGCACTGCAATGTGCACGTAGATAAAACCCTCGTTGTGCGATGTATTCGGATTGGCAATTTTACCCACATATAGTAAGCCTTTTGCACCGTGCTTAATCGCGTTTTCAAATTTATAGCGATGATAGGCATATGGAGTCCATTTTTGCAGGATGGAGTCGTTTTTGGTATAGGGTATTCCTGATTCCAATATCACTATTTTCCCTTTTATATCCATATTTTTATAATCGTCATACCCCAGTTCAGGCGCAGTGATGCCATAGCCAACATAAACCATATCACCCGAAACATTTCCAGAGGCTGAATTGGATCCGGGATAATAATCTTCAGGGAATTTATAATGAACAGTTTCTCCGGATAGATTGGTAAAAGAAAAACTACCGGGGGAATATACCTCAGTGTATGCATTCGGGAAATACTGAAAGTAGCTGCCGTTGCCGGCCGGCTTGATTCCCCATTCTTCAAACTTTGCAGAGCACCATTTCGCTGCTTCCAGGTATTCGGGTGATCCCGACAGGCGGCCTTTGTATTTTTCTGAACTCAGCTCTTCAGCATATTCCAGTATTTCGTGGCTGGATATGGAGTGGAACGTTTTCAGTAATTCAATATTTTGTTCCTGCGAAAAGCCGGTAAGGGACAGGAGAATTATAAGAATTACAAGTAACTTGTGTTGCATTGTTCTAAATTTTGAAAGCCAAAATTATAAAAATCCCTGAAAGGAATATTTTTTGTCATAGTAATGAAAAAAGGGGTAATTATGAAATTTACCCCTTTTGAAAAATATTATGTATGAGCTGTCTGTTGAACTATTTTCCCGAAGGTATAACATTAACAACTTTGATTTCCTGTTCACCAATGAAGGTTTCTCCGTCAAGAGTCATTCCTTCCAGTGTTAGTGTAAAAAGGCCTGGTAATTTCTTTTTTATAAATAAGTCTTTAATTTCTTCTATGACAAATTTGGCAACAAAATTGCCCTGGTTGTCACTTTTAGACCATGCAATTTCAACACCATTTAAGGTTACAGAGGCTTTTGCAACTAAACCATAAGCGATATCAGTATGAATTGTCACCCATTCTCCTGAATTGTTCAGGTTCAAAACGTTAGGTGATACCTGTATCGTAATACTCTCCTGGCTGTATACATTTAACCCGAGAAAGAATGATATAAAAAATACTAATCCCGTTGAAATCAGTTTGATTTTTTTCATACTTAAAAAATTAATTGTTAATATTATGGAATTTTAATGCAAAGTATAACATAATTTTAGTCAAGTCAAGTGTTTGACATATTATAATTAGCATTTTTTTCTTCAGCGGTTGCTTTTGGGGGTATAAGGGGGAAAATTCCTTTGATTAATTAATTAAAAGAAATTAAAATGTTTAACTAAGCTCTATTTAAATGAAACCACAAACTTTTTTACTGCAATTCTTATCACTCATCCTGTTTTTCCCTGTTGCCAAGGCCGTAGGACCAGGGGATGAAAAATTGAGCATTGTCATTATCGGTGCGCATCCTGATGATCCCGAGAAGTCTGGTGGAACAGCATATAAATGGGCCCAGGCCGGTCACAATGTCTTGATGGTTTCCGTTACTAACGGAGATGCAGGCCATCAATCAATCCCTGCAGCCAAGCTTGCCAAAATCCGCAGGGAGGAGGCCCGCAGGGCAGGGGAGGTCATAGGGGTGAAATATATAACTCTGGATAATCATGATGGCTTTTTAATGCCGACTATTAAAAACAGGCTTGAGATAATAAGGATAATAAGAGAAAATAACGCGGACATTGTAATTACCCACCGGCCCAATGATTATCACCCTGATCACAGGAATACCGGACAGCTTGTCCTGGATGCTGCCTACATGGTTACAGTTCCGACAGTACTTCCTAAAGTACCTCATCTCGAAAAGAATCCTGTGTTTTTATGGGTTAGTGACAGATTTGAATATCCCGCACCATTTAAAGCTGATGTCTGTATTGATATTGATGATGTTATTGAGAAAAAGATCGATATGTACCATGAGCATAAATCTCAGATGTACGAATGGTTGCCATTTAACAGGGGGGGATTGGACCAGGTACCGGCCTCAGATGCTGAAAGGAGGGAGTGGATGGCCAGACAAAGAAAACCATCTTCTATAGCAGAACCATACCGGGAAAAACTCATTGAGCTTTACGGAATGGGGAAGGGGAACAAGATAAAATATTGTGAAGCATTTCAGGATTCAGGTTATGGCTCACGGCTTACAAAAGAAAATATGCATCATTACTTTCCATTCATTAAGTAACTCTGTTAATATTTGATTAGGACTACATAATAAATGTTAGTTGTTTTTTATGTGAGGTAATAATTTTTTGCCATCTCAGTATATTCTTTCACCTGCTGTTCTTCCCACTTTTTATCCTTTTGCAGTTCTTCTGCCATTAAAGATGCTACGGCAGGAGCCATTTTTATTGAAATCCTGGCATCCATGTAAAGGGCCCTCACACGTCTGGCAAGTACATCATCAACTGTCCGGGCCATTTCTTTTCTTACTGCCCATATTACCTCTGCTACTGTGAAATCCAGGTTTTCATTTATTTTTTTTGCGAAAGCCGGGTTCTCATTTCGTAATTTTAGTATTTCACTTTGATCTGATCCATAAACATACAGATGATTGTTTCTGTCAGGATTTTTTTGATATCCGTGAATTTTCAAATGTTTGGTGCGGCAGGGTTTAAATGGCAATCCTTTTGTTTTGACAGCCACGTCTACTGTTTCTTCAGCCATAGCCCGGTATGTTGTCCATTTACCCCCTGTTATTGTTACCAGTCCGCTCTTTGAAACTATCAGTTTATGGCTGCGGGATATTTCTTTTGTTTTTGTTTCATCTGCTTTTTTTACAGGGGCAGCCAGCGGACGTAATCCCGCGAACACACAAAGTACATCTTTTCTTTCAGGTTTTTTTACCAGATATCTTCCTGCAGTTTCCAAAATGAAGTCTATCTCCTCTTCAAGTGCAACCGGCTCAAGAATGAACTCATCCAGAGGTGTGTCTGTGGTACCAAGTATAACACGGTTATGCCACGGTACTCCAAACATAACCCTTCCGTCACTTGTCTTAGGGATCATAATTGCATCATCGCCTCCCAGGAATGACTTGTCAACGACCAGATGAACACCCTGGCTTGGCCGTACCATTGGTTTTTCCTCCGGATTATCAAGTTTGATGATACTGTCAACAAAAATGCCGGTTGCATTAATAATACAAGTGGCCTTTAATTCGTATTGGCCTCCATCGGTTTCATCTTCGAAGGTAACACCACTGACTTGTCCGTTCCCGTCTTTTAAGAGTTTAGTTACACGGGCATAATTTACTGCAACAGCTCTATTTTCGATGGCTGTTTGCATAAGGTTTACAGCCAGGCGGGAGTCGTCAAACTGTCCGTCGTGATATACTACGCCACCCTTGAGATTTTTTTGTTCAATTTGGGGTAAGTGCTTTATTACCTCTTTACGGCTCATCGGAACAGAATGGCCAAGACCCATTCTTCCCGCCAGCAGGTCGTAAAGGGTCAACCCTATTGTATAAAAAGGTTTTTCCCACCAGCGATAGTTGCCGATAATAAAACGTTGGTTCTTTACCAGGTGGGGTGCATTCTTGCTTAGATAGCCCCTTTCCCTTAAAGCTTCCCTTACCAATGGAATATCTCCGTTCTGAAGATAACGGACGCCTCCGTGTACCAATTTTGTGCTTCGACTTGATGTACCCTTCGAAAAATCGGACTGTTCCAATAAAACTGTTTTATAACCTCTGCTGGCAGCATCTACTGCTATCCCAAGCCCGGTAGCACCTCCGCCAATAACAATGAAGTCCCATCGCTCTTCCGGATTACTCAAACGACTGATATAATTTTCCCGTTTCATATGTTTCGATGTTTTTTTAAAAATAACAAGATTTATTGAAAAAACAAAACAAAATTGAAAGAAATTGAAATAATTCGAAATAAATTATTCGTTAATCAAAAGTAATTTATTGTTTTTTTAATATTTTTGAATATAAGATGTTTAAAGTTTGTACATTTATCATTTTGTTACAACCGGTTATTCTCAGTAATTTTGTTATATGATTCAATTTAGCTTTTAATTTTCTCTTATGTGGTATTTTTTACAACTATCCGGTACAGGTTTCTGATAACATTTGAGGTAAATAACTGATGAACTGTATAATCTTAAATTCCAATTGTGTATGATAAATATATCCGATAAGAAGAATATTGTTCAGAGGCATAAGATCATTTTAAGTGAGTTGGAAAAGGAGGGTTACATCACTGTACGTGATTTAAGTGAGCGTCTGCATGTTTCGGAAGTAACTATCCGTAAGGATTTAAAAGAGTTGGAGCATAGGAAGTTATTATTAAGAAGGCATGGAAGTGCCAGTCCGGTGAGCTCGCTGACAAGTGACAGGCACATTGATGAGAAAGAGAAAATAATGGTGGATGAAAAGTTGCGCATTGGTGATGCGGCAAACCTTTTACTTGAGAAGGATGACCGGATCATAATTGCCTCCGGGACAACATTGCTTAGTTTCGCCAGGAGAATATCTATTACAGAACCATTAACTGTTATTACCCCGTCAGTAAAAGTATCACTGACATTATGCTATAAACCTAATGTGGAGATAATACAGTTGGGCGGCTCTATGAGAAAAAGCTCTGCAACTGTTATCGGCCCGTATGCAGAAAAATTTTTAAGTGAGTTAATGTGTAATAAATTATTTATCGGTGTGGACGGTCTGGATATTGATTTTGGGCTGACAACCAGTAATATAGGTGAAGCTCACCTGAACCAGTATATGCTGCGGGCTGCAAAGGAGGTTATTGTCCTGGCAGATTCAACTAAATTCGGTAAGCGGGGTTTTGGGAAAATTTGTAACATAGATCAGGTTCATCATATTATTACAGATAAAAATGCACCCCCGGTGGCAGTCCAGATTATAAGGGAAAAAGGAATTGAAATTACTTTGGTTTAAACCAGCATTTCATTTTTGTTATAATCCACTGCCGGATAAGGTATTTCATAAAGTCTTGAATCTTCGTTTTGGTTTGAAAAATGTGCATATTGGATTTTGATCTTTTCCTTTAACAGTTCTTTAAATGGAAGGTCTTTTGCAAAAGATACAGTATTGGCCCAGGTTGATTTGTAGTTTTTTGAATATTTTATGCCATAATAGTCAGGGTTGATATACATATCGGTACCGGGTAATATCTGTAATGTGTTGGTTAATACCCTGCCGTTGATTTTATATTTTTTTACAAAGTCATAAATTTTTTTTGTATTTTTTAAGTTATCCCCCGGTAATCCGAGAATAAAGGAAGTATCCACAATAAGACCTTCTTCCAAAGCCATTTTTACAATGCTTATTGCCCTGGCCGAAGTAAATCCTTTTTTGATTTTTTTTAAGATGTTATCATTCAGGGATTCAATTCCAAAGAATAATCCCTGGCAGCCGGCTTTTTTCATAACTTTTACCATGTCAGGGCTAAGGGTATCAACCCTTGCGCTACAACCCCACCGGATTTCCAAATTACGGCGTATGATCTCAAAGCATATTTTTTTTGTTCGTTCTTTATCTACTGTGAAGGTATCGTCAACAATACTGAATTTGTTGGCACTGAATTTATTATTAAGATATTCCAGTTCATCCACTATTTTTTCCGGTTCTCTTTTTCTGTATTTCTGTCCATGCATCACTGAGGTGGAACAAAAGGCACATTTAAAAGGACAACCCCGGGACGTTAAGACAGGAAGATCTCTGGAATCAGTAAAATATGTTTCAATACCAGGTAATGCAACCAGATCAAATGCGGGCCATGGTAAGTCATCAAGATTTTCAACCTTTTCCCTTGGAGGAGTGACAACGACGTTGCCATTTTCCCTGAAAGCAATTCCTTTTATTTCCGATAATTTATTGATGGAGAAGCCCGAATCAAGAGCCTTGCATAATTCATAAAGGGTAATCTCCCCTTCTCCTATCGCCACTATATCGATTTCTTTCCGGGTTTTAAGGATCTCGTCATACATGAATGTTGCATGAACACCTCCAAGAATGACAATGGGATTATTTAATTTATTTTTAACAGTCCTGGCGACCCCATAAGCCTCATTCTGATTAGGGGTCATACAGCTTATACCAACAATATCCGGATCATATTCAGTCAGAACACTTAAAAATTTATTATTCTTGTCATGCCTCAGGTCAACAATCTTAACTTCAATACCTTTCGAGCGAAGATACCCTGCCAGATAACCCATTCCGAGAGGAAACTGATTTGAGGTAACATTTTTCATGAACTTATAAGCCGCAAAAACCAGAAGGACTTTCATATTTTATTCTTTTTTAGTGTAATAAGTTTGAATTTTTTAAGCAGGAAAAGAAATCTTACAGCATCATCAATAACTATACTCTTATCATGTTTTATATTGGATTTAATGATGGTTTTTAATATATCACTGATTGTGTTACTGCCATCACAAAGCAGACACACCTTCCTGGCAGATTTATTAAAAAAAAGTGGAGTATCCCATTCAGGATAGAATACACATGCCCATCTGTTTTCAAGTATCCAGTAGCTTTTCTTATTCAGTACCGGAATTTTCATGAGCAGTTCCTCCGCATTGACATCATAAGGATCCTGTCCTATTGAAACTGAAATCTCTCCCTGTTCATTGACAGCCACATCAAAAGGTTGGCTGTTAGGCACTGTTACCTGGTAAAATGAGGCAATTTTAGGAGGGTCATAGCCTTCCGCTGACTGAATTTGCATTGCTGTTAATTTGAGTTTTTAGATATTTGAATATTTTTTTATATGCTTCACAATAATATGTTTTTTCTTCAGGATTTTTTGAATTATAATACCTGTGGTATACACAGCCTCCAAAGCAGTATTTCAGGTATCCGCAGGATTCACATTCTTTTGGAATAGTATTGGCCACTTCGTAAAAATTTTTTGCTTTTTCAGATTTCAATATTTTTTCCAATCCGTCTTCTGCAATATTGCCTATTCTCATATCTTCAATCCCGGCAAATGAGTCGCACGGATATACATAACCATCAGTATCGACAGAGACCACCTCCCATCCGCATATTTTAGGATATATCAGGTTGCATGTCCTGGAATCCCTTCCGTTAAGAATATCAATAAAATCACTGAATGACCTGACATCATAGTTACTGTTATTTTCTTTCCGGAGATTATAATATTTTATAATAAATTCGGCATAATCTTCAGGAGAAATGGTCAGGTCTGTCTTCGTGATTTTTTGATTATCATTTTCAACCATACAGGGGAGAAAATCAATGCCTTGAATATCAAGGTCATTAAAAAAGTCAAACAGGTTACAGATATTTTCCAGACTGTCCTTTGTGATGACACAAAGGCAATTTTTTTCGATGCCTGCCATTCCGGCTGTTGTGATATTATTGAGTACTGTTTTGTGTGATCCTTTTCCGTTACGGGTTAACCTGTATTTATCATGCAACTCCTGAGGCCCGTCGATGCTGAAACCAACTGTTATATTATATTTTTTGAATATTTCTATCCATTCACTGTCTATTTGCATACCGTTTGTCTGAATATTAAAGGAAATTTGTTTTCCCTCTTTTATTTTGGCTTCAGCTTTTTCCAGGAATTTTATAAGTAATGATTTATTTATCAGCGTTGGCTCTCCTCCATGTAAAATTATTGTGGCATCCTCGCTGATGGATGTAATCTCATTAAGGCACTTCATGAGAAGTGGTTCAGACATGAATTTTTTTTCTGTTTTTGACTCATAACAATATGCACAGTCGAGATCGCAGGCCTTGGTTACTTTCAAAACAACATATAGTTTCTTTAAAACCATAATTTATAGTCAGCATTCTGTTTTTTAAGCGGTTATATTATAAAAACATCATTCCTGCCGGGAAAATATTTTCCACTGTTTCTGTTGAAGAATTAAAAATGCAGCAGACAGATATGATACCGGCAGGAAGTCTAGGGAAATGACTTTTCAAAAATAAAATTATCTACTCAGTTTTATACGCTTGCCTGCTTCTAATCCTTTAGGCATTACTTGTTTTACTACTCTTGCAGCCTGCAATTTTGATGTTCCTTTGATTTTTTCGTTGATCCTGTCTCTCATGACTTTGTCTATATCTTTCGACCAGCTGACAGAAACATAGTCATTAACACCTACACCAATGGAGTCGGATACAGGTGAAGCAAAGTCGAGTTTTGGAGCTTCAGTCAGGGGCAGGACTATTTCTTTGATCTCCTTGCCGGCAATCAACTGATCTTTCATGTTGTGAACTAAGGCTGCTCCCATCTTTTGTAATGTCGATGGTGAATCGAGCAGTTTATCAAGCGCATCAATTTGTTTTTGTGTTATTTTAGGCATAATGGTCGTTTTAATTAAACAATAAAAAAAATCATCGTAAATATAATATGTACTTTTAATTGATAATCCGGCGGAATAGGCAATTTTTATTGACTATTCCGCCGGTCGGGACAATACTTTGTTAAAAATTTTTTCCAATCGCATATAACTTAGTCTAATATGTTGATTTCAATTTTTTATTTAACACTCTCTGTCCGTTCACTGAAGTGAACGGCAAAGGATATCGCTTTGATGTTCCAGGCTGCTTTGTTAAAAGCCTTATCCTTTGCCGTCGGCTTTAGCCGACGGATCAGAATTAATATACCCCTCTCCCTCTCATCCTTGTCAATGTCGTCCTTAATTTGAAGAATCTTTAAATTCAAATAGATAATATTCAGACATTGCTAAATACATCATATTGATTTTCAATCCTGATCTGAATTTTTGATTTAATGATCTGGTTTTAAGAACGAATTGGTTAATAAAAAACATCAACGTAAATTACGAACATTAATTGAGATTATCAATATGTTAATTATAAAATATTTTATTAGTGTAGTTTAAATGTGGCTTTGTTGGCTTTCTTAGCCGGGGTAGTAGTCATACAAAAACAAACGGCAAAGGATTTTGTACCCTTGCCGTTTGTCTTCTTAAAAGCAGATGGAATTTATAATTATTCTCCAACTACCTCAAATTCGAGGTCAACTACAACATCTTTAAACAATTTGATCTTTGCGGTATAATTACCTACCTCTTTAATAGCATCTTCCGGCAGTGTAATTTGTTTTCGGTCTATTTCGAATCCTTTTTTATTGATTGCCTCTGCCACCTGAATAGTATTGACTGAGCCAAAAATTTTACCTGAAGAACTTACCTTGGCTCCAATTTTCACCTTCTTTTTTGATAATTTGTCAGCAATTTGGAGCGCTTCTTCACGCAGCCGGGTTTCTTTAAATGCACGTTGTTTTTTATTTTCCTTCAGCATTTTTATTGCTGATGGTTTTGCAGCAATAGCCTTTTTTTGAGGTATAAGAAAATTACGTGCATAACCGTCTTTTACGGTTACTATATCATCTTTACTTCCCAGACGTTCAACGTCTTGTATTAAAATAATTTCCATTTCAAAATTTCTTTTTATTTCAGCATATCTGTAACAAATGGCAATAACGCCAACTGACGGGCTCTTTTTATAGCCGTTCCCACTTTGCGTTGGTACTTCAGTGATGTTCCGGTAATTCTCCGGGGTAAAACTTTCCCTTGCTCATTGAGAAATTTTTTAAGGAACTCAGGATCTTTATAATCAACATATTTGATTCCGTTTTTCTTGAAACGGCAATATTTTTTCTTCTTGATCTCTACTGACGGGGGAGTTAAATATCTTATTTCACTTGAATTCTGTGCCATGTTTTAAGCCTCCTTTATATTTTTTTCTTTTTGCAGTCTTCTTCTCTTCTCACTGTATTCAATTGCGTATTTATCCAGTCTGACTGTTAAAAAACGGATAATTTTTTCATCACGGCGAAGTTCTATTTCAAACTTATTGATAAATGCGGGATCGGCCTTAAATTCAAATAAATAATAAAAGCCTGTGG
>CAZJGI010000095.1:0-11042 GCA_964545315.1 uncultured Prolixibacteraceae bacterium
TTATCTTCTTCTGACAGTTCATCCATACCTAAAATTGCGATAATATCCTGCAACTCTTTATATCTCTGCAGTAATTGAATAACATTCTGTGCGCAGTTATAATGATCTTGCCCAACTATTTCAGCAGTCAGAATACGTGATGAGGAATCGAGAGGGTCCACGGCAGGATAAATTCCAAGTTCAACGATCTTACGACTTAATACTGTTGTTGCATCCAGATGGGCAAATGTTGTAGCCGGTGCAGGGTCGGTAAGGTCATCAGCCGGCACATAAACAGCCTGGACTGAAGTAATTGAACCATACTTAGTTGATGTTATCCTCTCCTGCATAATGCCCATTTCCGTTGCAAGGGTTGGTTGATATCCAACTGCAGATGGCATTCTTCCCAAAAGGGCTGAGACTTCTGAACCAGCCTGTGTAAAACGGAATACATTATCTATAAAGAAAAGGATATCGCGGCCACTTTGACTGGTTCCTCCGCTATCCCGAAGGCTTTCAGCAATGGCAAGTCCTGAAAGGGCAACACGTGCCCTCGCCCCGGGTGGCTCATTCATTTGTCCAAATACCATTGCAAGTTTTGATTTTTTCAGTTTTTTCATATCAACTTTAGAAAGGTCCCAACCACCCTCCTCCATAGATTTTCTGAAATCATCACCATAATCAACAATTTGGGCCTCAATCATTTCACGTAAAAGGTCATTTCCTTCACGGGTACGCTCCCCAACACCTGCAAATACCGATAATCCACTATGAGCCAATGCAATATTGTTGATCAACTCCTGTATCAAAACAGTTTTCCCAACACCAGCTCCCCCAAAAAGGCCTATCTTGCCACCTTTCGCATAAGGTTCAATAAGGTCTATTACTTTAATTCCCGTATAAAGTACTTCAGTTTCTGTAATTAAATCTTCATATTTGGGGGGATCGTTATGTATCCTAAAGCCATCCTTCGGTAACTTTTCCAATCCGTCAACTGAATCTCCCACTACATTTATCAACCGGCCCAATGCAGCTTCACCTTTTGGCATTATTATTGGCTTACCAGTTGATATTACTTTCATGCCCCTTGTTAATCCATCAGTTGAATCCATAGAAATGCAGCGAATAGTATTTTCTCCTATATGTTGCTGACATTCTACTATAAGGTTATCCTTACCTTCACGAATAACCTCCAATGCATCGTAAATGGAAGGTAATTCATTATTATCATGCTCGAAGCTTACATCAATCACAGGACCAATAACCTGGATTATTATACCTTTTTTTTGATTCATTACATAAAAAATTTAACAGTCAAAGGTTTTAATTATACAAATTTCCTTATGCCGGAACTCCTAAAAAATATTTACCAAAAAACCAAGCAAAGTTATTGATGTTTTATATTAAAAATGCAAAAAAAATGAATAAGAGATTAAGTTTTAATATTTACGCATCTGCAAACCTGAAATAAAACTATTTAAATGTACTTTGAAATTATCATTTAAAGGTATGTTCCTGAATATTTTATTAGCATTATTAAAGTAATGATCAATCTTATTTTCGGTTAGTCTCCTGATATCCAAATTATTGTATATTTCAATAATTGCTTTTATTTTCTCCTCTTCCTTAGTTCTGCCGACATACAGCCAATCTTCGAGTTCTGATTTCAAATTACCTCTTGCTATCTCAAGAGCTTTAACAAGCAAATATGTTTTTTTATTCCCAACAATGTCATTACCAATTTTTTTCCCCACGAGTTCCTGGTTCCCGAAGGTATCCAGCAAATCATCCTGTAGTTGAAAAGCAATCCCCAGGTTAATACCTAAAGTATACATATTTTGGCAAATATCACTGTCTGCCCCAGCCAACATAGTCCCTGCTTCCAGGCAGTATCCCAGCAAAACGGCAGTTTTCAACCTTATCATTTCAAGGTATTCATCCTCATTAATATTCAGTGAACCTTCAAAGTCCATATCATATTGCTGGCCTTCGCATACTTCCAGGGCAGTTCTGGTAAAAAGCCTGATTACTTCGGTGATTCTGGCTGAGATACATTCTGATAATATTTGGTATGACAGAAAAGCCATTGAATCACCTGACAGGATCGCACTGTTCTCACCAAACTTAATATAAACAGCCGGAGAATTCCTGCGCATTTCAGATTTGTCCATAATATCATCATGAAGCAAGGTAAAGTTATGAAATACCTCAACAGATATTGCAGCAGGTAATGCCAGTTTTATCTGATCCGAAAAAAGATTAAATCCCATCATAAGTAAAAGTGGCCGTAATCTTTTGCCTCCCATCTTTAATGCATATTGAACCGGAGAATAAAGAGCAGCCGGCTTCAATTGTTTTAAATCCGAGGATCGCAAAACTACCTCATCATTAATGATTTTCTGTAATTCTTCGGGAAGATAAGATTTCATGATACTATATATTATTATTTTCATTATTCTTCAACTCCTCCAGCTCAATATTCTGCTCTTCATTATAAATATGCAGAAGGGGTTTAGAAAAAGTTTTTGTTGTTGTCAACCGGTCGAGCCCTGTCAATAATGAAGGCAAAAGGATCAAATTGGAAGTAACAGCCACTAAAAGAGTAAGCGAAACCAATACACCCATTGCGACTGTCCCCCCAAAACCTGAAAAAGCAAAAATCCCAAATCCAAAAAACAGTACCACGAAAGTGTAAATCATGCTGAGTCCTGTTTCCTTCATCGCTAAAACAACAGATCTTCTTATATCCCAGTTAGTAGCTTTCAACTCCTGCCTGTATTTGGCAAGAAAATGAATTGTATTATCGACAGATATTCCGAAAGCAATACTAAAAACCAATATAGTTGATGCTTTTATGGGTATTCCTGAAAAGCCCATTAAAGCAGCAGTAAAAATAAGGGGTATAATATTAGGTATTAAAGAAAGCACAACCATCCTCCACGATGAAAACATTATTGCCATAAAGGCAGAAATTAAAATAATTGCCAATGCCAGACTGGTAAAAAGGTTTTTTAAAAGATATTGTGTCCCTTTAAAAGAAGTTACACTGGAACCGGTCACAGTTACATTATATTGGTCAGGTGAAAAAATAGAATCAACAATACCATGAAACTCATTGCTGAATTTCTCCATGTGTTTCGTACCTACATCCTTCATCCTTATACTTATCCGGGTAATCTGCTTTGAACTGTCCATAAATGAATGCAGTAATCCTGAATTTTCCTCCCCTATGGATGCATATTTCATAATAAAATTGATTTCCCTGCTGTTAGGAAGGCCATAATATTTTTCGCTTCCATTATAAAAGGCCTGTCGGGAAAACTTTATAAGATTTAATAAGGAAAGCGATGAAGAAAGTTCTGAATAGTTAGAAAGCCGTTTATCCAATTGTTCCAGCTTATTAAAAGTTGATAATTGAAGCACCCCACCAGCTTTTTTTGTATCAACCATAATTTCAAGTGGCATTAATCCGTCAAAATTTGACTCAAAAAACTTAAGGTCTTTATAAACCGGATCACTCTCCGGAATATCATCAACCATATAACCTGAACTTTTCATCAGGGTAATACCATAGAAACCTATTGCCAAAACCACAACAGTTGTAATATAAACCTTTTTCCTGTGATGCTCTGTAATATTTACAAGGCACCTGATGACAGAGGATACAAAACGGTTATTGAGATGACTCACATGTTTAGATGATGGAGGGCCGATTAAGCTGAAAATTATAGGAATAAGAAGTAATGATAAAATGAACAAGCCCATTATATTTAAGGATGCTATTATCCCAAATTGTTTTAGAATATCACTTTGTACTATTATAAATGTGGCAAATCCACAGGCAGTAGTCAGATTGGTCAGGAATGTAGCATTTCCAATCTTAATAATCACCCTTTGAAGCGCTTTTATCTTATTACCATGGCTTGCATATTCATGATGGAACTTATTCATCATATAGATACTGTTTGGAATGCCAATTACAATCAGAAGAGGAGGGATCATACCTGACAGTATGGTAATTTTATATCCAAATAAAGATAACATTCCCATTGCCCAGACAACGCCTGTAAGAACAATCAGGACCGGCACAATAACTGCCTTGAGAGTCCTGAAAAACAAAAAAAGGACAACTATACAGATCACAAGAGCTAATACGCTGAACAAATAAAGTTCCTGCTTTATTTTAATGGAATTGACAACCCTGATATAGGGCAGGCCTGAATAATGTAAATCAGTTTTTTGATCCTTTTCAAATTTGCTGCAAATCTTGCGTATTGACTTTATCATCTTCTCCCTGTCACGGGTATGCATCTTCTCTTTGTTAACAGTAATAGCCAACAAATATGTATTAGTTTCAGGATTATAAACAGTGTTCCTGTAAAAAGGCAGCCTCTTAAATTGTTCCGCTGAAATATCAATATTTTCCTGGCTGTCAATAGTGTCGGGAAATAACTCAACAATTTCAAACCTTAATTTTTCTTTATTTTTAACCAGGTTATAAGTATTTGATGCAGAAAGAAGGTTCTCCACTCCTTCCACCCCAGCAAGATCGTCACATAGCTGACTCCACCTTTTAAGCCTGTCTATACGAAAAAAATCCGGATCCTGAATACCAATTGCTATTATATTACCCTCCTCACCAAATATTTCCACAAATTTCCGGTAATCTTTGAACGCCGGATCTTTTTGAGGTAATAACGAAGCATATTCATATGACATTTCAACCTTGACAGCGTGAAATCCCAAAAATAATGTAATAACAAATAAAATGCTGAGTAATAGTATTTTATTTCTGAGGATAATTCCAGACACCTTCAGCCACATAATTTCTAAATAAAGAAAAGCGAAAATAAAAGAATTATTTGGAAAATAAAACGGCTTTAATATACTTTACCGTCTGGTTTTAACATAGGGACAAATCGTACCGGTAAAATACTTTGTTCCCTGATTTTACCATTTTTCTTTTTTAAGAGAACTAAATACTGTACAGGATCACTGCCAACAGGAATGATCATCCTTCCACCCTCTGCAAGCTGTTCCTTTAATGGATTAGGGACTTTCTCAGGGGCACAGGTAACAATGATTGCATCAAAAGGGGCCTGTTCAGGCCAGCCTTGATATCCGTCACCTATTCTGCAAAAAATATTTTCATAACCTAATTGCGAAAAAAGTGTCCCTGCCTTTTTACCCAGTTTTTCAAATATCTCAATAGTAAAAACCGAATCGCATATCTCAGCAAGAATAGCAGCCTGGTATCCTGATCCCGTGCCAATCTCCAGTACTTTATCCTCTTTTCCCAAATCAAGTACGTCAGTCATGAATGCAACAATATATGGCTGGGATATCGTCTGACCTTCATCAATCGGAAGCGGTGAATCGTTATATGCATAAGGTATGTATTGCGGTAAAACAAACTTATGCCGCTCAACTTTTATAAAGGCTTCAAGAACTTTCTTATCAGTGATCCCACGTGATTCAATCTGTGTCTTTACCATCCGATGCCTCAAAATAAAAAATGAATTATCCTGTTGTCCACAGGAAATTACCGGTATCAAAATAACAAGCAAGATCAGATAACTATATAAAAACCTTCTCATTTTTTGAAAATTATTCTAAAATGAATTATACGAAGATAAAATAGTTCTGTTTCCACTCTTAACAGGAACAAATACTAAACAGTTTAATAATATATTAAATCTGCTATATAATATAAAATAATGCTTTCATATTGCTATTTTTTTATTTATTTTGTCCTAGTAATGCGATAGGATTTATAGGATAACAATTAAATAATTTAAATCATATGAAAACAATTAAATTTAAATTTCTGGTATTCAGCATAATATTTTTTGCTTTTATAGCTGAGTCCTATTCCCAGAATGTTTTCAGATTATTATCAGAAAGCAGTTCACTAAAAATTGCCGGGACCTCTTCCCTACACGATTGGGAGATGAAAGCGTCAAAATTTGATTCTGAAGCCCTGTTACATATTGGCCCGGACAACTCTATTTTCATCACGCAGGTTGAATTTACGTGTCCGGTGGCCGGTATCAGTAGCGGTAACAAGATAATGGATAATAAAACTTACAAAGCATTGAATGAAGAAAAGCATCCGCTAATCAATTTTATTATCGGTACACAAAACAATGTTAAACTAACAGAAGATAATAATACAGTCAGCGGAATGCTTACAATTGCGGGAAAAACAAGAGAGGTCAGATTTCCCTGTGATGTCACGTTCAAATCTTCCGATCGTTTCAAAATCAGTGGGGGGGCCCCAATAAAAATGTCTGATTTCGATATAGAACCACCAACAGCCATGATGGGTGCCCTAAAGACAGGTGACAAGGTGGTTGTTAAGTTCGATTTTGAATTTAACCTCAATACCCAGGAGCTGACAAAAAATAAATGATTTATAAGTCACACAAATTCTAATCAATTTATTTTCAAATAATTATTAAATCTCAATAATATGCAACGACTAATTATTTTTATTTATCTTGTTTTAATAAGCATTTTTTCATTTTCTCAGCAATTTGAGAAGCCGAAGGCTGAAAGTGATGATTTTGAAAAAGTAAGAGTCAAGGTTGGGGGTGATTTTGCCATACAGTTACAGGCCATTGACCATGAAGCTCCGGTTGAGTTGATCGACTTGAAAAACAATTTTAATCTTCCGACAGCAAACCTGAATATCACAGCATCCTTAGCACCCGGGATAACCTTATTCATCAATAATTATATGTCATCGAGGCACCACAATGAAGCATGGGTAGAAGGGGGTTATCTGACAATTGATAAAATGCCTTTTCTTCCTGTCACTGACAATATCATGAAATACCTCACAATTAAGGCAGGAGTAATGATGCCCGATTATGGGGATGCACATTATTTTCGCAGTAATAATGCATCGGTTCTCAACAATCCGTTTGTGGGCAGTTGGATAATGGATGCATACACTACCAATCCCGGCCTTGAAGTGATGTACCGTAATAACGGATTCCTGGCTCTTGTCGGTACCAACAACGGACGTGTAAATTACGGGAGAGGAAATGATCTTGGAGAAGACCTGGTTTTTAACTGGAAATTAGGCTATGACAAAGATATCACTAATGATTTGAGGATACGCGGAACACTTTCCGGATTTCATGTAGGCGAAGGCCACAGTGGTGCGTATTTATGGGGTGGGGACCGTGCGGGAGCAAGGTATTATAGTGTTATGCAGACTGTGACAGCAACCGGGGATAATTTCAATTCAGGAAGGTGGACCCCCGGCAGTGGCCAGAATGAAATGAACAGTTATATGGCAAACTTGTTTTTAAAATATCATGGATTAGAAGTTTTTGGTATCTTTGAATCGATGAAAGGGATCAAAAGCAATGCCGATCAGCATTTTACTCAGACAGCACTGCAGGCCATTTACAGAATTGGTTCTTTTTACCTTGGTACCCGGCTTAATAAAGTCTCTGACAATGACGGATCAACTGTCAATCGTACCAACCTGGGAGGTGGATGGTATATGGTAGATAATGTCCTTGTAAAACTGGATTATGTTACGCAAAAATATGACGGCCCGGCACACGGAGTTATTGACGGGGGAAAATTTAACGGGCTGGTACTGGAGGCAGCAATATCTTTCTAAATAAATATTTTAAAATTGAAATTTAGCACAAAAACACGATATGGTATAAGGGCAATGCTCGAAATTGCATTAAGTGAACTGGAAAACGGCATCTATCAAAAGGAGATCGCTGAAAATCAAAGTATATCATATAAATATCTTGACCACATTATAGGCGCTTTGAAAGTTGCCGGACTGATAGTGAAAGCAAGCGGTCAAAGGAGTGGTTATATACTTACCCGTAAACCTTCTGAAATAACTATCCTGGATATTCATAATGCTTTTGAGCCCGGTATATGTGTAATTGATTGCTTATCTGTCAGTACCCACTGTGACAGAGAAAAATTTTGTGCTATGCGTGGATTTTGGGGTGAATTGAATAATATTATCATTGACTATTTCAAATCTGCAACCTTGCAGGATCTTATGGATAGTCAACTCAAACTTAATAATCTGGAATTAACTACCAACAGTATATGATCTGCCAGTGATTATGATTAGGTATTTTCTCATTAGCATGTTGTATAAATCATAAGCAAGTTTTAATAAATGTTATGTAACTGATAAAATCATAAGAAACAAAACATCTGTTATGAAACCGGAATTCATATATAACAATCCTGGTGAAAAAGGTAAAGAGGGGAGTCAAAAATCCTGCTGTGACGGCAACAAACAAACAGATATAATATACCGTCCACAGGCATTATTATACCAGTGCCCCATGAAATGTGAAGGGGAGAAAACATACTCCTCTGCCGGCAGGTGTCCTGTATGTAATATGTTTTTAGCCCCTGTTGGAGAGCAGTCCGGAGAAAGTCATAAAATCCATAAAAATACAAAAGCAGCATGCTGCCATCATGACCATAGCAGCAAACCTATACAGGAACGGGCATCAAATCCATCAGATAGCGCAGGTAGTATAAAATACTATTGCCCCATGCAATGCGAAGGGGACAAAACATATCTGCAACCAGGGGACTGTCCTGTATGTGGAATGCAACTGATAAAAGAAGAATCCTCCAATAGATCAGCAGGTACTTATATCTGTCCTATGCATCCTGAAGTGAGGCAGGATCATCCGGGCATTTGTCCTAAATGCGGGATGGACCTGGTGAAAGAAAAAAAAGAAGTAAGTGAGGAGGAAGCAGCCTGGAAAAAAATGGCCGGAAAGCTTTGGATTGCACTAGTGTTAAGTATTCCTGTCTTTATAATAGCCATGTCAGACATGGTAAAATATTTAGATTTAGAAGCAATAGCTTCTAAAAGATTCTGGGGGTTTGTTCAATTTATTTTAACAACGCCGATTGTCTTTTTTGCAGGGTGGGATTTTTTTCAGAGAGGTTGGAATTCTTTACGCCGGAGGTCGCCAAATATGTGGACCCTCATATCGACCGGAGTTGGTGCAGCATATATATTCAGTGTATTTGCCCTTTTCATCCCTGGTTTATTCCCCGGTCAGTTTAAAGACAATGATGGAAATGTTCACCTGTATTTTGAAGCTGCAGCAGTAATTCTGACACTTGTCTTGCTGGGTCAGGTTCTTGAGCTAAGGGCCCACAGTAAAACCAATACTGCAATAAAAGCACTGCTGGGGCTAATGCCTCCTGTTGCCAGACTGGTAATTAACGGAGAAGAAAAAGAGATACCGCTAGAGAATGTGAAGGTTGGAAACTTGCTAAGGGTAAAACCGGGAGAAAAAATACCCGTTGACGGCATTATAAGGGAAGGAACTGCAATAATTAATGAAAGCATGATTACCGGCGAGCCCATACCTGTAGATAAATCATCAGATGACCAGGTCATCGGAGGTACAATCAACGGAAAAACCACTTTTCTTATGGAAGCTAAAAAAGTTGGCTCCGATACACTTCTTGCACAAATAGTTGAAATGGTAAACCTGGCAAGCCGCACGAGGGCGCCAATACAAAAGCTTGCTGATCTGGCAGCACGGTATTTTGTCCAGGTGGTTATAGGAATTGCCTTGATAACTTTTGCAATTTGGGCAATATGGGGACCCGAACCTGCTTATGTTTATGCCTTTGTGAATGCCGTAGCTGTTTTGATAATTGCATGCCCCTGTGCACTCGGACTGGCAACACCCATGTCAATCATGGTGGGTACAGGACGAATGGCACGTGAAGGTATTCTTGTTAAAGATGCAAGTGTAATTGAGGATATGAACAAAGCAGATACACTTATCATTGATAAAACAGGGACTATCACAGAGGGAAAACCGGCCCTGAAAGACTATAGATCATTTGGAACTCTCACCAATGAAGAAATCCTCCGGTATGCTGCATCTATAGATGCCAACAGCGAACATCCGGTAGCAGAAGCTATAGTCACCGGTGCAAAAGAAAAGAAAGTTGAAATTTTTACAGTTGATAATTTTGAAGCAATTACCGGTAAGGGAGTAAAAGGATCTTACCGGGGAAAACAGATCAGGCTTGGAAACATCCGCATGACAGAAGATAGTGCAATAACTCTTTCAAAAGAGCATGAAAGAACTGTCAAAGAGTGGCAGTTAAACGGACAAACAGTAATGTACCTGATAATTGACAACAAAATAGAAGGTATTATTAGTGTTGCAGATACTATTAAACCAGGTTCTGCCAAAGCGATAAAATCTTTGCAAAATATGGGAATTAAAGTGTACATGCTTACCGGTGACAATAAGTTTACAGCAAAAGCTGTAGCAGAAGAGTTACAAATTGATGAATACCAGTCGGATTGTCTCCCGGAGGATAAATTCAACAAAGTAAAAGAACTTCAGGAGGAGGGCAAAATAGTAGCTGTAGCCGGAGACGGAATTAACGATGCCCCTGCCCTGGAACTTGCCAACGTGGGTATAGCAATGGGCAACGGAACTGATATTGCAATGCAAAGCTCAAAAATCACACTGGTAAAAGGAGACCTCAACGGAATAGTAAAAGCAAGGGAATTGAGTCATAAAGTAATGCGAAATATTAAACAAAACCTGTTTTTTGCATTTGTCTATAACGCACTGGGTGTTCCTGTTGCCGCAGGAATACTGTTCCCCTTTTTCGGTATCCTCCTCAGTCCTATGATAGCTGCAGCAGCTATGAGTTTTAGCTCAGTATCAGTTATTTCAAATGCTTTAAGGTTAAAGAAAAAATAATACGACCCAGGTAATAATTACAATAAACAACCCGCATGCTGCAGATACGAAAAAGAGTGATATTTGCATAAACCGGAATGTAATAATACCTCTGTCAGGGAAACCAAAACAACAATTAATTACATTGTTGGATTGGCAGGTTGTGATTTAATGTACACATCTCTTTGAGGAAAGGGTATATGTACTCCATTCTTGCGGAAAGCATCGTCAATGGCATACCTCAGGTCACTTTTAGTGTTTTCCACCAGGAATGGTTCCTTAACCCAAAAATATACTTGAAAGTCAAGTGAGGAATCGCCAAAATTA
>CAZJGI010000096.1:0-8934 GCA_964545315.1 uncultured Prolixibacteraceae bacterium
CCAAGGCATTCATATCCCATATCATCAGCCATTATCAGAATAATATTAGGCTTATCTTCAACTATATCAGTTGATTTACATGATAATATCATAGGGATGACTAATGTGAATAGAAATATCTTACAGATTAGTTTAGTCATTTAAGATTTATTCATTACCAGATAAATACTATTTAAAAATATCTTCTTATCGTTCGATTGATATCAAAGATGAGTGAAGATAATCCATTTTGGTTTACCTTTAATGATGCAAATTGATTATTTATAAAAAAAAGTATGATTTCTACGTAATATAGTCTGTAATATGAAAGCACTTGGCAAATATTTTCTTTAACATTATATATATAAAACTTATTATCATGCAGTTAAAAAAAACGTTAAAAATTTTTTATCCGGCCATTTTATTTTTTGTTGTTTTTGTCGTGCTTAGCAACTGTAAAAAGCAACCTGTAAAAACGTATGAACCAACTCTTGAATCTCTTGCATCTCATCCTGTTCCACAGTGGTTCAGGGATGCTAAATTTGGTATTTTTATTCATTGGGGAGTGTACGCAGTACCGGCTTATCACGAATGGTACATTGTATATATGAGTCCCAATTCGAGTTTCGGCCGCAACCTGGGAGGCCCTCCTTATAGTGCTGCCCGGGGTGATCTTTCTGATAGTGTTTTTAATGCAAACACACAAAAGGAAGCAGTTAAGTTTCACAGCGATAGCTATGGTGTTGATTTTGAGTATGATGAGTTTATTCCTATGTTTAAGGCCGAGCGGTATGATCCCGGGGCATGGGCAGATCTTTTCAGAAGAGCAGGGGCCAGGTATATTGTACTGACAGCCAAGCACGGAGATGAATTTGCACTCTGGCCTACTAAGTATACTGACCGAAATGCAATGAAAACGGGACCCCATCGTGACCTTGTAGGAGATTTGACAAAAGAAGTCCGGTCACGTGGCATGAAAATGGGTTTCTATCACAACACCACATATTCATTTTGGGACGAGCGTTATCCTGATAAGGAATGGGTTGAATACATGAATAATTCCATAAAAGAACTGGTTGATTTGTATAAACCTGATATTCTCTGGGGGGATGTACCGGTTGGCCCTGTTCGTGATGAATATGGTAAGCCTTTGGGAGCAGATCACTGGAACAGCAAGGAAGTTATTGCTTATTTCTATAATAATTCTACCAATCCTGATGAAGTAGTAACCAATGATCGCTGGGATTTGGATATGATCGATGCAGGAATTGATTCTGAAAAATCGTTGTCGAAATCCTTGTGGGCACAACATGCAAGATCATGGAAGGTTGAGGACGGGGTATTTCTTGGTGATTTTCAGACTCCGGAACGGCGCAATATTACAGGCATTTACCAGATGCCCTGGGAAACCTGCGATGCTCTTGATCCCACATCATGGGGATATAACCGCCGGTTGCCGGATGAGAAGTACTTGACTGCCAACGAGCTTGTTGATTATCTTGTAGATATTGTAAGCAAAGGGGGGAATCTTCTCATAAATATTGGCCCCAAAGCCGACGGAACTATTCCGGAGATAATGCAGAAATGTTTGGAGGAAACAGGTGACTGGTTATCTGTGAATGGAGAGGCTATTTTTGAAACCCGTCCATGGAAAGTATTTGGTGAAGGCCCTTCACTGGAAGAAGTTGGTTTCAGCAGTAAGGACAGGCACGTGTTTAAATCCGGTGATGTCCGGTTTACAAGGAATGGAAATACTTTATATGTAATCATGTTGGAATGGCCGGTGAATGGAGAAATAACTTTAAGTTCATTAAAAGAAACAGAGGTCAGGAAAATATCATTGCTCGGATCAAAAGAACATATCAGGTGGAATCAATCCGACCAGGGTTTAAGTATTTCCTTGCCGGCGGAACAGATTTCTCCCCATGCCAATGTGTTGAAATTGAGATGTAAAAAGTTGTAATCAGATATTTAAAAGTTTACTTATAATTATTTTTATTGATGGCCATGCATAAAGATATTTTTAATTTTCTCATTCCTTTAACACTATCTGCGGGGATATTGTTTATGTTAACTTTTTGCGATATGGTTTCAAAAGAGGGTAATGAAGAGCCGGATCAGAAACCGAATATACTTGTGCTTCTTGCAGATGATCTGGGTTATGGAGATTTGGGATGTTACGGTAGTCAGTCAATTGAAACTCCTAATATTGATGCCCTGGCTAATGAGGGGATAAGGTTTACACGTTTTTATGCCGGTTCAGCTGTTTGTTCCCCTTCACGTGCCTGCCTGCTGACAGGCAACTTTCCACTGCGGTATAATATCAGGAAGCATTTCGATGATAATGAAATGCATTTGCCGGTGGATGCTTTGACATTACCTGAGATTCTTAAAGAACATGGATATACCACTGCACATATCGGTAAATGGCACCTGGGAGGATTGCGGCCTGTGGATTATGAAGCGCGTGCCATAGGTAAACATGCTAACCCGGGGCCTTTACAGCATGGATTTGATTATTACCTGGCTAATATAGAAGGGGCACCGGTCAGGCCAATGCTAATTAAAGAGCGCAAGTTATACAGGGAGGGTGGTAAATATTTAGTTGAAAATGAACACCGGCTCCCGGAGAGAAATGAACACTGGACGGAAATAAAAGTAAGTAAAGCAATCGGGTTTCTTGATGAATGGAAATTATCTGATAAGCCGTTTTATCTTCAGATATGGTTTGATGTTCCTCATACACCTTATGAACCTGCACCGGAGCCTCACTTATCTAAATATCAACAGCTAGGTTGTGAGAACGATCAACTTTTTTTCAGGTCTATGGTTTCTCATCTTGACGAACAAATTGGCCGGTTGATTTCCCATTTAAAACAAACCGGTCAGTATGATAACACATTGATAATATTTACATCAGATAACGGGCCGGCTTATCAGGGAAGCCCGGGACCTTTTAAAGGAGGGAAAACAGACCTTCATGAGGGAGGAATAAGGGTTCCCGGATTTTTTGTCTGGAATGGCCATATTAAATCCGGAACACATACTTTTCAAACAGGGCATTTCGCAGATTTTTTGCCGACTGTTTGCGAGATAAACAATATTGATATTTCTCATAATCAAATTGATGGAAGAAGTTTGTTGCCTGTTCTCAAAGGAGAAGATAACATCGAAGAAAGAATACTTCTCTGGCAGATGGATATGTATGCACATTTTCAGAACCAGGGGGCGAAGCCAAAACCCTATTCTACTGCTGTTGCTGTTAAAGGTAACTGGAAAATGCTGGCCGACAGTCTCACACCTGTAGAACTTTTTAACATGGTACAGGATCATCGTGAGATATATAATCTTCTGGGTATGAAAAACGAGTTGGAAAAGGAATTGTCTTCACATATCGAAAATTTCTTTGCTGAACCCAGATTGGAGTGCTGTGAATGAAAATGACTCAAATTTGTTCTTACTAAAAAAAGTTGGTATAGTTATGGGTAGGGATATTCCTTCTTCCCTCGAAGGAAAAAGTTTAGCATCTTTAATTAGAGGGAAAACCATACCAGAGGATTATCTGTTTATTGAATGGAATCCCCAGGTCCCGTATATTACAAAGGAAACAGATTACAAAGGCTCGCTTCCGGTTTCCATAGAAGTAATAAATCAGGCAAACTGGTCGGGTACCAGAACTGTTATTTCACCTGATGGTTGGAAACTGTGCTTACATGATAAAGATAATTCTCAGTTATTTAATCTTAAAAACGATCCGTATGAAACAAATAACCTTTTTACCGATCGGTATCGCATGAACAAATAAAATTTTTGTCAGATAAAATTAAGGAATGGCAAAAAAACACTAAGGATAAATTAACGTTAGAAATATAAAAGAAAATGATTTTTTTTAACTAATTTACTAACAAATAATTATTTCAAATTTTCAAAATCAACCAATGAAACAATTCAAAATCTTATCTGAGGTCATAAGTTTATCATTTCTTTTTTTACTGTTTAGTTGCAGGCAACAGACAGCGCATTTTTCTGAAAACCTGAAAAATTTGCAACAATACAACGTGGTTTGGGATTCACCCAGCATCGATTACAACGGATCAATGCCTCTGGGAAATGGTGATATCAGCTTAAATGCATGGGTAGATACAAACGGTAACCTCAACTTTTACATTGGCAAGACCGATGCGTGGAGTGGGAACGGCCGTTTGCTCAAGGTAGGGAAAGTGAGCGTAGCTTTCGAACCGAACATTGTTTCTTCGGGTGTTGATTTCCGTCAAGAGCTCGATTTGAAATCGGGAACAATAAAGGTTCATTCCAAAGGAAAATCGGGAAATAAAAATGTGGATGTTAACCTGGATTTGTGGGTAGATGCCAATCACCCTGTGGTTCATGTCCGCCAGCAAAGTTCGGTGCCATTGCAAATGACAGCGAACATTGAAATGTGGCGAACCGAACCCGATTCATTACCTCGTTTGGAAACAAGCGATTTATTGGAAGACCGCTCCAAACCAGGCAACCTGCATGAACCAGTGATTGTTGAACCGGATTCGTATATTGAAAATGCGGACAACGCCATAGGTTGGTACCATTTCAATAAAAAATCGGTTGGCTTTAACATGAACAATCAATTACAGGGATTGGAAGAGTTCTTTACTGAAGACCCGCTGCTTCACCGTATTTTTGGAGCGGTGATAAAGGGTTCAGGGGCCAAAAGAATAAATGAAAAAAGCTTACAAACAAAACTTTCAAAATCGGGAGAGATTCGTGTATGTGTGTTAACACAGCATCCCTCTGATCCTGAGCAGTGGGAGAAAGCGATAGTAGGTACGATTGAAGAAATGGAGCAACATTCGTATTCAGAATTGCGTGAAGCACACAAAAAATGGTGGGCCGATTTCTGGGACCGGAGCTGGATTTATGCTTCACCCGCTGACAGTTCGAAAGAGAATTATGAAAGCGATGCTTTTATTGTGTCGCGGGCATACGCTTTACAGCGTTTTATTGATGTTTCGGCAGGTCGTGGCCATTTCCCTATAAAATTCAATGGTTCTATTTTTACGGTTCCTTCGGAAGGAAATCCGGGAAATGCCGACTACCGGCGCTGGGGACCGGGCTACTGGTGGCAAAACACCCGGTTGCCCTACCTGAGCATGTGTGCCGCCGGCGATTACGATCTAATGCAACCGCTGTTTAACATGTATTCCGGAAATGTCTACCAGTTAAATAAATTTCGTACAAAAAAATATTTCGGTTTCGACGGCGTGTACTATTCTGAATGCATCTATTTCTGGGGTTCGGTTTCTACATTAGGATATGGATGGACCCCTTATGCCGAGCGAAAAGACAAATTACAGGAAAGCCTTTGGAGCAAGTGGCAATGGATTGCAGGTCCTGAACTGGTTTTTATGATGCTCGATTATTACGATTACACGCAGGATGAAGATTTTTTGCTGAATAAAATCATTCCTGTAGCTGATGATGTGATAAAGTTTCTCGATAACTTTTATCCTACAAATGAAGAAGGAAAGCTGGTGATGCATCCGTCGCAATCACTGGAAACCTGGTGGAAGTGTACCAATCCAATGCCTGAAGTGGCCGGTTTATACGGCCTTACCAAGCGGATGCTGGCATTGCCTGAACACCTTATAACCCATATCGACAAGGATTTGTGGACATCATTTCAGGCTAAACTTCCGGAAATTCCGGTGCGTGGAACATCTTCGGGTAAAGCTCTTGCTCCTGCTGAAAGGTTTGAGGAAAAACATAATGTAGAGAATCCTGAATTATATGCCGTTTTTCCTTTCAGACTTTACGGGATCGGCAATCCGGAGCTCCATCTGGCTAAGAATGCACTGGAGCATCGATGGGACAGGGGTAATTTTGGCTGGCGACAGGATGATATTTTTATGGCTTACCTCGGATTAACAAATCAAGTTCAAGAAAATATTGTCGCACGTTCAAAGAACTATGACAGGAATTCCAGGTTTCCTGCTTTCTGGGGCCCAAATTATGACTGGACCCCGGACCAGGATCATGGCGGGGTGCTTATGAAAACATTCCAGTCAATGTTAGTACAAGCGGATCCATATTCCGCCAGGATATATTTATTGCCTGCCTGGCCGGATAGCTGGAATGTGTCATTTAAATTACATGCACCTTATAATACAATTATTCAGGGTAATTATAAGGATGGCAAAATCAATTTATTAAAAGTGACACCGGAAAAACGTAGAGATGATATTATAATAATGAATAAGCCATGAGTAATTGATTGATTAAATCAGCAAATATTTTACTTTTAAATATAAATTTCTGATTGAATTCGAGTTAAGTGGTAAAGTAATTAATATTGAGAAAGGACATAGGTTTAAATAATATAATTATGGATCACAGAGAACGGTTTTTTGCAACTATTAATTATCAACCTGTAGACAGGCCGGCATCATGGCTGGGATTACCAGTTCCTTCAGAGGCTGTATTACCGGATATCCCGCCTTCAAATATCCATGCGATATTTAACTCACTGAAAAGATAAAAATGATTTAATTTCATCATACCGTGGAGCCGAAGGCTGAGCGCCTATTCTGGTTACGGATATTGACGCTGCCTTCTGGGCAAAGTCAACAGCTTGTTCAAGAGCCATGCGTCCTGCTAAGGCAGCTGCGAGAGCTCCATTAAATACATCACCGGCAGCAGTTGTATCAACAGCTTTGACCTTATATCCCGGGATAATTCCAGCGAACCCCTCTGACTTTAAATATACTCCTTTACTTCCAAGTGTAAGGATAACTGTTTTAGTTCCTTTATTAAATAGTGCATTAGCCATTTCAGGAATATCCTCATCTGAAAAATTTTGTCTTCCGGTAAGAATAGCAGCTTCAGTCTCATTGGGTGTCAGGACAGATATTTTTCTATATAATGATTCATTGACAGATGTTGCCGGGGCAGGATTTAATATGAGAGGGATTCCTTCATCTTCAGCCAGTTCAATCACTGCTTCAACTGTTTTTAAAGGAATTTCCAGTTGTACAAGTATATATTGTGCACCTGAAAAGGCTTCTTTGTAAGCCATGATATCTTCGGGCATTAAAAAACTGTTCGCACCGGGGGCGACAGAGATACTGTTCTCTCCGTTGGCAGCTACATTTATAAGGGCAATACCCGAATGTGTTCCGGGATTAACTTTTATATAAGACGTGTCAATACCCTCCTGCCTGTAATTTTGTATGGACTGGTTACCGAATGTATCATCTGAGACACAGGTCATAAAAGTAACATCAGCACCTGCCCGCGTCGCAGCAACAGCCTGATTTGCCCCTTTACCGCCCGGAATGATCATAAAATCAGAGCCTAAAATAGTTTCTCCCGGAGCAGGGATATGAGGGACTTTAACAACCATATCAGTATTCGAACTACCGACAACTACAATTTTCGGTTTCATATAAATATAATTTTCTTAATATTTGAAATTTCAATCCGTTAGCTAAAGCGAACGGCAAAGGATAAAATCCTGAACACTATAACTGCTAGATCGAAGCCATATCCTTTGCCGTCTGTTTCAACCGACGGTTTGCAGTATGAGTGTTTTACCCACTAGTAAAGCCTTGCAATGATTATCAGGGATAATCCGGCTATGAAACAAAGAAACATAGCAGTAAGTAAGCCGTTAACTCTTTTTGCACCCTTAAATTCCTTCCAGATAAATACACCCCAGAGTGCGGCAATCAATGTAGCTCCCTGTCCCAAACCATAAGAAATTGCAAATCCTGCCTGTTCTGCTGCAATAATATTAAGAGTCATACCTAAACTCCATATGGCCCCTCCCAGAATGCCTATAAGGTGTAAGCGGGTATCTCCCTTTACTATGTAATCTTTATAAGTCGTTTTTTCGCCTGTAAGTGGTTTATACATAAAAATTGAATTCCACAGGAAATTGGATATCAGTAATCCTGTTGCGAAGATTACAGATGCGGTATACGGGGTTAGTTTACCCTCTGAGGGATTTACGAAGTCAGTTGCCATCGATGCTGCAACAAACCGGTAGAAAAATCCCATCAGAACACCTGCTACGAGGGCAATGATAATACCTTTTACGGGAGTTCCCGAAGTGCCTGCTGATAATCGCCTGTAAGCTATTGCATCCAGGATAATAGCAGCAACAACCAGCGCCACTCCTATAAAAAGGATCAGGGGATTACCAAGAGGTGTAGCAATATAGTTAGTAATTACACCTATAACGAGTGCCAGGCCGATTCCAACAGGAAATGCAACTGACATACCTGCAATGGCTATGGCCGCTACAAGCAAAATATTTGCTATATTAAAAACAACACCGCCCAGAAGGGCATATATCAATGAACCGGCATCCGACTGTAACAGGTCCGGAATAAAACTTCGACCTTCATTACCAATACTTCCTGCAGTGAAAGCCAGTAAAAGTGAAAGAAGTAATACTCCAATGGCATAATCCCAGTAAAACAGTTGAAACGGCCATTGTTTTTGTGCAAGTTTTTGTGTATTTGCCCATGAACCCCAGCACAACATTGTGATAAAAGCCAGCAAAACTGCCAATCCGTAAGAGTGTATAACAATCATAGCTTGAATTATTTTAAAGTTTATTTATTATTCAGTTTTTATACCTGCCATCAGGCGGTTAATATAATTACTTACCTGATCCGGGCAGGTTTCGTTTTTGAGGACTATATACCTGTGCCTGCCGGATCGGCTGCTTTGCCAGGTATTGCTGCCATCGTCTGCAACAATACAATTCCCATTTACATAAGAAATTAATTGTCTTCCTTCCTTCAGTAATAACATAACAGCAGTTTGATCCCAGCTTTGCCTTCCTGAAAACTGATTATACAATTCATATGCCCTGTAAACAGGATTATCCGAGGGTAAGTTTGTTTTGATGAAAGTACCTCCGGTGATTATTGGTGTACCCAGTTCCCATCCGGA
>CAZJGI010000096.1:9034-10990 GCA_964545315.1 uncultured Prolixibacteraceae bacterium
TGGAGGTTGAACAGCATTGCTAAAGCACCAGCATCATCTACATCAGAATCCAGGTCAGTGTCAATTATTACTTTTTGGGTTGATCTTTTTCCGCAGACAAAGTTTCCTGCCTGTACAAATGATGTTGCAAAGAATATCAAAGTAAATACTGCTATCTGTAATTTTTTGGATATAAGCATTTTAGAAAAGAAATTAGTATTGTGATGATCTTTTTAAAAAATTATCACAATATACATTTCTGAATTGGAAATTCATAATATTTCCGGATGGAAAATTGTTTTAAAGCACTTGTAACTGCTAATATTTGATTATAAAGCTAATCTATTGAAGTAATGGTTTAGGATTTTCAACATACCCTGCAGGCCTTATCTGAGCTCCTTTCTTATTCAGGTCTCCAAGTTCTTCTTTCATGTTTTCAGCATGTTTTAATAATCTCTCCACCACTTCAGGATGTTCATTGCTCAGGTCACGGGTCTCTTTATAATCCACATTCAGATCGATTAGCATTTGCCCGGACTGTTCATAGTTACTAAAATTATTTCCTCCGACCAACTTTTGCTCCAGGGGCAGGTGAAGTTTCCATCTGCCATCCCTAACTGCCTGCAACTGATCCATATGATAATAAAAAAACAGTTCATGAGGTGATTTTGCATTTTCCTCTCCTGAAATTACAGGCCAAATATTTTTACCATCAATTATTCTGTCCTGCGGAATTTGTGCCTCTGCCAGAAATGCAAAAGTAGGCAGCCAGTCCATCATAGTACATAGTTCATTACTGACGATACCGGCAGTAATAACTCCTGGCCATTTTACTACTACCGGCATTCGCATGCCTGCTTCAAATGTGCTGTACCCCGGGCCCCTGAATGGCTCATTGCTGCCTACGCCGGATCTGTTGCGGCGATATGGAGGCGCGCCGTTGTCACTTGTGAAAACGACCATTGTATTCCTTTCTAAACCCAATTCCTTTAAAGCCTTTATTATTTCACCCACCGACCAGTCAACCTCCTCAACAGAATCACCCCAGGAAAGATTTTTTGATTTACCTCTGAAACGTTCATCCACAACAACCATACTCCTGCTTCCGGGCAGGTTGTGTGGGAAGTATAAGAAAAACGGATTATTTTTATTCTCTTTAATAAAATTAATTGCTTCCCTGACATACCTGGCGGTAGTAGTAGTCAGATCAGCAGGTGCTTCAATTACCTTATTATTTTGTATAAGCGGAAGTTCGGGCCTTGTTTCTCCTTGTAATTGCGGAGTCATATCTTCACTGTATGGAAGTCCGAAGAAATAGTCAAATCCATGATTCAAGGGCAGGAATTCCTGTTGGTCCCCTAAATGCCATTTTCCTATGCAGGCAGTTTTATATCCCTGATTTTTAAGGATTTCCGCAATTGTAACCTCTGATGGGTTTAGCCCTTTAGGAGAGACCGGGAATAATACCCGTCCGTTATTTTCGTTCAGGTGCATATCAACCCTTTGTGCATAGCAGCCTGTTATGAAACTTGCCCTTGAAGGTGTACAAACCGGGGATGAAGAGTATAACGATGTAAGTTTAATACCTTCGTCAGCCATTTTATCAATATTGGGTGTGCGGTGTATTGTTGAGCCAAAACACCCAATATCTCCATAACCAAGATTATCGGCATAAATGAAAATGAAATTAGGCTTTGTCTGGTTATTAGAATCATTCGTGCAATTGTTATTAAGGCCGCTACACAATAGTAACAGCACTATTAATACAACTTTATTTTGTGGAAAATCAGGAATTTGAAAAAACTTGATCATAGTTATCTTGATTATTTTAAACGTTATTTTTTGCTTATATGTCTACAGCTTAGTATTTTATACCATATTCTTTAGGGTCAATATCCCACTTGTTCATAAGCCATTCAGCACCTGCCACCAGGTTCCATCTGTCGGTATTTTTCAGCTCCCGGCTTTTCAGCATAT
>CAZJGI010000097.1:0-10975 GCA_964545315.1 uncultured Prolixibacteraceae bacterium
ATTTGTATGCTAACAGAGTAAAATGACTTTTAAAAAATTGGTTCAACAATAGTTTAAATCATTAATCCATAATTAGGTTTAATTTAAATAAAAATTTCATTCCCGGTGGGTAGGGTGGAATACATGGCAATTAATCCCTGTTCATTTAAGGAATTCCTCTATGCTACCAATAACGAATTATTAGTAACAGAGCTTGAAAAACCTGAAGTTCCGGCTTTTCTGCATAATCAGCTTGCCGCACAATTTAAAAAATATGCTACCATTGGTGGAATGCCTGAGGTATTGAACCTTTATGCAAACGGGACTGATATTTCATCACTTGGTTCGGTTTATGACAGCCTGATTTATTCTTTTTCCGACGATGTGGAAAAGTATGCTGTTTCTTCAGCACAAACAACTTACATCAGGCATATCATTGACCATGCTTTTGCTATGGGTGGGACTAAGATTACATTTGAAAAATTCGGAAACTCGGAATACCGTTCAAGAGAAATGAGAGAAGAATTCCGTTCCCTCGAAAAAACAATGTTGATACAGATAGTATATCCGAGCATCACTTTAGAAGTACCGGTTTCTCCCTCACTGAAACGGAAACCTCGTCTTCACGTGTTAGATACCGGATTGATTAATCATGCACGGGGATTGATGGGCGAGCTCGTTTTTAATGAAAATATTAGTGATACACACCGGGGAATTATTGCCGGGCACATTACCGGACAGGAGCTGCTTGCATCCAATTTTTCGATTAGTAACAGGCTAAATTTTTGGGTGCGGGACAAAAAAGAATCAAGTGCAGAGGTAGATTATATTTTACCCTGGCAAGGAAAACTTATTCCCATTGAAGTAAAATCGGTAAGTATTGGAAAATTAAAATCCTTACACCAGTTTGTGTACCGCGCCCCACATAATATTGCAGTAAGAGTCTATCAGGGAGAATACCTGGTGCAAAAGGCTAAAACTATTGCAGGTAAAACGTTCACCCTTCTCAACCTGCCTTTTTACCTTATACACCGCATTGAACAGGAATTAGATAAACTAAGATAGAATTGAAAATATTATTGACTCAATTGGCTCATAAATGGTTCACGATTGGTTCAAGTTAGGTAGTAATTTACACCAAACTTCCCCTCTTCAGGTTGCAACTTCCAACTGTCAGGTGAGCACCTATATAGAAGTATTAGCGTTATATGATTTTTCAGGTAACGCTTTTTCTTTGTTCATATCAGCGCATAACCAAAATTTCGTATCAATTAGATTCGTATATTTGTTATCGAAATGACAAATAAAGAATACATATTATCCACTTTAAAATCTAAAAGGGCTGACCTTTCCGCCATAGGAATTCGAGAAGTTGGGTTATTCGGTTCTTATGCTCGAAATGAACAAACCGAGCAAAGTGATATTGATATTCTTGTTGATTTCGACCCGGAAAAAGAAACCTTTGACAATTATATGGCAGGGATGCGTGACAGATTAATTCATGATTACATGGGAATTAACTATTCAATTGTATGGGATGTGGTTAAGAATAAAATACCTGAATTATATCCGCAGATTCTCGAAATTATTGATAAAAATTAATATTTAGGTTGCAACTTCCAACTGTCAGGGGAGCCACACAGGACAAGAGGTCAGATTAATCTCATTCAATCGATTATTTTCAAAGGTATTTGCCTCATTATTATTGTTTATTTTAACGGAATTCGGCAGAATACGCAAGCGTATTTCGATTGAATTTGCAAGCAAATTTCGACCTCTTTTTTTTTGTCCGGATTTTTCGTAATAATTTATGGGAATCCGAATGAGAATGGATGTACGGCTTTTTAATCAAACCGTTTTTTAAGCCATAGAGTCGAAAAATCTTTCGAATAATTTTTTTACATGAGATAACTTTACCGGGTAGTAAAAGTCGGAGTTAAAACAACCTTTTTCAGTGTAGTAGTTAAAATCTTTAAAATCTTTGTTGTTTTCTGTAAGCAAATATCCTGAAATCAGCCGGTATCATTGTTTGACAAAAGTCAAAAAAGAATAAAACTTATTCGTTGGCCGGCAAAATACTTTTTATCACATGCCCGCTTTTAATGGTTTCAATCAACTGGTTCATAAATCGTGCTGCCGGCGCTCCGTCAATAATATTGTGATCGAAAGAACCGGTCAGGCAAAGC
Source organism: uncultured Prolixibacteraceae bacterium (assembly GCA_964545315.1). Lineage (GTDB taxonomy): Bacteria > Bacteroidota > Bacteroidia > Bacteroidales > Prolixibacteraceae > JAAYJR01. The sequence continues at coordinate 2,166 of CAZJGI010000097.1, forward strand.
AATTCTCTCTCAATATTTTTCCCATGTTCATAAACCTGTTTTTTTACAATACTTCCGACAATTAGCATAACCGTTGCTGTTCCGTGAGGGATAAACCAAATGGGTTCGTTGGTAAACATTCCAACTGCGGTAACTGCCACTTTACCATATCGTTTTGCCATTTTGATGTTTCTATCGGCCTGCAGAACAAATGTTTTCAGCAGAAATCCGGGAATAAACCTTATCCACGTATGATGAGAAAGGCTTCCAATTTTTTGGGTCCTGTTTTTTTGTGCAGCCCTGATTTCATCATTTATTTGCCGGTACGTTTTTTCCTGTGCCTGCTGTATCCCAACCGGCTCCGGTATTTTCTCTCCATCAAATTCCCTTTCTGTTAAAACGCTGATAGTAATATCGTCAAGAGCAACTAGTTTTCTGCCTTTTATAAAGGAATTGAAGTGCGGATACTGTTTGAGAGTTTCGGCTAGACATTTGACGATATATCCTGTAAACGAAAGCTTTTCTCCTGTTTTTTCAAAATTGGATTTTATTAACTGCCGGGGCACCGTTACATCTACCTCGGTGAAGCTGTGAATGGCATTTTTTTGTTTGGTAACTGTTGCCGATGCAATAACCATTTTCCGGTTAAACGACAACGGAGCCGATGAATATCCTTTTTTCATGATCCTTCAATTTTAAGTTCAAGCCATTTTTCAAAATTAATTTTCGGCTTGCCTGGTAAATAGTTGGTTTCTGAAGAAATTTGAGGTTCTTTTACTTTTTGAAAATAGGCAAATAATTTTGCCGCTTCCTTCAGTTCGTGGTTCCGTGTAAATAAGGCGATGAGTTTTAAGATCGGAATAGGGATAACCGAAACCTTTTTTATTTCAGGATAAAACGCTTTACAGTATTTTTCAAGCAACTCTTTCATTACAAACAATTCCGGACCATACAAATAAAATTTCCTGTTTTTCGCCTCCGGTTTCATAAATGCATTTGCCACTAACCGTGCAAAATCATCGGCAGCAATCCAGTGATACGGATTGGATTGTTTCCCTAACAAAGTTGCTTTACCGTCGCGTACCATCCATTCAAGCGATTCAAAAAACCATGTTGGGCGGAATATCATATATGGAATTCCGCTGTTAATTATCATTTGCTCTGCCTGGAATTTGTTATCGATAAACTGAAACCACCGGTTTTCTTCAGAAACGGTACATCCGGAAACCAAACTGATGAGCTGAATCCCGTTTCCCATTGCAACTTTTAAAATTGCCTCCGTGGCTTTCTTTTCATCCAACTTTGAAAGCGAAATATGTATGGCATCGCATCCATCAACAGCTTTATTCAAATCATCCGGATTGAACACATCTCCCTGTACAATGTCGTAATCGTTAACAAACATGGAAGGATTTACTGTTCTGGAAAACAACCGAAGTTCAAATCCTTTGGAATCCAAATGTTCAATTACTGGTTTTGCCAGCATTCCACTGGCGCCTATTACTAAAATCTTCATAACTAATAGTTTTAATGTTGAAATTCAACACAAAATTACATTGAGGCTGAACGATAATTGTTTGACAAAAGTCAAAAAAAAGAATGTTATCCTTTTTTGCGGATGCGGCTTAAGGTGGCAATGTCAATTCCGAGATAGGAAGCAATATGTTTTATGGCGACCTTTTGGACAACGTCGGGATTGTTTCTGCAAAACAACTCATACCGTTCGCTGGCTGAAAGCGTTTGAAGCTGAATGGAGCGGTTCATTAAAGCATTAAACTTCATCTCGTCCACATCTTTTGTAATTTGCCGCCATGCAGGAACAAGTTCGTAAAGTTCCGCCATTTCATTGTAACTGATAACATAAATCATAGAATCTTCAAGCGCTACAATGTTTTCTTTTGAAGGAATCTGGTTATTGAAACTTTTCATCGAAATAAGTACTGTTCCTTGCTGAAAAAAATGGGTGGTAATGTCGTTTGCATTATCATCGTAAAAAAAGGAACGGAAAAGACCACTTTCAATGAATCCCACTTCGCGGGCAATTTTCCCTTCTTCTAAAAAAAAGGCTTTTGCCCGAACAGCTTTTGGCTTAAAAGCTTGCTGAGAAATCTCCAGTTCTTCATCAGTGAGGTTGTAAAATTTTTTTATTCGCTCGACAAGATTCATTTTAGAAAATATGACCTAAGAAAAAGTTTCCTGCCAATTTAAGAAAATTTAGTCAGATTTTTCTATGCATTTTCTATCTTAGTTGTTCGGAATGAATTCATTATGGAAAACCAATCAGGTTGACCAATAATTTTTTTAAAAAAAAGAAATCGACATGACTTATTCTAACAGAAAAACAAAAATTACAGCATCAATTTTAGGTGCACTTCTTGGATTGAGTGGTGTTATCAATCATGGATTGTTTGAGGTTCTTCAGGGACATAAACCAACTAATGGATTTTTTATTGAAGCCATTGGCGAAGCGCACCGGTCCTGGGTGCATGGAACAGAAGCTGCTTTTACTGTTGTCCATAATTATTTGATAACCGGAATTTTGGCCATGCTTACCGGATTGGCCATTGTGGTTTGGTCTCTAAAATTTTTGCATAGGAAAAACGGGCCAACTGTTCTCATTTCTTTATTCATTCTGCTCACCTTTGTTGGCGGTGGAATTGGGTTTATATTTCTTTATTTGCCAACATGGGCTTTTGCTACCCGTATAAACAAATCGCTGGATTGGTGGAGAAAATTGCTACCTGGGGGCTTAAGAAAGATATTGTCTTCATTATGGATTTACAGCATGACAGCAGCAGTTATTTGCTGGTTAATCGTTATGGAATTGGGAATATTTGGTTATTTCCCGGGGCAAAGCAATCCGGATACCATTTTAAGTATTGTCTTTGTATTTCTCTTTTCAACCGTTGCTTTGGCTTGTATCACTTTCATTTGCGCAATTGCCGGAGACATAGAGGAGCATAATGCAAATTTTGTAATTTAAATGTAATGTGTTAATTCACACCAAGCTTTCATACATTAGGTTGCAACTTCTCCCGATTCATCGGGATCAGGGGAGCACCGATATAAAAGTATGAGCGTTATATGAGAAATTCATGTAAAGTTTTTTTTATGAATACCGATATTGGATTTTTAAAATTCAGGAAACTTCAATTCCGTTTTTTAGGATTTCTTCAAGAAATCCGGCATCATCAAAATCTCTTTCAATAAGAATAGGCTCAATGCGGTCATCAATCTGTCTGCGTAATTTCCATAGCAAAGGATGTATGGAAAAGAAATCTCCATCCATCTTTTTAACCACAATTGCTACGTCAATATCACTGTCATCCCGGTAAGTATCTTTTGCATATGACCCAAACATGTATATTTTCTCAAGCGGTATGTATTTTTTTAAGAGGGATTTATATGCCTTTACTTTTTCTATAGCCTCTCTTTTATCCATTTTTGAAGTTCTTTAGTTTGAGAAATAATCTCCCTGCATTTGGATTCGCTCAGGCTTTTTAGTAGCTTTTCTTTATGTGAGGGATATCGTGCCTCTATATTTAGCGGTTCAACCTGGTCAATAAATTCTTTTTGTTGCTCAGTAAATAAATCATAAAATTCACCCTTTTTTGCCAAATAAGACAAACTATGAGAGTAAGGAGCTGTTTCAGATTTTAATTTTGAAAAATAAGCTTTAAAAGCTTTTTCAATGGTTTGGTGACACATGAAACCAACATAAAGGTACCTTCTGCCGGAAAGCATCGCTTCTGCAGTTTCCAGATCATAATCTGACAAATCGATCCAGTATTTAATCTGCTTTTCCATACAATATCAAGTTCAAAGATAAGATAATCCAACGAATTACTTACAGGGAATCACTTAGAAGGAATATAAAAAATCAGAATCACTTTCCGGATAAGCCACACATAGGTGGTATTATAAATGTCTGTTAGTGCCAGTGATGTTAAGATGACCCCTTTTGAGAGAGTATTACAGTAGTTTAAATTAAACTTCAATTTTATAACGAGGAACAAAAATGCTACATAATAAAGATATTATTCATAAGAATTCCAAAGACAAAGGTGATAATTCCCAACAAACTTTCCCAATTCAGGTTGCAGCTTTTCCCAATATTCATGGAAACCGGGGGTGAAGAATTTATATCAAAACAAATTTTTTCTTTGAACATTGCTTCAATATCAATGTTTCTTATAATACTTTCAATTAAAACAATGAATAAAAGAAAACTACGAGTTCTCGTGCTTGGAGCAGGATTTGGAGGATTAGAGATTTCCACAATTCTTTCGGAGCGGATTGGCGATAGTCTTGATCTTACGCTGATCGATAAAAGTGATTCCTTTTTCTTCGGATTTTCCAAACTTGATGTAATGTTTGGTAAAAGATATGCAGATTCAGTCAAGATGTATTATCACCAGATTGCCAAACCCGGAGTAAGATTCCGGCAAGAAACACTTGTTGCCATTGATCCGGGAAAAAAGGAAGTTACCACAAACAAGGGAAAATATTCAGCCGATATCCTGGTAATCGCTCTTGGTTCTGATTATGACATTAACGCGACTCCGGGTTTGTCGGAAGGCGGAAACGAGTTTTACTCCTTTGACGGGGCAGTACAATTGGGCAATATATTAACAACTTTCGAAAAGGGAAATATTATTGTCGGGGTAACCGGTTTCCCTTTCAAATGTCCCCCGGCTCCCAGCGAAGCTGCATTGTTGTTGCATGATTATCTGTTGCAAAAAGGCATCCGTGACAAATGCAAAATCAGCCTTGTAGTTCCTTTTGAGTTGCCGATTCCTCCTTCTTTCGGAACATCAAAGGCGTTGTTAGCTGCATTCAGGGAAAAGAATATTGAATATATCCCGGAAATCATGGTTGGAGCAATTGAGCCCGGGAAAAAACTGGCAGTACTTGATGATGGGACTGAATTGCCATTTGACCTTTTTATGGGCATCCCGGAACATCGAGTCCCCAAAGTCGTTGAGGAAAGCGGATTGCTTTTTGACGAATGGATTCCCGTGGATAAAAAGAACCTGAAAACTAAATTTGCAGGTGTTTATGGCCTTGGGGATGTAGCTAATATGGGAACACCAAAAGCAGGGAATTTTGCCGAAAGTGCTGCATGTATTGTTGCCGAAAGTATAATTTCGGAGTTTCATGGTTTTGAAAGTACGGAGGAACATAATGGATCAGGAACTTGTTTTGTTGAGTTTGGGGAAGGAAATGTCGCTCGTGTAGATGTTGATTTTTTTTCAGGTTCTTCTTCGTCAGGCAAACACTATAAAGCATCAAAAAAAATAGCAGCAGAAAAAAAATCATATGAAAGTTCCAGAAAAGCCCGATGGTTCTGAACCGGAAAATCCATCAAAATGCCCGGCCGCAGTAATAACCAACACCGTAATTTTTTCATCATTGATGGAATAAACAAGCAGGTTTTTTTCGTAATTCTCCGGGAGAAAAATCCTTTATAACCGTAACCAAGAGGTCGATTATATTTTACCCTGGCAGGGAAAACTTATTCCCATTAAAGTAAAATCAGGAAGCATTGGAAAATTAAAATCATTGTACCAATTTATTGACCGTGCCCCCCATAATATTGCTGTAAGAGTTTATCAAGGTGAATATATCCTGTAAAAAGCCAAAACCATTGCAGGCAAAGAGTTCACCCTTCTCAACCTGCCTTTTTACCTTGTACACCGTATTGAACAGGAATTAGATAAACTGCAATAGAATTGAAAAAGAAGAGGGACAGAAAGGATTCTTATACACCCCGAATGTCTGAAAAATGTCCGAAAAAAGTACTAATAACATTGAAAATATCAATGGCCCAATTGGCTCATGAATGGTTTACGATTGACTCAATTGAACAAATAATTGTACAAAATTAGGTAGTAATTCCCACAAACCTTTTCCAATTTAGGTTGTAACTTCTCCCAATTAATCGGGATCAGGGGAGCCGAATAAGACAAGAGGTTATTATAATCTCATTCAATAGTTTGCTTTAATGGTATTCAACTGAATTTGCAAGCAAATTTCGACCTCTTGTTTGTATACAAGTCGGATTAAACTTTTGTTTTGTCCATCTTTATTATAATTCATGATCGAACTTTTAAAAAAATACATCATGAAGATAAAAAATCCTTTTGATTTTTGTTAAATTGATAAAAAATGATTTTAGCCGTATATTGTTTAATTTAGTTTAATAAATTATCAGTTATAAAAAAATTCTGACCAATGGCAGTCAAAAACAGAAGGGAAGGCACTTTCGTTAATCGCTTAAATGAAATTATTGAATCCAACTTCAAGGATGAAAGATTTGGAGTCTCTGCACTCGCCGATAAAATGAATATGAGCCGCACAACCTTGCACCGTAAGATCAGGTCAGCAACTGGCCAATCAGTCAGCCGGTTTTTAAGAAATGCAAGGTTAAATAAGGCACTTGAACTTCTTGTGGAAAACTCAATTACAGTAGCGGAAGCAGCTTATATGAGCGGATTCGGAAGTGCCGATTATTTCAGCAAATGCTTCCGGAATTACTTTGGTTACCCTCCCGTTGAGGCTAAAAAGAAGACATTTGATACAAGCGATCCTGAAAATCGGGAAAAGGGTGATGTCAATGAAGAGAGCAGGAACCTACTGAAAAATTTTCCAGTACAAACCACCTCATTCATTGGACGTGAAGAAGAAATTGGGACCATTATAAGTCTGATCGAAAAACACCGGATCGTCACACTTACAGGTACAGGGGGATGCGGTAAAACAAGGCTGGCCTGTGAGGCGGCTGCACAATTGGTTAAATATTTCCCGGATGACATTTGGTTTGTAGATTTAGCACCTGTTGAGGCGGAAGAGCTTGTGATAAAACAATTGATGACAACTCTTGGACTTTCAGAAGCACCTGGCAGAGATATGATGGATATTGTTGTGGAAGGTATAAAGGACAGGAAACTTTTAATCCTGCTTGATAATTGTGAACACCTGATCAGAACATGCGCTGCAATATCACATAAATTAATCGGGTCTGTACCAGGTTTGTCGCTGCTTATTACCAGCAGGGAAGCACTTCATATCAATGGCGAAAAGATATGGTTGGTTCCCTCTCTTACATTGCCTGATCCTGAAGCTGCCATTGATGTTGATGTAGCCGGAAAATCTGAAGCAGTTTGTCTGTTTATCGATCGTGCCCGATTGAATAATTCAGGATTTGAGCTTGTTGACAAGAATGCTTCCACTGTTTCAACCATATGCCACCGGGTAGATGGCATTCCACTGGCAATTGAACTGGTAGCCAGCCGCACCAGGTATATGGATACATTTACAATACTTAACCGGTTATCAGAAAGATTTGACACCTTACCTTCTCTGGACCATAGTACTGCTGACCGTCATAAAACCATCCAGGCTGCTATTGAATGGAGTTATAATTTACTAACTGAGAAGGAAAAAGCCCTGTTTAGACAACTGAGTGTATTTTCAGGAGGATTTGATCTTGATGCTGCAGAAGAGGTTTGTGCAAATGAAATCCTGCCAAAAGAAATAATCCCGGATCTGTTGTCTCAATTGGTTGATAAATCAATGATACAGACAGTTTACCTGCCGGGACAAACAATGAGGTATAAATTATTGGAAACGCTGCAAAGGTTTGCATCGAATTTACTTGTTGAAACGGACGAAGCAGTGTGGGCCCAAAAAAGACATCTGAAGTATTTTACCGGGATTGCTGAACAGGCATATCAGGAACAATTTGAATCACAGCTCGTTTGGCTGACTAAATTGAAGCAGGAGAATTACAATCTGAATAGTGCATTGAACTGGGCTGACCAAAATTGTCCTGAGGAGTTCAGTATTCTTACTGGATATCTCTCCTGGTTCTGGGTACTTGTTCCTAATTTCTTGTCCGGTAAGCAATATTTGGAAAAGGCTTTGTCAAAAGGTTCAAAAGGAACTGAGGCATATGCCCGAAATCTATGTGGATTGGGATATTTAGCTTTCTATTTCAAGGATCGGGATTACGTTTTTGATTTACTTAACAAAAGCCTTTCATTATGGAATCGATTGAAGAATCGATTTGAAGAAGCAATTGTCTTGAATCACCTTAGTGCAAGCCATCAGTCCATTTCCAAAGACATGGAGGAGGCGATCAAACACAGCGAAAGATGCCTTGAACTGGCCAGAAAGTTGGACAAACCGGGGCTTTTAAATAATGCTTTGGGTTATTTATGTATATCGTTGGTTCACTCCAAACAATTTGATAATGCTTTACCTTATTTAGACGAGCTGTTAACTTCTTCAATAAGTTTAAATCAACCATTTTGGATTTCAGGAGCAAGGCATTTAAGAAGTGATTGTGCCCTTGGAGTCAAAGATTTTTGGGAAGCTGAAAAACGGTACGGGCTTGGAGTTAATGCTGCATTGAAATATGGGATCTTATTTAATGCTTATGCTGATTTACAGGGGATTGCTTTCGCTCTTTCCGGACAAACCCGATGGGCTAAATCTATTCGCTTAAATGCAGTTGCCATTGAAATGTTTAAATCCATTGGAGTGGAAATTTATGGCATTTGGCCATTATGGGATGAGTTTACGGATACCTACATTGATGGGGCCAGGAAGGCAGTTGGTGAAGATCTGGCAAAACAATACGGGGAAGAAGCTATTGCCATGGGATTTGAAAGGGCGGTAAAGTATGCACTGGATTTTAATAAGGACTAATATAATCAGAAACTGTAACAGGCTATATAACTTCCAGTATTTTGAATATCCCTCGTAGCTATTGCAACATAAGTACACGCTTTGGAACATAAATTCATGAAATTGAGTCATAACCACCT
>CAZJGI010000098.1:0-10867 GCA_964545315.1 uncultured Prolixibacteraceae bacterium
GAACGGATTGAAAAAAATAAAGAAAAAATTACTTAGCTTCATTTACCGGTAATTCTTATAAGAAAAATATTGTCGTTAACAGGTAATATTTTATTATTTTTGGAAAGGTAATTTATTCATATGCCGGCCTATGTTGATTATTGGCATTTACATAACAATGGAATGACCATCTGAAGAAAGATTTTATATACAAGCAGGGCGTTATAGGAAGACTACAAAAATTGTATTGTTTTCTATTTATGCTAATTCATAATTGATTAATAACAAAATAAACTAAAAATGACAAAGAGAAGGGAATTTATCAAAAAAGGTATGATTGGAACAGCGGGCATAGCTATTGGTGGAATGGGGTTAACTGCAAAGTCATATGCCTCAATCCTTGGTTCAAATGAACGTATTAATGTTGCAATAGTGGGAATCCGCGGACGCGGAGGCGCTCACATAAGTGGATTTTGCGGATTAAAAGATAGTCATAATGTTGTCATTAAGACACTTTGTGATGTCGATGAACAGTTTTTTGCCAAAAGGGTAAAAGAGATACGTGATAAGACCGGGGATAATCCCGGTACCGAATGGGACATGCGAAAAGTATTGGATGACAAGGAGATTAATGTTGTATCCTTAGCTACTCCAAATCACTGGCATGCATTGGGTACAATATGGGCATGTCAGGCAGGTAAACACGTATTCGTTGAAAAACCTGCATGTCATAATGTTTTTGAAGGAAGAAAGATGATTGAAGCAGCAAGAAAATACAATGTCAGGGTTCAGGTAGGATTTCAGAGCCGCTCTTCAAAAAATATTATTGACGCCATCAATTTTTTACATGGTGGAGGAATTGGTGATGTATTTATGGCACGTGGATTATGTCTTAAGCCTCGTGATTCTTTTGGAATTGCAAATGATAGCCTGCCGCCGGCCACACTTCACTATGATGAGTGGTTAGGGCCTGCTCCCTGGAGGCCATACAATGAAAAGCGGGTTCATTATAACTGGCACTGGTTTTGGGATACCGGCAATGGTGATACAGGTAATCAGGGCCCTCATCAGTTTGATATCGCCAGATGGGGCCTTAACAAAAATGAACATCCTGTGTTTATCAATTCTGCAGGTGGGTATTTTGGTGTCGATCCTGAAGAATGTGCTCAGGAAACTCCAAACACTCAGTGTTCAGCTTTTAAATATGCTGACGGAAAGATGATTGAATTTGAGACTCGGGGAAGATTTACAAATACCGAAGCAAGCCTGGGTATAACAGTAGGAAATATTTTTTATGGATATGAAGGCTATCTCGAACTTGGCGGAGGACAATGGAAAGCTTTCAGGCAGAGGGAAAAGGAACCTTTTGCCGGATCAGATATGAAAACTACCACAGGTAGCCAGGAAGCTCCTGATACAATAGGTGATGTGCCATCCAATCACTTTGGTAATTTAATTGATGCCATAAGGGAAGGTAAAGATAGTCTGTTACGCTGTAACATGCTGGAAGGACATCTGTCAACATCCCTTCCTCATCTGGCAAATATCGCTTACCGTCTTGGACGTAGCCTGAAATTTATGGGTGCTTATGAAAAATTTGCCAATGACCCTGAGGCTGATATTATGCTTACAAGAAATTACCGTTATCCCTATGTGGTCCCGGATGAGGTATAAATGTTAATGACAATGAAGTTTGAGCCCGCTTTTGGCTGGGCTCATATTTTAAAAATTAAAAATATCAAAAATGAGAAATCACTTATTATTTTATTTCTTTGTCGCGGCTCTCTTCACTGCAGTATCCTGTAATTCAGGAAATGATACAACAAAGGTAACCTTTGTGGAAGATACTGAGAATTGTAAGATTGAGGTTAATATTGGCGGTAAATTATTTACAGCGTTGGTCTGGACTGATGATATATCCAAGCCTGTCCTTTATCCTGTATTCACTTCAGCAGGAACTGAAATTACGAGGGGTTTTCCTTTTTCTCCCAGATTAGGGGAACGTATAGACCATGCCCATCAGATTGGCAACTGGCTGACTTATGGCAATGTGGAAGGATTTGATTTCTGGGGTAACGGGTCCAGGGGTTTGGGGACCAGGAATGAGAATGGTGGTGTTATCAAACTGGCCAAAGTAGACAAGGTCTCCGAAGGTCAGGGTCAGGGTAAGTTGGTGACTTCAGGACTTTGGGTTTCTCCTACGGGGGAAGAGCTGCTGACAGAAAAATCAACTTATTATTTTATATCCAGTGGTACCAACAGAATAATTGACAGGATTACTACATTGACAGCTAAAGATAAAGATATATCAATGCCAGACACCAAGGAAGGGATGTTTGGTATCCGTGTGGCACGACAACTGGAACTTCCCTCAGGAGGTGATGTTACGGTATATGGTGCAGGCGGACAACCGGAAAAGATAAAGGGCTCAGATGATAAAAGTGTTTCGGGTGATTATATTAGCAGCGAAGGGATATCCGGAGAAAAGGTATGGGGAACACGCGCAAGGTGGATGGACCTTTATGGTAATATAGGAAACGAAAAAATATCAGTTGTTATCTGTGACCATCCGGAGAATCCCGGCTATCCTACCTATTGGCATGCAAGGGGATACGGGCTTTTTGCAGCAAATCCGCTTGGATGGGACGATTTTACCAATAAAAAAGAACAATTAAATTTTAAAATACCTGCAGGTAAGTCAATTTCTTTCAGATATCGTACAATAATCAGTTCAGGAGTTCATTTAAGCAAGGATGAGATCAACACCTATGCCGATGAATTTGCTGATAAATATTAGTAATATTCCATTCTTTTTGAATTTAAAACTATGCCATGCCAGGATTCCCTAACTATATACAGCCTGATGTAACAGACTGCGGGCCTGTTTGTCTGCGTATTGTAGCCAAATATTTTGGCAGGCATTTTAACCTTGATACATTACGCGAACTTACCTGGAAAAGCAGGGAAGGTGTCTCCATGCTGGCAATCAGCGATGCTGCTGAGAATATCGGATTCCGTACACAGGGTGCAAGGATCACTGCTGACAAACTGAGACAGATACCCTTGCCTGCAATTATTCACTGGACCCGAAACCATTTTGTGGTATTATATAAAGTAGAAGAGAAAAAAAGATTTTTTGGCAGCTGTGAACAGAATAGAAGAGTAATATATCATGTTTCCGATCCGGCGCATGGATTGCTGCAATATGATGAAGAAGAGTTTCTTAAATCGTGGGCATCAACAGATATTGAAGGGATCCCGGCAGGGATTGCCTTGTTGCTTGAACCGACTTCCGATTTCTATATTGATGAAGGAGAACAGGTAAATAAAAAAAGCTTTGGATACCTCTTCTCTTATCTCAGACCATATAAAAAGTTAATTTTCCAGTTGCTTCTTGGTTTTCTTACAGGGAGCATATTAAGCCTTATTTTTCCATTTCTGACCCAGGCTATTGTTGACGTGGGTATTTCAACCAACAACCTGAATTTTATTGTACTTGTATTGATTGCTCAGTTAGTGCTTGCCATAAGCCAGACAGCTGTTGGTTTTATACGAAGCTGGATAATGCTTCATACAAGCACAAGAGTAAGTATATCCCTTATCTCCGATTTTCTTATTAAACTAATGAAATTGCCAATCAGATTTTTTGATACGAAGATGATAGGGGACATACGGCAGCGTATTGATGATAATCAACGGATACAAAATTTTCTTACAGGAAACCTGGTCAATATGTCTTCTGGCATATTTATTTTCATAATTTACAGCTTTCTGATGGCATACTATGATTGGTTGATCCTTGCTGTTTTTTATGTGGGAACTCTATTATATGTACTATGGATACTTGTGTTTCTTAAAAAGAGGAAAGAACTTGACTACAAACGCTTCAGAGCTGCATCCGACAATCAAAGCAATATTTATCAGCTTATTACCGGTATACAGGAGATAAAACTGAATAATTGTGAAAAACAAAAGAGATGGGAATGGGAAAGGATACAGGCTAAATTATTTAAAGTTAATGTTAAAAGCTTGATGCTGAATCAGAACCAGCAATCGGGATCAACTTTTATTAATCAGGTTACAAATATCCTTATTTCTTTTATTGCAGCGAAGTCGGTAATAACCGGAGACATGACTCTTGGTATGATGGTGGCTATTCACTATATTACAGGCCAGCTTAACAGTCCGGTAAATGAGTTTATCAGTTTTATCAGAGCAGGGCAGGATGCAAAGATCAGCCTGGAGAGGCTGGGTGAGGTTCATCAGCGGGAGGAAGAGGAGGGCAAGGCAGGGGATAAGAATATTGAACTTCCTGAAATAAAAGATATAAGGATATCCAATTTATCATTTCATTATGAAGGGCCATCTTCCCCGCGAGTTCTTAACAATATTAAGCTGGTTATCCCGGCAAATAGTGTTACTGCTATTGTTGGTGCCAGTGGGAGCGGAAAGACAACTCTTATTAAGATGATGCTCGGATTCTATTCTCCGAATGAGGGGACAATAGAGATTGGGGGAATAAGGTTGGAACAGTTCAGCATGGAGATGTGGAGAGGAAACTGTGGTGTAGTAATGCAGGACGGTTTTATTTTCTCAGATACAATAGCCGGGAACATTGCCGTGGGAGATGAATTCCCTGACAGAGAACGGTTGAAGCATGCTGTGCGTATCGCCAATATTGAAAGTTTCATCGAGAGTCTCCCGCTACGTTACAAGACAAAAATAGGCCAGGAGGGTACCGGGTTAAGTCAGGGTCAGAAACAGAGAATACTAATTGCCAGGGCTGTCTATAAAAATCCTTTATACCTCTTTTTTGATGAAGCAACAAATGCCCTTGATGCTCATAACGAGAAGATCATAATGGAGAACCTTGCGGGATTTTTTAAAGAGAAGACCGTTGTTATAGTTGCTCACAGGCTGACGACAGTAAAAAATTCGGATAATATTATTGTGATGGACAAGGGAGGTATTGTTGAAACAGGTTCTCATAAGGAGCTTACTAAACAAAAAGGCACATATTACAGCCTTGTTAAGGATCAGTTGGAACTTGGCGGTTAGGGTTAAGATATGATTAAAGTATATTAGTGTATTAACAGATTGACATAGTAAAGTTATAATGTCCAAAAAGTCCAATATTGACATTTATTCGGAAGAGGTTCATGAGATAATGGGAACCCCGCCGGCATGGATTATCAGGTGGGGGATAACTATTATCCTTGTAGTTATTTTGGTCGTTATTGCAGGAACATATTTTTTTAAATATCCGGATCAGATACCGTCAAGGATAACAATTCTCTCAGAAGATCCGCCTGTTCAGATAGTTGCAAGGGCAACCGGAAAGATAGACAAGCTCTTCGTCGAAAATAACCAACGAGTATCGGCAGATCAGGTACTTGCTGTAATTGAAAACACTGCTAACTATGCAGATGCCTGTAGCCTGCTTCAACGGTTGAAAGATATTTCTCACTATTTTAATGATCCGCGAAAATTGTCACTTATAGAATTTGATGATGCATACAGCCTTGGACAGTACCATTCATACCTTTCATCTTTTATAAGCCAGTTAAGGAATTATCAAACATTTCTTAATTATAATCCACAAGATCAGCGTTTAGGAACCCTGGAAAAACAACTTGAAGATTATGAGAGATTCATTAAAAATTCGGAAGAACAGATAGGCATCCTTAAAATGGATTATGAGCTGGCATTGAGCCAGTTTCATCGTGATTCAATTCTTTTTGCCCAAAGGATGATAACACCTGCTGATTTTGAAAATTCAAAAGCCTCGATGTTAAAGCAAAAATTTTCCTATCAGAATTCCATCACAAGCCTGGCAGGAACACAGATCATAATTAATAATCTTGACCAGCAGATGAGGGAGCAGAAAATATTAAAAGCTGAGACAGAGAGCCAGTTATTAGCGACTTTAAAGGAGAAATTTGAAAATCTGAGGAATCAGCTTGTTGACTGGGAGCAATCTTTTGTATTAAAAACTCCTGTACCGGGATTGATCACTTTCACCAGATTTTGGAGCGAGAATCAATATGTGACAACAGGAGATAATGTATTTACCATTGTGCCCGTTGAAAAGCAAAAGATAATAGGCAGGGCAGAGGCCCCGATTGCAGGTGTGGGAAAGGTTGAACCGGGGCAGAGGGTGAATATTAAGCTGGACAACTTTCCTCATCTTGAGTACGGGATACTTGAAGGGAGAGTTGCAACCATATCTAAAGTGCCTGTGAATAAGAGTGAGGGTACTTATTATACAGTTGAAGTCGTACTTGTTAACGATATGATAACAAACTACGGAAGAGAATTGCACTTCAGTCAGGAGATGCAGGGAACTGCTGAGATCATAACGAAAGAACGGCGTATGATACAAAGACTTATTGATCCAATTGTGTCAAAATATAAAGAGAGAGTTACCCCGGAAAAACAGAAGACAGAGTAATAATTTTTAAAGATAATACGTTAAAATAGATGTAATTGATTAACAATCAGATTAATAAATATATATTAATGACTTCTTCGGGTGTTTCATATCATTGATTCACCAGACTTTACTTTTAATTTTTTCAAAAAAAAATAAAAAATAATTTTTCCTTTGATCAAAATTAGTACTTTTGCGTGCCGTTTTCACAGGGGTTAATTGTGATTAGGCAATAAAAAATATTGATATTAATAAAATTTAACATATTTTTGCAATCCGTTTTTAGAACGAATATTAACAAAAAAGATAGGTATTTATGCCAACTATACAACAATTAGTTAGAAAAGGGAGACAGAGCAAGGTTGAAAAGAGCAAATCGCCTGCTTTAGATTCATGTCCGCAACGTCGCGGTGTATGTGTTCGTGTTTATACAACAACACCCAAAAAGCCTAATTCAGCGATGCGTAAGGTAGCCAGGATAAGGCTCACTAACGGTAAAGAGGTTAACGCTTATATACCAGGAGAAGGGCACAATTTACAGGAGCACTCAATCGTGTTGGTACGCGGGGGCAGGGTAAAAGACCTTCCCGGCGTTCGTTACCACCTGATAAGAGGGGCATTGGATACGGCTGGCGTAGAAGGCAGATTACAGAGACGTTCAAAATACGGGGCAAAGAGACCAAAGAAATAAAGATTGTAATAATATAGGTAATTGCAGTGGTTTGGTTGAGTAAGACGATTCCTGCCCCGGGCAGGTTCTTTCTGAAGACCGCCTCAGGGCAGCCAATTTAAATAACACTTAGAGAAATGAGAAAATCAAAACCAAAGAAGAGAATTCTACTTCCGGATCCAAAGTATAATGATCTGTTAGTAGCAAGGTTTATTAATGACCTGATGAAAGATGGTAAAAAATCGATAGCATATACGATTTTTTATGATACTTTGGATATTGTTGAAAAGAGAATGAAAGATGCTGATCTTTCACCATTGGAAATATGGAAAAAAGCTCTTGAGAATATTACCCCTTCCGTTGAGGTAAAAAGCCGCAGGGTTGGCGGCGCTACTTTTCAGGTGCCTATGGAGATAAGGCAGGAAAGGAAAGTGGCAATCAGTATTAAAAATCTAATATTATTTGCAGGTAAGCGTGCTGGCAAATCTATGGCTGATAAGCTTGCTGCTGAGGTTGTTGCTGCTTATAACGGAGAAGGTGGTGCTTTTAAGAAGAAAGAGGATACTCACCGTATGGCTGAGGCGAACCGGGCTTTTGCCCATTTCAGATTTTAATTAACCGGAATTGTGGTTTATGCGCAGGTTAATCATAAAATAAGCATATAACAAGTTATGACTGTCCAGAATTTAAAAAATACCAGAAACATCGGCATCATGGCACATATTGATGCGGGAAAGACAACGGTTTCAGAGCGTATACTGTTCTATACCGGTCTTACCCACAGGCTTGGTGAAGTGCATGATGGAGCTGCTACTATGGACTGGATGGAACAGGAACAGGAAAGAGGGATTACAATTACATCTGCTGCTACTACCACATTTTGGAAATATAATGATACCGAGCATAAGATAAATATTATTGACACCCCCGGACACGTTGATTTTACAGTTGAGGTGGAACGGTCACTAAGGGTGCTTGACGGTAGTGTTGCTTTATTTTGTGCTGTAGGAGGTGTTGAGGCTCAGTCTGAAACCGTATGGCGGCAGGCTGAAAAATACAAGGTACCCCGTATTGCTTTTGTTAATAAAATGGACCGGCAGGGCGCTGATTTTTTTAATGTTTATAATGAAATAAAAGAAAAACTTGGGGCCAATCCCGTTCCGGTGCAGATACCTATTGGCTCAGAGGAGACCTTTTCGGGTATTGTTGACCTGATTGAGATGAAGGCTGTCCGCTGGAATGAAGATGAAACTTATGGCATTTCATATAGTCTTGAAGATATTCCGTCCGATCTTGTTGACCAGGCGAAAGAATGGAGAGGAAAGATGGTTGAGGCGGCAGCTGAGGTAGACGACGAAATTCTTGAACATTATTTTGATGATCCTGAATCTATTACAAAAGAGCAGCTGCTGGCAGTGATAAGAAAAGCAACAATTGAAGGGACAATTGTTCCGATGATGTGCGGCTCTGCATTTAAAAATAAAGGTGTTCAGCGCCTTCTTGATGCTGTTTGTGCATTTCTTCCAAGTCCTCTCGATGTTGGTCAAATTACCGGCATTAATCCGGTGATCAAAAAAGAGGTAAAACGGTCACCTGATGTGTCTGAACCATTGGCAGCCCTTGCTTTCAAGATAGCTACAGACCCATTTGTGGGAAGACTGGCTTATCTGCGTATCTATTCGGGTAAAATTGAATCAGGTGAGCAGGTATATAATTCCAGGACTGGAAAGAAGGAGAGGATTTCAAGGTTGTATCAGATGCATTCAAATAAACAGAATCCAAAGGATGAGATCGGTGCCGGGGATATATGTGCCATTGTCGGATTTAAGGATATCAGGACAGGTGATACACTCTGTGATATAAAGCACCCGATTGAGCTGGAAAGCATGGAATTTCCGGAACCAGTTATAGGGATAGCAGTAGAGCCTAAGTCACAGAATGATCTTGACCGGTTGTCGAACGGGCTTTCGAAGCTTGCTGAAGAGGATCCGACCTTCCAGGTATCTGTTGATCCTGATTCAGGTCAGACGGTTATCAGAGGTATGGGTGAGTTGCATCTTGAAATTATAGTTGACAGGCTCAGAAGGGAGTTTAAGGTAGAATGTAACCAGGGGGCCCCGCAGGTAGCTTATAAGGAAGCAATAAGCATTCCGGTTGAACACAGAGAGGTGTTCAGAAAACAGACAGGCGGCAGGGGTAAGTTTGCTGATATTATTGTCAGATTGGAACCTGCAGAAGACGGATATGCCGGTTTGGAATTTATTGATAATGTTAAAGGAGGGAATATCCCCCGTGAATATATTCCGGCTGTTCAGAAAGGATTTGTTGAAGTGATGTCTAACGGACCGCTGGCAGGATTCCCTATTGAAAGTATGAAGGTTACTTTGCTCGACGGGTCATACCATGCAGTTGACTCAGATTCGTTATCATTTGAGATATGTGCCAAGCAGGCTTTCAGACATGCAGGAGCAAAGGCCGGCCCAAAATTACTTGAACCTGTTATGAAGCTTGAGATTGTCACTCCTGAAGAGTATATGGGTGACATCATAGCTGACCTTAACAGGAGAAGAGGAGATATAACAGGGATGCAAACTAAGGGAAATTCCAGGCTCATTCACGCCAAAGTTCCTTTAGCAGAGCAGTTTGGTTATGTCACAGTGTTAAGAACTTTATCATCGGGCAGAGCAACCTCCTCAATGGAATTCAGCCATTATCAGGAAGTACCCGGTCAGATTGCAGTTAAAGTTCTGGAAAGTGTACAAGGAAGAGTTGATTTATTATAAATAATTATAACAGAGTTCTTACTATGAACCAAAAGATCAGGATTAAATTAAAATCGTACGATCATAATCTGGTTGACAAGTCAGCTGAAAAGATCGTAAAGACAGTAAAAACGACAGGTGCTGTTGTTAGCGGGCCTATTCCACTGCCAACACATAAAAGGATTTTTACTGTTTTGCGTTCAACATTTGTAAATAAAAAATCAAGGGAGCAGTTTGAGTTGTCATCATATAAGAGATTGATCGACATCTACAGTTCAACGGCAAAGACAATTGATGCCTTAATGAAGCTGGAGCTGCCCAGTGGCGTAGAAGTGGAAATTAAAGTTTGATAATGTTAAAAATAGTCAAAAATGGCTGGTATTATTGGTAAAAAAATCGGAATGACATCCGTTTTCAGTGTTGAGGGGAAAAATATCCCATGCACTGTTATTGAAGCCGGTCCTTGTGTGGTCACACAGGTAAAGACCAGGGATAAGGAGGGATACGATGCCCTTCAACTATCCCTTGGTGACAAAAAGGAACGGAGAGCAACAAAAGCTGAATTAGGGCATTTTAAAAAAGCAGGAATAAACCCAAAGCGTAAGCTGGTTGAGTTTAAAAACACCTATCAGGAAGATTTTAAGCTTGGTGATTCCGTAACTGTTAACATCTTTCATGAACTGGATTATGTTGACGTGGTTGGCGTTTCCAAAGGAAAAGGATTTCAGGGTGTAGTTAAACGTCATAACTTTCGCGGAGTGAATGACCAGACCCACGGTCAGCATAACAGGCTTCGGGCGCCCGGATCCATAGGCGCATCTTCATGGCCCAGCAGAGTGTTCAAAGGAATGCGTATGGCCGGTAGAACAGGTAATCAAAATACTACAATTGAAAACCTGTTAGTAATGAAAATTATTCCTGAGAAAAATATAATAGTGGTGAAAGGTTCAGTGCCTGGCGCCAAAGGTTCATACTTAATTATTAGGAAACAATGGAACTAAGTGTACTGAATATAGAAGGAAAAGA
>CAZJGI010000099.1:0-7148 GCA_964545315.1 uncultured Prolixibacteraceae bacterium
AAAGTCATAATTAAAGATGGCGCCCATATTGGCATCGGAGCCATTATCATGCCGGGGGTAACTATTGGTGAAGGTGCAGTAATTGGTGCGGGAGCAGTGGTTACTTCTGATATCCCCCCTTATACAATTGCTGTGGGTATTCCGGCCAGAGTAATAAAAACTTTCACAGCAGATGACGTATCTCTTTGAATTATCTCATCCTAAGCATTATTACCAGTTCCGGTATATAATTAATCTGCTGAAATCCCGGGGAGAGAAGGTATCCGTTTTAGCTCGTCAAAAAGATGTTTTAATTAATCTGCTGGATGAGGAGGGTGTTCCATATATCATTCCAGGTAAGCATGGCAAAAGGTTGTTATCAAAATTGTTTGCTATTCCCGGATTATGGTGGAATTATTTAAAAATTGTCCGGAAGATTTCACCTGACTTTATAATATCTAAGGCATCGCCGTATGCTGTTTTAGTAAAACCCTTTATTAAATCTAAATTGGTAATTACTCCGGATTCAGAGGTGGTTAACCTTACAAAAAGATTTGTGGCTCCATTTTCTGATATTATAATTACTCCCGAATCATTTAATTTTAGTTATGGCAGAAACCATAAAAGAATAGATGGATTTTTCGAAGAGACATATCTGTCACCTAAAGCATTTTCTCCTGATGAAGAATTGGTCAAAAGCCTTGGCATTGATACTGAAAAACCATATTTCTTATTAAGATTTATAAGTTGGGATGCTAACCATGATATATACCAGTTTGGATTCAGTGAAAAAGAAAAATATGAGCTTATTTCTCTTCTGCAACCTTTTGGAAAGGTTTATATTTCAGCAGAACGAAACAAACTATCTGCATCTTTACAAAAATATCAACTGCATATTCCTGCCTCAACCATACACCATGTCTTGTATTATGCATCGCTTTATATTGGCGACTCCCAGACAATGGCCACCGAGGCAGCATTGCTGGGAACTCCTTCAATCCGGTACAATTCTTTTGTGGGAGAAAATGACATGTCAAATTTTAAAGTTCTTGAAAGCCGCCAAATGTTTTTGAATTTTAGAGAATTCAATAAAGTCAAAGAGTATGTAATTAAGTTAGTTAACAATACTGACTCAATAAAATTGTGGAAACAGAAACGTATTCAATATTTTACTGGTAAACCTGATCTTAATGAACAAATTTTACAATATCTTGGATTACAAAACAAATAATACTGCCACAATGAAATCTTATATAATGGAAACTGACATATTTTCAACAAATGTATTTTATCTCAACTAGATACCAGACAATTTATATAATGTAGAGTTCACTGATTTTCAAGTTCTTTGATAAAATCATAATAAGAAATACCTAATGTTTTCAGATTTGTAGTGATATGAAATGCAGGAATTTCTTTCTCACACCCAATAAAAGTAACCGGTCGCAAAAGAGAAAAGTTATCGTCCGGATAATCCCAAACCTCATGATCACCATGAATCCTTACGAGCTTTAATCCTTTATTTTTAAGAAACTTTTTAAATTTTTTTGTGGATATGGGTTTGAAGGTCATTTAGGAAAATTGTGGTTATGGGTTTGCAGGACTTTAGGAAACAGGAATTTTTACATTCTCTGTGAATGAATTATAAATATTATGTGTATATGATATATTAGCAGGAGGAGTATATTCCGGAATGGGTTTCTTTCTTAACGTCCATCCCATTTTTAAAAGATATTTTTCAAGAGTTCCCTTCCTGTGAGTTTCATTAAAAAATATCTTCACCTCTTCAACGAATCTTTTCTGAGCGGTCTCTTCATCTTTTCCATATGAAGATAATTCAAGTGCCGGGCAATAAGCGACAAAATAACCATCTTCTTCAATAATATCAACATGAAGGCCGACAGTTAGTATTTTTGTAGTTTGTTCTATGAAATTCTTTTTTCTTTTCATTGATAAACCCTAAATATCATTTATGAACTAAAAAATAAATCACTAAAAGATTGATAATGACCTGATTGGTCAATATTTATCTGAATCAAAAACAAAATCATTTTCTGTAAAATATTAAAAATTTTATCCTCAGTTAAATAACTACTGTAAATATATGAAATAATGTCTTTATGACATTTCTTAAACAATTCTTTAACTGTAAATATTATTTGAAAAACATACCACACTTCAAATGAAAACCGTACCTCTTACCAATGCGTATCTTCTACTATTTAACGCAAACTATTTGCCAAACTTTGAAAAATCAAAATTACCTTTATATAAATAACAGAGGATAATTTTTTTAAAAAATTTTCTTACAAGAATAAAAATCACAATATTATTTTAAAATATGAATTATATAACCCGAAATATCCCTACCCTCTTCCGGCTTTACTTTTTTGCCATCATCCTGTTGATCACTCTTCCTATCAACAAATCAGGGTCTCTTAACGATATCACAGTCGTGCATCTTCGGGGTGATTATTTCTTTCATATCCTGACCTTCATTCCATGGGCTTTCTTCGGTTTGTTAATGAAAAAAAATATGTGGATGTGGATGATACCGGGACTCCTTTTTGCATTTGGCACTGAACTTCTTCAGTTGATCCTCCCCTGGCGCCGGTTCAACATAAACGACCTGATAGCCAACGGAGCCGGGGTATTACTGGGGACTTTAATTTTTATACTTCTAAATATTATTCATAGAGCTATTGCCAATAAACGGTAAAAGGCTTTTAACCTTCATTTTTGTTTAAAAATAATACCGGTACACGGAAAAAAGACTTATAGTATTATTTATTTAAAGACATAGTCCTCCAGGCAGAATCAATTTTTAGTTCTTATTATTAATAAAATCCGTGTTAATCCGTGCAATTCGTGGTTAATATTCTTCCTTGGTTTATCTTTTCCGTGTTAATCCGTGTAATCCGTGGTTAATATTCTTCCTTGGTTTATCTCACTCATGTTCATCTTTGTAAATCTTGGTTTAGCAGGGATAATAATGTGACAAAAGAAAATAATTGCTATTTTTGTTATGAATTTAAGATATTTATTATGACTACAGTAATTATTAATTAAAAAACAAAAAAAGGTCAAATCATTATAGATCTAATAAGAAAATTAGATGCAGGAAAAATAATTGAAGATAAGGAAGTTAAAAACCAAACATTAAATAATATATCAGTCAAAGCAATTAGAGAGGTAAAGGAAGGCAAATCCACAAAATGTAAAAACTTTGACGATTATCTGGAAAAAGTAAAATATCACAACATTGGATTTCACTGTCAATAAATACATCGAGCTCCTCAAAGCCCTGCAAAATGCCGGGTATGCATTCCTTACTTTCAGAGACTATATGAGTTTTCAATCTACAACATCAAAATCCCAAAATATAACCGTTACATCCGGGCATACTCAAAGTCCTCAAACAGAAACAGAGAGAAACAACAATTCCTTACCTGAGAAATTTATCATCCTCCGCCATGATGTGGACGCACTTCCTGAAAACAGCCTTTTGTTGGCCAGAATACAAGGGAAAATGCACATAACAGGAAGCTATTATTTCAGAGTTGTAAGAAAAAGTTATGATGAAAAAATTATCAGGGAAATATCAGCCTTAGGCCATGAAATAGGATACCACTATGAAAATATGGATGCATGTAACGGCGATATTGATCGTGCATTCAACGACTTTGCAGGCAACCTGAAAAAAATGAGGTCTGTTGTTCCGATAGATACTATCTGCATGCATGGAAGCCCCCTTTCAAGATATGACAACAGGGAACTATGGAAAAAATATAACTATCGGAACCTGGGGATAATTGGTGAACCCTATTTCGATATTGACTTTAACAAAACCGCCTATTTTACGGATACCGGAAGACGGTGGAACGGTCATAAATACAGCATCCGCGATAAAACGGAAAGCAGCTTCTCCTCTGATTTCAAGACAACCGGTGAGATCATCAATAACATCAACACCCTCCCTCCCCACATTATGTTCACCTTCCACCCACAACGTTGGACCAACAATAAAGCATTATGGCTGAAAGAATTTATCCTTCAAAACATTAAGAACATTGCCAAAAGATTTTATGTTGCAAAATAAATAATAACCTGGTAACTGTGGATATCAAATTGCATAATATTATCTTTCTTTATACCTATACACAAAATATTTAGTCATGACGGCAATATTTATTAATGAAAAAACAAAAATTGGAAAGAACATACTGGAAATGCTGAAAGTATTGGCAAAAGCTGAAAATAATAAGTCCATCAGATTTCTGGACGAAACAGAATTCCTTTTTTCCACAAAAGCTAATAAAGAAGCCTTGATACACGGTGTTGAGCAAATTAAAAAAGGAGAAAAAGGGAAAACTATCAAACCCTCTGAATTGTGGAAATAGAATTTCTTGATAAAGCTCTGGATGACATTACGCCTCCATTACACTTAATCATTATCACTTTAATACAAATATTCCATATAAAAATGTCATCTTTTATCCGGGGAAATATTTATTGCCCCAATTGTATCACTTGTCCTGAATTACGTACATTTAGATAAACTATGAATAGTATTAATAAGTTGGAAATAAAATTATGTCAACCAAATACTGATGATTTTGGGCCTTCTTTGGTGTGTATTTTAGATATATTAGAACCTATTAATATTGCAGAAAATACCGTTAAAGAAGTTCAGATCGATATATCTGAAATAGTTTTTGTTCATCCTCTATTAATCTTACCATTGGCTGTCTTATCAGATTGGTTATTAAAAAAAGGAATTAGAGTTAATTTTTCAAACGGGAAATGTCAAGACTATTTAGAAGTAATTAGATTCCCAAATGGATTTAATCCTTATGAAATTGAAAATTGGTTAGATGAACTAGCTAAATTTGAGAAATCATATTTGCCGATTTGCAAAATTCCTTCTTATCATTGTAAAGAGAATACATTAGTAAGAGACAGATTAATAAGCAATTTAAATAGCATCCTATTTAGGAAACTAAATATTTTGGGGAACTTAAGAGATTCAATTGCTTATTTAGTATCTGAAATGATAGATAATATAACTGATCATGCGATGACAGATTATGGTTGGATAATGTTTCAAAATTATCCCCAAATGGGTTATTTAGATATTTGTATCGCTGATAATGGTATAGGAATTCTAGATTCATATAAGAGAAGTGGGATTACGCAAATAAGTAATCATAATGTAGCTATAGAAAAAGCCTTAAATGGTTTGAGTACAAAAAAATTGGAAGGTAATCGGGGATATGGGATTGTAACATCAAGGAAGCTTTTAGTTGATGGTCTGAATGGGAAATTTTTTATATATTCAGGAAATGCTGCTTATTTCAAGAGTAGACAAAACGAAAGTATATTGAAATTTAAGGGGTATCAATCTTGGAATGGTACATTAATTGCATTAAGAATTCCAAAAAATATAAAAGAAAAATTTAATCTATATGATTATATTGGTTAAATTATTAATTTTGTGATAGATTCATTATAATGAAAAGAACAATTAAAATATCAGAATTTCTACCAAGTATTATTTCCACAAGAGATTCTATAAGAAGTTTTTGTGAGTTATTAGATATACCACCATCTAATAATATTATATTGGATTTTAAGAATATTAAGTTTATTTCCCGCTCAGCTACGGATGAGTTTTTAAAATTAGAAGAAACCAAAAATTGTAAATTTCATATAATAAATGCTAACAACAATATTATATCAATGTTTAGAGTGGTGAAATCCAGGGAAAGATTTGCTGAAGATAAATTCGCTACTACTACTTTGACTACCTCTAATGAAATTATTGAATTTTTATCGACCTTTTAATGGGCAATTTTAGTTACTATTCTCTTGACACATTTTAAAAAAGTTTGACAGGAGCCTAATTTTAGGTTTTAATTTATTTAATATATCCGTGTCAATCCGTGTAATCCGTGGTTTATCCTCTCTGTGTTAATCCGTGTAATCTGTGGTTAATCTTCCTCCCTAATATTCCAATCTGTGTTAATCCGTGTAATCCGTGGTTAAATTTCTTCCTTCCTATTAAATTTTTTTCATATCTTTACACTGGTAATTAACAATGGTTCAATGAGACGCTTCTACAACCAGCTTTTAATAAACACATTAATTGCATTGGCTGTATATTCTTTTTCCGCCTGGTTTCATGAAGGAAATTTTATCTACAGCTTTACCAGATTTATCAAACCGGGATTAATCTTCTACACCCTGCACATCTTCATATCCCTCGCCAACCGTAAATATGAATATGACGAAGTGCGTTACACCTACACGCAGTTCAACCGCATCTATCTGCACACATGGATGCTCTCGACCGGCCTCTCGCTTCTCATACTGGTCACTTTCCAGATAGACTGGATATCCAGGCAGGTACTGCTGACAAATATATTTGGATTGATCATTGCCGAATTTATCTTCATCACAATAATTGGCATCTTCAGGAAGTCAGTACCGGTGCGTGATCCTGATGAGATTGACACTGCCGGGGTAGTTGATATAGCAGCCCTGTATCCCGCAACCTCCCGTGAAGATCCTGAAAAGCAAAAAAAACAGGCATTAAAGATCATTCAGCGTGCCGGAGCTGAATTGAAAAGCCTTATATCACAATATATTCATCTGGATACCGATAATACCCTGGTACTTAACACTGACACGATCGACGACATACTTGCTGCGCCATTTGATTTTTATCATAATGTTGTAAATATTCACAAAATAAATAACATCCGCTATATAAATAAATTCCTCGAGGCAGCCAACAGCCGTCTTCCAACAGATGGCATGATCATGGTCAATGCAGAAACCAAAGACCAGCGGAAAGAGAGGATCATGGATAAATACCCGCCTCTGCTGAATATTTTTACTATATCGGTGATTACCTGGTAATGAGAGTTATGCCCAAGATACCGCTTGGCAAAAAGATATACTTTTTACTTACCAGGGGGAATAAACGCGTTATCAGCCGTGCCGAAGTGCTGGGCCGCCTTTACTCATGCGGTTTTGAGGTTATAACGGAGCAGATTCTCCAGGGCCGGCTTTATGTTGTCGGATGCAAAAAGAAACTGCCGGTCTTCAATACAGATGCAACCTACGGCCCGCTGATCTACCTCAACCGTATCGGCAAAGGAGGAAAA
>CAZJGI010000099.1:7248-10861 GCA_964545315.1 uncultured Prolixibacteraceae bacterium
GAATTACAAGATAAACGTATAAAGTTCAAACCCGGGCTGATACCTCCGTTTTATGCAGACATGCCCCAAACTCTTGAGGAGATAATGGCTTCAGAGATGAAGTACCTCGAAGCATACGAAAAATATCCCTTTAGAACAGATTTCAGATATTTCTTCATGGCTATTTTCAATATCCTTCTGAGAAAAGCCAGGAGCCAGTGATATTATTGATTATGAGCTTGCCTTTTACAGGGAATCACCTTTCTCAGCCAGAACTTATGATTATGAATGCGAGCAGTCATGACGTTTGTGGAGCTGTATCGCAAGAAAAACAAGACGAAGGAAGACAGGGAGAGAATTTTAAAAAATTTTCAATAATGCTTATATCATTCTCTTAAGTAAAAACCTATTTAAATATACATCGCCCATAATGGACATTTCACTCAGGTAGTTTTACTTTCCTGCCAGTTTCCTGAAATATTGTATAAGAGCCTCCCGGCTTCCAATTTTTTTCAGGATATAATACCTTGAATATTTACTAAAGGGAGCTGTTGCAAACAAGAGCAATATCTTGACAATCCGCTCAAAATTGTATACCAGCCTTAAATAGCAGGAAAAAATCTTCGGATGATCCTGGAGATATTCGGTTTGCCTCTTAAAGCGGCGGACTGAAGGGGAGTTGGTATGCTCCGGCCATTCAGAGTCATTAAACACAGCCGAGACATAATAGCAATAGGCATTAAATTTATTATTGTATTTCCTGAGAACCGGACGGATATCGGAAACCGGGTGGTTTTTGGAGATCAGATAAAAATCGTACAATCCTTTCATTATCAGTGACCGGTAACGAAACTCACGGTCGTGCACCTGGTCATGGATGAAGTTAAGGATCATCTGGTGTTTTGGCGCCATGATCCACGCCCCTTCTACTCCGCTTTTCTGCTTTTCTGAGATGATATCCTTTACCGGCATTAGCTTATTAAATTTTGCCGGCAGCGGAGTGCTGTGCAGTTCAATGAAAGCAACAGCCTTAGGATGGTAAAAACCCGGCAGGTGGTGATGCCCTTCAAAATCCTCCGGCTTATCCTCTGCATCATTCAGGTATCCGTTATCAAGAAGCACTGATGCTGCCTCATGAATATAAGGCGCCGGCACCATAATATCGATATCAGTCATCATTCGGTCGCCCTTATCATGATAAAGTCCCTGCATCAAGTGCCCCACCCCCTTCAGGAATATCGGCTCAATCCCTTGGGCATTAAATAATTTAGTGATATCTCCTGCCTGGCTCAAAATTTCCTCATTCCGCTCATAGTTGAGAGTATAAATCTTTTCCAGGTATTCCGAAAGATCATCAGGTATAATATGAAGAAGGCCGTGCCTCTTAAAAGCAGAATAAAGCGCCGGCAGTACCAAATGATGGCTCCCCATCAACACAAACCTCTCCCACTGCACAACACCCTCTTTAACAGCACTTTTTACTTTGTCCACTGCCAAAGGATCATCATCCATCGCCAGGCATTTTCCTATGAAATAAAAGAGTTCAGAAGCATTCATTGCCATAAAAATAAGCTGCAAGGTAGGGATTTTTCAGGAATATTATACTTTGGTTTTTGCTACAGCAAAAGATAAAACAAAGCCCGAAACAGGCAAGTTTTCCATCACATCCTAAATACATACGTAAATTAAAAATTGTGGTTAATTTATAAAACGATAAAGTCCCTGGGACATAGGTTTCATTCAAAAAATTCACGTTCCACCCTTTGCGTAAACCATTCTTACGTTTCGCCTGTCGCGCGAATCCTCTTTTCGTTGCGTCCGTTGCGTGATCATTTCTTACGTTGCGCACGTTGCGTGAAACCTTTTCGTTGCGCACGTTGCGTGATCATTTCTTACGTTGCGCACGTTGCGTGAAATCTTTTCATTGCGTCCGTTGCGAGAACCTTTTTTTTGAGATTATGAAACAAGCATGATTGTATAATCGCACAATAGTATGATTAATTCAGGAATACCGGAAATTTTATAAATTTATATATTTGTCAGTTATAAATGAATCGATAAATTTGCAATAAGAAAATAATATAAAAATATGCTGAGTTCAAACGACATACTTTATTTTTTACGGCATAATAAGCCTTATATCTGCGATCAATTCTATTGCTCACAGATTGGTTTGTTTGGCTCATTTGCAAGGAACGAACAAACAGAGGATAGTGATATTGATATCCTTGTTCGTTTCCGGGACGATGCCCCTGATCTGTATAGCCTGGAAATAGCACTGAAAGAATACCTTAAAAAACAATTTAAAAAGGAAATTGATATTTGTTCTGAAAAGTGGATCAGGCCTGTTTTTAAACCGCTGGTGTTAAAAGATGCAATATATGCTTAACAAAGATTATTATTTATTGCTCTCAATGCTTGAGACAGTTGAAAAAATAATCCTTTTCAGCTCATCATATAAAACTGCAGAAGAATTTTACGATAATGTCAGGGATTTCGATGCTGCAATGATGAATTTTATTGTAATTGGTGAGACTGTTGGTAAACTGTCAGAAGATTTGAAAAATAAAAATCCGACAATAAACTGGAATAAAATATATGGATTACGAAATATTCTGGCCCATCACTATTTTGGTATCAATGTAGATCTTATTTGGCAAATCATCCAGAATGATATTCCCTTGCTTAAGCAGGAATTATTAAAACTTGTAACCCAAAATTAATAATATATGAAACGAGCATGATTGTAAAATCACAAAAAAGAAAGATTGAAACATGTGCGAGTTCCATCTCATACCGTATAAATAATCAATTTAATGAGATGAAAACAAAATTTAGCCTTTACTTAATCATTGCTATCCTGGTTCTTACAACAAACTGCACGAAAGACAAAAATGAAGTAGGTGAAGCTCCGGATTTACCAGCTTTAGAAACCATGGCGCTCGATTTTTCAACTTTTACAGACAATGAAAAATCAGGAAGCTTAAAAAGCACTGCCGTAGTTCAGCCTTCAGTGAACTTTGGTGTTGCGTACCTGACAGTTTCAGTATGGAACAGCCTTCTTTTTACAAATCTGGTTATTCCGGTGGTTGCCTACGAATACTCTTTTTCCAGTCTTCCTGCGTATATTGGGGATAACAAATGGGAATGGTCTTATACCTTAGGAGGAGAATACTCTTCATTTTCAGCCATACTTACAGGAGAAAAAAGAACAGAAGATATTAAATGGGAAATGAGGGTTTCCAATGCCGGGACAAACGGATTCTCTGATTTTCTGTGGTTTGAGGGAACCTCTAAAATTGATGGTTCAGAAGGTCAGTGGATATTGTACCACAGTCCGGCATTTCCCGAAAAGGTTATTACTATTGACTGGAAAGCTTCAGGAGATGTAATTAACAATGTAAAATATTCTTATGTAAGAGAACAGGACAACGACAGAAATACAGATTCCTTTAATGGCAGCACACTTGAATATGGAGTTGACGATAATGCAGGCTTTTTTTATTACTATATCCACTATTACAATAAGCAAGAGTCAGAATTCGTGGATGTGAACATAGAACTAAATAAATCCGATTATTCCGGCCGGATAAAATCAACAAACTGGTTTGGAGGAAATACAGACTGGCATTGC
>CAZJGI010000100.1:0-10813 GCA_964545315.1 uncultured Prolixibacteraceae bacterium
AGGTGGCTTTAATAATACAATCCTCTAAAAGAGGGTAAAGTCAGAGCCTCCGCTGGTTCGGATTTGTAATCCGGACCATACCAATATTCAGCAATGGCACGTATTACAAATCCCCGCCAACCGCGCTTCCAGGCGGTGGCATTCAGTCATCTTGAGCAGACTAAAACTAAAATTATTCTATATTTTTAAAAATAAATGAACATTTTTGAAAATAATAAGTTTACTGTTTTAGATAAATATCAACCATGTCTGAAGATCAGGAATCCGGTATCGTGATTTTTAAAAATGACAGTAATTTAAAAACAGTTGTTCAACAGATATCTTATTATTGTGAAAAAGATAAAAATCTGATGATAAGTATCTTTGACATTAACAACAACAAATTTCTGTATTTCAGCGAATCCTTTAAATATGTCCTGGGATATAATACTAATGATATCATAGGGGGAGGCTGGGAATTCTGGTATAAAAAAATCGATCCGGGTGAAGCCAGAAGCATCAGAAATAATATTAATTTTTTGATACAAAAACCTCATCCGAAAAAAATACCGGAGGTGGTTTCTTTCAATTATCATATCAAGGATATTTACAATAAATGGTTTTTTGTCAGCCATGAACTCTCTCTGTATCATTTCAGGAATCAACTTATCGCTCTCAACTATCTTTATGATATTTCTCAAAAAGAACGAATAGAAGATCTATTCGGGATAAAAAAGCCAATTCATACAGATAAGGATTATGATAACATAACAATTTCAAAAAGAGAAAGAGAAGTTTTAATGCTAATTGCAGATGGACTTTCCTCAAAACAAATCGCCGATGAGTTGTATATAAGTAATCATACTGCTATAACGCACAGGAAGAATCTCATTGAAAAATTCAAGGTCAGAAATACTGCCCAGTTAATCAGGGAAGCCTCCAAATCCATACTTTTATAAATCCGTTCCAGTCAGCCTGTCCGAAAAATCCCTAAAAATGGGGATTGACATTCCGGCATATTGCAGGTAATTTGCTTAAGGAATTCATTGGTAATGAATATTTAATGAATTTCTTAAAGTTACAGGTCACCAAATAATATATGCTATATGGAAAGCCAGCAAATAAGTTCAGCCCTTAACAGGCTCATCGGACATCTGAAAATTGAAACAATTGAAGATCAAAAAAGATTCAACCAGCTTGAAAGGTCGTTATCAAAATCGGTTATTGAGGAAAAAATTGCCAGGTTACGGCAAACAGAATTTTCCTTCGAAAAGTCTGACCTTTTTTCAGCTGATACGATCTCCGGCATTCAGAGGAAGTCCATCAGCAGCATTTTAAATAAAAAGCTAAAAGCAAAAGAAGAACCCAGGTATAAAGTGTTCCGCAGGGAGGTTCCTGTCCGGGAACAATTACTTAAAAGTTCCGTCGCTGAATGGGCGGCGGGTTCCAAAGTCGATCACAGCCTGGGACCTTTCCTTAATGAGGACGGCCGCCAGTTCTGGTACGATTTTTACATCATCGAGAAGCTCATCACTCTCTACATGCAGGGGATTGCCGATCCTGTTCTGCTATTCAAAATAAAAGAGGGCGGCCCGGTGGTTGAAAGTCGAAGGGTTATTGGCCGAAACATTCCTGTTATTGTGCGGCCTTCCAAAACATATTCACTTGTAAAAGGAAGTATCTGGATCAATTCCAAAGTTTTGGCGCCCAATGCCCCGGAAGGGGCCTACACAGGCCTGACAATTAACAGCGGGAAAATTACGTTAAGCAATTCACCTCAGAATATCAATCAGAAACTAACGGTTCCGGCCAATACAACCGTGAAGGTTAAATTAAGCCTCGACCAGCAGGAAATCACAGAAGCCGATACACAAAGCAATTACGGCGAGGATGCAAGGAACATTCAACTGAAGCTGCCGGAAACCCTTGAATTTCATTTTTCAGGAAATGGACGGACGATTGACAATGCCGGTGATGCATCATGGAGATTGTACGGACAAAAAATGCAGTTTGAATGGGGAAAAAACCAGCAGACGATGTATGACGATCAAATTCAACGTATAGTTTTCCCATTTAAACCGTCCGAACAAAACATAGAGATAAAAAATAATGAATCAGAATTTCATAAGCTGACCAAAAAAGCGGCAATACAAAAAAGCGGTTGGGTACTGCCGGTTGCTTCTGTTGATATTTCTGAACCCACAGTGGCAGCCGGTACGGGGGCAATGTATGTGCAGTGCAAAAAAGGCCTTGTCAATGAGTGGAAAGGGTTAAAAGGCGGAGGTTTCTCATTAAATGCACCGGGCATTTTGGTCGGGCCGGGACAAATACTTATTGCCGATCAAGCGGCCGGCAATCCGCATGCCAGCCAGACGCTAAAACTCTGGAAAGACGAAAAGAACGAAAAAGGTACTAACGTCATCCTGACATTTTCAGGTAACGCACCATATTTTTATTTAAGCAATGCCAACGGCAATGAATTGCTGATGACATACTCCGATGCCGGTTTCCGAATTGACCGTCCCGTAAAAGTTAATGGGGAGCCACCTGAAATTCATTCACTGAATTCACTGTTGATGATAGCGGCCAACACATCCAACAGACTGGTCTATTTATATGACGACAACCTGATCCTTGATTACGGGCGGTTAAATAATCAGGATACTGTATTACCCGGACAAATGGCCCTTGCCCTCACCAATGCATTGTTTAAGGTTACACAGCCAAATGGCTGCCTGCTCTTCGGAAATTTAAATGAAGATTTCAGCAAGGTTGAAAAAGGATTTCTTTTCCTCACCTTTGGGCTCCTGGCTTATATACCTACACTGCCGGATCCTTATGCAGCCAACCTGGGCATTATGCAAAGACAAATACGGGGGTCGGCAGCAGGAACAGTATCTAAGTTAAGCGCTTCTGCGGTTTCCATGCAGCAAATTACCGCCTGGCTTGTTTGTCGCGTGGCATGGATTGGCCCTTCTGAAGAAGATGAAATCAATGATACAGTGGAGGTATCCTTCCATTTTGCTCCTTTAAACAATCAGTTTGGAGGTATTTCACTGGATTCACCGGAAGAGGCTGAACCGGTTGCGCCGGGAGAATCATCAGCAGATGCCGGACTGCAACCTGTATCCGGGTCGAAAGTAGCTACAGAAACAGACATCTCTGTTTCCCGGCTTGGAGGCCTTAATTTATCCCAAACGCTCAGCGGGGAAAGAATAACGTCGGTGTCAACTGAAAATGTAATTACCGGTGAAGGTTCTACTGAGAAAAATGTAACCCGGATGGCTTCCACTGTAACACATCAGGAGCGCTTACCTGACTATGATGCCCAATGGGATAAGGAAACATCCCGGTACAGGCGGGATCTGTTTGCCCTTTTGGATGTAAGTACCAATGCCGACCTGTTCGGTATCAGTTTTGATCTTCTTACCCGAAGGGACTTCAGGGTAACCAGCCATATGGATGCCACAACGGGAGAAACAACATCCAGCTTTTTCCCCGTACAGGTTGACGGAATGGATGTTGTAAGTTCAGGAGCCAATGTAAAGGCCTTTACCGTACCCCAGATATCCTGGGAACCTGTCTTTAACCTGTCCCCTCCTGCCCCGCCGCCGGATGGCCCGATTCCCGGTGACCCGGCGGGTGGATTTAATTACTACCCGGATGATGGCGGCCCGACCCATATTTTAAACAACAGCTCCGAAAAAGTGATACTGGCCCCACTCCCGGTTACCGGATTTTTACTTGACAAGCGGGATACAGACAGTAACTTCAAGGCTTTCTCATTTTTCACACTTCCTTTTGGGATGAAGGCTGCCGCACTCTTAAGCGAAAACTATGTTTACAGCAATATTCCCCGTGACGGAGGTGACCTCAACGAGGTTAAAGTTACTTTTGACAATGATATGCAGTCCGGACTGCAGCTCAGAATGGATGCCGGAGTGCCCCTTCGCGAGGGTGACAGCAAAATGTTTATGGGTACAACAGTTCAGATCAATAATATTCTGGACCTGGCCGGAAATGCAACCGGAAACAGTACCCTTGGAGGCAGCGTAACCAGCATTTTCAACAGGGAATTCTTTTACGACACCAATTATCCTTTTGAGTTGTTCAAACAGCGCGGAGTTCCTGTTACCCGGATGGACCTGAGCGGTTACGGGGCAAGTATGTTCAGTAACTGGCTGAATACCAAGGCTGCCATTGCCGAAACAAGCCAGGCCAAATTTGATGTCTTTGTCGGCCGCTGCTCACATGAAATTATCCAGGTTAAAAGTATAATGTACCCCTGGGCAATTAAAGTGGTGCGTACCATCACGCTTTTCCGCGTAAGCAGCGGTTATGTGTACCGTTTCGACAGCGGATGGCGGGCCGAAAGTGACGGAAAATTTGATTTCAGGTATTATATATACGAAAATAATCCCAACTTCCCGGGTGGCACGCCTGAAAATCCGGAACCACAACTTATTTCAGTAGAACGCTTTGCTGAATTTGAAATCCATCCCGGACTCGTTAAGTCTTTGTACAATATCAGTAATATTATTGAGACAAGTGAGGTTGAGCCTTTTAAGCAAAAGGTAACTTTTGCAAAGTCTGTTGATCAGCTTGGGAAAGAGATAAATACGCCTAAGGATTACGATATAGAGCTTCAACCGGTATATTTTGATGCCGATGTTGAGGTGGAGGGTGTGCTCTCCGGCATGGTTTCAAAACCGACCTCCGATGGAGAGAAAAAGCTCGTTCCTTCAAAACGGATCCTGGGCTTTGTTCAACTCGGGCCAAAAGGTTTCCCACTGAACAATACCGCATTGCAGCTTTTGGTGACACGCCAGGGTACAATCGGCGGACCTGTAGATTGTGAAACCGAACTGGTTGAAAGCTTACAAAAAATGCGGTTAAGTCATTTTGATTTCAACAATTCCTTTGCAGGAAATGGTTCCGATCCAACGTTCTGTGTGGCTGCCAGGGGAAATGTCTTGTTACCAAAAGATGGCAGCTGGACTATGGTCAAACATGAAAGGGCCAACGGAGATGTCAGTCCGGTACCGGAGAACTTAAGTATCCCGGTAATAAGACAGGGCAAAGTGGTAAAGGACGGCAATACAGTCAAAATTGACACGCCGGCAGGAAATGTCCTGACACGCATTGCCGAGCCCCTTGAGTTACTCAGGCAACCCGTCAGCAATACTTTAAATTACGGATTCCTGCAAAGCACAGACACCCAAAAGGCATTATTCCTGACCCCTTCATTCAAGAAGGGAACAAAAAAACTCCTTAGTAAAACCCCTCCGCTTTTTGTGGATGCATTTCGCATTGTGAACTCCAAAGGAATTTTTCCAAATATTGGTGAAGCAGAGGATTTAACACTGGAAACCCTTGGGGAGGCAATCCTGATGAAAAAGAACGGAAGTTTCCCTTTCAACACCAGCAATCTTCAGGATTTGGGTAAAGATGTATTCGAACTGATGGATATTCAGGATACCATCAACAACGTCAAGCAACAGGGACTTCAATTGTTGCACAATCCTGAAGAGCTCTTTGACTTGCCTTCGGAATTTGAACTTATCGATTTAGGCGACGGCAACTTCAGAATTTATATTGAATATGCGAAAAAAGATAAGGACGGAAACGTAGAGGAACCGGGATCGCTCGATTTTGATATAAACTCTGTAGCCGAAAGCTGGAAGAGCAAAATGAACAATATCGGACTGGTAATAGATCTTGCAGGCATCAAACGGCTCATGACCATCCGGGGTAAATGGGATTCAGAAAACGGTAAGGAGGCAACCTATCCGAAACCGGATTTGAAGTTTGCTCCCGAGCTTCAACCCCTGGTCGACCTGCTGGAAATTTTACAAAGCCTGCAGGAAGGCAATTACGGGGAAGCTGTACAGAATGGCTTAAAGCTTGCCATGAGCAATAAAGCCGGTACCTGGGAGTATAAATTTGAGGCTTCAAAGGAAATTCCCGTTCTCCGTTTTCCTGTTCCGGATGCTGTATATAACGATCCCAATACACCATTTAAACTCGAGGCCGGATTAAAATTAGGCGCTTATTTCAATGCCGCATTAAAAGTAACCAACGATGCCAATGAGTTGTTACCCAGTGCAGGAGGTGTCCTGGGGTTCTATGCACGGCTGTCGGTTATGTGCGTGTCTGTTTCTGCAGCGACGGTTTATGCCATCGGACAGGCAAATGTGGATATTGCCGCCGATACAAAAACAGGACCTTCCCTGAGAATGAAGTTTGGGTTTGGGGCACAGATTGTCGTCGGACTTCCCGTTGCCGGAAATGTAAGTGTGCTGTTTGTTGTCGGAGCTGAAATTTTTGTTGCTTCGGGGATAGTAGAGGTTTCGGCTTTCTTAATGTTTCAGGGCCATGCTGAAATTTTGGGCGGTATCGTAGCTATAACCATCCGCATTGAAGCAAAAGGCACCTATTCCAAAAAGGCAATCGGAAGTGGAGGTTCCCGCACAGACATGCAGTGCCAGGTAACCTTCGGACTTGACATCAGCATAGCATTTATTATCAATATAAGTTTCACAGAATCCTGGCAGGAACAGCGTCAGATAGCTTAAAAAACAAAAATTATGAATCCAAATCAAAGATTATCAATAATGACATTTCCTCAGTTTTTTGATGGAAATGAACTGCACATAAACATAGTGGTACTGCCTCGTGACCATAATCCGCTTAATCCGGTCATTGTCGGCGAAGAGCCTCAGGTTCCGGATGCCACTGCAGCATTTGCAGATGCAGATTTTTCCTTTGGTGCACAACTCATTAAAGGTTTTGGCGCGAATCCTTTACCTCAACCCAAACCTCCTGGTGAGGCAATTGCATTAGTGACAACTGCACCTGAAAATCCCCGGGAGATATTTGAAGCAATGGCAAATCACCTGCAGATTTTCAATCTCAACATGGTGAATTCCAATATTAACCTGCAGAATATACCCTCTGAAAGGCAATTTGAGAAGGCCAGGCCCATGCAGTACAGTGTATATAAGCATTTACCAAAAACTTACCTGAAAGCAACAGGTATTCAGGCACCAAGAACAAAAAATGCATTTACTGATGACCGTTATCACTGCGCAGTAAAATCTGCCAAATTTCATCAGGGTTTTAAGAAAAGCAGCGATATCATAAGCTGGGGAAAAGTTTTTGCCCATATTCTGCGACAGCCCCTGCTTGCCAGGGCAGCAGGATTTATCTACTCCACCAGTTTTCCCATCGCTGAAAACACCTTCCCTGAGGGCGGATTTTTATACATTGACCTGGCTGCCGGAAGCAGTTTCAGTCCGCAACAGGCAGCGGATGATACATTTATAAAAAGATACGCCGCAAGGATACCTGCCCTGAAACCGGATGAACCGCGACAGGTCTTTGCTCCGCTGCTTTACCCGGTTTTAAATGTCCACGACGGGAATTATGACAAATTATTCATAGAAACTGCAGAGTATGACGATGGTTTTGCCAAAATTGTCCATTGCCATCAACCTCCGCACCGTGATCTGCTGGTTGAGGAAGCCGACGGCTCCTACCCGGTAAAAGATACCGGCATCAGTCTGGGTTGGGACGATGAACAAATTCTGATCTGGTACATGCGCCAGTTAATGATCGATTCATCCGTGACGAGTCCGGAAAAACGGCTCGATGCCCCGATAGGTGTGCTCGGCTATGTTATCGATGTCCGGGAAACACCGGAAGCGGCTGAACCTGAAAATCCGTGGGAATCGTTAAACCTTGTCAGCAACAAGCTGCCCCTGACTCTCTCCAAAAATCCCGCTTCACCCGGTGATTTCATTGAGTTAGGTAATTTCAACGGAGATCTGCCTTACCAGGTGTATCCTTTACAGCTGGACGGCACCGAACAGGTAACGGGACAGATGCAACCTTACTGGCTGCCAATGTATTTTGCCAGCTGGAATGGTCATAGCATGGTTCTGCCCGACGAAGATGCAGCCAGGGTTTATCAAACCACCAATAAAGATGTCGATGCCGATCCTGACGGACAACCTGCTACCGATAAGGACGGAAATCCGGTCAGCACCGGGACAGGTGTCACCGGAGCCGCAAAAAATAACCTCAACCGGATTTATGATCACGGACCAGTAAGCACACAACTCCGCTATGGTAAAACTTACCAGTTCAGGATCCGTTTGCAAGACATCAGCGGAGGCACTCCGGGTATTGACAGAAAACCGGTGAATGAAACGCCTTCAGATATTGCAACCTGCCTGTTTAAAAGATATATCGCACCTATTCAGCCCCGGATACAGGAAATTGAATCCGTCCCGGGTGCCCAACCGGGGGATGTTCATCCTGTTATTGGCACAGACGGGCCTAACGAATTGAACGAACTCAACATCAGAAGGCCAAAACTGGGATATCCGGCTGTTGTTTACACCGGTAAATACAGCGACCCTGTTCAACGACTTGTGAACCAGTCAAACCTGAGTCTCGATGTAGATACCACTGATCCCGGCCACAATGCCGAACACAGGGTAGGCCTTGGGATTGCAGATCCTGATGTTAACCAGGTAGAGATAACTGTCGAAATTGAGTCGTTAAAACTAGACAAGCTTGCCAGCGTAAACGGAAAGGATGATTATGTGCATCTGTACACAACCAGGCGGTTTTTCCCGGAAATAAACGGCAACGATGACAATTATGAAGCCACATTAAATATTCCGATCGAATACAAGGATATTGAAGGACCTGACAAAGTACTGAATGTGGGTAAGGAGATCAATCTTGTACAGGATTTAGGGCTTACAGACGACATTGACAACCTTCCACAACTTGTGTTGCCGACCGCCAGAACCATACGCCTGACTGTCAGGGCGGTTTGTGAAGATAAAGACGACGACAGTGATACAGGTGCATATTACGGCGTCATTGATAAAACGAACAAAACAATGGATGTAAGATACGGCGAGCCTTTTACCGTCACATTATATAAAGCATCGAATGATGAGACAGGCTTGCTGGCACTTACCCCCGGGGTTCCAAACATACAGGCTCTATATATGCAGCCGGATGCTGAAACCGTCTTTGACGGTAAGCTGACCACCCTGTTTTTTGGCAATGAAAATATTGCGCAAAACAGCAATGTAAAGCAATTGGCAGATCAGCTTAACCTCGAAAGCAACGGTTTAACTTTATATGCCCCTAAAGGCAAGCGGGTTGTTTTCGGATGCTCCAGCCGGATACGCCATACCCTGGCCCCGGACGGATCGTCAATCACATTTGCTTCAAAAACCGACCTGTTTAACCACTGGTTGTGTTGTATTAACTTCGAACTGGACAGGGACTGGATGTGGGATGCCCTTGAAACAGACAGTTTTATAGTAAGGCGTACCAAAGATTTTACGCATGATCCCCAACCAGAAGAGGAAAATATTGAAGCAGGGCGCATCAGAATGATCCGTACGGCTTCTTTTGAGTCTTTGGACAATCCGCAACGAAATTCCACTCAAATTGTGTTTATCGACGCAGTAGAGCCCAAAAAGGATCCGCAGAATGGCACTCCGTCATTCCCCGATACCCTTGAACTGTCATACAGACTCCAGCCAAGGTTTAAATCAGGCCATGCAACAGAAAGGGATGAACCGGAAACAGTGGGGTTAACACTCCCCATCACCACACCACCCGCCCAGATTCCCAAAATTGTATCAGCCGGGTATGCCCTTTCTCCATACAAACGTGATGAAAAATATGAAAACTCAGAATCCCGTAAGCGTTTTCTGTGGATTGAATTTGCCGAACCTGTTGAGGACCCGCAGGACATCTATTTTGCAAGAGTGCTGGCAAATGTACCAGACCAGCTGATAAGCAATAACCATCCTTCGCTTTTTGCCAGTCCTCAGGAACCCCCGTTGCCTGTTGATCCGGAACAAATCAGGATCATCACACAGGCCTCATCCAACGATTTGGCGGGGCTGAATGCCATGCAGCCCATGGTAAAAAGTACGTCCAGTGATGTACACTACCTCCTTCCCCTGCCTCCCGGTTTGCATGCAAACAGTGATGAAATGTTTGGCTTTTTTACCTATGAATTCAGAGTCGGCCATTTTGAGCGGCCACCTGTGAATCCCGGCGAAGAGCCTGAAAAGGTATGGACAACTGCACAGGGACGTTTTGGAAGAAGGCTGAAATCGCAGGGTATCCAGCATCCGGCACCGGCGCTTACATGTATGCCGAACCGCGATAAGGACAAACTATGGGTAACCGCCCCCTACGCCGTAGCTGTCCACAAAGGAAAAAATGTTACTGCCGATCCGCCACGGACTGAATTATGGGCACTGTTGTATGCCCAGGTGAAACAAGCTGATAATAATGATTACCGGAACATTCTGCTGGATGATCGTCCGCTGGACTGGAGGATACAGATAGAGAATGAAAAGGAGGTTAATGTTTTTGAGAAATATTCCAGTGATCAACTGCAATTGCTCAATAAAATAACAGTAAAAACATTAAAGGGACAGACAATAGTTTCCCAGGCAGGCAATTTCTTAAAACTTGTTGATTTTACGAAGAAAAACAAAAGCTCAACAAAATTCGGAACTACTGTCTGGAGCAATAATGAAGTGGCTCAACTGTTATCAGTTTACGGACTGCCGAAACATTCTTCATTAAGTATTATTGTGGTTGAAACGCTGCCACAGATCAATAATATATTTGAGCATATGACAGGCTTAGTACAACCGCAGGTGGCTCAAACAGCGACTAACTTAATGAGTAATGACCAGAAAGTGACATTCAGCAGGGAATATGATAAAAGGTTTAGTGAGAAGTATGCATCCTTTACCACGACTATAGCGCAAAAACCCAGTCC
>CAZJGI010000101.1:0-10731 GCA_964545315.1 uncultured Prolixibacteraceae bacterium
CTCAAATTTTTAATTAGTTTATTTTCATATAATTATAAAATTTTTACACAGATGAAAGCCACACCACTGATGGAATAAATTTAAATGGAGCAGCGACAAAAGGACATGAATAAATAAAGAAGCCAACTAGCTTTGCATCTCCAAATTAACAAAAGCTAGAAGGCTATGAAAAAAGATTTTATTCAGTTCGACCAAGTCGTTGAACGCGGTGCCGGGATGGATGTGCACAAAGAAATTATAGTGGTAACCATCCGAGGCAAAGGTATAAAAACAGAAACTAAAAGTTTTAAAACTTTTACGAGTTCTTTGAAAAGATTGCGAGAGTGGTTAATGAAGTACGGGATAACCCATTTAGCCATGGAGAGCACTGGGGTTTACTGGAAACCTGTCTTTAATGTGCTAGGCGATGATTTTACAATCATCCTGGTTAATGCCCGGCATGTAAGGAATGTCCCCGGTCATAAAACCGATAAAAAGGACAGTAAATGGTTAGCTAAATTACTATTAAGCGGTTTATTGAAAGGAAGTTTCATTCCGGAAAAAGAAATCCGTGATTTGCGTGATTTGGTCCGCACCAAAACCCAGTTAACGAATGAGATTTCATCGGCAAAGAACAGGTTTATCAAGTTCATGGAAAGTGCTAACATAAAGCTTTCGTCAGTACTGACCAATGTTTTTTGCGTAAGCGGTCAAAAAATCATAGCCGAGATTCTGGAAGGTGACTATAAGCCGGAACGTTTGCTTTACCATGTTCATGGTCGGGTGAAAGCTCCCCGGCAGGACATCATCGAAGCCCTTACAGGTCATCTTGATGACCATTATCGGTTTATGATGAAAACCATGTTGGAGCATATTGCCAACATTGAAGGTGTAATTGCCAAAATAGACCAGCAGGTACAGCAAAAAACAGAAAAACATGAAGAGCTTCTTGACTTGCTGGAAACCATTCCCGGTGTAGGCCATGACGGAGCCGTTTGTATCATTGCCGAGCTTGGGATAGACATGGATGCTTTTGCATCACACAAGCATTTGGCATCGTGGGCAGGCATGTGTCCTGGTAATAACGAAAGTGCAGGAAAAAACAAAAGCGGACGCATAACTTACGGCAATGCGTTTCTACGTGCATTTCTTGTTCAAATGGCATGGGGCGCTGCACGTACTAAAAACACGTATTTGAGTTCAAAATACAAAAGCCTTGCTGGCAGAAGAGGTAAGAAAAGGGCAGTTATAGCAGTAGGACACAAGATCCTGATAGCCGCCTACTTCATCATAAAAAATAAGGTTGGGTATAACGAACTTGAAGAAGACCACTTAAGCAATTTTAGAAAAGACAAACTTGTAGAGTACTACAAAAAACAATTAGCAAAGCTGGAACCAAATGTCGATTTCGACAATGAGGCAGCTTAAAAATTAAAATAAAAGGTCGGTTTTTTACTGTAAGTGCATTTTGCAACTACGAAGATGAAAGTGACCTAATCAGTTAAGGACAAAAGAGTATTGCCTTGAGCATGAAAGTGAAAATTTCGGTATCCTAACTGATTTTTGTAAAACATTAAAAATGAACGTTTAATTAAAAATATATTCAAGTGAAATTTTCAACCTTGCTTACCATTGTCTTTGTAGTATTTTTTGAGCAGGTCAAAGCTCAGATAGATATGCCCTATCGGATGCCTCCCCGGGAGATTCTCGAAATTGCAGATGCCCCGTTACCTCCGGCTGTACTTATTGATGATGACAATAAAAACATTGTCCTTCTGTACAAGAAGAATTTTAAAAGTATTGCCGACCTGTCTGAACCTGAAATGCGCCTGGCAGGTTTACGGATAAATCCGGTTAAATTTATTGATAACAGAATAAATTACTACAGCAATATTGCCCTGATGAAAGTTGGGGGAAAAAAGGAGATTAAGGTAAATGGATTACCTGATGAACCACGACTGGCATATTTTGAATGGTCACCTGATCAGACCAAAATGGCTTTTACCAATACATCTTCTGACGGAGTAGAGTTGTGGCTGCTGGATATCGGAACAGCAACAGCTTACAGAATAGCTGAACCTGTTTTAAATGCATGTATGGGAAAACCATTCGGATGGTTTCCGGATAGTGATAACTTACTGGTGAAAATGGTTCCAGAGGATAATCAGCCTTTAATTGACAAGTCACTCGCCATACCAACCGGACCACGCATTTCTGTGAGTGAAGGCACACTGGCCCAAAACCGGACATTTCAGGATTTGCTGGAAGATAAAGCTGATGAACACAATTTTGAGCAGCTTGTCCGTTCAGAAATTTATAAAGTTAATATTACAGGTGAGAGATCTCTTTGGAAAGAGACAGCAATATACAGCAGAATTGATATCTCTCCGGATGGGGAATATGTTCTGTGTGCATTAGTGAAGAAACCTTTTTCATACATTGTACCCTATGACAGATTCCCTTCCTCAACAGTAATCTGTGATAAGCATGGTAAAGAGGTTAAAGTTTTGGCGGAATCACCTCTGTTAGAGGATATGCCCAAAGGTTTCATGGCCACTCAGAAGGGCATTAGAAATATCAACTGGAGAAATGACATGCCTTCTTCTGTTTATTATGTTGAAGCTCTTGATGATGGGGATCCTGCCAGGGAAGTAGATTATCGTGACGAGATTTTTTCCCAGGATGCTCCTTTCTCTGACCCGCCTGTTTCAATCATTAAAACTTTTAACCGGTATTCAGGTATAACCTGGGGAGATTCTGAAACGGCTGTTGCTTATGACCAATGGTGGAACACCCGTAATGCAAAAACATATCTCTTTAATCCCTCTGACAAAAGCGATATACCGGAAATAATATTTGACCGGAATTATCAGGATAATTACAATAATCCCGGTTCATTTCTGACAAAAAAGAATGATCTGGGCGTAAATACCCTGGTTATAAATAAAGGTACACTGTATCTTACCGGCCCGGGTTATTCCCCGGAAGGGATAAGGCCTTTTTTAAGGGAATTCAACATTAAAACAAAAGAAATTAGTGAACTATGGCGTGCTGACGGTAAAAATAGTCTGGAGCAAATTGTTGAAGTAGTTGACCCCTCGAAAGGAGTATTAATAACACGGATTGAATCAAGCTCTGTCTATCCGAATTATTTCATGCGTAATATCAGGAAAAACACTGTCCCGCAGCAACTTACTTTCTTTAAAAATCCTTTCAAAAGCCTTGAAGGAGTCCATAAGGAGGTAATATCTTATAAACGTAATGATGGCATAGAACTTTCTGCAACCTTATATCTTCCTGTAGGTTATAATATGGAAACAAAACAAAAATTACCTATGCTCATGTGGGCATACCCCCGTGAGTATAAAGATGCTTCCACGGCAGGACAGGTAACCACATCACCACACAGGTTTATTTATCCAAATTACGGATCACCGGTTTTTTGGGTTACCAGAGGT
The DNA here is from genome assembly GCA_964545315.1 of uncultured Prolixibacteraceae bacterium. Classification (GTDB taxonomy): domain Bacteria; phylum Bacteroidota; class Bacteroidia; order Bacteroidales; family Prolixibacteraceae; genus JAAYJR01. The sequence continues at coordinate 3,438 of CAZJGI010000101.1, forward strand.
TACGCAATCCTCGACGAAACTGCTTTCCCGGTAGTTGGGGAAGGTGATAAACAACCAAATGACACTTATCCTGAGCAATTGGTGGCCAACGCGAAAGCTGCAATTGATGCAGTTTATGAATCAGGTTATATTGACCGCAGCAGGGTTGCGGTCGGCGGACACTCATATGGTGCATTCATGACAGCAAACCTGCTTACCCACTCTGACCTGTTTGCTGCCGGCATTGCACGAAGCGGGGCTTACAACAGGACCTTAACCCCGTTCGGTTTTCAGGCCGAAGAACGAACCTACTGGGAGGCTCCTGAAGTTTACTATAACATGTCACCATTTATGCATGCCGACAAAATGAAAACTCCTGTTTTGTTAATTCACGGGGAAGATGATAATAATGCCGGAACCTTTCCTCTGCAAAGTGAACGCTATTTTAACGCGTTAAAGGGTATGGGCGCACCGGCACGACTGGTATTTCTTCCAAAGGAGAGTCATGGATATGCATCAAGGGAATCTGTTATGCATATGTTATGGGAACAGGATCAATGGCTTGAGAAATGGGTTAAAATCAAATAGTTTAATCACTTTCCTCGGCCTCTTAATCCCACTCCTGAAAGGTCAATTGGCTTGAAACCCATTTTTAAAGCAGGTGATTCCGGTTTTAATGAGTAGTCATCACTCTCAGGATCAGTGAAAAGCGGGTCAGCAATGATCGAATGAGTATCAAAACCGAGCTCATTCCATTCTCCGAAAGTCTTCACACCTTCCAGTCCCCTGATAGAAAACTCCTGACCCTTCGTATGATAAATTATATTGTAATCCGATTCCAACGGCAAGGATCTTTCCCCCTGGACACTATATAACAGGCCGTCGGGATTGGAAAAACAGATGATGTTACGAAGCAGTCTGATCTGCTGGTGCTGATAATCGCCTCCCGGATTGTGAAGATCGATTTGCCACGTCCCGCCATCAACGAATATATTGTTAAGATATGTATTATTCCTGTTCTTATACCAAATATGCATGCCGGCCTGTGTCCTGTAAACCACATTATTCTCAACAAGACAATTTCTTGTTTCACAACCGGTATAAATTCCCAGAACAAAGCTGCCATGGCCTTCAGGCGGCGGATAAACATCGTGTATCAGGTTGTTCCTTATTATTACATTATCATCCCTGATAAATATCCCCCCACCATCATTTAATTTCTGCATCACATTGTATATCTCATTATATTCGATGATCAACCCCTGCTCCTGATTTCTTCTTTCCTGTTCCTGTCCATAATCAGTAGACCAATGACGACCGTAAATGCCTGACTGGCCAATATCATGAACCAGGTTATTGGCAATTAAACCGCCACCGTCATCAATATTGATTCCAACCCCACTTTGAAAAATGTCACTGCAATGATGTATGTGATTATACATGATCACATTGCGATGCCTGCCATAGCTTCGTGTGATGATTCCGCCGCTGCCTGTGTCATAAATTTCATTATCTGTTACCCTTATCGCATCACCCGTGATATTTAACCCGTATGTTCCTGTATTTTTTATCACATTATGCTCAAATATGCATTCCCTCGCTCCGTTCAGCGTAACAGCCGACGGGAACCAGATATCACCAACATCCCTGATCGTTGGAATACCCTGTTCGGGTAGAATATAGTCCGTTCCGGAAAAGGTAATACCTTTAAAATTAATAAATTCAACATAATTATTATTTTCTACACTCCCTTCAAATCTTACAAGTTCATTCAGGACGGGAGCCCGCAAGTCTGCATTATCAAGATCATCCGGACAAACAGCTTCTGACGGCCAATAATACAATTTTCCATCCTGCCTGTCGAGACACCATTCACCCGGCCTGTCCAATCCTTCAAAAACATTATCTATATAATACCGGTTGACTCCCTTGCCCCTGCCTGGTTTCCTTCCTACAGGACCTGTAAACCTTACTGTTTTTTGCTGTTCATCAACATCAGAGATAATAAGCCTCGATTCATTCCAGGCATGGAAAAGCACAATTTCAACATCGGTCAGATTTTTAAACTGTTTAATATCATTATCCCTGAATCTAAATCCATCATAACCTGTCTTGTCGTCAGTTTCATCAATATTGTAAAAACCCATGTCAGGCATACGTGCCCTCGTTTGCCTGTCACCATTCAGAAAAAGCTGCCTGAAATGCCATTTGCCCTGTTTTACTTCATCAATCTCGCAGACCCGGATATTACCCTTGTACTGCTTCCAGCGGCTATTAATTGCCTTACAGCCACTTATAACAGGCTTCTCATCATTATAAGCAACATAATTAACCGGACAGTCCCTGCTGCCTGAATCTTCCGGCTTAAACACCAAAGTTTCATTTATTTCATAAAGGCCACCGCGTAAATATACAGTCACTGGTTTTGTAAGTTCCTTATCCTTCCTAAGTTCACGTATAGCATCCCTTGCCCTTTGGATTGATGCAAAAGGTTTGTCGAGGCTTTCCCCTGACCATGAATCATTACCACGGGGAGATACATAATAATTAAACTCATCTGCATTTGCCGTCAGAATAAATGAACAAGACAGCAGAATAAACATTGTCAGGATTGCTCTTTGTTGAAATTGATTATTATGTTTCATATGATAAAAATTTATTGTTTTCAAAGGTATCATATATATAGCCCCGACTAAAACCGGAGAAACGGGCATCCCGATTAAAAACGGGATGCTCGTTCTATACTATATTTATTTAAGTCGTTTTAGTTATAAAGATAAAAGTAAAGTTTTTAAAATTAACGGTATAAACAATTATGTATCAATAATAGGTTCTTATGCCCGGGTCTTTTGTTGAATATACCAGAAGGTCATAAGTCTCGATCCTGTATCCTTCAGGAATATTACTGGCTTTTAAGCTAACTCTGTTCTCTCCCTCCGGCAAATCGTATTTCCAGGTTACGTCATTACGCCGGATAAGATATTGAGTAGGCAATTTAGCATTTTCAATTAATTGACCGTTAACAAAAACATCAACTTCTAAAACAGCATCAGGCATATTACTCTCTTTTACAGCTCTTCCGCTGATAACAAACCCGCACCCTTTAAATTCAACTGACAGTTCAGGCATTTGATTTGAAATATGAGCTCCGATTCTTTTTCTTTCGACAGGGAAAATTCCTTCAAAACCAATTTCCAGTGGCACGGTTTCCGGTTTTTGATATTTAATAATAATACCGTCCTCATCAATACTTCCGCCATCTCTTTTCACCATTTCTGTTGCGTGCCGAAGCCCGATCTCATATACTTTATTAAGAGACATATCTGTATGTCTGAAATTTAATGCTTCTACCTTTTCTATCCCCTGTTTCCAGTAGTCAGGTATCTGATCATAGCCAATCATAGTCCCTAAAATGCCTGCGGCATTGGCCGGATTGCAATCCGAGTCATATCCGCACCGTGTGCTGATATCAATCGTAGCACCAAAATCACCTTTCCCATAAAGTAAGCCAATAACAATATATGCTGCATTAATTTTAGCGTCAATATTAAGTGGCCTGAAAACACCGTCAGGACAACCTTTATCAAACGTCCACTTTTTCTGGGCCTCAAACCAGGCTGTTTTCCAGTCATCCGGATCCTGCCGGTGCCACTTTATCACATCGGCAATACACCGGTAAAATTCACTTTGAGAAGGAATAGTCTTAAGAGCCTCTTCCACAATATATTCCATGTCATCATGAACAAAAGCCAGCGCATACATTGCAGCAACATATACCCCACCATAAACACCATCACCATAATTCATAATATGTCCAAGCCGCCATCCTATATCCGCTGCTGTATTGACCATTCCCGGCGACATTAACCCGGCAAAGTCAGCTTCAATTTGAAAATCTATATCATCGGCATGCGGATTATTCTTCCAATGACCAGAAGCGGGGGGCATAATTCCGTTTAAGATATTATACCGGGCCGACTGGTTAGCATGCCAGAGTGTATACCCGGCATTAGCAAAAGCCTGTGCATGAAGCGAATCCGCTGCATCCAACCCGTACTTTTCAAAAACGTTGACGAAGGTAAGGTCCATATAAATATCATCATAAATACCGGGAGAATTTTCGTAATACCACAACATACGGCTTTCATCCCAGGGGATATGAATACGATCGTCAATCATTGTTCCGTTCCACTGGAATTCTGTCGGCCCGCCATAGGTACAACCAATAACCTGCCCGGCCCAACCCCCTTTAATTTTATTCAATAATTCATTTTTTGTAATAGTGACTTCATTTACCTGATTATCTTGAACATTACATGAAAGGAGCAAAAGAAAAATAAAACCTGCAGTTGATAACGTAAAAATATTTTTCAACATAAGAATCTGATTTGAGTTGTTATATAAGTAATCCCCGTTTCTCTGCTAATTTAAAACCAGTCGATTTCCAATGCTCTAATTTAGACATTTTTTTAGTTAGTTGTAGTTGTTATATTCATCAACATATGATCCAATAGTCAGAAATTATTTATAATTTCGTAATCGTATGAAAACAAGAAACGAAATACTAACTTTTATTGATAAAAATAAGAATTTATTAAAAAACCAATTCCATGTAATAAGGATAGGGTTTTTCGGATCATTTGCCAGGGAAGAACAAAAAGAAGGAAGTGATTTGGATTTGCTAATTGAATTTGAAGATAATACTAAAAATATTTATGATCTTAAACTTCAGATTAAAGACTTCTTTAAAAATAATCTTGATTTAGAAGTTGACATATGCAGAGAAAAATACATCAAACCGCAGTTTAAAAAATCCATAATAAAGGAGGCTATATATGTTGACTAAAGATTATCATTGCCTTGAGGCTATTCTGGAGGCAATAGAGAAAATATTTGAATATACTTCTGAACACAGGTCTGCTGATGAATTAAATGATGACTATCGAAATTTTGATGCTACAATGATGAATTTCATAGTAACCGGAGAGATGGCAGGTAAATTATCTGATGAATTTAAAAATAACCATCCACAGATTGAATGGCACAAGATCAAGGGATTTCGGAATATTTTGGCTCATAATTATTTTGGTATTGATGCTGAAGAAGTATGGCAAATTATTAACGACATTTTACCTGATTTAAAATCTCAAATTATTAAATATATCCAGGAATAAATATCTGGTTTAATATGTTTTTAAATTTCCATAATAAAAAAAGCTCATCACCAAAAATGGGGTGGTAAGTATGAAAATAAACTTGAGTCCATGAACATTTCATTTTCGCTGGTTATTTTTTAATAATGAGGGGAAGATCTGCCTTATAGCTTTCCGTTGTATTTATCATAAGATAATAACTTCCCGAAGGCAAACCCAAATCAATAGGTGAATAATTACCGTAAGCCAATCCATTTTTAACACACATTCCCGAACTGTTATAAACCGAGTAATTAAAATATTTATCGACTCCCGTAATATAAATTATTCCTGTTGTGGGATTGGGATAGATCATTACATCATGTTTGGAGGTTTCAGCCACTGATGTGACATTCAAATGCTGTGAATCTGAAGCTATAAGTACAGGTGTCCTGTCAGCATCATCGTACATATTCTTAAACAGTTTGATATCATCATCCTTTTCAGCTTCTTCAAATAAGTTGTGCAGCCAGTTTTCCGGAACTGTTTCGTATTGCAGAAAAATTTCTATCCTGGATGAAGCAGTAAACAAATCAACAGGAAAAGCATAAGTTATATTTTCAACACCGGCTCCCGAAAAATAATCAGGATCATTTATTGCTATACCAGCAACTTTAACAGTATCATAGTTCAAATGTGATTCCTGAAAACCTTCTGGCACCATCCTGTTATCTTTTAATGGCCGGTAAGCCTTTTCAAGGACTGTTGTGACCTTACCTTTTGTATCCCCCATTACAAATTCATAAATCTGAACCTGGTTCTCATTATTAATTATTTCATGATGAGGTTCGAATTTTTCATCATCAGTATTCATAAGGGCTGCTGAACCTGGTTTGCCTGAATGAAACAGGGTATCACTGTTACCTGAAACTACACATTCAAGGTAAGCCCTCCGGCTTGGGAAGCCGGTTGGAAATTTATGCCCGGCCTTATTCTTTAATGAAACCTCAACAAACAGGGAATCACTTGAACTATATACACCGGTTATCTTCAAATCAACTGTCTCATTGGTAAGAAGATTTTGCGTACGGGCTGCAGATTCAGCCAACAGGTCAGTTCCGGAATGAAGTTGCAACTCATCGTGATTCTCACTTAGCAGATTCAGCATGAACAAATTCCCTCCCGTAAAATCATGAATCCCGAAAGGTTCCCTTCCCGGGGCAAAACCTGGCCGGCTGGTAATTTTTACCGGCTCATAGATACGGGGCAGATGACATGACTGACAGGAAATATTTTCTTTTCCATAGACAGAATTTTCCCACTCATGGTAAAGCGCCTGTTCAACAAAAGTCTCACCGGTAAGTTGGCCATTTTCGTCTGCAGAATTAGTCAACAGAGTATGACAGGAGCCACAAAGCCTTGAATCATTGATCTTTTCAGAATACACCGGTATATAACCTGTATTCATAACCATTTGAGCAGTTATTGGACTCTCATAGGGACCGTAAATCTCCTTTAAGGAGTTGACCCCAAAATTGCCGGAAAAAAGAGGTGAACTGAAATCATTTATCTGATGGCATAGTGTGCAGGAAATCCCGTCTTTCCCGATTTCATCATTCTTCAGACTGTCAAGGTTATAAACTCCGGCACCTGATAAATAAGCATTCAACATTCCCATGGGGGCATGACATCGTGTACAAACATTTTCCAATGCATCCTTATGAGAATAATTCTCAATTCCTTCGTGCTTTACTTTTGCTTTCCAGAAAGGATCTTTCGAAGCATTGGCCAGCATTGTGCTTCGCCAGCGGGCAACAGGAGACACATCATTTCCCTGACTGTCGCGCAATGCAAAATCACTGGTTGAATGACAGAGAGCACAAACTCCCGAAGAGGAGAACCATTTGTTTGATGCAGCCGGAAGTTCTACAGTAAAAAAAATAAATCCTGCAGAAATTAACATAATTAATATGAGAAGGATAACCAAAAAATATAGCTGCAGTTTCATTGTATTTCATTTAAGATGACAATATTTATATGACACCTTTTATAAAAAAAACCTGCGCTTATTTTTTATTTTCTTTTCTTCCTTCCATCCAGTAATATATTACAGGCAGCACCATTAATGTAAGCAAAGTAGAAGTAATCAATCCTCCGATTACCACTGTGGCAAGCGGACGCTG
>CAZJGI010000102.1:0-10713 GCA_964545315.1 uncultured Prolixibacteraceae bacterium
ACGACCTTTGGGTTATGAGCCCAACGAGCTACCAACTGCTCCACCCCGCAATATAATGTCATTATTTTTTGAATAACGTGATGCAAAGATATAAAAATTTAACTAATGTACAAAAATCCTCAGAGTATTTACAATTAAAAATGTAAGCCTTTCACGGAGCTTAATATATATGCTTTATTTTAAGGTGCGTCTGATAATCTGCCTCCAATTGTTAATTGTTTTGGAGGGGGCTGATTATTTTGACATAACCATAACAACTTTGACTGATGAGGCATCAGGTCTACTGTGATAGTGTGCATAATGCCGAAAGGTATTATAAATCCCGGTTTCCAGTTAAAAATATAGGCTGTATCTGACTCTGTAAGTTCTCTGACAGAAAAGCTTTTAATAATACGAACATCTTTATCGTTGAAAAATAACACTCCCCAGCTTTTATATGTATTGTAATATTTTATTGCAACCTTAATCTCTTCCAGAGATGGCCAGTATGGGAAACGGATGGTTTGAATTAGTTTGGCAGGTTCAAGAAATCTGAAAAAGTCCAGTTGGGCATAGTTCATTCTTGTTAAATCATCTGATGTACAAACCGCACCTCCGAGAAATGCTTTCCAAAGGGCCAGGCTAATTTTTTCATCTTCTGAAAATAATTCATTATCAATTAAATTTATTTCACCCGGATTGTTTTGCCATAGGACATTATTAAAATATTGGCCATAGTATGTTTCCCTTATCATATTTTTTACCCCGTAGTCGTTCCAGCCTACATCACATGAATTGGCGGGTTTCACGATATCTGCAAATCCTATTACCGGCTGAAAGGCCGTATTGTTGGCAATTACCAGGCTTCCATATCCTATTTCCTGTCTGATGATATCAAGAGCCTCCCTGTAAATCTGTACTGAAGATATTTCATTTGAATTCATCCTGAGCAGATTGGTATCTTTTAAACCCCATTCAAGATAATCCATTTCATAAAAAATAAACCCCATCCTTCTGAGAGTACGAAACACTGTTTTAAGGTAATTTTTTACATTTTTATTTGCCGGATCAATTGCATAAAACGTTTCGTTTTCAGTAGCTAACTCGATTTTGTATTGGTTTTGAGAATTTTTAATTATCCAGTCAGGATGTTTTCTCATCAGGTTACTTTTATTTGAGGCCATGAAAGGGGCGATCCATACGCCTGCCCTGTAACCATGCTTAAAAATTTCACGGGCTGCACTTTCCAATCCTCCCGGCCAGTTATCATTAGGTTCCAGCCAGTCACCTGCGATACAATAGCCTTTATTTATTATGATTGTTTGTACATTCAGAGGAGGATTCAGGTTAACAAGAAAATCAATTTGTTTTTTCAGCCTATCAAGTGAAAAATCTTCCGGGCTACCAGCTTTAGAAATCCAGTGATAACTTGTAAGTGAATTCTTTCTGGCTTGTGATTTAATGCCGGCTTTGATTGCCAGCTCCCTCAATGTTTCATAAGGTTTATTTCCTGTAAAAAAATGCAGAACCGGTAGTTTAATATATTCATTATCAATTTTTGACTGATCCAGTTGCATCGCAGCTTCAAAAAAGATATTTCCCTCATCTTCTTCCTTATCGTACAAGCGGGTTCTATGCCGTTTATTGTATATAGTACTTCTCAGCAGAAAGTCATTATGATCAAGAGTGCCAATTGCAATAGTTTCATCTTTGTTCAATAATCCAAATGACAAATAGCTGTCATAAGTCCAGTTTTGCCAAAGTCCTGCCTGGCTTTTATCAATTTGCGAGGTATTAATGATAGGGTATATACCACTCGGTCCGCCTGTTCCAAATCCCTGTCGAAAAAAGCTGTCGGCTCCAAAAACCTGTGCCTGAGAGATGGGATAGAACCACCGTGGTGCCTGTGACAAACCACTAAATTCTGTTCCTATCGAGAGTGAGTCTTCATTAGTTTGCAGGTCGAGCATCAAAAAACCTCCAGATAATTCATAAACAATTCGTACACCCTTAGGTGAATCTCCCAGAAAAACATTACGTGGCATTACAGATTGACCATCGATTGAAGGTCTGCAGTTTTTCAGAATTATCCCTTTTGAAATCAAATCAAAACTACCGTTTTCATAAATTATCCAGCGTGATTTCAATAGCCTGAAAGGAATTTGATCATTTCCTGCAAAAAGATTTACAGGATTTACTAAGACTGATGCAGTTGCACTCCCGATCAGTTTTAGAAATGAACGACGAACTAGGTTATTGCCTGGCATTTGTTAGTTTTTTCAAAAAAAATTTCAAACCGTTAAATTACAGTATTATTCAGACTTAAGGAAATGGAATATAAAATTTATTTGTTTAGCTTCAATCCTCATTGCGCATCCTGCTGTATAGTCTGTTTGCAAAGATAAAATCATTTAGTTTTTCATTATCAGTATTTAATATTTCATTATTGGAACCTTCCCAGCACACCTCACCTTTTGAGATGAACAGAACTGATTCTCCGATTTCAATTACAGAATTCATGTCATGAGTATTAATAATAGTAGTCATTTGGAATTCCCTTGTAAGGTTTTGGATCAGCTCATCAATAAGGGTAGCTGTTTCGGGGTCGAGTCCGGAGTTCGGTTCATCACAAAACAGGTATTTAGGATTTAATGCAATTGCTCTTGCAATTGCAACCCTTTTTTTCATTCCTCCACTTATTTCACTGGGGAAAAGCTTATATGCATGTTTCTCAATATTTACGTGATCAAGGCAGAAATCAATCCGTTTTTCTTTCTCTTTTGTAGACATATTAGTGAACATATCCAACGGAAACCTTACATTCGCTTCTACTGAAAGGCTGTCAAAAAGCGCACCTCCCTGGAAAACCATACCAATCTCTCTTCTTATATTTTTACGTTCTTTTTCTGTGGATTCAACAAAATTTCTTTCATCATACCAAATTTCACCTTCATCAATTTCAACCAGTCCCAGAATAGATTTCAGAAGGACAGTCTTTCCTGAACCGCTTCTTCCGATTACAAGGTTAGTCTTCCCTTTTTCAAAAGTGAATGAAATATCTTTCAAAACCGTCTGGCCTTCAAATGATTTATATATGTTTTTTATTATTATCATGTCAGTAGAAGCCTGGTTAATATAAGGTCAAAGAGAAGAATAAATATATTCGTATTTACGACGGCATTGGTACTTGCCTTTCCAACTTCCAGAGCTCCTCCCTGCACATAATATCCGAAATAGGCCGGAATTGAAGCAACAATAAATCCAAAAAAAACTGATTTTATTAGGGAAAAAGTTACATAATAGGGATAAAACAGATATTGTATTCCGTTAAGGTAGTCCGGAACTGAAATAACTCCCACAAGCGGACCGGTCACAAGACCTCCTACCAGGCCAAAAAATACGCTTATGATAAACAGGAAAGGAAAGATGAAGACGACAGCGACTATTTTTGGGAGTATAAGGTAACCTGCTGAATTTACACCCATTATCTCCAATGAGTCAATTTGTTCAGTAACACGCATGGTGCCAATTTCCGAAGTAATGTTCGACCCAACCTTCCCTGCCATTATCAAGGCGATCATTGTGGAAGAAAATTCCAGTATCAAGGTATCCCTGGTGCCAAGGCCAACAAGACTTTTGGGGTATAACGGATTTGCCATACTGTACGCAAACTGAATTGTCATAATCCCACCTATAAAGATTGATATTATAACAACTATCCATACAGAATTTACGCCCAGGTTGTCAATTTCACGGAAAAGTTGTTTAAAGTAAATACGATGCTTTTCAGGTTTACCAAAAACCCGTTTGAGTAATAAAAAATATCGTCCGATGTGAAAAAACAGATTCATTACAATATTTTGGCTAAATTTACGATATTAATGGTTGAATAAAAACTTTGAATACATGAAATAGACATATGAATTGTTTTTTTATAGAAAAAATGACAATGAAAATATAAAGATATGAATAAAAACTACTGTATAATTATGGCCGGAGGGGTTGGAAGCCGTTTCTGGCCCTTGAGCCGCAGGGCAAGGCCAAAACAATTTTTAGATATACTAGGTACGGGACGTACATTAATACAACAAACTTTTGACCGCTTTTCATCACTGATCCCTGTCGAAAACTTCATTGTTGTTACAAGCGTAATTTATAAAGATATGGTGTTACATCAGCTTCCTGAGCTGGATGAAAACCAGGTTCTGCTTGAACCTTTCAGAAGGAATACGGCCCCATGTGTTGCATATGCAGCATATAAAATTAAAACTAAACATCCTGATGCAAATCTTATTGTCTCACCATCAGACCATTTAATTATAAAAGAGGAAGAGTTCATTAATCAGATTAAATCCGGATTACACTTTGTTGAAGACAATGAGGCACTTTTAACATTGGGTATAAAACCTTCCAGGCCGGAAACAGGGTATGGGTATATCCAGGTGAATGAAAGGATCAAATATAAACATCTGAACAATCTTCATAAGGTTAAAACATTTACCGAAAAACCCGATCGGGACATGGCCAAAATTTTTCTTGAAAGCGGTGAGTTTTTTTGGAATTCGGGTATATTCTTATGGTCACTGAACTCAATACTGAAGGCATTTGATGCTCATCTACCTGAAATATCACATCTGTTTGCCAGCGGCTTAAAATTGTATAATACTGAAAATGAGGTTAATTTTGTTAATAAAACCTATTCTGAGTGTCAGGGGATATCAATTGATTACGGATTAATGGAAAAGGCTGATAATGTATATGTACTGACCGCCGACTTTGGGTGGAGTGACCTTGGTACATGGGGATCTCTTTATGATAATAAGAAAAAGGATGACCAGGGAAATGTTATAAATGGAGAGAATGTTTTGACCTACGATACTTGTAATTGCATTATTAATTTAAGTGATGAAAAAGTTGCAGTATTGCAGGGGCTCGATGGATACATTGTTGCAGAATCAAATGATACTCTTATGGTTTGCCGCAAGGAGGATGAGCAGCAGATAAAACAGTTTGTCACGGACGTGAGAATTCAAAAGGGGGATTCACTAGTATGATTTGAACATCCGGTGTCGAACTTAGAAAATTATCATGACAGATGTTAATTTTAAATATTTTTTAATAAGGCTTCTGCAATAATTATATCTTCAGGATAGGTGATCTTGATATTTTGTCTGTTTCCTTCGACTATATTAATCGCATATCCTTTAGATTCCAAAACAGTTGCATCATCGGTGAAATGCTCTGAATAAGGCTGTTCATATGCATTTTTAATTAATGATACCCTGAAGGTTTGAGGGGTCTGGACACTGAAATATCTGCTTCTGTCAACTGATATATTTGAGTTATCTCTAATTTCCCTTAAAGATTCTGATTGGGAGATCACGGGTAGTGCATTGCCTTTTTCCAATGCAGTTTCGTAACAGTTCGAAATAGTAGCGGAGGAGACTAAAGGCCTTACTCCATCATGAATAAAAACTATTCCCTCATCCCTGATCAACGATAAACCATTCTTGACCGAATGAAACCGGGTTTCACCTCCGATTGTAATTTTATGCTCCGTGTTAAAATTATATTTTATACATAGCTCTTTCCATACCGGGATATTATGCTCAGGAAGAACAAGGATATATTGAATTGTGGAGTCAAAAGAATGGAAAGCATTAAAAGTATGCATAAGAAGAGGCAATCCATTTAGTTCTATGAACTGTTTAGGTAAATCACTGTTCATCCTGATCCCTTTACCTCCGGCAACTATTATTGCATATTTATTCATGTTGTCCATTATAAGGTATTATTTTTGGATAAAATTAAGGTAAAAACAATAAAAAGATAAAAATTATTTGATTTTTGGGTTACCTTTTTTATTTTTACAGCATCTAATTGTAGATGACCCATATTTTTTTATCTTCCCGATGAAAAAATAGCCCCGGTTAGTCCTTTTACCGGGGTTTATTTTTTTAGTACCTCCTGAAACAAAGGATAAAGCCCCGGGCTAATTTACTGCCCTTTATAATTCATTGGATTAATTGTCTGCCGTTATAAGCACCTTATCCTTTGCCGTTGGCTTAAGCCAACGGATATGAATTATAATTACACCCGCCCCGTCTTTGCCTGCACTGTCCCTGGTCCGTTCACAGAAGTGAACTCAACTCATAGTTGTAAGGTTTATCATTTGCTTGTCCCTGTTCAAACAAAGATGCTCTTTTTATAATATTTTAAAATCTGTGATTAATAAGTTTTCTATTTTTACAATCAAAAATTAATAAATAATAGTTATGAGGCGAGTAATACTCGTTATGTTATTGCTGTCAGTATTCACTATTGTCAGGTCACAAAATTTGCAGCTACATTATGATATGGGGAAAGGAAGGCAATATTTCTCATCTACTGTGGAGATGTTCAGGCCTGATAAACTGGGAAACACCTTTTTTTTCATTGATATGGATTATAATGCCGGCGATGTAAAAGGGGTAAGCCTTGCATACCTGGAAATAGCACGGGCGATTAAGTTAGGGCAGATTCCTTACTTATTTCATATTGAATACAATGGAGGTTTTTTTCAATATGCACCCGGCAGCTCATTTCAGATTGACGATTCGTGGTTGTGTGGTGTGGAGCGATCATGGGATTCTCCTGATTTTTCCAAAGGGATTACATTGCAGGCTCTTTATAAATATATACGGGCAAAGCATGATCTTTCATTTCAACTTACTTCAGTATGGTACTGGAATTTTTTTAAAGACAAAGTATCATTTTGCGGATTTGCCGACTGGTGGCGGGAAGATTCTTATTTTGATGATGAGGTGACTAAATTCGTATTTCAGGCTGAACCTCAGCTGTGGTATAATATTTCGAAGAACTTTGCCTTTGGTACGGAGATGGAGGTAGGGGTAAATTTTGGCGGCTTGAAAGGGTTACATGTTATGCCCACAGCAGGCGTTAAGGCTACTTTTTAAAAAAATCAATATGTTACAACAGTATTTTAAGCTTAAAGAGAACAACACAACTGTTAAAACGGAGGTGTTGGCTGGCATAACCACCTTTATGACCATGGCATATATTCTGGCAGTTAACCCTGATATTTTAAGTGCTGCAGGAATGGATAAAAATGCACTTTTCACTGCAACTGCCCTTGCCTCTTTTACAGGTACAATAGTGATGGCGTTGCTGGCCCGTCTGCCTTTTGCCCTGGCACCGGGAATGGGATTAAATGCATTTTTTGCTTATACAGTAGTTCTGGGAATGGGCTATAACTGGGAATTTGCCCTGACTGCCGTTTTTATAGAGGGTATAATTTTTCTTTTATTGACCTTTTTTAATATTCGGGAACTGATAGTAAATGCGATACCGCTATCACTAAAACACGCTGTTTCAGCAGGAATAGGTTTGTTTATTGCTTTTATAGGGCTTCAAAATGCCGGTGTAATTATTAGTGATGAAACAACCCTGGTAAAGCTTGGTAATATGGGATCACCTTCAGTTTTAATCTCATTGGGCGGAATTATTCTCATTTCTGTTTTATTGACAATGAAAATAAAAGGTGCACTATTACTGGGAATTTTTGCAACCACACTTGCAGGATTACCTTTTGGGATTACTGTACTTCCTGAAGGCCATCTTGCAGGTCTGCCTCCTTCTCTAAGTCCTGGTTTCTTAAAGTTCGATTTTTCAAAGGTGTTATCATTAGATATGCTTATAGTGTTATTTACTTTTTTGTTTGTTGATATGTTTGATACTGTTGGAACGCTTGTCGGGGTTTCCTCAAAAGCAGGTATGCTTGATGAGAAAGGCAGGGTTCCGCGAGTCAAACAAGCCCTTTTTGCTGATTCTGTTGGCACAATTGCCGGGGCTGTATTGGGTACCAGCACTGTTACAACCTACGTTGAAAGTGCATCTGGTGTCGCTGAGGGAGGAAAAACAGGACTAACTTCTCTCACCACTGGAGTGCTTTTTTTAATAGCGTTGTTCTTTGCCCCCCTGTTTACAATGGTTCCTCCCGCTGCCACTGCAGGCGCACTCGTAATGGTGGGCTTTTTTATGATGTCCCCTATTCTGAAAATCGATTTTAATGATTTTACTGAAGCGATCCCTGCTTTTATTACTATTATTATTATGCCTTTAACTTATAGTATTGCTGAGGGAATAGTTTTCGGGATGCTTACTTATGTAATAATCAAAATTATCACAGGGAAGATCAGGGATCTTTCACTTGTAATGATATTCCTGGCAGTTTTATTTGTGCTTAAGTTTTTTATTTAATAACTTAACAGCAAATATCTGTTTGTAAATAACCTGTTATCAAAATTTTATATTATCAGAAAAAATAATTAGATAAAATGTTTTAATAAACTAAATCAATAATGAAACGAAGAAAATTTATTAAAGATGTAAGTTCATACGGGTTATCACTGACAGTGGTACCAAGTATAGCAGTTTCAGGGCTCGGACATACAGCTCCCAGCGATAAGTTAAATATTGCAGGGATAGGGATAGGTGGCAAAGGCAGTGTCAATCTGAGAAATATGGTTGAGCAAAACATTGTCGCCTTATGTGATTGTGATTATGATTATGCAAAGAGGGTATTCGATACCTATCCAAAGGCGAAGAAGTTTAAGGATTATCGTGTAATGCTGGAAAAACGGAAAGATATTGATGCAGTTGTTATTGCAACTCCCGATCACACACATGCCCTTCAGGCAGCCACAGCAATGGAGCTTGGCAAGCATGTTTATGTTCAGAAACCTCTTACCCATACGGTTTGGGAATCAAGGCATCTGACTGAGTTGGCCAGACGGACCGGGGTAGTGACGCAGATGGGAAATGAAGGCCATTCAAGTGACACTGTATACGAAGTGGCAGAGATTGTTCAGAGTGGTTGTTTAGGGGTTATTGATGAAGTTCATGTCTGGACTAACCGTCCAATCTGGCGACAAGGTATGCCCAAACCGGTTAAAGAGGTTGCTGTTCCGTCCACTTTGGATTGGGATCTTTTTATCGGCCCTGCACGAATGAGAGATTACAGCCCTGAATATCATCCCTGGATATGGCGTGGATGGTGGGACTTTGGTACGGGTGCCCTCGGAGATATGGGTTGCCATTTGCTGGATGTGCCAAATTATGCATTGCAATTGGGACAACCTGTTGCATTTCAGGCAAGCTCATCCCTGGTGAATACAGAGAGTGCACCTGTCGCAGCTAAAGTGAGTTACCTGTTCCCTGCAAGGAAAAACTTACCCTATTGCGCATTTCCCGAACTGGAATTAACCTGGTACGACGGAGGTTTAATGCCCGCAAGGCCTTACGATCTGCCCAATGATGCCCCGATGGACCCGGGCGGGGGATTCTTATTTATCGGATCTGAAGCAACATTAATAGCTCAAAGCTACGGAGGAAACTGGAAAGTTTATAAAAACGGTTTAGAAATCAAACCCCAAACTAAAGTTGACCTGGGAAGGATACCTGATAGTCCGCAGGGTGGGGGAAGGCACGAAATGCATTTTGTGAATTGCTGTAAAAATGGAGGCAAACCTGCATCAAACTTTGAATATGCAGGACCATTTAATGAAATGGTGGTAATGGGTAATCTGGCTGTCAGGTTGCAGTCACTGAAAAAGACATTGCTTTGGGACAGCGAGAATATGAGAGTTACCAACATACGGGCTGATGAAAAAATAAAAACAACGAACCTTCTCCAGTATTCAAGTGATGTGGTTACCAAAAAAGTCGATAATGAGTCAAGGCAAATGGTGGAATGGAATGCTTTGGAGATGTGCAATGAATGGATACGACATCAGTATCAGAACGGTTATAAATTATAAATAATGGATCATATGAAACAGGCAGTATTAATTACGGTGATATTTTTTCTATCTTTTGCCGGTCAGTCACAGATAAAAGATAATGAGCTTACCCCTGATGAATTGGCCCTGGGATGGGAGTTATTGTTTGACGGGGAAACGTTAAATGGATGGAAAGCTTATAATGGTGATGTACCTAAAACATGGAGTGTTAGTGAAAATTCAATTTATTGCGATGGCAGTAAGGGTGGTGATGACATCATGACTGTCGAACAATTCGGTGATTTTGATTTAAAGTTTACCTGGAAAATTGAAGAGAAGGGTAATAGTGGAGTTATCTACAGGGCCAGAGAAGGGAAACAATGGAGTAGACCCTACCTGACAGGACCTGAATATCAGGTTTTTGATGAAACTGAAGATTTTAGCAAGACATCTGTAGGATCACTGTATGATGTTATTGAACCATCAAGAGATAAGAAGGTTAATCCCACGATGCAATGGAATACCGGGAGAATAAGAGTATCCAATGGTTTTGTAACACATTGGGTAAATGATGTGATCGTTTTGCAATGTGAGTTATATTCTGATGAATGGAATGCAAAAGTTGCTGAATCTAAATGGAAGGATAACAAATATTTTGGAAAATCACCCTTTGGGCACATCGATTTTCAGAATCACGGTTCGAAGGTTTGGTACAAAGACATTAAAATTTTAAGATTATAAAATTAGCAGGGCTTTTTCTGCTGCGAATTATGTTTTTATTATTTTTGTGGCCTGCGCTCCGGCCGTGTGAATAATTATTTGCCTGAGACGGGAGCTAAATATTTTTTTAGAATATTTATTTTAAAGGCTATTAAAATTTTTGAATCATAAAAATAAGCCAGGGTCGTTAGTTCAGTTGGTTTAGAACGCATGCTTGACAGGCATGAGGTCGGCA
>CAZJGI010000103.1:0-10691 GCA_964545315.1 uncultured Prolixibacteraceae bacterium
ATACTGTTTATTTGCTGAAACAGGATAAAACATTAATTCCTTTATTTACACAAATTCCGTCAGTGTATTCGGAGCATCCTACTGCGGCATCGGTCGGAATGATAACCGATCAGTTTTTGAAAATAACTGTCTCCTCTTATGATATAAAAGAAGGTGTAAAAATTATGAAAGCAGGAGGTAGGTGGGCACCTAAATTCCAACACTATATCCTCAATCGTGAGACTGGAGAGTTTTTTAGAGATCCCGACAAGGGAAAATTCTCTGTATACAAAGTTGACACACCAAAAAATCAGCACTACAGGCTTATGCAGGCTATTAACCTGATAAAAGCCAACGAAAAAGGGCTTCTTGAAGGTGAACTGAAAGAGATAGCATCAAAATTAGATATCGGGGACAATCCTGTTTTAAAAATTGAAAAGTTCAAATGATAACATGACAAATAAAATTACTGTTTTATACTATCTGCAACATTAGAACCAGCTTGTATTTGCAGTAACTTTTACAAGCAATAAGGATTGTATGATCGGTACTGAGCATCGAGGAGACTAAGAAATTTCTTTATGCTGCCTGGGATTTAGAAATATTTATATGATATAAAGGAATCCATCAGCTCAATTAAAGAATACCTGGAGGATAATGGAGATTTCTTCGAATAATAGAAAAATAAATTGCTTAGAAGAGGCATAGAATGAGAACTCGAGATAATTGGGGAAGCGATAAACAGATTACTGATAATTAAATCTGATATTGAGATTTCGGAAGCTCGCCGCATTGTTGATTTAAGAAACTGGATAATTCACGACTATGATAAAGTGGATTCAGAAAGGTTTATTCAGAAGTACAAATTAGGCGCTGCCAGTTCAGTGAGATCTGCAATTGACGTTCTCAAAGGAAAAGGGATGTTAATGGAAGATCAGGGATTGAGGGTTACCGACAGGTTTTTTTCATTATGGCTAAAAAAGCAGATATAAAATTGAAATCCTTCCCGGAATTTTTTTCAAACTTCTATATAACCGTTTAATAACTAAATCATACCGTTTAATAAATGTGATTTGGAATCTTCCTTTTTAAACTTTAATTTTAAAGAAAACGAAACTATATATTGTGATATCATTGAAAATGAATAATTTAAATCTTATGAAATCACTAACCTGTAAATTCCTATGTCGAAATATAATTTTTTCGATTGCCATTTTTACCCTGATTTCCTGTTCAACTCAACCAGAGGAAGGTATGGAAACAATAAATATTCTTGAATTGGAACAATCGGATATCAGTATTTCTGAAATCGCTGATGACATAGAATATATCCCTTTGGCAAATGATACACTTTTGGCATATATAATGAAAGTAGTTTATTCTGAAGGAGAATATTTTGTCAAGGATAACAAGTCAAAATTTCTACGTTTTAATGAAAAGGGAGAGCTGTTAAATCAAATAGGCTCACAAGGACGGGGACCCGGAGAATACAGATATTTGAGCGATTTTGAAATTGATCCCGAAACAAGGGATATTTATGTTTCAGGAGGGAAGCTTAACCAAATAATGATTTATTCTCCTGATGGCAAGTTCAAAAGTTCCATTAATATAACAGCAAAATATACATCAGCATTTGGAATTAGCGGGAATAATTTTGTTTTATTTTACATGGATGGTGCTCAACACAATAAAGAAAATCTGGAAATACTGGATATGGATGGGAATCTTATTAAAAGTTATCCTAATAAATATGAGTTTGAGCGAGGCAGAGCAGTAGTTGGTTTTACGGGTGAATGCTTAATGTATTCTTTGGAAAACAAATTACATTTCAAAGAAATATTTTCTGATACCATATTTTATCTTGACGGATACGAAATAATTCCCAAAATGATCTTAAACTCCGGGGATAGTAGATTCACTCCCGAAGTGAGATCACAAATAATAAAGGAATTAAGTTCAAGTCCGGGTGGTGGATCGAGTGATGCTATGATGAGAAGTGTTATCCAAAATAATCTTTTTGAAACTCAAAATTTTCTGTTTTACTCTTATGGATATAATAAGCAAACAAGGATGATGATCTATAATAGGTCAACAGGAAAGGGAGTTGAAATTGAAGGCAAAACCGGAATAAAAAATGATCTGGACGGAGGTCCCTATATTCAATTGAAAATGAAAAAAGACGATAATACAATCTTCTCCTGGATCGATGCATATGAACTTAAAGCCTGGGTATCTACTGAAGATTTTAAAAACTCCACTCCAAAATTCCCCGAAAAGAAAAAAGCCCTAGGAAAATTAGCCAACAGCCTTAGCGAAGAAGATAATCCGGTATTGATGCTGGTGAACCTGAGAGAATAACAATGTCCAAATTCCTTTACCATAAACAACTTGATACTAAGGGCCGCGATTCTTGGTGTCCGCGCATTATAGCAAAGTTTTACAGCAAGCCATATAGCACGCATAAAAATAAAAAACAGAAATGACCTTTTGCTTTTGCATAAATAATCTATTTTAAATACATTAGTATAGGGACATTTCAAATTGTTTTACATCTTCAAATAAAGTTATGTTTAATAATTCAAAGAATATTAGAATTTCCCTTAGACAATTATGTGTAATAGTATTTTGTGTTTTTATAACTTGTACTAAAGAAAACAATAATTCAATTGTAGAGATCGAATTAGAAAAGAACATACATAATTTCCATAACTTTAAGCTATCCAAACTCTGTGATAATATTGAATACATTGCTTTGGAAAGCAATGACTCAACAATTTTTGAAAGGATACACTATATTGATATTACAGATAATTATATTTTAATATACGATACAAAACAATGTTTTTTATTTGATCGTTCAGGTAGATTTTTGCGAAAAATAGGCCGAAGGGGCAATGGCCCGGGAGAATATCGTTCTACAGGGCAGCCAAAAATACTAAATAATGAAGTTTTTATACCTGATCCTATTCGTAAAACATTAATGATCTTTGATAATCTAAATAATTTTAAAGAAGAAATTAAATCATTAGATTGTTTTACAACGCAGAAATTTATTGAAAACTATTTTGTATTGAGTGATTCAACGTTTTTAATACAAATTCCAAATCAAACAGGAATTCAACAAAATCGAATTGCTCTTATAAACCGAAACGGTAAGGCATTAAAAAAATATGCCAACACCACTTTTTTCCAAAGAAACAAACCGGTTGCAACATCAATAGATTACGCTTCAAATTTTTATAGATATAATGGAAATATCCGTTATAAGGAACTATTAAATGACACAATATGGCAAATTGAAAAGGATAAATTGGATCCGGTATATATTATAAACAGGGGAAATTATGGTACACCGAATTATATCAGAGGATTACCTGTTTCAAAAGTTGGAGAAAGATATCGGGCAAGTATCTGGATTCATAAAATATTTGAATCAAATGAATACATTATTGTCAAGACTTCATTTATGAACAATTATCCCTTTGATTTTTACCGGAATATCGGGATTAATGAATTAAAGATTCAGTATGAAATAATCGGTTTATTCAACAAACAGTCCGGAGAGTTTTTCTTTATTACACCGACACAAATAAAAGATCAAATTGAGCCAACTGGTGTCGAAAATGATATAGACGGAGGAATAAATTTTATGCCAAATTATACCGTTTGTGATTCATTATTACTTGGATGGGTGAATGCATTTGAATTGAAACAATTTATTTCCAGTAAAGCTTTTAAGCTTTCTAACCCTAAATACCCGGGAAAGAAAAAAGAGCTGGAAAAACTGGCCAATAGCCTTGATGAGAATGATAACCCGGTGTTGATGCTGGTGAGATAAAAGAATTAGTGATCACAGATAATACAAATTTTGAAAAGATATTTGTTTTACTTTCGCCCAAAGTTGAACTAACTTTATCCAAGAAATTATCGATTATAATTAATTCTAATCATTGCATTCTTTTTTGTATTTTTATAAAAAAAATAAATAAATGAGCACAGATAAAAAAATAGTATTATCAGAATTGAAGTACCATTTGATTAAAAATTATGGTAATTCTGTCAAAGACATTGTTTTATTTGGATCCCGTGCACGCGGAAATTTTAATAAATATTCAGATTATGATGTTTTAATAATACTTGAAAAAAAATATTCGGGAGAAGATGAAAATAAAATTCTGGATTTATGTTATGATATTGATTTAAAATATGATATTCTGCTGGATGTTCATATTATTTCAGATGATGAATTGAAAACGATACGCGGGAAACAACCTATTTTTATTAATGCTATAAAATCAGGTATTTACGCATGACAATAGAAAAGGAAGATAGGGAAAATTTGATTTTATACCGATTAGAACAAGCGGAAGAAACAATTAAAGATGTAAAATTATTAATTGATAATGACAGGTTACGCTCAGCGATTAACAGGATTTATTACGGGATGTTCTATTCGTTGTTGGCATTGGGATTAGCTAATGAATTTGAAACATCAAAACATACGCAATTAATTGGATGGTTCAATAAAACGTTTATACATAACAGATTGATAGATACTAAATATGGAAAAATAATCAATAAAGCATATAACCGCAGGACCAAAGGTGATTATGATATATATGTGGAATTTGAAAAAGAAATCGTCCTGGGAATGTTTGATGAAATGAAAGAATTCATATCAGTTATTAAATCATATCTGGGTAAAAATTAGGAGCCATTCCGAGGATTGCTTTATTCCTTTAGTTCAACAAATTCCAAAGGTGTGTTTGTGGCAAAATTTTGCCAATATTAAGAAGCTGATGTTGAAGCTCATAGAATAGCTGAATCATATAAGGGAATCATAGAAAGAGGACGATAACCATTTTGTGGTACTGGTGAAACTGAAATAATAATTTGCCTAAATGAGATACAGTTCAAGTCATATGATATATGTGTTCCTGATTTTTATTGCCTGTGCAAATCAACAACAGGGAAATGAAAAGAGTATAGTACCGCAAACTGATTCTTCGGGGGAAGAAATTTTTCATATCGATCCCAGAAAATTTGAAGACAATGAATTAAACTTGACTTATTTTGCCTCCAATATCAGTTATATTTCACTTTCCAATAAGATAAAACTTGGACATATTTTAACCATAAAGCTAACAAAAGAAGCTATTTATATTGTTTCAGATGCAAGCAGCGGAGGAGAAGGGAATGGACTTGAGACGTTAGTGAGGTTTGATAAAAACGGTCAAAATCCGGTTCAAATTGGAGCAATTGGTAAGGGCCCACATGAATATTTATCGTGTCGTTATTTTGTAGTGGATGAAAAACATGACCGGATTTACATTAATGGGAAAGTGAATTCAGTGCTGGTTTTTAATACAAAAGGAAATTATATCCGGGATTTTAAATTTGAATATACAGGTCAAAGATATAGTCAAATGGAGTTGCTGGGAAACAAATATCTGTTTATGGGAATAAAAGGATTGGGGGCAAATGTCGAGTACCTTTGGACAATTACCGATACATTGGGGCATAATGTTTCCCAAAAACGGAATATTATACCGTCTTTCGAAACGCATCTTGGTCCCCGGAGTGGAATATTTAAGTTTGAAGATGAAGTATCATATTGGGTTAATTATAGTGATACTATATTTACAATATCTCCCGATTTAAGCTATCATACTTCTTATATTATAACACCCGGGGAACATCGGGATACCTACCAAAACCCGCCTTTTTCCCTCGATTTGCCTATAAAACTTTTAGAGTTTTATTCACCACATAGTTTTATGGAAACGAATCATTATTTGGTAAGCCGGTATAACTTTAAAGGAAAATTTGCATATGTTTTTATCGAAAAAAATACACATACAACACATATTGCTTATTTCGAATGGAAACGGGATGTTAAAGGTGGAATCCCGAACAATTTTGATGGAGGAGCAGTGTTTAATCCGGATGTTTATTATGCTGACGATAAAAATGAATATCTGGCCGGAACTGTTCAACCTTTTCAACTTAAAATTCATGTTGCTTCACAAGAATTCAAAAATTCAACTCCTAAATACCCGGGAAAGAAAAAAGAGCTGGAAAAGCTCGCCAATAGTCTTAATGAGAATGATAATCCGGTTTTGATGTTGGTAGAACTGAAGCATTGAGATCCTGTGCCGGACGTCAATAGACAATACTGAAAAGTATCTTCGCACATACATTTATATTTAATTTATGAAGTTAACTTCATGAATTTATAATAATTTAAGAAACATTAAAACAAACAATTAATTGGAAGCTTATAAATATTAATATTACTATGAACAACCAAATAACAGCATTGGTGGGAAATACGGAAATCAGGGGGTGCTAAACGGAACACTAAATTCAATTTTAAAAATGGCAGGATTAAAAAAGTAACAACCATGAAAAAAATATTGATTATAGTTGAAAAAGGGAGAGGCGGACATTACAATGTTTTTTCACCAAAAACCGAATTTACCCTATTAAACGGGCAGGGTGCAACAGTTGAAAATGCCATTTTCGACATGAAAGAAGCCCTGCAGGAGGTAATTGAAAGTTATCTGGAAAACGGAGAAGAAATTCATTCAGAATTGAGGGGAAATATTGAATTTGAATACAAATACGATGTTGCAAGTTTGTTTAATTACTTCGCTGTAATAAACCTGAGCAGCTTTGCCAGGAAGAATGGTATGAATGAATCACTGCTTCGAAAATATAAAAACGGATTGGCTTTTGCCTCAGAAAAACAATGCAGGAAAATTGAATCTGCATTACACCGGTTAGGGCATTCCCTCTGTGCTGCCAGTCTGTAATTTCATAACGGCTTTGATGATGCTAAAGCTAAAACAATGAGAAAAGTGTTAAACATTTACGTATAAATTTTTATGAAGCAGGAGATAAAGTATTTTTCGGGGAATATACTTTAACTCCGGCGGCGGGAATATTATATTATTTTACAGAGAATTGAAAATCAAATGAAAAAAAATCTTTTACTAACGATTTTTATATTTTTACTTATTGTGGTTGGATGTACCTCAAAAAAAGATAGTAACAACTCCACACAGGTACCTATTACGAAAAATAGTCATCAACTACCACATTTTGATTTAACTGATTTAACCCAAGCTTCAGAAGTAAAATTATCTGAATTAGGAATAAATGATATTAAATATATTCCTCTTGAGACTGATACCTCTAATTTGATTTCCGGAATAAAAAAAATAGAAACAGACAATAACTCATTTTACATTGGTGACTGGTTTAAAATTTCAAAGTATGCACTGGATGGGAAATATATTAAGGATATTGGTGTAAGGGGAAGAGGGCCAAAGGAATATCATATCATTATGGACTTTACAATTGATTCCAAAAATAACTATCTTTTTATGCTGAATGGCTCAAGGGTTAACGGGAAAATATTTGTTTATACTTTAAACGGGGATTTTATAAAATCATTTTCAAGCCCCGCATATGCAATGAACCTGGCTTGTATGGAAGACAGGTTGCTTTACTACCTGCCAAATATAGACGGGACTTTAGATACAAGTTTTATACTGGCAAGTTTAGATGGCGAAACAGAAAAAGTTTACCCAAATAAATTTCCATATAACAACGTGAATATACCCAGAGGTTTTTTAGTCGAATTTTTGTGTTATAAATATGGCGACCAAATATTTACAAAGGAAATTTATTCAGATACTATTTTTGTTTTTAAGAATTTAAATTTTGAGCCGGCTTATATTCTGAATCATGGTGAAAAAACTTTATCCCCCGAAGTAAGGGGAGGAATAAACAGCATGGAAAGTCATATTAAAGTTTTTAAAAATCAAATCCATACTGTGACAAATCTGTTTGAAACTCAAAGTTTTATTTACTCTGAATTCATTGATAAAGAACAGATATACACTTTTATTGGCTTTAAAGACGGAGACGCATATTTATTAATTAAAGATAAAGGTATTAAAAATGATATTGATGGAGGTCCAAGTCTTTTTTTTAAAATGGCGAAAGATAAAAATACTGTTATAAGTTGGATCAATGCCTATGAATTAAAGGAATATGTGAGATCAGAAGAATTCAAAAACTCCACTCCCAAATACCCCGAAAAGAAAAAAGAGTTGGAAAAGTTGGCCAATAGCCTTAAAGAGAATGATAACCCGGTGTTGATGCTGGTGAAACTAAAACAGTGATATGTTATGTCGGAGGTCAATATAGAAATACTGAACAAACATCTTTTAAATAGCCATGAATAAAAATTTTGTGCTGGTAACTGTAATATGTTCTTTATTTTGTTTTGCTAATTGTACGACAAAAAATGAGCGAAATGATAGTGAACTGATAACTGCTGATCTGGAAAAAGCAATAGATTCTGAAGCAGAAGGAAGGACGTTACTTGACTTTGTTGACACGTTAATGTATGTGCCTCTTGAAACTGACCAAATTTATTTAGATGATATTTGGAATCTTGACCTCTATAACGGGAATATTTTTGTCAGTGATATGGAGAGTTTATATAAGTTTAATCAGGATGGAAAATTTATATGTAAAATTGGTAACAAAGGGAAAGGTCCCAAGGAATATGAACACGCCCCAGGTTTTTTCATTAAATCAGATACCATTTTTATTCGGTCAAGGTATCGTATTTTGGCTTTCAGCGCGAATACCGGTAATTTTTTGTCCTCAATTAGTTTCGATGAAAGATACCCAAAAACTTATATAAATAAATCAGAAAAATATTTTATTACGTTCAACGCTGTTGACAATATGATTGAATATTATAACAGTGAAGGTCAATTATTAGATTCTGTTTATTACAGAAGAGATAAAAAAAGAATTCTGGATCTTGCAATTTGGTACCCTTACTATAATCTCTTTTTTGGTACCGGAAATTCGCTGAATTTTACAACATATTGCAATGATACAATATTCGAAATCACTGATAATTTTAATATAATCCCCAGATATGTGATAAACCTGGGCAAATATAAATTACCTGATAAATTCCGGCCTGATAATACCTCAATGGATAACTTCTTCAACAATTCAACAGAATATGTCAGGAAAATAATTACTGAAACACAAAATTATTTAGTCATTAGAATAGGTTTTTGGGGTGATATGAAAAAAAACAGATTGCCAGTACCTCCATATCCCGACAAAAAATCAGGAACTGTCGGGCTGGGAATTTATGACAAGAGAGAAAACACTCTATCGCTGATTTCAAAAGATGATGAAAAATATCCGTTTTTTTACCCAAATTTTTCAGATGGCGAAAATCATTTACTGTCTTTTGTTGCCCCTGTTGATGCATTACCTTTTTATGAAGAAAATAAAGACAAGTATAACTATAGTAAATCCTTCTCTGAAACAATGCAAAATATTAAGATTGATGACAATCCGGTGGTGATAATAGCGAAATTGAAAAAATGATTTAATTGGCTTTAAATCATATGTTTTCGGTTCCACATACGTTATGGAGCCATGGATTAGCTTTCTTATCACATTGAACACCTGCTTCACACCTTTGACAATTTTAACATTTTAATAAAAGTAACTTCCCAAATAAAATTATGCCCTGACTACAAATCAGTTCAACGATACAATTTTTTATGTGAATGATACCGGAGGACAGCCCGCTTATTTATTCGGAAAGTATGAATACAGGATAAGCAATAAAAATTAATATTCACTTAAAAGCATAACTTTTGGTGATTATATTCACTAAAAGCTATTATATTTACAACAAAAACATGTATTCAAGATCTATAAGTGACAAGATAAAGAGTCGTGTTGATTCGGGGAAAGCTATTGTTGTTATTGGGCCACGGCAGGTAGGAAAAACAACCCTGGTTGAAAAAATCCTTGAATCGAAAAACTATTTATTACTTGATTGTGACGATCCTAAAACGCGGACTCTTTTGACTGAACCCAATACGGAACAGATTCGAAGCATATTAGGAAAATATAAATATGTTTTTATTGATGAAGCCCAGAGAGTAGTGGGGATTGGGCTGACAATGAAAATAATCACTGACAGGTTTAAAAATATTCAATTATTTGCAAGTGGCTCTTCATCTTTTGATTTATCAAATGAAGTTAATGAACCTTTGACCGGAAGGAAATGGGAATATAAATTATTTCCGGTTTCGTGGGAAGAATACGAAAACCATCATGGTTATTTGTTCGCAGAGCAAAATTTAGAGAACAGATTATTATATGGTTTTTATCCGGATGTTTTAAATAATGCCGGAGACGAAATTAGCATCTTACGCAATTTAGTCAACAGCTATTTATATAAAGATATTCTATCCTATGCAGATATACGTAAGCCTGAGGTTCTTGACAGGCTGGTACAGGCTCTTGCCCTTCAGATTGGCAGTGAAGTAAACTATACTGAATTGGCTCAAATTGTTCACGTTGATAAAAATACGATTAGTAAATACATTGATATTTTAGAAAAAGGATACATCATCTATAGATTGAGTAGCTTCAGTAGAAATATAAGAAATGAGATCAAAACTAATAAGAAGATTTATTTTTATGACAACGGCATCAGAAATATGGTCATTGGTAATTTTGACCCCATTGAAATGAGGACCGATAAAGGGGCACTTTGGGAAAATTTTTTAGTATCAGAAAGACTTAAGCAGATAGGGTATAAACAGAGTCTTGCCCGTACCTACTTTTGGAGAACCAGACAACAACAGGAA
>CAZJGI010000104.1:0-10598 GCA_964545315.1 uncultured Prolixibacteraceae bacterium
AGGAATCTAAAGGCCGCGATTTTTGGTGTCCGCACATGATAACAAAGTTGTACGGCAAGTTTGTTTTTTGGGTAATTTGATCATTACTAATAAACAAATTTGCATATTAGAAATAAACAAACTATTTTTGTTTATATTTTATATAAAAATGATAAAACAATCTGATCTTTCAGCGATAATTGACTCCCAGTATGAAAGGCTGATGACATCAGACTTTGGTCTCGAGAGGGATTTATTAAAAAAGTTGCCGGAGAAACAAGGGAATCATGCATTAATTATTTCAGGAATTCGACGCTGTGGGAAAAGTACACTTCTTGGACAACTCATTAAGAAAGTGCCTTCACATGGATTTTTTATAAATTTTGATACACCCAAATTGTATAATTTCGAAATATCTGATTTTAAACTGCTTGATCTTATCATTAAAGAAAATGATTACGAACATCTATTCTTTGATGAAATTCAGGTAGTTAAAGGGTGGGAACTTTATGTCAGACAAAAATTGGATGAAGGGTTCACTGTTGTAATAACAGGTTCAAATGCTTCACTATTAAGCAGGGAGTTAGGTACAAAACTGACAGGACGGCACATCACCAAAGAGTTATTTCCGTTTTCGTATACGGAATTTATACGGTTTCTGCAAATAAAATCGAATGAAGAATTTTTTCAGAAATATTCTGAAACAGGAGGATTCCCGGAATTCGTTAAAATAAATAATCCGGACATATTAACTTCCTTATTTGATGATATCCTCTTCAGGGATATTTCTGTCAGATTTGGTATACGTGATGTTAATTCACTGAAAAGATTGCTTCTTTTTTTGGTGGGAAATGTTGGAAACCTGGTAACTGCAACAAAATTAAAGCAAGTCCTTGGGATTAAGAGCTCAGCAACTATTTTAGATTATTTTTCATATTTCGAACAAACTTACCTCTTGGGATTAATGCCGAAATTTTCACATTCTTACAGAGCTCAACTGATAAATCCCAGAAAAATTTATATCATTGATAATGGCCTGATTAATGCTGTAACTCCTTCACATACAAAAGATTCCGGGAAAACACTGGAAAACATTATTTATTGGCATTTCCGTCAACAAAATAAAGAACTGTTTTATTTTAATGAAAAGGGTTCTGAATGTGACTTTGTTGTCGCTGCAAAAAATAAAGTAGAGAAAGTTGTTCAGGTCTGTTATGAGTTAATTCCCGAAAATTCTTCCCGGGAAGAAAAAGGATTATTAGAGGCAATGAATTTTTTCAATATTGATAAAGGTACAATTATCACGATGAACCAACAGGATAAGATAAGACATAAAAATATGCAGATTGATATTATACCGGCATATGTTTATATTAACAATTTTGATTGATAATTCCCGGATCTTACAGACACTTACTCCGGTAAGTAATAACAAATTAAATATAAATCTTGATAAGAATTGATATGGAAAAGATGTTTTTTATTGTGTTATTAATATTCCCTATTGTATATTCTTGTAAAAGGAGTAAAGAAAGCGAGAGAAATTCTGAAAAAGGAAAATTTTTCAGTGTTGATATTGAAAGGGATATTAATGCAACCAGGCAGATAAAAATAAGTTCCATTTCTGATTCCGTTGAATATATTGCACTTGAAACAAATCCTGATTGTCTGCTGGCAGAGATTAGAAACATAACAAAGGAGGGTAATCACATCATTATTTTATCTGAAGGAGCTAATAAAGAGATATATGTTTTTAACAGATCAGGAAATTTTGTGAATAAAGTTGGATCAAAAGGACAAGGGCCTGAAGAATATTATGATGTTATCGATTATGTAATTCATAATAATGAAGTATTTATTGTTGACTATAGAAGCAGGTTGGCAAAATATAAAATTTCAGGAGAATTTGTTCAATATATCAGGCTCCCGAAACAAGCTTCAAGAATTGTTGATATTGGTGAAGGTTATTTTGCATGTTATATTCCTGATAATTTTTTCAAAAATGACTCAGAAGTGTATAACTGGCTTATTATTAATTCTGAAGGAGATTCAATAACCGCACTGAAAAGTCCTTTTCAAAGAGAACTTAGTGAAAAAAAATTAATTCTGAATCATTATGTTCTTGTTAGATTTTCAAGTGAGTATCAAAATTCTTTCAAAGAAGCCTTTAATGACACCTTGTACTATTTTGAACCTACAACTTTTAAAATACATCCTTTTGGATTCTTAAAACTTGGCATCCATAAAATTGATTTCACAAAGACGTTTGAAGAAGTTGCTTTTGCCGAACATAATATGCGAATAAACAGATTGATAGATCTTAATGATTATTTATTTGTTTTTTACATGTGCATGTGCAAAGGAAATGAAACTATACATTTAGGAGTATATGATAAGAATAAAGACGAATTTTATAATTTGAGGGATAATAATCAGCAAGAGAAGATTATTAATGATATGGGAGGCCCAGATTTTAAACCTTCCACATGTAATACTTATAATCAGATAATTGGTTTTGTTTATCCCTATGAATGCCATGATTTAAAAGACTTTACCAAAAAGTACAATATACATGATTCAGATAATCCAATTATAATATTAGCAAATTCCAAAAATTAACTACTTTCATTAATCTCTGGCAAATTATATTGGCAATCTATTAGTAAGGTCAATTTGAATATTACTAATGAACAAATTTGTATATTAGTTCCTCATTGTCGGGCAATATAGCCCCAAGAAAAATAACATGAAAAATTAAGTTACATAAGAGAAATAGATACACTTATTGGTGATTGCGCTGATCCTGAAGTGCAAGAAAAATTTAAAAAACTGGATCAAGAACTATCGGAAGAGGATAATTGTATTTTGTTTATTTATGAGTTGAAGCGATAGATGGAAACAGAAAGGAGTGAATCACAATTTTTATCTGTTGAATAATTCAACGGATTAGATCATTTTATTTCTTATCAATTTGTTGTAATTTGCAACAACTATGGATAAAATACTGTTGCGTTAGCAGTAATATTCAATAAATAAAACACTTAATCATGATGCAAAACAATTTAACAAAGACAATAGTCATAATTCTTTGTTTTTTGATTGCATGTACAGTTAAGAAAAAGCCCGAGAAAACAGAACTGGAGAACAATCAAATTACATTGATTTTTAAGTCTCCGCCACCCAAATGGAAAGTTCATCGAAAAGCCGGAGGGTATACTGTTGGTCTTAGCAAAATAGAATTTATTGATGACAACTTTATCCAAAAAGAATTTATACCAAACACGGAACAAGAGTTTGACACACTGATTATTAAAACGAATAGAGACTTTTTTCAATTCAGACATTCATACAAAGGCATTGATAAACTAACCTATTTGTTTCAGAAAGGGGATACAGTGTTGTTCACTTATCGTGATAAAACTCCAATTGCGTCCTTATTAAACAGGGAATCTAAAACTCATGATGTAAATCTGGATTTATTTAAAAAGGAACAATTATATCCGAATGACTATTCATCAGATGTTAAGTATAGAAATCCATTCCTATTTATGGAGAAATCCAACGACCTTCAAAAAGAATTGAATAGAGTGGTAGCATTAGCAGATGAAAACCTTTCCTCAGAAATAAATAAGGAGATAAGTTTTGTGGACTCTCTCTTTCAAAATGATTTAATTTCCAATGAAAATTATAATCTGGCTAAAATGCAGTTTATTTATCAAAATAAGCTAATCGACTTGTTTAAGCTCAATGGTGATCCTCGTCCTGCAAAAAGAATATTACCAAATTTGACTATAGAAGATTTTAATATTCGATTAGGGTACAATGTTGAAATGGGATTTTTAGATGGTGGAAACATATTGGACAGTAAAAATGACAGTTTGTTATATTTTGGATTCCAAAAAGATATAGTTGATTGGGTTTATTATTATTATTTAAGTCGTAAAGTTGGTCGCTTAGAATCTACTCACTATATAAATGGAATTGCCAGTGCCGGTGGAAGCATACCTGATTATCTATCACTTTATGATACAATACAAACTTGCTCAATACTAAGTCAGCAAACTAAAAATATTTTAAAATTTAAAACTATTCAGAACATAATTGAAAATTATACTATTGAAGAGGCTAAAACAGCTCTCAAACAGTTTAGAATTGATGTAAAGGATACGGCTCTAATAAATTTTGTAAATAACAAATATTCTCTCCCAATTGACATAAACCTGGACTCTTATGATTTAAAATTGAATTCATTTTACTTAGAAAGTATTACTTTCAATAATCTTCTTAAAAAACATAAGGGTAAGGTTATTTATCTGGATTTTTGGAGTAGTGGTTGTCCGCCGTGTATAAGACAATTTGAACATGCAAAGAGATTAGAGAATTTGTATCGAGATAAAGATTTCGTTCAAATCTATATTTCGAGTGAACCACATAAGGAAAATTGGGAA
Organism: uncultured Prolixibacteraceae bacterium; assembly: GCA_964545315.1. Lineage (GTDB taxonomy): Bacteria > Bacteroidota > Bacteroidia > Bacteroidales > Prolixibacteraceae > JAAYJR01. The sequence goes on from CAZJGI010000104.1 coordinate 4,428, forward strand.
AAAGCGTGTAGTAATTATGATTTAACAAATGAAAGTTATTTGGTTAGTAACCGTTTTACCTCCAAACAACTGGAAGACATGAACATTAAATACATACCTCACTATATGTTATTTGATAAAAACGGCGAAATGGTAATTGAATCTGCGCCCAGACCAGATGATAAAGGTTTAATAGAAATAATAGATAAATATTTAGCTGAAAATTGAAAAATACTACTGCTAATTGTTAGCAATCAAAAAAAACCTAAAAATATAATCATGTCAAATTTCAAATTTATTGTTTTTATTAGCCTGATTACACTAAGCGGTTGCTCAATTAATTCAAATAAAGAAATACCGGTTATCATGCCTTCTGCAACTGAAGGTGAACTTTCATTAGCAGATATCGCAAGTGACATAAAATATCTTAAACTGGACAATCAACGGCCGATACAGAAGATAATGAATGTCATTAAGTTTGACTCACTTTATTTTGTGCAGGATCTTAACGGGATTTATACATACAATCTAAATGGTAAATTCCTGTACGAGATTGGGAAAAGAGGGAAGGCGCCCGGTGAATATAATTTTCTGAATGATATTGACTTTAATGATCAGGACAGGAAAATTTATTTGCTAGGTGACAGGAAAATTTATATTTATGATGTTAATGGTAAATATATTAATTCATTTCCGACATATGAGAATGAACGGTTTGACATGATAAAATATCATGATTCAAAATTAGTTTTTCCCTCTGCGTATAATGTAGCAAAGCCAAAATTAGAGCACCAGTGGGTTATTACAAATATTGACGGTGAAACGGAGTATGTGAAAAAAGATAATACCGAAGAAGTTCAATTAGGTTTTTCGCTAAAAATCAAATCTTGTTTTGATGATGATAATAAATTATGTTATTGGAATCAGTTCAACGATACAATTTTTTATGTGAATGACAAAGGCGGACAGCCTGCATATTTATTCGGAAAGGATGAATACAGGATAACTCAGGCTGATATGAGCAAAAGTGAAAATGCTCAAAGTCAATCGATGTGGAATTTACTTTCGATTTCAGGATCGAAAAGATATTTAATTCTTGATTATATAAATATCAAAGAAAAGGCGCGTGTTCAGAAGGTTTTTGATAAAAAAACGGGGAAAGTATATGAATTGAGTCGCTCAGAGTTGGGTAAAGAATCTGATAAGTGCAATACGTGGGATGGAGGGACCGGGTTCAACCCAGGTGCTAAATTATCGGAAAAGGAAGGCGGCTGGTTAGTGAGCTGGATCGATGCATATCAATTAAAAGCGCATGTTGAGTCCGAATCTTTCAAGAATTCTACTCCCAAATACCCTGAAAGGAAAAAAGAACTGGAACAACTGGGCAACAGTTTAAATGAAAATGACAATCCGGCACTCATGATCGTCAAACTTAAAAACTAAGTATATTACTATAAATTCATTAATACAATCTATGAGAAGATCCCTCTTTAATGGACTGGTCATCCTGTTTCTTGCAGGATGTATAAACAATACGGAACCTCCTGAAATGCAGACTATCGATATCAAGAGTCTTAAGCATAAAGCATACTCAGTTGAAGACATGATCGAAGCGGGTGATGTTATCGAATTTGATCAAAAAGATAAAATTCTGTCTGGTGGATGTGAGATTATTTGTGTTAACGATCATGGATTTTTTATTCTGGACAAACATATGCATAAGCAAGTTTTGTTGTTCAATGGCGAGGGAAGGTATATCCGGACAATAGGGAAGGCTGGTGCCGGGCCGGGAGAGTACTCCACTTTGAATGATGCAATCGTTATTGATGATAAAATTGAAATCCTTTCTTCCGCAGGTAATGTAAGAATATTCGAATATTCACTTGACGGACAATATAAATCATACAAAGAGATCTCAATTCCTGCTGCTTTTTCATTTGAGATGGATCCGGTTAATAATTATTACCTTTTCTATGTGGGTCATAATCCGGCAGCCGAAGGTCGTTTGCTTTTATATGATATTGAATCTCAGAAAATTTATCAATCATTTTTCGAACCAAATAAGGATATGCCTCCTTCAGAAATAAATACGTTTTATAAAAATGAAGAAGGCAATATTTATTACTGGGAAGCTACGGATAATTATATCTATCAAATTTTGCCGGGTGGGAGAATACATAAAATGTTCTATCTCGACTGGGGAAATAATCAACCGCTCAATGAAATGCCTTTTCAGGAATTTTCCCGGATAATGTCAACACAAGAAGTCTGGTTAATAAAGAATGCAATAGTTACAGATGATTATAAACTATTTAGCATTGTGAGAGTCAGTCCCGGTTCATCGCCTGAATTATTGGAGATTCTGATATCCGGTAATGCAATATATCCTTTTAAGATTGTCAGTAATGAAAATTTCCGGATATCTCCGGCTCAGATAATAAGAGACAATAAGATTATTTACCTGGTCGAACCATTGAATGATAGTTTTACCGGGGATGACCGTTATAAAGATTTTTCAGGCTTTATGTTTTGTTTGAAAGTGGATATTAAGAAGCTGATTAACGGATTTTAGTTTTATGTTGATGCTGCTAAAGCTGAAACATTGAGAGAAGTGTTAACCATGTACGCATAAATTTTCATGAAGCAGGAGACAAAGTATTTTTCGGGGAATATAATTTAACTCCGGCGATGGGAATATTATATTATTTTACAGAGAATTGAAAATCAAATGAAAAAAAATCTTTTACTAACGGTTTTTATATTTTTACTTATTGGGGTGGGATGTACCTCAAAAAAAGATGGTAACAACTCCACACAGATACTTACCGCTAAAGAAGATATTAAATATCCTTACAATATCGACCTTCCTGACAAGGTGCAGGGAGATTTGACAACTTCCTCTATAGCAAGCGAAGTTAAATTTATTCCATTAGAAACCAATAAAATGTCGTTAATTGGAAAAGGTGAACGAATAAGGATAAACGATTCCTTAATAGTAATTTCCGACTGGAAAAAGATATTTTTATTTAAAAAAGACGGCAGGTTTATAAGGCAAATCGGAACAAACGGTAAAGGGCCGGGCGAATACCTGATGATTTTTGATTTTGAATTGAAAGAAGATACCATTTTATTAACTTCAACAGGAAAGCGGTCAATTATTAAATATACCCTGGATGGAAAATTTCAGGAAGAAATACAGGTAGGAAATCAATTGACACATTTCAGCTTAAATCCAAATGGACATGTTGTTTGGTATAATCAGAAAAAAGGAGAGTTAACATTTTATGACCATACCATGAAGCCTGACAATGTGATTCGTCCTGGGAATTTAGATATTCTTCCGGATAGGTATTCAATTTATGACACATTTGATACCTATTTCCAGGTAAGCGGTAACAAACTTCTCTTTTCGAACTATTTCAACGATACGGTCTGGAATGTTTCCAATGGGGAAAAAAAAGCAGCCTATGTTTTCAACCTAAAAGATAAATTGTTGCCCCATGAGGTATTGATTAAAAGTTATCACGATCAGGATGTTGATAAATTTACAAAGCAGGCTGCCAATTATCAAAAAGTAAATCTTTTTGAAGGAAAAAACAAGCTTTTTATTTTTCAGAAAACCTGGGCGGGTAATGACCTGAACGCCATTTATACTCATACATTTGATACAGGAATTACCCAAAGATATACTGCCCCTTATATTTACGATGACATGCTTAGCAGTATGGAACTAAGAATAAAGTCGGAGAACCAGTGCTCGGAGAAATTTCTGATTTCCCTGGTCAGTCCTCTCAAGTTAGTGGAAGAACTTGAAAAAACGGATACAGAGGATAAACCAGAAGCTTATGATAGCTGGAAAAAGCAAATGCGAAAGGTCAAATACGATGACAACCCTGTAATTGCGATAATAAAGTTAAAATAATCCTCAAATCCATTTCAAAACAGAATTTTTATGTTCTGTACCTGAATATTTTTATAAAATGTTTAATATCATGAATACTGTATATGCTTTCGTATTACCATTTATCATTTATTTAAGTATTGGCCAAATCATAAGACCTGTAACAAATAATGAGAAAAAAGATAAGCAAATTCCTGCAATAGATAAAAAGAATACTTATCCCAAAAGGGAATTCAATCTGGAAACAGAGATTACATATATCCCGCTGGAAACAAAAAAAGAAATCCTTTTAGATGGCAATGCCCATATTTTTCATGTTTCAGAAACAAAAATTCTGGTTGCAAACAAGACCAAAGGTGAAGTATTCTTTTTTGACATGGATGGTAAAGTTGTATCTAAGTTCAGTGTAAAAGGCGGATTAGGAGTTGCAATAATAACTCATGTCGTTTATGATGAACCCAATAATGAAGTTTTCATCTTAGACCGACCTGCCAGAAAAATTGTGGTTTACAATGATCGAGGTATCTATTTACGCACTTTTCGTTTTCCTTCCGAATTTATTATTGAAGAAGTAAATAATTTTGATAACAATACTCTTCTGGCATACCATGAACATTTATATGGGCCGATACTCCAAAAGCAGCCATATATTTTTATTTCGAAAAAAGATGGGGCTATAACATCAAAATTGAATATCAACAGGGAAAAAGCAAATCCTTCGGTTCATTATCATAATGACATCTGGGTACAAATTGGTTTCGACCATTCCGGAAACTACAAATTCGGGCATGAATTTATTCTTGCCAATATGTCTTCTGACACGATCTACCTCTTGAAACAAGATAAAACCATTTCTCCTTTATTTATTCAGACTCCTACCGTTTTTTCAGAACCTCCGGTAATTGTTTCAGTTGGGATGAAAACAGATGATATTATAACTTTTGCTATATATACTTTTGATATAAAGGGAGCTGCAAAACGGGGCGCCAGCGGTCGCTACAAAGGAAATGAGCGTTATCTAACCTATGAGTTTGCAACTGGCAGCTTTTATGAACACAATTCCCGTGGTTGTTGGGCAGAAAAGGCTGACTTACCCAGGAATACTGGTGCCAGATTTATTTATCCGTATGACCTGATAAATAGATTGAAATTGGGAGTTTTGGATGGTAAACTTAAAAAGATTGCATCAAACTTAAAATTGGATGACAATCCAGTGATTGAAATGACAAAATTGAAATAGATTGACATGGAAACCGAGGAATCAATTTTATATAATCTTAGGCATCTTAGTCAACTGGTTTTTGAAGTTACGGATGCATGCAATTTAAATTGCAGATATTGTGGATTAAGCTCATTATATGAAAGTTATAGCGAAAGAAAAGGGAAAAACCTCCCTTTTCACAAAGCGCAACTTATTATTGACTATTTATTTTCTTTAAGAGAACGCCCTGGCAAAACTGATTATCCCTTAAGTATAGGCTTTTATGGAGGTGAACCTCTTTTGAATATGGAACTCTCACATGTTTTAATCATACTTTTATGTTATTTTACAATCATGCTCGTTTCAGCAACTTGTTTTGCCCAGTCTGCTTATCCGGAAAAAAAACTACTCCCTGTTTTGGATAAAACCAAATCCTATCCTTCAAAAAAACTTGATTTCGAAACAGATGTAACTTATGTGCCACTTGAAACTTCTAAAGATGTATTGTTAGGCGAACATTGTCAGTTGAGGTACGTCTCCAATGAAAAAATTGTAATATCTGATGAAATACGTGGCGATGTTTTTATTTTCGATTTAAATGGAAAAATACACTCCAGCTTTAATCAGAAAAATGGATTAGGTTACACAGTCATAACTTCCATTATATATGATGAGATAGAAAAAGAAATTTTTATTTTGGATCGCATTAAACGAAAAATTTTAATTTTTTCGGAAAATGGTGCTTTGCTGAGAAGTTTTAAAACACCCAAAAACACACATATTATAGAGATTTATAATTTCGACGAAAATATTTTATTGGCTTTCGACGAAAATATGCTTGGTTCCAACAAGTCGGTAAAACCATACATATATGTTGCAAAGGATGATGGGAAAGAAAATGGCTATGTAAATATTAATATAAAGAAAGTAAATCCAGTGCAGGTGATGGAAAATACCGGGAAAAACATGTCTCGCGGATATACCTTTGTACATGGAGGAATACCTGATAATTGTAAATTTGGAAATGAATTTATTCTGGCAAACAGATCAATGGATACTGTTTATTTGCTGAAACAGGATAAAACATTAA
>CAZJGI010000105.1:0-10362 GCA_964545315.1 uncultured Prolixibacteraceae bacterium
CCCTTAGGGCTCCAGCGGCAATGAATATCACAACGCCAGAAGCCTGTAAATTCAGACGGTTGAACGTATCTGCCCAGTGGAAGCACCGCTTCAGTTTCCATATCCATAAGGTATATTTTCTGTTCCCGCAATCCGCTGCCCGGATAAGTATCAGTTACCATCCATTTTTCGTCAGGGGAGAAAGTGCCGTGGCCGTCATAGTCCAATAATCCGTTTCCAAGCCGTTTATAATCCTGTTTGCCAATGGTAAACAGAACGTGAGCATACTGTTTGCCTTCATAGTTGGATGTTACCATCAGCTGATCGTCGTTAAGCCAGTCGAAATGTGAACCTGCCCAGTTGTCAGGAAAGCAACGCTGAATATTTGTGCCATCACGATTTACTGTAAATGATGTTGTTATGCGCGATCTGCCTTCAGTCTGTCTGGACAGCCAAAATATTTTAGAACCTTTTCTGCTGAAGAGAGTGTGGTTAAACCATTCTATATTACCTTCAGATACAGGCGGCACCAGGTCTTTAATCTGTTCATATGAGACGATCAGCTTTGAATTTCCTGTTTCCAGATCGATCAGGAATAATCCGTCGTCAGCGGGGAATGGGATATCTTCCCTGGCATCCTGTCCGTTTCCTCCATATCCGTAGTCAGGTCTTGTGAGCCTTAACCTGGAAAAATTTATGCTTACTGCCTCTTTGCCATTGGGTGCAACAGCGCTGACAGGGTGGGGAATTGTTCTAATCTCCTTTTTCGTATATACGTTCATGATCACAGATATATAAATGCCGTCTCTGTAGTCATTGTAAATTATAAGTGAATCAGGTGATGTGGCAAGCCAGTGTGCCATGCACCCCTGCTGGAAGTTCCAGGCACGTGTCTCAGTTAGTGGAATGAATTCATATGTTTGCATGTCAACCAGTCCGAGAATGGCCGGATCATTTTCATCCGGAAGTTGGTATTTAATATCCGTTTCCAGGACAGTAACATAACGCTGATCATTACTCCAGGAATTAATACCATAATAACTTGCAAACAGGTGTTCTTTGCCATCCTTTGTGATCTGCACAGGTTCATCCGGCTTGGGAAAGTTTACTGTTATACCACCCGGTTCCTCATTGCATGACCAGGTAATGAAAATCGCTACTACTAAAAGAATTTTAATTATTGGTTTCATTAGTGAATAATTTTAATTTTTTCAAATATAGGTAATCTATTGTTTATGAATAAATTTTTAAATCTGTTTTTGAGCGCCTCAGGGTTAATTTTTTGATTAATGAATGTTTATGTCAGAAGATTTAAGATGATATTGCTGTTATTTTTAGAATGATAAACTACTGACTGATTTATTTGTTTTTTGGAGATTTTTATTAAAAGATTTGATAAAATGAGTTTCTAATAATGGTGGTTGTTTATTTCGAAGGACATAAAAAAGGCCTTTCAATGAAGGCCTTTCTATAGTAATTATAAAAATACTCTTTTAGAATCTTTTTTCCTTAATACGTGCTTTTTTACCGGTTCTGCTCCGGAGATAAAATATTCTTTTCCTGCGAACTTTTCCCCTCTTATTGACCTGTATACTGTCAATAAAAGGTGAATTGATTGGGAAAATTCTTTCAACTCCTATGTTGCCAGACATTTTTCGTACTGTGAAAGTCTTAGTATTTTCACTGCCTTTTATCTGAATTACAACTCCCCTGAAGTTCTGAATCCGCTCTTTATTTCCTTCAATAATTTTATAACTAACAGTAATTGTGTCTCCTGCGATAAATTTCGGATGTTCTTTCTGAACTGCAAATTCTTTTTCTACTATCTTTATTAAATCCATCACTGAAATAATTTAAATATTGTATGCAATATTGCCAGGTTGACAAGAGATTGCTTAAAAGCGGTGCAAAAATAATATTTTTTTTAACAAGACAAATTAAACTATATTAATTATTTTCTAGTGAGTTTCAGTATTTAGTAGTTTCAGATGATCTCCCGTTTGATCAACGATAATTTTATACCACCAATCGGGGTAATTTGGTTGAAGGGGATTGGCAGGCAATCCATATTCAGTTCGTTCAAATTCTCCCTCTTTCTCTTTTTTAATATTTCCGTCAATATATTTTACAAGTAAATAGTGCCCCAGCTCTTTCCATTTTTTTGTCATATTATTAGCTTCATTTACAGAGAAATGTGTTATAAATTGAATTGCTTTTTCCCTGTCGGGTGATTCGTAAAGAGATTGGGCCGCTTTATCTACAGCAGGGATAAATGACACAAACCTGTCTTCCAGTTCTCTTTGAACTTTCAATATATCTTTGATCATATAATTATATCTGAGGTAAGCCATGTTGGAAACCAGGTTAAAGGTCCAGAAAGCTGAAGTTTCACTATAAGTAAGCAAATCGCCGTTTCCGGCGGCAAAACATTCCGGGATTTTGTTGATACCACAATACATTGGAACATAGCAGGTGCTGTATGTATCATCTACGCCAAACCAAAGGATACCGCCAACTGGGTCCGGCAGCCAATTGCGGCTTTGTGAAACAAATGAGAATCCGGTTTGCTGGGTCGAAATTGCTCTTTCATGGAGATACTCCGTTGAATCTGATATCCAGGTCATAGGCCTCCATCTGTATGGCAGTTCAAAAGGCCCGGCTCCCATATCCCTGGTCATGTCAAGTTCTGTTCCTTCGAAATGGTCGCGCATCATATCTATAACATCCTTTACAGATAGCTTTTTGTCAGGTTTGACCCAAAGAGGTAATCTGTTTGCCGGAAAATTGTTATCTCCGCCGTATGTTATATTTCCTTTAATATATTCTGTATATTTTTCCATCCCGGTGGCAACTTTATTAAAGCCGGCCCATACCCTTGCATCACAAAAGCGTGCACCTCCGAAGTCAACCGGAGCATAAACATCTGAAAAACTGAAGTCATCATCACTTCCCGAGTACCAGCCTCTGTTACGGGCAAAAGAGATAACATCTTTTGAGTAAATGCAATTATCAGGGTCATTCTTTGGGAATGAAGTAATGCGTGCCTGGTTTGCATGTCCTGAAATATACCCGTCAGGTACACGCAGGGCAACCCAGACAGCTCCTTTCTGTCCTTCTCCTTTTCCTATCATTTCAAGAATCCATACTTCCTCAGGATCAGATATTGAAAAAGATTCACCGGAACTGCAGTAACCGTAGTTTTCAACCAATTGTGTCATTACTTCAATTGCCTCCCTGGCTGTTTTTGCCCTTTGGAGTGTTACATACATCAGACTGCCGTAATCCATGATTGCACCGGATTGGTTTGATAATTCACTGCGTCCGCCAAAAGTAGTCTCTCCAATGGCTACCTGATATTCATTTATATTGCCAACTACGCTGTATGTATGAGCTGTCTCCGGAATTTTTCCAAGGTATTTCCCAGTGTCCCATTCATAAATATCACGCATTGTTCCAGAAGGATGATCAGTTACAGGTTGATAGTATAATTCACCATATAAAGTATGAGAATCAGCTGCATAAGTTATCATAGTTGATCCATCAGTTGATGCTCCCCTGGTAATCAAAAAGTTGGTGCATGATAATGTGATATCAACTTTTGACATCAATAACAATAATATTATTATACGAAGTATTATTTGAAATTTTCCCATGTTAATTTATTGCTTCAATATGTTTATAATGCGGTAAAAATAAAAATATTATCTCTCTTTTTACTTATGAAATGATGCTTCATATACAGACCTGTTACCTTTTGAGTCGGTAACATGAAGTATCAGATGGTGTTTTTTACCCATTTCAAATCTTTCCGGGTCTATATCATGAACTATAAGATCATTTTTTGCATCATAATCAAAAAGCATCCATTTGTCATCAAGATATCCTTCATAAGATTCTATTCCGGATAAATCATCGGAAATCAGAAACCTTATTTTAGAGGATTCTGTAAGTAAATTTTTATTTTTTATACTCAGGGGAATTATTTTTGGGGGAATGGTATCTACAGCAACAGCATAGTTTCCAAAGGCCCTTATATTAGCTGTAATCCAACCATTATTAAAGAATCCTCCGGCACTGTAAAATCTTCCGGAAACAGTGTCAACGTTAACAAGTATTAATTTATCGTAAAGGTTTTTCCAACGATCTGAAATCTGCACTGACAGTCTGATATGTTTATGAACAGGAACTGTTTTATTATGAAGAATATGAATTCCTGACAGAAGGCCTTTATTTGAAGGCATCTTATCATAGGTGAATTTTAAGTCTTTATAAAAAGTGTGAGCCGGAAAATCTGCCATAATGCTGTCACTGTGAAAATAATTGCGTTTATCATAACTTAGTAATTTATCATATTCATTATGACTCGCAGGCAGATACTTATATCTGCTGATAATTGAGAATTTCACCACTGATTTATTACCGTGAATATCTTTGATTTCGATTGTTACGGGATGAGGATTTCCATCCTTAACTTCAAAAATTCCTCTTTCCCGAACATAGTTGTATATGCTTAGGTTATTCCCCGGATCAAGCCAGGTCTTGTGAAATCTTTTCCTGCTCTTTATATATTCTTCATAATCAATATGGCTGTTAATATATCGGCTTTCATCGAAGGAGAAACGGTCCATTTTAAATAAATAATACAGTTCACCGTCAATTTTTAGTTCTATTGAATATACTCCGCATATATTTTCTGAAAAATCAAAGAAGTCATTGGCCTGAACAGCAAATCCGATTTTTCCATATACGGGGATTACCGGCCGGTTGAGAGAGTATGTTTCACCTGTCAGGTAGACAGGATAGATTTTTTTTTCATCACCATATTCAACATGGGAGTGATCATCAATGGGAGTGATCATCAATGAATAGATTTTAGGAGGGATATTATCGATAACCGGGAAACCGTATTTTAAAGGATTAAGGGGCATTTCATTTTTAGAATCCCTTATTTCAAAATGCAGATGCGGGCCGCCTGAACTACCACTATTCCCTGTGTATCCGATAAGTTCATCTTTTTTAACGGGAAACTGAGAGTAATTTAACTGCTTATCTATGCTGAATGACCTGCTTTTATATTGAAGGTCAGTAATGAAATTTTTTATGTCATCCCTGAATTTATCGAGATGGCCATACACAGAGGATGTTCCATTGGGATGAGTAATATAAAGGGCTTTGCCAAAACCTGAGGGGGAGACTACAATACGGGAGATAAAACCATCAGCAACGGAATAAACTGGTTCACCTGTCTCTCCTCCTGTCTTAATATCAATTCCCGAATGAAAATGGTTACTTCTAAGCTCTGCGAAACTGCCACTTAGCAATAAGGGTATTTTGAGGGGATTTACATAGTCGCTGTTTTGTGCTACAGTTAATTTTGATAAAATAAACAGGTAAAAAAATATTATGAACCTACTTCTCATTGTAATCAAATAATTCATTTTTACTTTAAAACTGATTCCAAAATAACTAATCAGTAAAGTAAACATACTCTTTTTTATTATTTTTTTGCCAAACTTTTATAAACACTTTCACTATAGTTGAAAAATGTTAACTTTGTAAATTAATTGGAACTGTTATGACCAACGATGACAGAACACTTCTGGATGAATTAAAAAATAATATAATGAGGTTGTTTCAGACAGTTGATGAAATTGGAATCTCAAACAGGAAGCTTGCAGAAGAGGTCACTGCTTTAAAATCGGAGATTTGCAGTCTGAAAAATGAGAATGAAGTTCTAAGTAAAAAAAATGAGAATTTAAGGATTGCCAATTTAATGCTCGCCGGAACAGATGAGAGTAAATTGGCAAGAAATAAGATAAATAAAATAGTACGGGAAATTGATAAATGTATTGCATTACTAAACAGGTAATGAATAGTGAATAAAGATAAGCTTACTATAAATATCAGGATTGAAGGAAGGATTTATCCTTTGAATATAGACCGGAAAGATGAGGAGAGGCACAGGTTAGCTGCAAAAATGATTAATGAGACGGTAAAGAAATACAGAGAATTATTCAGGGATAAAGATTCACAGGATATATTAGCAATGTCGGCTTTTCAGATTGCTTTGAATCATACAGAGATGGTACAAAATGAAGATAAAGCCAGATTCATTGATGAATTGAAGAATTTGAATGATGATATTATTGATTTTATAGAAAAGAAAAGAAGTAGTTAAGGTTATACATATATATAAAATTTCAAGGACCCGTATTAAATTGCTTTAGTTGATGAACCAAAGTGATTTATTACGGGTTTTTATTAATTAATTAATATTTACGCAATGGAATGGATACAAATATTGATAAGTGCAGTAGCCGGTTTTGGAATCGGTGGCACATTAGCTTATTTATTATGGGATAAAGCTTTAAAAAATAAGAAGCAACAAATACTTGAAGAGGCTGAGACAGAGGGAGAGGTCATCAAAAAAGATAAAATGCTTCAGGCTAAGGAAAAGTTTCTAAGTTTGAAAGCTGAGCATGAAAAGTTTATCCAGGAGAAAAATGCCAGGATAAATATTCTGGAAAATAAATTAAGTCAGCGTGAAGCAGCAATTAACCAGCGAAGAGATGAGCTGCATAAAAAAACAAAAGAATATGAGATATCAAGGAAAGAAGTGGATATAATCCGGGAAAATCTTGAAATTCAGCTCCAGCGTGTGGAACACAAGAGTGAAGAACTTGAAAAGCTACACCGTCAGAATTTGGAAAAACTTGAGCAGATCTCCGGATTATCTGCTGAAGAAGCAAAAGATCAGTTGGTTGAGTCCTTAAAAGAGGAAGCAAAATCTGAGGCGGTGGCATATATTAATGAGATAATGGAGGAGGCTCGTCAGACAGCTAATAAGGAGGCAAAGAAAATAGTAATTAAGTCGATCCAGCGGGTTGCCACCGAGACCTCTGTTGAAAATGCAGTAACAATCTTCCATATTGAAAGTGATGAGATCAAAGGTCGCATTATTGGCAGGGAAGGGAGGAATATTCGTGCCCTCGAAGCTGCAACAGGCGTTGAGATAGTTGTTGATGACACTCCTGAAGCTATTGTTTTATCTGCGTTTGATCCCGTGAGGAGGGAAATTGCCAGGCTTGCGCTTCACCAGCTTGTCACAGATGGCCGTATTCACCCGGCACGCATCGAAGAGGTTGTTGAAAAAGTAAAAAAGCAGGTTGAAGAGGAGGTTGTGGAAACCGGCAAAAGAACTGCCATTGACCTGGGTATTCATGGATTACATCCTGAACTTACAAGGCTTATAGGAAAAATGAAATACCGTTCCTCATATGGCCAGAATCTCTTACAACATTCAAGGGAAGTAGCTAACTTAAGCGCTATTATGGCATCTGAACTGGGGCTTAATCCTAAAAAAGCAAAACGTGCCGGATTACTTCATGATATTGGAAAAGTACCTGACGATGAGCCTGAACTGCCCCATGCAGTTCTTGGTATGAAACTGGCAGAGAAGTATAAAGAGAAACCGGATATTGTCAATGCTATTGGTGCCCATCATGACGAAGAGGAGATGCAGACACTCCTTGCCCCTATTGTTCAGGTATGTGATGCAATTTCAGGTGCAAGGCCCGGTGCGAGACGTGAGGTCGTTGAATCATATATTAAAAGATTAAAAGACCTTGAAGATCTGGCTCTTTCGTACCCTGGAGTTACTAAGACATATGCAATACAGGCAGGACGTGAATTGCGTGTTATTGTTGGAGCGGATAAAATGAATGACCAGGAGACTGAGCAACTTTCCTATGACATCTCTAAGCGCATTCAGGATGAAATGACATATCCCGGACAAATAAAAATTACTGTAATAAGAGAGACCAGAGTGGTAAGTTATGCAAAATAGGTTACTGTCAGGTTATATGCTTAAAAAATTGATTCAAAGTCTCAAATTATTTACATGCCCAGGCTTTTTGTTTGCCGGGTTATCTTGCCTGCATTGAAATAAAATACCGGAAGCTCAACTTCCGGTATTTTATCTTTTTACATTTTCAACCGGAACACTTTCTATTCCCCCTTATCTTTCTTTATCTGTTCCAGTTGTTTTTCCACCCATGAAAGCTGATCTCTCAGAGTGCGTGCGTCATTTTCAAGAAGTGTCTCATCTGAGGCTGCCGGTTCGTAATCCAGATATGGATTCCCCCACCTAAAACCAAAACCTCTCCCGTATCCCCTTCTGAAACCTCCTCTGAAGCCTCTTCCAAGGCCTCTTCCGTAAAATCTGTTACCCTGGCCGGGAATATCACCTGCATATCCTGTACACCGGCCAAGTTGTCTTCCTGTCATAGGGCCTCCACCTGTTGGCCCTGTTCTGTCAAATCCTGGCATAATAAACCTCCTTTTAATTAATAATTTGTGCAACACCTTCCATGTCCAAAACCTCCGGCCAGATTCTGTAGGTTGGCTGAACCACATTCCGGACACCTAAGTAATGCGTTGCTTATTTTTATTTTGAAAATATTCCCACAATTCATGCATCTGATTATATTATTTCTAAAGTGAATCTGTCCACCTTCAATAGTCAGCATCTTGCCATTTACAATACTGTCAGATACTTTTTTTCTTGCTCCAACTACCAGCCGTGAAAAAGTAGAACGTGAAATTCCCATCTCATCAGCAGCTTCTTCATGTGAAAGTCCTTGATAATCAGCCAATCTGATTGCCTCGTATTCATCCAGTGCTAAACTGTTAGCCCGCAATGTCCTGGCAGCAACTCCTACCGGTTTAAACTCAGTAAAAAGGGGTGGCTCAAATACATATCGTCTGTTTTTGGGACGTGGCATATTTTCTTAATTTGACTTTCATTGCAAATATAATGCACCATTGTGCAAAATGCAAATTTTTTATTAAAAAATATATTGTTATTTTTTCATTAATCAAAGATCGGGATCATTTATGATTGAATGAGTATCCGGATTAAAACAGGGACACAAGAGACTGACTTAAAAAAATATGTACGAGTTCCCCCTTACGAAATCAGGGCAAACTATATTATGACTTTTAAAAAATAATTTTAATAGTTTGAATTTTTATATATTTGAAAAAATTAGAAACAAGCAATCTTAATTGTCGTCAGAAGCCGACAGTAAGAGATAATGATTATAAATTTTAATTTAATTTAACTATATCATATGAAACGAAGGAATTTTTTTAGAGTTGCCGGAGTATCGGCATTATCTGCCATGGTTTCAAAGGTTTTTGCATTAGAAACTAAAAATGACGTTGTTACAGTCAAAAGTTTGACAAATCCTTTTAAAACAAAGGGGAATTGGTATAAATCGGCCTTTCATGTGCATACAACCACAAGCGACGGTGATGTTGATGTGCCAACACGATTAAAGCAATACAAAGATAAAGGTTTTCATGTAGTGACAATAACAGACCACAGGAAGACAAATGATCTGTCTGGTTATTCTTCAAGTAACTTTCTTGCAGTAAGCGGTATTGAATTCCATCCTGAAACCTATTCCGGAGCGCCTACACATCATCTTTTGGGTATTGGATTACCACATCCTTATGAGTATAACAATAATTTATCAGCTCAGGGGATGATAGATGATATAAAAAGTAAAGGGGCAAAGGTATTTTATGCACATCCATACTGGACAGGCCACACCTTTGTTGAGATGACTGAAGTATCAGGATATCTTGGTGTTGAGGTGTATAATGATGGGTGTGAAAAGTCAAACAGTGCTGAGGCCCATGTATATTGGGATCAGATGCTGAATAAAGGATACATTTTATCAGGCCTGGCTACCGATGATGTGCACAGGAGTGAATATGTGGGCAAAGCATGGACTATGATAAAAGCATCCGGACTTGATGAAAAAAGTATCTTGGATGCGCTTGAAAATGGGTGTTTTTATTCCACAAAAGGCCCTGAAATTGAAGATTTTTATGTTGATGAAAATTTAAAAGTGAAAATAAAATGTTCCCCGGTTAAAAAGATAGCCTTTAGAATTAATGGTGCCAGTAACGGGAGCGTTTTTTTGGCACAAGACTCAAATGGTATTACTACTGCAGAATGGGATATGAGTAAGAAGAAACCAAAATGGGTTAGATGTGAAGTGACAGATAATGATGGTAATACCGCATGGACAAATCCAATCTTTATTTAAAGATATAAATTCTGTAACAGATCATCTGGAATTGCCGGTAAAAGTAGTCCGTTTGGATTAGGGGTAGTGCAAGTAACAACGGGCGTGGGGTTTATATAGATTTTAATCCGTCGGTTAAAACCGACGGCAAAGGATAAGGCTCTGATCATGGCAGTTAATAAGTTCATGTCCATATCCTTTGCCGTTTCGCTTTGTCGAACACAATTAGTTAAAGGATAGGGCTTTGATATTCCGCAGTTAGTTGTTCAGAACGATATCCTTTGCC
>CAZJGI010000106.1:0-10246 GCA_964545315.1 uncultured Prolixibacteraceae bacterium
TTTCATTTATATTTTAGAAAATTATAAAATTTTAAATTCATGAAAATTTTTAGTTTTACCTCTTGTATTTTTTTAATTTGTCTTTTTATTTGTTGTACAAGTTCAACTGACAAAAGCACTACAGATTTGGCTAAAGACTCCATTCCTTCATTTAAGGTTGACCCCTTCTGGCCTCAACCTTTTCCTGACAACTGGCTCACCGGACAGGTTTCCGGTATAGCCGCTGACTCAAAGGGTCATATATGGGTAATTCACCGTCCCGGCAGTTTAGGTTTGGATGAAGGTGGCCCCGGCTGGGAATCACAGAAACAAATTTATACACCTGCTCCGCCTGTTATGGAATTTGATAAAGAGGGAAAGCTGTTGCAGTCGTGGGGTGGCCCCGGCGATGGGTATGAATGGCCTGATGGGGAGCATGGTATATTTGTTGACGATGAAGATAATGTTTGGATTTGTTCTGCAAATGGCAAAACAAATAAGGATTATCATGTGCTTAAGTTTAAATCGGATGGCTCATTTTTACTTCAACTAGGCATTCCGGGAGAGACGGGAGGCAGTAATGATACTATCCGTTTAGGCCGGCCAACCGATGTAGCTGTCGATTTAACTGCCTCTGAAGTCTATATATCCGATGGTTATCTGAACAGGAGGATTATCGTTTTTGATTCCAAAACAGGGAAATATAAACGGCACTGGGGTGCATACGGAAATGTGCCGGAGGATGTCCCTCCCGGTCCTTTTAATCCTGGTATGCCCCCTCCCCGGCAATTCGATGTTCCACATGCCGTAATAATATCAAACGACGGATTAGTTTATGTTTGTGACAGGAGCCATAACCGGATTCAGGTGTTTCAAAAAGATGGTAAGTTTATTTTTGAGGAATTTGTTGCAAAAAATACATCCGGTCTCGGTTCAACATGGGATATGGCATTCTCTCATGACCCCGGTCAAAAATATATCTATGTTGCAGATGGTACTAATCAATGCGTATGGATACTGGAACGGGAGGGATTAAAGACTGTTGGAAAATTTGGCCGTATTGGCCGTTATGCAGGGGAATTTATTTGGATACATAGTATTGCCGTTGATTTGGATGGCAACATTTATACCGGTGAGGTATATACCGGTAAACGCGCCCAAAAGTTTATGTTGAAACAAGATTAACAGAAAGATTAATATATATTTATAATTTTATGTTTATGTAATACTCAATATTGCTATGAGTACAAAAAATGATACTACCATTCTGATCGAAGCAGAAAGTTTTGCCGGAACAGGCGGATGGGTCACTGACCAGCAAAGTATGGACAAGATGGGGTCTCCTTATCTCCTTGCCCACGGATTGGGTGTCCCTGTTGAAGATGCGGAAACGGAAACAGAGATAATCGATCCTGGCAGCTACCATGTATGGGTACGAACGCGCAATTGGGCAGCGCCGTGGACAGATGCCGAAGCCCCGGGAAGGTTTCAATTGGTTTTTAACGATATCCCGCTAAGTACGATATTTGGTACAGAAGGTCAGGAATGGCATTGGCAGTTTGGTGGAACAGTACTTTTGGGGAGGGGTAAGAATAAGATTGCCCTTCATGACCTGACAGGGTTTGATGGAAGGTGTGATGCAATTATTTTGACAACAGACAAAGATTTTATACCCCCGGCAGAGGCCGTAGACCTTAAGCAGTTTCGTCATTCAGCATCCTACATGCCCGTTGAGGTAGTAGAGGCCGGCGGGTTTGACCTTGTAGTTGCAGGTGGCGGGATAGCAGGGATGACTACAGCAATCAGTGCTGCAAGACATGGGTGCAAAGTGGCATTGATCCATAACAGGCCGGTTACCGGAGGCAATAACAGCTCAGAAGTAAGGGTCGGCCTCTCAGGGCTTATATTTAAGGAGCCATATCCTAATCTGGGAATGGTTGTTGATGAGATTGGGCCTGTGGGGCACTGGACCCTTTGGGAGGCTGAGCAGGACCCCGGGAGCGAAAGGAGTAAAAGAATTTTGGATATCATAAAAAATAATCCTGAGAAGAAGATACATAATGCCGGGCCTGCGGGTAATTATGAAGACCAAAAAAAGCTGGATGCTATCAGGGCTGAAAAGAATATTTTCCTGTTTCTTAATACCCATGTAACGGAGGTTGAAATGAAAGGGAAAGAGATACGTACGGTAGTTGGTAAAAGTATTAAGGATGGCAGGGAATATAAATTTCACAGCCGTTTATTTGCTGACTGCACAGGGGATGGTAATTTAGGATTTTTGGCCGGTGCAGACTACCGGATGGGCAGGGAAGGTTTTTCTGAAACCGGTGAGCCGAAAGCTCCCGGTGAACCGGATAATTTAGTTATGGGTACCTCGATGCAGTGGTATGCCGAAAAGGCCGGTGAACCTGTCATATTTCCCGAATGCCCGTGGGCTGTTCAATTTACAGAAAAAACATGCCGGTACCTTACACGTGGTGACTGGAACTGGGAAACGGGATTTTATAAAGACCAGGTAGCGGAAATTGAATATATCAGGGATTATGGGTTACGTGCAGTTTACGGCAACTGGTCATTTTTGAAAAACAGAAGTAAAAACAGGCATGAGTATCAGAATTATAAATTATCATGGCTGGCATACATCGGAGGAAAGAGGGAGTCACGCAGGCTGCTGGGAGATATAATTCTTAATGAACATGATATTGTAAACAGTGTGAAATATCCTGATGCATCTTTTACAACCACATGGACAATAGACCTGCATTTTCCTTTGAAACTTGAAGGGTTCGATGGGGAACCTTTTCTTTCGGGAACTGAAATGACTGAAATAAAGCCTTATGCCGTACCATACAGGTGTCTTTATTCAAGAAATGTTGACAACCTGTTTATGGCAGGCCGTAATATTAGTGTTACACATGTGGCGCTTGGGACTGTCAGGGTCCAGCGTACCACCGGGATGATGGGGGAGGTAGTTGGAATGGCAGCTTCGCTGTGTAAGAAATTTAATGTTACGCCCCGGATGATATATCAAAAATACTTGTCAGATTTGACAGGGCTTTTAAAACGGGGCGTACCCAAAAGAAGTAATATTAGCAAGAATGAAAATTAATTAAATATGAAACGAGTGGAAAAAACAGATGGTTTGATTGCACCGGTCTTTACCCCGATGAATGAAAAAGGGGATGTTGTTACCGATTTGATCCCGGAATATGCAGGTTATTTGAAATCGAAAGGATTGTCAGGTGTATTTGTATTGGGATCATCCGGTGAGGGAATGTTGCAGACAACCACTGAAAGAAAAATTATTGCAGAATCATGGGCACCTTTTGCCGGTAAAGATTTTAAATTTATTGTTCATGTAGGCAGTACCAGTTTCCGTCAGTCACGTGAACTGGCAATTCATGCACAGGATATAGGGGCATGGGCTGTTTCATGCATGGGGCCTGCATTTCTGCAACCCCAGAATGTTACTGACCTGGTGGATTTCTGCGCTCAGGTAGCTTCCGCAGTTCCTGATTTGCCTTTTTATTACTACCATATTCCCGTACGTACAGGGCTCACTTTAAGCATGGTTGAGTTCCTGAAGGAGGGGCAGGGGAAGATACCGAATCTTGCCGGGATCAAATTCACCCATTCCAATTTTATGGAGATGCAACAATGTATGTCGTTGAATAACGGGATGTTTGACATTATGCAGGGAAGTGATGAAAGTTTATTGTGCGGACTGGCACTGGGTATTAAGGGGGCAATTGGTACCAGCTTTAATGTAATACCCGGTGTGTTTAAAGAGTTGATCAGTTCATTCAACAATGGCAACATAACCAGGGCCAGGGAGCTTCAGCTAAAAGTTGTAGGTATATTTGAAAGGATAATTAAATACAGGGGGGGCATTGTGGCCGGTAAGGCTTTATTGAAGATGGCCGGCATTGATTGCGGCCCTTGTCGCAGTCCCTTGAGAGGCCTGGGAGAAGATGAATATGCCGCCATGAAAAAAGATCTTCAGGAGGCCGGATTGTATGGGCTTCTTGGAAAATAGCATTGCTTTGCTGAATTTTTAGGGAGGGCTTATTATCAGACTAAATTATAATCGCATGAAAGTAAATCGGATACCATGGTTCATTTTTTTTGCATTGTTAGTTACCCTTGCCGGTTGTCTGGATACCGGTAAAAGGCGGTTTGTACAGGAAGATTTGAGAGAGACGGCGATTGAAAATCTGAAAAAAACCCTGGAAAGTGAGCTGACCTGGGAAAAGGTACATGCAGCAGAATTTCTTCTTGAGCTGGGTTACATAAATGAGGTGCATGAATTTTTTGTGGAGGAGGAGAAGGAGCGGGGCGAAGAAAAATTTTACAGAATTGGCATTTGGAGGGTATTAGCACGGTCGACATACAGGACTGAAGAAAAACAGCCATGGCTTGACTCAATTGCAAATGTTTTTAAAGATCCATTTAGCCCTGAGCGTATTCATGCTGCTGAATCAATGGCTAAATTAAATTATTTTCCTTTTTCTTCAGACCATACCCAGGTTAGTTCAATACTGGAGGGTGAACATAACCCATTATGGGTTTATACCTTATGGGGAACAGCCTATTCGGAAAATGGTAATATTGAAGATGTAAAGAAACAGTTGACAGATATTGTAAATAACCCTGTTGAGAATAATTCCCTGCGGCGGCTGGCAGCTTATGCCTTGCGTAATATCAGGGATATTGGGTTGGGGAATTATGGATATTTGAGACATATTGCATTAAATGAGCCGGATACCTCTTCTGCATATACAAACATATTAAGCAGTGCTTTAATAAATGCCCCTGTTGATTCTCTGGGAACAGGGCCGGCAAAAAAGTTTAAGCAAAAATTGCTGGGAATTATTTCTGATCCTGCGGCCAGAGGCCGTTATGAAGCCCTGCTGGGTATAAGTGGATCAGCAGATAAAGATAACATTCCATTACTTTCGTCTGTTATTTCAAATCAAAGCGAAGGATCATCCGGCAGTGAACTGGACATTGATAATGCTGCCTCTTATGTGCTTTTACGTATTGACCGCAGGCAGAAATATACACTACATACCTGGGATAAGCTCGTTATAGCGTTGTATGGTATTGTAATGATCCTGATAGGATGGTATTTTGCCCGCAGGGTTAAAAATACGGAGGATTATTTGTTGGGTGGAAGGAAAATGAACCCATTTATAGTGGGTCTGTCACTTTTTATTACCATGATAAGCTCTTTAAGCTTCCTTTCATACCCCGGTGAGATGATAAAGAACGGACCGGTCGTTTTTGTGGCTATGATCATATTCCCCCTGATATATTATATTGTTGGCTGGTTCCTGATCCCTCATTTCATGAATATGAAAGTTACAAGCGCATATGAATTGCTTGAAGTAAGGCTTGGCCTTAATGTACGGATGCTTGCGACATTTTTTTTCCTGACCTTAAGGTTTTTTTGGATGGCTACTATTATATATGCGACGATAAACACTGCACTAATGGCTGTTATTGATATTCCTTCCCGCTATACGACATTAATAGGGATTGTTTTAATGTTGGTGACAATGGTGTATACAACAATTGGCGGTTATAAGGCAGTAATTGCCACAGATGCGATACAATCAGTGATCCTGTGGATAGGCACTATCCTGGCTATCATTTTTGTTATGGTAGAATTCAGCTCGCTGACCTCCTGGCTGCCAGATCACTATTTAGGGCATTGGGCACCTTTTAAATGGGGTTTAAGCCTGACCGAAAGAACGACAATAGGCAATACTATGATGTTTTTGATAACCTGGTATGTATGCACCAACGGGTCTGACCAGATGGCAGTGCAAAGGTATCTTTCGACAAAGGACATTGCTGCAGCAAGGCGTTCCTTTGGTATTTCACTGATAGTAACCTTCATTGTTAAGATTTTTTTGGCGATAGTGGGTCTTGCAATGATAGCCTACTTTACCAGGAACCCACATTTTTTAACATATGGACAGACATTAAATGAGCAGGCTGACAGTCTTCTGCCTAAGTTTGTTTTGATCGGGTTGCCTGTAGGTATATCCGGATTGGTTATATCGGCAATTTTAGCTGCTGCAATGTCAAGTTTATCATCCGGGCTTAACTCTTCATCTTCTGTTATTCATGAGGACATAATAAAAAGGGTCCTTCCACGGTTTGTGTCATCAGATCCTTTGAACCAGGTGAAAAAGATATCTTTTTTTGTAGGGGTTATCGCTATATTGTTAAGTTTACTTGTTGGTAATGTAGAAGGTAACCTGCTTGATGTTGTGATCAAGGTAGTTAATCTTTTTGTAGCTCCTTTGTTTGTACTGTTTTTCATGGCTATATTTATTCCGTTTGCCACAGGTACAGGAACGGTTATTGGAGGGCTGGCAAGTGTGATAATGGCTGTAGCTGTTTCGTTCTGGGAATTTGGCGGGTTAAAAGTATTTTGGATTATGCCTGCTGCATTTGTTGCAGGTGCAGTTGTTGGAATTATTGGAAGTTTTCTTGAAAGAAACATAAGTAACTGATACTTTAATATAAAAATCCCTGTTATGGGTAAAAAATTGATATTTACGGGGCTTTTTATTTTGATTAATATTTTGTTTTTACCGGCTCAATCAATTTTTATTGAGGCTGAGAGTTTCAATCAACGGGGTGGCTGGGTAATCGATCAGCAAAGTATTGATCAAATGGGATCTCCATATTTGATGGCACACGGGCTTGGTACATCTGTTGAGGATGCCGTTACTCATGCAAAAGTACCTGAGAGTGGGGAGTACAGGGTATGGGTACGCACACGGAACTGGCTTGCTCCATGGAATATTACAGAATATCCGGGCAAATTTCAGTTAATAATCAACGACAATCCTCTGGATACTTTTTTTGGAACTGAAGGATCAGATTGGCACTGGCAGGATGGTGAAACTATAATTTTGAATCAAGGGAATGTCAGTTTCGTCTTGCATGACCTGACAGGCTTTAACGGAAGATGTGACGCAATACTATTGACAAGAGATTTAAGTTTCAAGCCACCTGACGATCGGGAGACATTGGAACGGTTTCGTCGTATTCACCGGAAAATTCCTGAAACTCCAAAGGTTGCCGGTGATTTTGATCTGGTAGTCGTTGGAGGAGGTATGGCAGGAATATGTACAGCAATTAGTGCTGCAAGGCTGAATTGTAAGGTTGCCCTTATTCAGAACAGACCGGTTCTTGGCGGTAATAACAGTTCAGAGGTAAGAGTAGGTCTTTCCGGCCTCATTTTTCAGGAGCCATATCCTAATTTGGGCAAGCTGGTTGATGAAGTAGGGTCTGTAGGCCATTGGACTCTTTGGGAGGCTGAGCGAAATCCTAACGCTGAAAGAAGCAGACGGATTATGGAAGTTATTAAAGAATATCCTGAGAAAAAGATTCACAACGCCGGCCCGGCAAGTAACTATGGGGATGAGAAAAAGTTGCAAATGGTGTTAAATGAGAAAAATATCTCCCTTTTTCTGAATACACATGTTTTTGAGGTGGGTAAGGCCGGAGATAAGATTGTGTCTGTTTCCGGGGAAAGTATAATTACAGGTGAGGAATTGATTTTCAGAGGTAGTCTTTTTGCCGATTGCACAGGCGATGGAAATGTCGGATTTTTGGCAGAGGCTGATTACAGGGAAGGTCGCGAGAGCAGAAGTGAAACAGGAGAGTCGCATGCTCCTGAAAAAGCGGATAACCTGGTTATGGGAACCTCAGTTCAATGGTATGCTGAGGAATATGCAGGGCCTCAGGTATTTCAGGAATGTCCCTGGGCAATTCAGTTTACAGAAGAGACTTGCCAACACCTTATTCGTGGCGACTGGGATTGGGAAACAGGATTTTTCAGGGACCAGGTGGAGGATATTGAATATATCCGGGATCATGCACTGAGGGCTGTGTTTGGTAACTGGGACTTTTTAAAAAATAAAAGTCATGGAAAAGATAAATACCAGAATTGTAAATTGTCATGGGTGGCATATATTGGAGGAAAACGGGAATCGAGGCGTATCCTTGGAGATATTGTAATCAGAGAACAGGATATTTTGAACAGAATTAAATATCCTGATGAAAGTTTTACTACTACCTGGGGAATCGATCTTCATTATCCCAAAGAGATTGATGGCTTTAATGAAGAACCATTCTTGTCAATTGCAAAAACTACTAAAATAGAACCTTATGCTATCCCTTACAGATGTTTGTATTCAAGAAATATTGACAATCTGTTTATGGCTGGACGTAACATCAGCGTTACTCATGTTGTCCTGGGGACTATTAGGGTTATGAGAACAGGTGGTATGATGGGAGAAGTGGTTGGTATGGCAGCTTCCCTCGCTACGAAATATAAAACCGGACCCCGTGGAGTATATACGAATCACCTTGATGAACTAAAATTATTGATGGAAAAGGGAGTGGGAAAGTAATAATTTCTTCATGTAAAATAAAGCATTGTCTTTGAAGTACAAAGTTATTCATATAACTTTATTCCGGTAAAAATTAGTAATCCGTTATAAATCTATGAGAACCAATAATATATTAATATTCATCTTTTTAACAGTTGCTTCCTGCATCCTGATTAACAACTGTCAACAGGCCATTAAACAAAAGAAGCCCAATTTTTTATTTATAATTACTGATGACCAATCTCCTTTCTCATTAAAAGCTTATGGTAATCAGATTTGCCATACTCCAAATATTGACAGGCTTACGGAGGAGGGTATGACTTTCACTTCATCGTATATTATGGGATCGTGGATGAGTGCTGTATGTGTTCCGTCTCGTACACAATTAATGACCGGTCGCAGTTTGTGGAGAACAGTCGGGTTACCGCAAACTAAATCACCAAATTATAATTCTCCGGAAGAGGCTAATGCACTTACCCCGCGAGATGCCCCGGAATATTACAGCATACCTGCAGTCTTTAACCGTGCAGGATATATTACATTCAGAACGTGTAAATCTTCAACCAGTTATGATAATGCAGATAAGTTATTTACTTATAATTATGAAAAGTGGTGTGTATATGCTGAAGATGATAAAAGCAGCAAGTGGCATGGAGACAGGGCAATTGAATTTTTGGAGATGCTGGATTCGCAAAAAACTGAACAACCATTTTTAATGTACCTGGGTTTTTCGCATCCACATGATCCAAGACATTGTAAAGAGGAATTATATGAGAAATACGGGGCATCAGATGAACCTCCTTTGATTCCAAATCCTAAGGCGCCACCTCTGCCGGTCAATTATTTACCTGTGCATCCTTTCCGGCACGGAAATGACGAAGGACGTGATGAAACAAGAGTGCAGGGGGTGATGAATAACCGTGATGAGGCAACTGTCAGGAATGAACTGGGACGGCAATATGCTTGTATAGAGAATATTGATAAACAGATAGGCCGTGTACTTAAGAAGCTGAACGAGACAGGTGAATTGCACAACACTTATATATTTTTTACCGGGGATAATGGAATTGCAATTGGAAGTCATGGATTGATGGGTAAACAAAATCTGTATGAACACAGCTGGAGGGTTCCTCTTATTGTTAAAGGGCCGGGAATTAAAGCTGCCAGCCGTGTCAACGGTAATACATACCTTATGGATGTATTGCCCACCTTATGTGATATTGCGGGCATTGACATCCCTGGCACTTGTGAGGGGATTAGTTTTTATAATATCCTTAAGGGTGAAGCAGAAATGAACAGAAATATAATATATGGTACTTTTTGCATTCGCCGGATTGATCCTATAACAGGAGCCCTGCATCCTTCAAATCCCGGTATACGGGCAGTGAGGTATGGTGACTGGAAATTGATCAAATATGATGTTTATGAGGGACAGGTTCATGAAAAGCAATTGTTTAACCTAAAGGATAATCCCTATGAATTGCTTACTGAGCATCATGATCCGTCAATTGTTCAACTAACCGGTAATAAACCTGAATCTTTTCAGGTAAATCTTGCAGATGATCCGAATTATAAGGATAAACTTGAAGAGATGGAAAAACTGCTTCTTGAACAACAGTTTAAATATAATGATCCCTTACTTTTATGGGATTATGAAGATATATTGATAAAAATGAATTTGAAAAACTAAATTAAAAATTAATTAGCATGAAACGAGCCATCCCGATTAAAATCGGGACCCGGGAGAAATATTATTTTGGCGAGCTCCATACCGTTGACTATTTTATTCAGCGTACTTAAGTTGATACGAAAATTGCAGATTAATAAATTGAAAAAATAATAGTATGAAATTT
>CAZJGI010000107.1:0-10221 GCA_964545315.1 uncultured Prolixibacteraceae bacterium
AAGAATAAACATCCTCAATAAATTTAAAATTTTGCTCATAGTAATTTTATTTATACCACAAAGTTAGTTAATAAATACTAACTTACAAAATATCCTATTCATTATTGATCACAATATTTTATTTTGAGCATAGTATTGTGAATCTTAAAAAATAAAGTATGATTACAAATTTATAGTCATAAATTTTATAGTTGATAAGATTATATAAGAGCAGGTTAATTTACTTTTTGAAGACTTAAATGTTGTCATCCGGATACCACTTTATTTGGCGGGATAGCCGCATAACAATTGCCAGTATAACAAACAAACCTATGCTTCCTGTAAGCAATGCATAATCCTGCAACTGCAAAATTGTAAAAAGAAACAGATACAAACCTGTTTGCAAAAGAGTTACCCATACTGTCATTCGGATATTCCCAAGGATTGTATATGTATACCAAGAAATAAGTAAAGTAACCGCTAAGGCTGAAATTATGTATGCAACGTTAAATCCGGTTTGCTCACCGACAGAAGTTAAAAGCGCATAGAAAATCAGCAGGGCAAAAGCAACTAAAGAATATTGAAAAGGATGAATTCTGATCTTACTCTTCATTTCAATAAAAATAAAGATGATAAAATTTAATGCAATAAAGAGAATAGCATATTTTACCGATCGCATAGATTTTTGGTAATGATCAACCGGGATAAGCAGTTCAACACCCATTAATGACTCGCTTGTGTTGTATTGTTTGTCTGTCCACTGCTGCGGAAAATTCCGGTTCAGGTGGTTTATCTGCCATTTTGCCGAGAATCCTTCTTCTGTCACTTTGCGATCTACAGGAAGAAAACCACCTGTAAAACCCGGGTGTGGCCATTCAGAAAATAATTCAACTACTGATATTTTCCCCAATGCTTCAAATGATAAGACCTCTGACCCATTCAATATCAGCTCCGTTTCAAAATTTGTTATCCGTTTTATGTCGGGTAAATTGGCTTTTATAGTGATTCCCGACTTAAACAGGTCAGTGTCGGCAGCACCCGGTTCGACCTTATACTTCCTCCCGTTAACAACAAATTCAGGCATGTTTTTAATTCCCCGCATATCTGAAATCCCAATCGTAAAGTATGCTGCACTCCAGTTGTAATCAGCATCCGGAACTTCGGTCCTGGTAAAATCGATCTGATCAAACGAACCTTTTAATCTGATTTTTGCCTGGTATACTACTGTTTTATAAATTCCGCGCTTACGTATTTCAGGATAAATAACACCTTCTGTGCTTATCAATTCCGGAAGAAAATGGACTACTCCTTGCCGCTCTTTAATACCCTTATCACCCTCTCCCTGCTCTCTGATCAAAAAAGGTACATTTAAAACCGGTCCTGAAACTACCTGCCTCTCTCCCCATTGTTTATAAAGTTCACCCTTAACTTTTTCACTGAGCGCAATTCGTTCGCGAATGATGTCCTGAATTAAAAACGATGGTATAAGCAGTAAAATAGCTAAAACTGAAACGACTACCATCTTAACACTGTAACTGTTCATGAAATGTTGAATGCCTTTTGTTTCCATTGTTTTATAATTTAAAAGTACTTTGAATTTCAAAGTTTATTAATAAAAAAATTATTGATTCTTAATAAGTTCTTCCAGTGCTTCCAAATGTTGACGAAAAATATTTTTCCCAAGTTCAGTAGCTTTGTATGTTGTCCGTGGTTTCCTGCCGATAAATTGTTTGGAAACCACAACAATCCGATCCCGTTCCAAAGCTTTGAGGTGGCTGGCCAGATTCCCGTCTGTCAGTTCCAGCAACTCTTTAAGCGAATTAAAATCAAGTTTTTCGTTCACCATTAGTGCCGACATGATTCCAAGCCTGATGCGGCTTTCAAACACTTTCTGAAGTTTTGAAATCGGATTTTTCACCGGAATTTATTTATTAATTATCATTATACAATTCTACTCCCTCTTCAAAATTGATTCTGCGGATCAGAGGATAAATATCACGAATTCCCCTCCAATTAATTATATCCATACTTCTCATACCTATAGTACATTACTGCGCCATACACTATGTGCATCACACCAAACCCTATCGCCCAGATAAGAAGACCGTGCCTTACAAATACTCCTGCAAGAATCCCAAGAACAATTTCTGTCAGTCCCAGGTAATGAATCTCTCCAAAAGTAAACTTCCCTGCATTTACCAGCGACAATCCGTAAAAAATCAGCATAACGGAAGCTATTAGATCTATATTACTCTTAAACACAAGGATCAATGTAAAAACTCCACCTGTTACCATAGGAATCATCAAATGGATCAACAATTGCCGGGTTGAATTAGTCCAGAACTTCTGTCCGCTTTTCCCGGCTTTCCTTTGTGAAAAATAAACCACACCCAGCATAGCAAAAACAAAAACAAAAAAGGCATCCAAAACAAAATACAACCGGAGATCACTATTAAATAAACCGGACTTGCCTCCCATAAATTCATTATATTCCACCTGCCCAAAATCTAAAATAAAAAACCAGGCAACCGCTGCTCCGGCCAATGCACATAAACCTGCAAAAATACCTGACAATCCGCTAAGGGATAAAAACCTGGATGACCTTTCCATAATTTCCCGAATGGCCTTAAGGTCTTCATTTGGAATTGATGCTTTTGTTTTCATATAAAAGTACTTTGAAATACAAAGTTAATAATAAAAAACAAAATGAACAAAACTTATTTCTTATCAGTTAAATAAAAAATATACTCAAAATGAAAAAAATAAATAAAGAAGACATTAAGCAGGAAGTTTTTGATCTCTACGACGATTATGCACATAACAGAATCGACAGGAGACAGTTTGTGGAAAGATTATCTGCATACGCGGTGGGGGGACTTACAGTTTCATCACTGATTGGATTTATTATGCCAAACTATCAGGATAAAATTCAGATAAAAGCAGATGATCCGCGACTTAAATCGGAATATACAGAATACAACTCTCCTAAAGGAGGTGGCAAAATCAGAGGATTGCTCTCAAGGCCGGTGGATAATAATAAAAAATTACCCGGAATAATTATTGTCCACGAGAACCGCGGATTAAATCCGCATATCGAAGATGTTGGCCGCAGGGCAGGACTTGAAGGATTTATTTCCTTATCACCGGATGCCCTTACCCCTCTTGGAGGATATCCGGGCAATGACGATGATGGAAGGGCTATGCAAAGCAAGCGGGACCGGATGGAGATGCTGGAAGACTTTATTGCCGCTTTTGAGTTCCTGAAATCACATCCGGAATGCAACGGTAATGTCGGTGTAGTGGGATTTTGCTTTGGGGGCTGGATTGCCAATATGATGGCCGTACGAATTCCGGATTTAAAGGCTTCGGTTCCCTTTTACGGAGGTCAGCCTGATGAAAAAGATGTGCCTTCCATTCAAGCTCCGCTTTTATTACACTTCGCAGGGCTTGATGAACGGGTAAATGCAGGATGGCCCGCCTATGAAGCAGCATTAAAAAAGTATACAAAGGATTACAAGGCATATATGTACACCGGGGTCAACCATGGGTTCCATAATGATACCACTCCCCGATACGATGAAGATGCTGCTAAACTGGCCTGGCACAGAACTGTTCTATTCTTTAAAACAAAATTAAAATAATCGGTTCTAATAGGGTAAACTTTTTCACCGGTTTGATTTTTTTGTTATTATTCCTCAGGTATTGTAATAAATTAAATAATTACATGTCACTCATCCCGATTTTAATAATTTTGAGTGGATTCAGCATTTAAACCTTTTTTATATCTTTAAGTATAAAATAAAAAATAAATTATGAAGATAGTCTCACTCGATAAAGTTGAAAAGAAAAAAGTTAACATGGAAGGTGCAGCCGGGGCATGGAAACAAATCCCCCTGGGAAGTAAAGACGGTGCACCGGTTTATTCTTTCAGGGTATTCACGGTTGAACCAGGGGGGCACACTCCGTTTCACAGCCACCCATATGAGCACATGAATTATATTATCGATGGTGAAGGAGCTCTTGTTAATGAAAAGAAAGAAGAATTTCCGGTAAAAAAAGGTGACTTTGCATTGGTCGATCCCGGAAAAAAGCACCAGTATCGAAACAAAGGGAACAGGCCGTTTATTATCATCTGTGGCGTTCCAAAGGAATTTGAATAGTGCTTACTTTACTAATCAATTAATATATAAGTAGGTACATTAACCTCTATGTTGCTGTTGAAATGATGCCAATTCCCGTTTATTTTAATCTTTTCCGGATCTTACTTTAAAAGCCTCTTTAATACAACTTCTTAGGATCAAATGCCACAGATGCCCTGCCTGAAGTACAAATTAGCGCCTTACCTGCAAATGATTCGTAAGGTTTGGGTACACACGTTTTATCCAGTATGGATTTTATGCATGAAATCTGATCTTCAATAAAGTCCTTTGGAGTTGGGCGTCCATGACCGGGGAATATTGTATCAAATTGACTGAACAAACTCTTCTGTTTTTCGAGAGTCGCCAAAAAAACATTGAGGGGTAAAGATTCTTTCAGAAATGCCCAAATCAGCCTGTTATTACAATCACCTGAAAACAAATACTTATTCTCAATATCCAGCAGGCAAATACTTCCGGGAGTATGGCCGGGTGTTTCTATTACATACAGCTGACGACTACCAAGATCAAAAATATATCCTTCAGAAATTACACTAAAAATAAAATTCTTCCGCTCACCTTTATACAAATCACTATCAAGAGGTATTGATTTCTTAGGATTCTTGCTGCCTTCTCCTGACAGGTATCCAATACTGTTATATTTTCTTGCCGCGGTTGTATCAGCTTTATGCATATATACCCTGTCAAATTGATGATTTGAACCTGAATGATCCGGATGAGCATGTGTATTCACAACAATTACCGGTTTTGATGTTAACTTTTTAACCTGACCGATCAGGTCAGCCGCTCCTGTCCCCGTATCAATCAGCAGGGCAGAATCCTTTCCCTCAACAAGATACATATTGTCAGCTCCATTATCATCTATCACCCAGGTCTTTTCAGCTAATTCCTTTACTGTAAACCACGTTTGAGATGTCGATTCCTGTGTGTAACCTGAATATACAGATAACAAAAAAACGACTAAGAACATATATCTAAACTTCATATTATATAAATAAAATAGTTAAACTTCAAAGGTATCATATATTTCCCCGATTTCTATTGTGGAAACTTGCAAATATTAATCGTATTCTCAGGTAATAATTTTTATCTTGCCTGTTATTCTAATTTTGCAGTTCAACTCAAATTTAAAAAAAGTTTATAATATTGACCTCAGTATTCAGTATTTTAATTTTATACACAAAAAATGAATTTTCACCTAATAAAAATCAGCTCCCGGATAACAGTATTAATTGTTTTCTTGTCATTTGGTATATCAGGCCAGGTAAGGTATGAGGATAATACTCTTCTCTATGGTAATGACCAGTTTATCAAAAAAATAAAGGTAGAAAAAGATCATCCCGGTACTATTTCTGTCTCTGTGTTTTCACCGGATGATGAAAAAAAATATTGTTCTACAGATAATATCCCTTTTTTTGAATTCGTGCTTAACCACCAGGTAATAACATCATCAGATAAGTTATGGAGATACCGCAACCATTATATCCGCCAAATGGAAAATGGAGGAACGGAAATTAAAATTATCATTGATGGCGCAGGTAAATCCGTCAAAGGATTGCAAGTCATTATTTATCAGCAATTTTTCCCCAATACAACACTGGTTAGGGAATTACTTGAACTGAAAGCCACAGCTCAGAAACAATTTGAGATTAATAAAATCAATGGGAAACTACATTTCAAGTTTCCTCAATACGAAATAATGAGTGGAGAATTTGTCAATTCAACTGAAATACGTATAGCATCCTGGGCAGAAGAAATTATTGATGTGAATAACAAAATCTCCTATGATGACCGGTTCGCGGCAGGCAGGTTCAGTGATCTGAACCTGGCTATGAACCACATGTTTCATCCGGTGATCAAAGAAAAAAAGCTGCAAAAGGGGTTGGATATTGTAACAAAAGGGCCTTTAAATATCATATCGGGCAGCAATATGCAATGGATCATGGCATATGAGCATGCATCACAGGATAACCTCCGTGGTTTGGTAGATGAAGAGAAAATTAAAGACGAAACCTTAATTCTGGATAAAGGTCAGGGTACAGGAGGCGTTTTTTCCTTCCCTGTTTCCAATAATGATTTCCAGTTCCTCGGGTTCAGACAAAATCAGTCAGGTGCAACAACCCATGTTGGCATAGAAGCATTCCGTGGAGCATATCTGGAAGGCGAAGTTATTGATAATGAGCATCCTTACAGTTCAGTATGGACGGCCTCTGCTTTCAGTGAAAACACATCAGCAGATGCAAGCCGTGCAATAATTCACGATTACTTATGGCGTTGTATATGTGAAAAACCTGCTTCCCGCCAGCCGGAATTTTATTATAACACCTGGGGGATGCAACGCAGGGTTGGGAAGACTTTTCCTGCTATACGCGACTTGATGACCGAAAAGAATCTTATTGCCGAAATAAGGCGTGCAGCCGAATTAGGTGTAGATATTTTTGTGCTTGATGATGGATGGGAGCAGGCACAGGGAGAGTGGACACCCCACGAGGAGCGCCTTCCTAATGGGCTAAAGCCTGTCAGGGAAGAGTTAGACAGACATGGCATAAAAATGGGCTTATGGTTTTCACCAATGGGAATAGATAAGACAACTCAGCGTTATAAAGATCATCCCGAATGGGTAATAAAGGATTCTGAAGGGAATCCGGTAATCGCTCAATGGGGGCATCCGGCCTTTGATTTTGTTTCCGGTTTTTATGACCTCTTTGTTTCCGACTGTAA
Organism: uncultured Prolixibacteraceae bacterium; assembly: GCA_964545315.1. Taxonomy (GTDB): domain Bacteria; phylum Bacteroidota; class Bacteroidia; order Bacteroidales; family Prolixibacteraceae; genus JAAYJR01. Next base: position 6,858 of record CAZJGI010000107.1, read on the forward strand.
AAAAATGATTGATGAAGGTGCCCGTTTTTTTAAGTGGGATGCAATAAACACATTTTACAGCAGTCTGCCGGGACTGCACCATGGGTCAGCAGCATATTCCGAGGCAGAATTAAGAGCCCGATATGAATATTTGCTTCCCATATATGTGACTCGCGCAATGAAAGAACTCACCGATTATGAACCGGAACTTGTTATTGAAATAGACCTTACTGAAGCCCGAAGGGCAATGATTGGACTGGCAGTGCTTAGCCAGGGTAAATATTTCTGGATGAATAACGGGGCAAGCGGATACAACGATTATTCAACATTCCGTGCCAAATCAATGCGGCATATTCCAAACAGGTTTGCAGGTATAATTCCACTTGAACTGTTCACATATGCCAATTACCCGCAAAATCAAAATAAATCTCAACGATACAATGTTAATACATCAATAATCGCAGGCCATGGCTTTTGGGGCAACCTTGATGAAACAAGCATCCGGGAAAGGGAAACAATTAAAGAGAATGTACTCAAATCTAAAAGAGTACTTCCTTATGTGAAAAATATTATTACGGAAGTAACAGGAAGAGTCGGTTCCTCTCCGGAAATTTATTCGCAGGTAAACAGGGAAAAAGGAGCCGGACAATTAATTGCATTTAGCGGCTCGGCAATTAATTATGAGTACAAAACCAAAATCAACCCATCCAATGTCCTGGGTGTGCTAAATAATTCATACAGTATTGAAAACGATAATCTGATACTCAATTTTCAGTTCCCAATGGCCGATGCATCAAGGGAAGCATTTATTATACCAAATGAAAATAATGGGATATCGATCATCAAATCAAGTTGCTGGCTGAAAGAATTGAATTTCGGTCCTGAAGGATTACAATATACCTCAGGGACAGACGGCGAACAAATTATTATGTGGGATAAAAAGAATGGCCAACCTCATTGCAAAGAAAGTGCAGATATTTCAATTGTAATTAACGAAAATAGACTTTTTTACCATCTTACTGTAAAAGTAAATAAACCACAGACTACTGTTGTTATAAACAAATAATTCGGGTCGCGCTTTTATCGGGATACCCGATCTATTTCAAAATGCACCAGGTATTAAACTGAGAATCGTCATTCCAGGTATTTCCGGCTGACGAAAAGTCACAAAACTTAATTTTATGACTATCAGATACCTTTAATTCAAAAGCCTTCCATATTCCCGTCGGGGCATTTACCTCCCGGATTTTTACAGTTTGGCCTTCCGGTTGAAATTGTACAGGTGAAAAAATATCACCTTCAGTAATTCTTATATCTCTTGCAAGCACAATGGGTCCGTAAAAAAATGTAACTGCCGGCTGGTGCTGCAATGCATCCTCAGGGGAAAGGCCTTTTACATGCGAGTAGATGCGGTTTAAGTCTTCATTACTTCCACTCACATAACTGAATTTTGACCATTCGTTATCATAAAACGACTTATCATGAAAATCGTCAGTGAATTTTGCCTTATCGAATTTCTCCCACCAAACATTTAATTGAAAATTAAGCTCTATACGGTCATTGTTCTTCCATTCCCTTGTGATATTTATCCAGTCTTCGGAAGAATTTACCTCTTGTATTCTGCCATTTATTTTAATTATAGTTTCACTGCTCCACCGGGGCAACCTGATTAAAAATTCAAACTTTTCCGGTTTATTGAGCGACAGGGTAATTGTGGTGCTTCCTTTCTTCAAAAAATCACCATTAATCTCCAGCCAGGCTTTTTGGCCCGAGGGTAATTCAATGTTACCTTCACCTTCATTAAAAACAGACAGGAACACCTGGTTCTCCCTCCTTGTCAGGACAGCTTCTGCAAATTGAAATAAACCCCTGGGCAGGTTATCTGTGCAACACTGGTGATGCTGTAAAAAATGATTGGTAGCCGGTATATGTATGTGAGACATTCTGGTACGCCTTAAGCCCCATGTGCCTTCAGTGTTATATGCGCTCAAAAGGGAATTATAAAATGTCCTTTCCATCTCCTCTATATATTTTTCTTCACCGGTTAGTTCAAACAGTTTAAATGACAAACGATTCCAATAAACAGCATCACATATTTCGGATAAAGTGTTTATTAATCCTGCAGAGCCGGTATGTTTATCATTAAAGCATATATTCCCTATTGGAGATCGTTCACATTGAACCAAAGATGCATGGATATTTTTCCCCGTTTCCAGATATCGATGATTTCCTGTCACTTCATACAGTTCAAGTAACCCTTCAACACATGATATAAATTCGTAAGCTTTTGCCCATTTGTATGGGTCTGTATCATGGAACCATTTATGCACCGGAATGCCAGTAAAACTTTTATTCAGAATGTCAGGTAATCCTTCCGGGTGCTTTTCCCATTGACCTGCAATATATTCTGCATATTCAAGATAATCCTTATCGCCGGTTGCCTTATATAATTTTACGACAGGTTGAAGTATAGAACTACTTGGTAATCCATAAAAATTGCCGGTCTTTACAATATCTTCTGCTCCGGGCCCCACTTCAGTGCTCAGGTGGGTAAAGAACCGTTTCGCAGCCTCTAAAATATAATCATCATCCAATAGTTCCCAGGCTTCCAGTAATCCCCAAAGGGTATATTTCCGGTTCCAGATATTCCAATTATTGCCAACTACAAAATCAGAATGGGAATAGGTCCCTATATAACCATCATCGCCCTGTGTGGCAAGTAAACCATTCACAGCTTTTTCTATACGGCTTTTCAATTCATCTGAATCATAATAATTGTGTGCTGCTATTGCCGAAAGGATATATTTACCCCAAAATTCACCACGCCATTGGCCTGTGCGGGGGTAATTTTTATCGTCTTCACGAAGGAGGAAAGCCTCTTCTGTTTCAGGATAAATTTTATCCCAGTTAATCTTACTGAGTATCCGTTGTTCTGATATTTTATCAATATATTGCCCAACATGACCGGAAAAATGCCACTCTCCATGAATGGTCTCCTTTTGGCCCGGTATATTTATCCCATCTTGTGCAAAAATATTTCCGTAAGTTAAAAACCAGATAATTATAAAAACTGAAGTAATATACCTCATCTGTGCAACTTATTTTTATATTGTTGATTACTAGCTGTCTATCATATATACCATTTCAAATTAACATCTCAACGGGATGGAACTCACTTTTGAATTTATTCACACACAATTCTCCCCATTTAAACAGGAAAAAAAAGCCACCTTTGAAAAAAAATTCTAAAAATCATCCCACTAAAAATAATAAAAGAATACTATATTAATTTTAATCAAAGTTACATTCTGATTTTTTTTACAAAAAAGAGGCTGTAAATTACAGCCTCTTATCTAAAGTAACCAATTAATTTCTTATAAATCTT
>CAZJGI010000108.1:0-10213 GCA_964545315.1 uncultured Prolixibacteraceae bacterium
GTCATGAAATTTATATTTGTTGCCTCTGGAAATTATTGTATTAATATTTTGAACAATATAAAAATTCAATAAACTATTAATGAGCTGTTTAATATGTTCTTTAATAGTAAATTCAATTACTTCGACGATCGTCGGAAATGTCAAATTAATTAAAAACTTATTTGTTTACTCATTTTGATATTTATCTGGCAAAACTTGGTGGTTCAGAATGAATTTTTTAAATAATATCGCAGATTTCTTTCGTAATAATCAAATTATGTTTTGTTAATTAATATATTTTGTCTCAAATTGACACCTGATGACAAAATAAATTTTGATATTTTTTAAAAAAATCGACTTTTTCAGTATTATTTTTTGAATATATGCATTGAATTTTAGAAACTTATGTGTTAATATTTTATTTAAAATTTAGTTATGAAAGTTGTTTTAATATTTAGAAAGGAGGTGTTTAAGCCTATGTGTTCTTAGTTAAAACTCCGACAAGAATGACCCATCTTCGCAAATCCCGGTCAATATTATATAATATTAATATTCGACCTTTTTATTGTTTTAAGTATTAATTTAAAATTAAAGAACAAAGAATCAATGAAACAAAAGAGAAACTTAACCTTAAAGTTTTTGCAATTTTCGTATTGTATATTACTTATTTTTACCTTTTTGTTTGCTGCAAACAAAAGTGTATCAGCTAATTCATCAACTTCAGAGTTGCTATCAAAAGAGGGCGTTATTTCTGAAGAATTTAAAGTTGAAGGGAATACAAGTGTAAGAAACTCCATTATTACAGCTGAATTACAACAACAAAATTTAATCAAAGGAAAGGTAACCGATCCTGAAGGAAAACCACTTCCCGGGGTAACAATTATAGTTGTGGGTACTACCAGGGGAGTGATAACCGATGTGGATGGGACATTTTCCATTGAAGCTCAGCCTACCGACAGATTGGCTTTTTCGTTTATAGGTATGGAAAGCCAGATTATAGATATTGGCAACCGAACCACTATAGATGTGGAAATGGGCGAAAAGATAGATGAATTGGAAGAGGTTACTATCGTGGCTTTTGGTAAACAGAAAAAAGAAAGTGTTATTTCTTCAATTGAAACAATTAAATCTGATGATCTGAGGGTTCCAAGCAGTAACCTGACAACTGCATTTGCCGGCCGGATGGCAGGAATGATATCCTATCAGGTAAGCGGGGAACCGGGTCAGGATGATGCGCAGTTTTTTATTCGTGGTATTACCAGCTTTGGTACAGGAAAAGTAGATCCTCTGATCTTAATAGATAATGTGGAAGTTTCAAGCTCTGACTTATCCCGCCTGCATCCTGATGACATTGCCAGCTTTTCAATTTTAAAGGACGCAACAGCTACTACCTTATATGGGGCACGCGGTGCAAACGGGGTTATTTTGATAACAACCAAAGAAGGTAAAGAGGGTTCGATAAGAGTTTCCGTTCGTGTGGAAAATTCTTTTTCTACTCCTACTAAGGAAATCGAAATGGCTGATCCCATAACTTATATGAACCTGGCAAATGAAGCTGCCAGAACACGGGAAGCTTTAGGCGTAAATCCATATACTCAGCTAAAAATTGATAATACCATGGTTGGGACAAATCCTTATGCCTTCCCTGCAGTTGACTGGATGGATATGTTATTTAAAGATGTGGCCATTAACCAGCGCGCAAATCTTAACATATCAGGTGGTGGAAAAATTGCGCGTTATTATGTTGCAGGATCAGTTTCTCAGGATAACGGAATATTAAAAGAGGATGAAGCCAGTAACTTTAATAATAACATTAACCTGAAAAAATATCTGGTACGGTCAAATATCAATCTAAATCTTACTAATACAACAGAAGGTATAATAAGGGTTCATGGTACCTTCGAAGATTATTCAGGACCAATAAGAGGAGGAAGTGATCTATATCAACTTGCCTTAAATGTCAGTCCTGTCAGATTTCCGGCATATTATGAGCCTGATGAAACATATTCACATGCACGACATACTCTGTTTGGTGGTTATGATGAAGGCCAGTATCTTAATCCTTATGCGGAAATGGTAAGGGGATTTCGTGAGTCTAACAGCTCTACCATGATGGCACAAATAGAAATTAAACAGGATTTTGGTCAGTGGATAGATGGCTTATCAGCAAGAGTGATGGCAAATACCCAGAGATACTCCAAATTTGACCTGATGCGCTCTTTTAATCCATTTTATTATACTACAATTTCATATAACAGAAAAACAGGAGATTATAAACTATTCCAGTTAAATCCCCTTGACGGAACTGAATATTTGAGCTATCAGGAAGGTGGAAAGGTAGTAAACAGCAGTACATATAGTGAGGCCTCAATGACGTATAATAAGATGTTTGCGGAGAAACATGATGTTAGTGGTATGTTGATATTGATGGCCAGAAATGCATTAAATGGTAATGCCGGTTCATTGGCGGAGTCACTTCCACAAAGAAATCTTGGACTGGCAGGACGTTTTACGTATGGATATGACTCAAGGTACCTTGGAGAATTTAACTTTGGGTACAATGGCTCAGAAAAATTTGATAAAGGACATCGTTGGGGTTTCTTCCCTTCATTTGGATTAGGCTGGATAATTTCCAATGAATCCTTTTGGCAGGGATCGATTGCTAATACAATATCAAAGCTTAAAATACGCGGAACGTATGGTTTGGTTGGTAATGATGCTATAGGAGACGAACGTTTCTTTTACCTCTCACAGGTAAATATCAATCAGGGTGGTAATTATACATTAGGTTACAACTATTCAGGGATAAACAGAAACGGAACCACTATTAGTCATTATGCAAATCCGTTAATTACGTGGGAAGTTGCTTATAAACAGAACTTGGGTCTTGAAATTGGACTTTTCGAGGGGAAAATAGATATTCTTGCAGATTTATATAAGGAGCACAGAAAGAATATCCTTCAGACTCGTGCAGATATTCCGAGTACTATGGGTCTTTGGTCAACACCAAAATCCAATGTGGGTGAAGCTTCAGGCGGAGGAGTAGATGTTTCATTAGACTATAATCATTCTTTTAGAAACGGCATATGGGTAGTAGCCAGAGGAAATTATACATATGCACGGTCAGAGTATAAATTTTATGAAGAACCTGATTTTGAATCAGCAGGAGCACCATGGCGCTCAAGGATGGGGCATCCCATTTCTTAACAATGGGGTTATATTGCAGAACGCCTTTTTATTGATGAAGCTGATGTTCAAAACTCACCACGCCAGGAGTTTGGAGAATTCGGCGCCGGAGATATAAAGTATAAAGATTTAAATAATGATGGCGTGATAAATGAATTGGATTTATCACCAATCGGATACCCACGAACACCGGAGATTAATTATGGATTTGGAATTTCTTCCGGTTACAAAAATTTTGATTTCTCATTCTTCTTCCAGGGATCTGCGAGGTCAAGTTTCTGGATTAATTCATACAGTCTGTCTCCATTTATTAATTACACATCCGGCGGACAGGTTATGGAAACCGGATTAGCAAAGTTTATTGCCGATGATTACTGGTCTGAATTATCACCGGATCCTCAGGCTGGATGGCCCAGGTTGTCGAACTACAGATTGCCTAACAATACTCAAACAAGCACAATGTTTATGAGAGATGGTGCATTCCTTCGTTTAAAAAGTGTTGAACTGGGATATTCATTACCGGAAAGAGTTACTAATACTTTAAAACTGGATAAAGCCCGTATTTATGTGAGTGGCACTAATTTACTTCTTTTTACCGGATTTGACCTCTGGGATGTTGAAATGGGTGGTAATGGTCTTGGTTACCCATTGCAAAAAGTTATAAATCTGGGCCTTAATATTTCATTTTAATAAAAAAAGTGATTATGAAAAATAAAATTTTCAATTCTATTTTGGCAATAGGTGTTGCTATTTACTGTATAATTGGTGTTTCCTGCACCGATTATTTAGATGTCGTTCCCGATAATATTCCTACCATAGATCACGCCTTTCAAAACCGTAATGAAGCAGAAGGCTTTTTATTTGGTATATACTCATTCCTGCCCAGGTCTAATCATTTAGACATGAACCCAGGGCTAACATCCGGAGACGAAGGATGGCTGATTGAACCGGCAAATTATTATACTAATCCAATATTGTGGAAAATTGCCATGGGTGAACAAAATACTCAAACACCCCTGGGAAATTATTGATCCAGTGCACAGAGCGGAGGTGATGTTAAGGGAGCATCAAGGCTATGGACTGCAATTAGTGATGCTAACATATTTTTGGAAAATATCCATAAACCTTTTGACCTTGAAGATCATGAGCGTATTCAATGGATTGCAGAAGCTAAATTTCTTAAAGCTTATTATTACTTCTGGCTTTTTAGAATGTATGGACCTCTGCCAATTTTAAAAGAAAATATACCAATTAGTGCCAGTGCAGAAGAAGTGCGCATTTACAGAGAGCCTGTAGATGATGTTGTTGAGTATATTGTAAGTTTGTTGGATGAGTGTGTTGAAGATCTTCCTTTGCAAATATGGGATTTGCAGAATGATTTGGGACGGCCTACAAAACCGATGGCACTTGCTTTAAAAGCTCAGACACTTACCTATGCTGCAAGCCCATTGTTTAACGGGAATACTGACTATGCAGATTTTATAGATAACCGTGGTATCTCACTGTTTCCGCAGGAATATAAGGCAGAAAAATGGCAAAGAGCTGCCACTGCTTTGAAAGAAGCTATTGATGTAGCTCATGAGGCTGACCATGAATTGTTTGATTTTAGTACAACTACTTTTGCAAAAAATTTAAATGATTCAACTATTTTGGCAATGAATGTCAGAGGTGCGGTTGTTGAGCGCTGGAATTCTGAGGTAATCTGGGGAGACTCACGTGGAGGAACACAAATTTATCAGAGAGAAGCCTTTTTCGGAGTGTACCGCAAGCATGGTACAGGAATGATCTATGGGCCTCCATTGCAAATTGTAGAACAGTTTTATTCGAAGAATGGTGTCCCTATTGATGAGGACATTGAATGGCAGGGAGTCGACTGGTATGAGTTAAAAGTAGGTGATAAAGCTCATAATCGTTTTATAAGGGAAGGATATACAACTGTTAACCTTCATTTTAACAGGGAATATCGTTTCTACGGATCACTCACTTTTGACGGCGGTCTCTATTATGGAGCAGGGAAAGTGACAAATGATAAGGATTTTCATTTAACACCATTCAGAGCCAACTTGCAACCTGGTGGATTCTATAGTCTATATCATTCTCCCACAGGATATAATCCTGCAAAGGTAGTGCATTACCTGACAACTCAAACAGCCACTACAAACGCAAGTTTTTATTCATACCAATGGCCAATTATCAGGTTGGCTGATTTATATCTGATGTATGCTGAAGTTTTAAATGAAGTAAAAGGATCTCCTGATGGCGAAGTATATGAATATATTGACATGGTAAGAGAGAGAAGTGGACTAAAAGGTGTAGTTGAGAGTTGGAGAGACTTCTCGATTGAGCCTGATAAACCATTGTCTAAAGAGGGCATGAGAGAAATAATTCAAAGGGAACGTATGATTGAGTTAGCCTTTGAAGGTATTCGTTTCTGGGATTTAAGAAGATGGAAACTGTCTGAAGAGTATATGAATAAACCTATACGGGGCTGGAATGTTTATGAGACAGACGCCGATAAATTTTATCAGGTGAGAAATATTTATGACCTGGAATTTGAAAAGAAGGATTATCTCTGGCCAATCCAGACATCAGAGCTTTTAAGAAATAAAAATTTAATGCAAAATCCGGGATGGTAGAATAAAAAAACAATAATGAGATTAAACCATATGATACATTGAATGGAAACAAAAACAATAAATCATTTGGGTTCAATATGAGGTTTAAAAAAAATAAATATAGTCTAATGAAAAAAATAATATTTTTAATTATCACATCTTTGTTATTCCTGTGGAATTGCGAAGAAGCACCGGATATGAGTGATCAAAAAGACTCAGTTCCACCGGGCCCGATATCTAATCCGGTTGTTGAGAATATAAACGGAGGCGCAATAATAACATATTCTTTACCGGGAGATAATGATTTACTGGGCGTAAAAGCTTTATATAATTTGAAAGAGGATGGTGAAACTTTGGAAATGTTTTCATCAGCTTTCAGGGATACTATTGAACTTAAAGGATTCCCTGACATAAATGAAAGGAATGTTACATTGATCTGTCTTGATAAAAGCTTTAATGAATCAACTCCGGTTGAAATTAAGATCAAACCGCTTACACCCCCTATCGAACTGATCAGGGAGACATTAGAGGTTAATCCTGCTTTCGGCGGTGTTTATGCAAAATGGGCGAATGTCCATCTGGAAAATATTGCAGTTTCCCTTTTAGTTAAAGATTCCCTGGGCTTCTGGGTGCAGGATGATACTCATTACAGCGCATCAGAAGAGGGACAGTTTTCCTACAGAGGATTTGAAGCTGTTGAGGCAGATTTTCGGATAGAAATGCGCGACAGATGGGGTAATTATGCTGAACCACTTGAATTTACCCTTACTCCGTTTTATGAGGAAGAGATATTACCTTTTGATCCTAAAAAACCCAGCCAGCCATTATGGGACATTGCCTATGGCGCATTTGATGATACCAGGGCCTGGAGAGGTGGATTCTTAGCCCCCGGTGGCGGAGGATGGAACGCCTTATATAGTGGCGCCAGAATGAGTTGGGGGATTGTAGTTGATGGAGAAACAAATGTTTATAATAATCGATGGGGTATGTTTGTAAAGCCGAGGCTATCTCATTATTTTCCGGATGCTGATGAAGATCTTATGTATTTTCACCCAACATATTTTATTTTTGATATAAAGGAGGAAATAGTTCCAAGCAGGTTTAAATTCTGGGCAATGTGGCTGGCTGAAATTTTCCCGAATAAAATTGAGGTCTGGGGAACTAATGAAACTCCCAAGGGCGGGCCTGCAGATTTCGCAACATTGACAGAAAGCCTGAATTACTGGACTGAATGGAATGCACCCCCATATATTGTGGGAACTGATGCATGGAAGCAGGATTGGATCAAACTGGGAAATATACAGGTGCGTCCAACACCTTCGGGTGCATATCAGGATGCTGATTTTACTCCGGAAGATATAGAACGCCGTGACCGGGGATATGAAATTGAAGTCTATCCTGAAGTTGTCGGTACAAAAGTCAGATATCTGAGATTTGTATATATTGATGTGAGCCATGAACAGTGCTACACTACCAATATCAAAATTTGGGGACAATACGTCGATGGCGAACCTGGAAATTAGATATTCAAGAATTAAATTTTCCTTAAAAGTTTGATATTAATCTTATCAATCTAAACCGGAGAATTTGATAAATGTATTTACGCTAAAATTATAACACTATCAGACAATCAGTCAGCAACTGCTTATTGATTGTCTGATTAAATGTTGAACCTATGATTAAAACTAAAATTTCAAGAATTTCCAATGAGACTGAAGTCAAACATATTCGCTGGTTGAGACTTTTTTCTGGCTCTTATTTTGCTTGTTTTTATTACTCAGTTATCTGTTTACTTTTATTAAACAGCTGCGAAAAAAACTCCGATCAAAAATTTGGGAGTGCAGTTCCTGTTACTGTTATTGCTGAGGACAAGCCTTTGACATTTTCGTATGATGCAGGTATAAAAATATGGGATATTAATAATATTACTGACAGGGAAAAGACCCGCATTGAATTTCCGCATTTGGCTTGGTTTAAAGGGCACTTATATTGCTCTTTCCGTGAAGGAGAGATACACGGGAACCACATTTCCGGCCGGGGGAGAGTCATTCGGTCAGCAGATGGAATTAATTGGGAAACAGTCGGTTTATTTGAGTCACCAACCGGTGATGTCAGGGATCCGCGTCTTTCAGTTTCTACAGATGGAATTCTTGTGCTTAATGCCTCTATTGCATATATTGAGGATGTTGCTCCGTTTCAGGTCGTTGACGGGCAGACTGTAACCCGCCAGTCTGTAACATGGCTTTCTGCTGATGGTATCACCTGGAGTGGCCCTTATTCATGCCCAACAGGAATCAATACCTGGCGATGGGATGTAGCCTGGCATAAAGGAATTGGATATAGTATAGGATATAGCGGTAAAGATTCCGGTGGTACCCTTTACCGTACATCTGACGGTAAAATCTGGCAATCTGTTAAAGAGAGTTTATTCCCGGGGGGACATGGTAATGAAGCGGCTCTTACGTTCGGAGATGATGGTAAACTTTATGTATTGTTACGGGCAGGTCTGGCTTCAAAGGTGGCTCTGGGTATGAGCAGCTCTCCATACGACCGGGATTGGGAATGGCATGGACTGGATGCATATTGGGATGGACCGGTTAATCGCCAACCTGCTAAGGAGGTTACAGGTGGTGCAGATCTTGGTGGCCCCAATATAATTACTCTGGAAGACGGCAGACTTTTCGGGGCAGGGAGAGTCAACAGAGAAGAAAACGCAAACTATTTTTTAATTGATCCCGTGGAAAAAGTATTGACCAGAGTGGCAGGGGTAAAGAAAGGATCCAGCTATCCCGGTATTGTAGAACAGGAGGGAGATATTTGGATCAGTTATGTAGAAGGAGGATCTGTGGCAGTTTATATTATGCGATTGAGATTAAAGGACTGATAATTGATGAAATTAATCAGAAAAAGATGTAAATTGAATTTTTTTTGATCAAGATTAGAGTAGGCCATGCTTCGGACTTAAAATTTTTAGGATTAATCATTAGATAATTGAACCAATAATGAAAAATAAGACAAACAGCATTTACATCTCATTTTATATTAAGGGATTGATTTACCTTGTTGTTCTGTTATCCATATTTTCTTGTAAGAGTGAGCAGGAACATTTTGAAGAATATAAACGGTTGAGAGTTGAAAAACTTAATAGAATTCGCCCCTTAATTCATAATAATGATGGTGATGACCATCTTTATCCGCTTAAATCTTCAAAAGAGTTTTTGGTTCAGAATTTTCTTGACCTCCGGTCTTCAGGATTAGCTGAAATAGATATAAGTACACTGTCTTATTGTACTTCCAGGTCTTTTTCCTTATATACGCATAATACTAAAGTTGGTGAATGCTATACAAAAGACTATTATTTAACTGTCAGAAAAAATATTGTTTCTGAGTTACTGAAATTAGGTACTGATCCTCTTCAGGTAACCTGTAATTTTGCACATGAACATGGCTTTGAGTTCTTTTGGTCAAATCGAATGAACGATACACACGATGCTTCACACACGCCCGATAAACCCCATGCCCAGTGGAATAAATTTAAAGAAGAACATCCTGAATATCTTTTTGGCAAAGTAGGTGAGAGGTTACCTCATGGCAGGTGGAGCGCAGTTGATTTTTCTCACCGGGAGATACGCGATCTGTGCGTGCAATTTTTTACTGAAGTTTGTGAGAACTATGATGTTGACGGTGTGGAACTTGATTTCTTCCGCCATTTATACATTTTCAAAAATGTAGCCAGGGGAGAAACTGCAACTGAAGAACAGGTTGCAATGTTTACCGATATGGTTTCCCGCATCAGGGAAATGACCGAAAGAGTCGGAATGAAAAAAGGTAAGCCTATACTTGTTCTTACCAGGGTTCCTGATTCATTTGAATATTGCCGCAGAGTTGGTATTGATCTTGAGGACTGGATGAAAAAGGGTTTGATAGATATTGTGGTCGGAGGAGGCTACTTCAGACTTAATCCATGGAATTATTTGGTGGAACAGGGACACAAATATGATGTTAAGGTTTATGCAGATTTAAGTGAGTCACGAATAAAAAACGAACTTATATCCGGGCTTGACCGTGATCAGGATGCAGTGTACAGGGCTCGTGCTGCTGCTGCCTGGGAGGCAGGAGTTGACGGAATTTACAGTTTTAATGAATTTAATATGAAAAGGCAATATCTTAGGGAAATAGGAGTGCCTGAAATTTTGAAAAATGCTAATAACTTGTATTTTGTTACCTATCGTAACCTCAATCCTAATGCTTACCTTAAAGACGGTAAGAATCATTTGGTTTTACCTGTTCTCTCACCCGATAATCAGATACCAATCGGAAATGATCCATTGGATTTTATGATTGAAATTGGAGATGAAAAGAATCCTGCAAATACATTTATCATACTTTATGTTAAAGATGTCAAACCGGAAGAACTTGAGGTTTATATTAAC
>CAZJGI010000109.1:0-10090 GCA_964545315.1 uncultured Prolixibacteraceae bacterium
GCAGCCATTTTTCATTGGCAAAATCCCAGCCTCCTTCATTGCCGTGATCCCAAATCACAGCGCTCGGATGATTCTCATCTTTTAGTACCGTTTCTTTGATCAGCTTTGGCCCCGCAATGGTGTCATATCCGTCCTGCCAGCCTGTTACTTCATTCAGTACAAACAAACCCAGAGAATCACATAACTCCAGGAAACGTTTGTCAGTAACATAGTGCGAACAACGGACAGCATTCATGTTCATGTCTTTCATCATCTTGATGTCGGTCAGGTGGTGTTGTTCGCTTAGTGCACGTCCTGTTTCCGGCCAGAATGAGTGGCGGTTTACACCTTTAAAAACCACTTTTTCGCCATTTACGTAAAAGCCATCATGTTTACGCAGCTCCACAGTACGGAATCCGATCCTTTCAGTTATCTCATGCAACACCTGATCCCCTTCTTTCAGGGTGATTTTCATATTATACAGATGGGGCCACTCCGGATTCCACGATCTTACATCTTCAAATTTTCCGGAGATTATTTTTTCTGTTATCCCAAGGGGCATTTCATCCCGGACATGGCCGGCTATTTTATTTCCTTTGTGATCAAGGAGTTCTGCCGAACATGTATAATCTGATTTTGATTCATTTAATATGATCAGAGTATTGAACGAGCCGTCAGCTTTTGCATCGATCGCTGCTCTGCTAATGTGGATTGCAGGCATTATTTCCAGAAAGACCGGACGGAAAATACCACCGAAAATCCAGAAATCAGCCTGACGTTCTGCACGGTTAACCGACTCGTTGGAGGAGTGTTTGGCTACGTCCACCTCAAGGAGGTTGGATTTTCCATAGTTTACTAATTTGGAAATGTCGTATTTAAACCGGTAAAAGCCTCCCTGGTGAATTTCACCGGCAAGTTTGCCGTTGATCTTTACTTCGGTATCGGTCATCGAACCGTCGAATACGATGTTTATTGTTTTCCCTCTCCACCGGACAGGAACTTCAAACTCATACCTGTACAGCCCGTGTTCTTTTCCCAACTTTTTGTTTTTATCACGCCAGTCATGTCCGTAGTTATAAGTGCCAAATCCTTGTAACTCCCAATTAGATGGTACCGGAATAGTGGTCCATGCGCCGCTGTTACGACCGTCAGTGCAAAAAAATTCCCAATCCATTGTATTTGCCGCATCGGTACCCGAAAGGTACACTATCTCAGTTTGTTGTGAATATGCAAAAAATGAGATTGGAATAAGGAAAAAGGTAATTAGTCTTTTTTTAAGTTTCATTAAAATATTTTTTAGTTCAGTGTTTTATCTACATCAAAGGTTCCATAAACCTGTAAAGCTCCATGGTGGCTTCATCGTCAGGAAGGCCGAGGTTTTGGTTTACCTGGTTATGGGTTGTACCTCTTGAACTAAACACAGTAACGGGGATTTCAGCCTTACGAAGCACTGCAGCCAAACGCTGTGCCTGCATAGTGGTGTTCGGGTTCTCTGTGATATGAATAATGAAAAAAGGTGGGATGTCTTTGCCTTTCTGTACATGCGTTACAGCTGAAAAATCAATATGCTTTTCCGGATCGTTGCCAAATTTAACCCGATGGCCTAATGTAGGAAGGGGAAGTCCGTGCAAAGCGCGGCTCAGCTCAACAGATGCAATGATAGCAGGCAAGTCATAGGTGTCACCGTCCACAGGCACACATCCCCTAAGGACTTTAAAGGGGACATTTTCCGCTTTCAGGTAACGGTCGTCAGTACATAGCAGGGCTGCAAGCTGTGCCCCCGCAGAATGGCCCATCACGAAAATCCGTGTAGGATCACCTCCGTAACGGGTAATATTTTTGTGAACCCAGCCTAATGATTTAGCTACATCGCGAATAATATCCTCCATCTCAACATGAGGGAGAAGACGGTAGTTTGTCGAGACAAATATAAATCCCTGTTCCGCCGCAACACGTGGCTTGATCTGAACATCAGTTTTGTCTCCTGTTTGCCATCCTCCGCCATGGATCCAAAATACTACAGGGAGGTTTTGTGCACCACCGGGTGAATAGATATCGAGAACCTGACGCTCATGAGGGTTTTCTGCATAAGGGATATTGGAGTGGAGGTCCTGGGTTGCGGCTTCCTGAAGAGCCGAAACGGAAAGAGCGATGAATAAGGCTATTACAGTTTTCATGATTGTTTTTTTAAAGGTAAAGATAACTTTTATTAATAAGGCTTTTATTTATGTTTTTTAATCAGGTTAAAATTACTGCTCAATTCGGACAGATCAAATATTAAGGCCAGATAAAATGTGATTTTTTTGATGTTGTAAATTGAAGTTCGGATATGTAATTATAATACATTTGCGTGATTTATTTCAAATTTGTTTGGATTGGAGGAGGTTCACGCAACGGGCGCAACGTGAAGAAGTTCACGCAACGGGCGCAACGAAAAAAAACGCAACGGGTGCAACGAAAAAAATCGCAACGTATGTACAGGAAAGAGGTGGCTTGTCCTTTGAAGTTCGCAAAAGAGAATGTCTGGCATCAGGCATAATTGCATCAGGGAACTATTTTTTTATTATGATAAGGAGGAATGATTTGTAGTTGTTTTTCTACAGGTGCCTTATGTACTGCTTGGAATTGAAATTAATTATCAGTGATATAACACTTTAAAAATAATTTTTTTATTGTCAATAAAGATGAGAATTTTACGGATCAAATTACACTGGCAGGTTCTGATTGCCTTAGCTATTGCTGTTTTACTGGGAATTTATTTGCCGGATGCAGTTAAATATGTTTCATGGTTGGGTGATTTATTTATTCGAAGCCTCAAGATGGTAATTGTGCCTCTTGTTTTTACTTCAATTGTGAGTGGCGTTACCAATATTGGGAGTGGTAAAAATCTTGGCAGAATAGGCCTGAAAACTCTCACTTACTATTTGTCAACCAGTTTACTTGCCATACTTACGGGTTTGATACTTGTAAATTTATTCAGGCCGGGAATAGGAATGGATATGGAAATTAGAAAGGGGACACTTGAATTGCCTGAAGGTTCGGCGAAAATAAATGACCTGCTTGTCAGAATGATACCTGAAAATATTTTTGATTCTATGGCTCGTGGTGATATTCTGCCTATAATCTTTTTTGCAATTTTATTTGGATTTTTTATCTCTCAGTCCGGAGATAAATATCGAACAACATTAACAGAATTTTTCGAAAGTCTTTTTGAAGTGATGATGAAGGTCACCACCTTTATTATCCGTTTTACTCCATTAGGTATTTTAGGGATAGTATCAGAAGCTGTTTTTGAAAATTCTGAAAAGCTTGTTAATATAGCCGGTAGCATGGCTATTTACATGCTAACGGTAGCCTTTAGCCTTTTGGTACATGCATTTTTTACCCTGCCAATGATTTTGAGATTTATTGCAAGAGCCAATCCTTTAAGGCATCTCAGGAATATGTCAACACCATTAATAACAGCGTTCTCTACAGCATCATCAAATGCAGCTTTGCCGTTAACCATGGAGGCTGTAGAGCATAAAAGCGGTGTCTCCAACAAGATCACCAGTTTTACGCTTCCGCTGGGCGCAACGATAAATATGGACGGAACGGCCCTCTATGAATGTGTGGCTGTGCTGTTTATAGCCCAGGCATATGGTATTGAACTTTCTGTGGCACAACAAGCAGTTGTGGTTTTTACAGCTTTGCTTGCATCCATAGGTGCTGCCGGCATACCTATGGCCGGACTTGTTATGATGACTATAGTCCTAACAGCAGTTAACCTGCCCCTTGAAGGAGTTGGGCTTATAATTGCTGTTGATCTGATCCTGGATATGATGAGGACAACGGTAAACGTATGGAGCGACACATGTGGAGCAGTAACTATAGCCCGCTCTGAGGGAGAAATATTAAAGGTTTAATTCTGTACTTGCCCGGAATAATACCAGATAAGAAATTATTATATATTTTTTAAAGCCCGGTTTTTACTAATTTCATATACTCCTCCCGCACCTCGCCGGTTGATCCAAATATTCCAAGGAGGTACTTTCCCGATTTGCATATCAATACCTCTCCATTGTATGGGTCTTCAACTGAATATTGTGCCTTCCCCCTGCTTTCTTTTGGAAATTTAACGAAGTCCAGGTAACTGGTTAGTATTTTATCTGTTTCTTTTTCCTCTTCCGGGTTGATAATAAATATCTGGAATTTCTCTTCACCGACAGCATAAGATGCGACAAAGGCTGAGTGAAGGAAGCTATATCCCATGAAGTTATTTGCAATATATTTATCTGAAACCGGGATTTTGCCTTTTTCCGGGAAAAGGTCAAGCTCGGACGGTAATTGATTTTTTTGATTCAATTGCAAATTGATGAGGTTGGCCAATTGATCAACATCTTTCTGTGTTTCAACACTGTTGCCTGTAATCTGCACATAATAGGGGCCGGTAATAAAATAATGAGACTCCCCGCTCTTAAATCCTTGTGCACCTGTTTTTGTCAATTCATAGTCGCTGCTTCTTTCCATTGAATAGATGCCAAAGGCATTCACAGGTTTACTGTGCTCAAAAATGTAAACCCTGATCTGCCCCTTCTCTTCATTTATGTATTCGGCAGTATATAATTTTTGGAAATCATAACTAAGATAGGCATCTGCAGCACCGTTAATTATGTCCCAAAGATTTTCAGGGACATAAACTTTTTCTCCCCGGTTAAGCTTCCATCCTGTTAATTCAGGAAACATAGCTGATGCATTCATGGATATAAAGAAGAGTAAGACAGGTAATACCAATTTGTAAATTTGTATTCTTATTTTCATTTTTTATATAAATATATTTTAGTTAAACATCTGATATTTAATTAATCCTTTTAAAAGGCCCGTTCGCTAATCAAACAGAAAAGGGTAGGGCTTTTAACGACTAAGACTGCATCATCGAAGCATTATCCTTTGTCGCCGGGTAGTTTAAGGCAAGCATCCCTTCCCCTCTTGTCATTTTGTAATGCTTCTTTACCTTCACCTTAGTGAAGGGCAAGAGATAGCTCCTTGAATTATCCGGCTGTTTTATTCATTATTTGAACTACCTGTTATCAAATATTTTTAATTATCAAACAAGAAATTCATCCGGCACCTGATTAATCCTTGTAATATCAGCTAATTTTTCAGGAACATTAAAACCTTTAATGCACTTAACAGTACACTCATCGCAGTCGGTGCATGGATTATTATTAATGCCCAGGCTTACTAATTCCTGTTTGGCTTTTATAGTTTCCCCATATCCGTATGCGTACATATAAGCCCTCATCATGTCAGGTATCGGCAGTCCTTTTTTACATGCTCTTGTACACTCCTGGCAACCATTACAATAAATGCCCTGCATATTTGAGGCATAAGATAAAAATTCATTTTCCTCTTTTGTAAGGGATAAATCATTCATAATTGCCATATTTTCATCCAATTCATTAAAATTGGTAATTCCAGGAATAAGGGTATGGACGTGAGGATTTTTCAGTGCCCATTTAAGTGCAGCCTGGAAGTGCATTTTCTCTGAATCTTTGCCCAGTTTACCTCCTGCCATGGATTTCATTCCCACAATTCCAATTCCGGCTTTTGAGGCTTCTTTGATCCGTTTGGTCAAAAGGTCCTTATGGTCTTGTTTAAAGTTATAGGCGGTAAGTATCACGTCATAAGCTTTGCTTTCGATTGCTGCCTCAATAACCTCAGGCTCATTGCTATGAGTAGACAGGCCTATAAATTTTGTTTTGCCGAGTTTTTTTGCTGTTTGCAGAGCATCAATGTACGATTCATTCAGAACCTGGTCACGCGAAGAAAGTGCATGTATGTAGAGAATTTCGACATAATCCATTTTTAATCGTTCCAGGCTGATATCAAGGTCTGCTAAAAACTTTTCTTTCTCAGCAGGTTTCACTTTAGTGGCAATGGTAAAGGAGTTTCTGGGATAATTCTGTAATATTTCACCCAGCATCTTTTCATTATTACCGTTTTGATACCCGTGAGCAGTATCAAAGTGCTTAATCCCTGCACTCATGGCTGCTTTTATAAGATTTGGATTATCGGCACGCATTACACCAAAACTAATAACAGGCAATTCCAATCCTGTTTTGCCAAGTTTCCTGGTTACAAATTTTTTCTTATTGTCCGCCTGGCTTATATAATTAGCTGATTCATGACCGACTGCCTGATTGGCGATAAGTGCGCCGGTGGCACCCAATACTGAAGTTTTAAGGAAAATCCTTCTGTTGAAGCCGTTGTCTCTCATACTACTTAATTTATTTGTGATTATTATTACGATTATCTGATATTTTTTAATTTCTCCTTTACCTCATTAACCTTTACTCTTTGTATTTCAATTTCTTCCTCCAATTCCTCCTGTTCTTCCTCGTTTTTATCTATCTTTTTTTCAAATTTGGACTGTGCCTTTTCTGCTTTCTTTATATCCTTATTAACATCTTTAATGCTTTTTTCTAACTCTTCTTCATTCAAATCCCCGGGACTATCCGATTTTCTTGTATCCTTAAGTAACTTTTTTTCATCCTTCAGATCACTACGCAGTGAGCTTTCCTCTTTTTCCGCTTTATCAATTTTTTTATTAAATGATTTGTTTTGCCTTGTCATCTTATCATAATCATTTTCAAGGCTGGTTAACTTTTTCTCTTCTTCTTTAAGTTCCTTCTCAACAGCCTGTTTATACAGTTCTACAGCATAATTCCTTATGAATCGGCTTGCAGCATCGGTAACCTGGGGGGATGACCCCTCTGCACCTAAAAATTCATTTTCTTTCTGTAAAAATATTCGTACGTAAATATGGCCCGGGAAAGAGGAGACCTGGGTGAAAGAATTCAATGGTTCAGGAGAGATATCTCCGATTATAATATCTCTTATTATCCATTCGTCTTTAACATTTTCCATTTTGGGGGATTTTTTTAGAATCCCACCACCTGTTAATGTTTTCTCCCATAATTTTACAGCGTCATCAGCTGTGGCCTGTGGTACTGCAACTTCAAATGCAGCTTGTACTCCCTGCGAAGAGGGGCGCTGTTCTACTTTGACTTCCAGAGGTTGCTGTGCAAAGGCCTCTGTTAAGCTAAGAATAAATAGAAAAGTAATTAATCTTGTCATGGCCTAAATATTAATATTAAACTATTGCAGGACAAATCAAAACAATTTCTAAAACAACTTGTAAATATACATCTAAATTATAACATTCTTATATAGATTGCAACATGAAAATGTTTGCTAATTGCAAAGCAGGAGTTTTTATTATCTGCGTGATCTCCCACCTGGGCTGCTTTTTTGGCTTGACCGGCCGCTAACGCCTGAAGAGCTGCCTCTGCTGCTTCTTGAAGGGGCAGAAGAAACTCTTGATGACCCTGACGGTGCAGAACTTTTTGAAGAAACCCTTGATGAAGGGCGGCTTATTGCGGAGCTCCTTGACGAGCCGGAGGTTGAAGGACGGCTTATCGCAGAACTTCTTGATGAATTCCTGGTTGAAGGACGGCTTATTGCAGAACTCCCGGATGAACTCTTTGTAGCAGTACGGTTAGTGACACTGCTTCTGCTTGAAGTACCATATGAACGGGATGAGGAATTATTTACAGATGGCCTTCTGTATGTTGTGGACCGTGAAGAACCTGAATTGACAGTTCCTTTTACTGAAGATGGTTTTGTAACTGTTCTGCCAGTAACTGATCCGGAAGGCCTCCGGGTAGTACTTTTATTTGAGTTGACCGAATAATCAGCTGAAGATTTCTTATTAACATCTGTTACTGTTCTTCTCGTGTTGGCAGATGTTGCCAGAGTGTTCACGCCACTTTTAGATGCATTTGTTTCTGATTTGCGTATAACCCGGGTACCATTGTTGCCGGAAGACGACTGGATTGTTCTGTTGTTTACAGATGTAGAGGATCTCCTTGAATTAATACTGCTGTTGTTTACCGGATTTTTTGAAGTTGACTTCCCTGCAATCGTTGAATTTGACCTTCTCTGATTTTGTGAGTTTGTATTATTATTAATTTCGGTTCTTACAGATTGATTGCCAGACCTTCTTACATTGCTGTTGACTGCAGGTCTTCCATGATCATTGTTTCGGCTCCTTTGGTTCATCGCATACATTTCAGATCCCCTGCTTCTAAGGTCAGGACGTGAATAGGTAGACCTGTAATGCCCTTTGTTAATATTAACTGTAATTCTTGGGCTGTAGACGCGTATGTTACTGTAGTAAAAATCGTTATACCTGTTATACCTGTGATGGTGGCTATGGTGGTAGTGTCTGTAATAATGGTTATGCCAGTGGTAATGATACCCGTAATAGGTATGCCAGTAATAAGGACGCCATGGGTTCCAGTAGTATGGACGATAACCCCAGTACCATGATGAACGCCATGTAATGTATCCGGGAAGGAAAATAAACCGTACCAATGGCCATCTGGCAACTTCGTAGGCAGTTGTGTGGACGACAACAACATTCGACCTGGTCCGTGCTCTTCCAATATAACCGGGATTTGGAGTTCCGGTTTGATTATCAGCATATATCGGTTCTATAATATAATTTCTGCCATAGAGAGCTTCATCACCCACCAGCTGTATCTGTACCGATCCGTCGTTGTACCTTTGAACATTAAAGACAGCTACATCCTGACTCTCATTGGCGTTAATCGCAACTCGTAAAACTATATTATGGGTATTCCCATCGACATAGTCAAGAACCATTATATAATCGACATAATTATCGCCGTTCAGATCGAGATTGTTTATTCTTGAATTTTCATCATTGAGGCTTTTTTCAAATTCCTCCAGTGTTTCTGATTCCTGGAAGAGTTTCATTACAGCGTAAAGATTGAGATTATCACCCGGCAGGCCCAGGTACTCTTCAGGATATACTTCTGCTCTTGCTGTGATCCCTGCTACTGTCAGCAGCGCGATGATCAGTGTGATAATTAACTTTTTCATGACTTAAGGCTTTAAATTGTTGAAGAACTTTCTCTTCACTATAAATTAAGCAAAAGCCATACCATTTTTTGGTAATATATGAAAGGATTATGATTGAAAGGTTATACAAGGCATTATTCCAATCCGTTCGCTTCGGTGAACGGATTGGAATAAAATATACATTAAAAACCCGCAATATTCCATCCCTCTCTGTAGCTTCTTCTGAGAAGCTGTTCAGCCTGGGGATAATTTGGTATTTTAAGGTTTGCAGTATCCCATTTCAGCAATTGTCCCGGATACCGGACAGCGACTGTGCCCAGAAGTATTGCTTCAGTCATAGGACCTGTTTGCGAGAAATGGGATTCGGTATTTTTGCCGCCAAGACATGCATCAACGAAATGATGATAATGGTTTCGATCTTTGAAATTGGGAATCCTGTAATTTTTGAATTTACTTTGAGGCAGAAGTACAAGTCCTCCTCCGTGTACTACCAGCAATGCTCCTTCAGTGCCAACGATCATTGCTGATTCAGGGGGATACTTTTCGCCATTAAATAATTTTTGAATTTCCTGAGGCGGGTAAAATTCTCCGTCGAACCATTCTACCGTCAGTTCATCTGCATCAGTTAGTTCATTTCCCGGGAAGGTATAGGTAATATGATTACTTTGGGGCCAGTTATCGGCTCTTCTTTCCGGTGACTCTAACCACGATTTTTGTACTTCGGCAATGACCGACTTTGGCGCTGACAGGCTAAGCCCTTTCCATACAGCATCAAACAGATGACAACCGATATCCCCCGACCATCCTGTTCCGAAATCCAGCCACCCCCTCCACAGGACAGGATGATAAATTTTCGGAAAATAGGGCCTTGTTGGAGCTGTGCCTATCCAAAGATCCCAGTCTAACTCAGCGGGTGGTTGCTGTCCCTGTTCCGGCCTGGGGCCTTGCTGCCTGTAATTTTCAATTGCGCCGGGACGGTTGGAGCAAAGACAGACATGCTTAACTTTACCGACAGCCCCCTTTTTGAGAAGCTTTACTGCCCTTCTGTCATTTTCAGAAGAAGCATGCTGTGTCCCTAACTGGGTAATTACACCCTTTTCGACTGATGCCTTTGTAAGTAATCGTACCTCAGCTACGTCATGACACATAGGTTTTTGACAGTAAACATGCTTACCACTTTGTA
>CAZJGI010000110.1:0-10081 GCA_964545315.1 uncultured Prolixibacteraceae bacterium
ATGTATTTGCCCAGGAGTTCTAAACCATCGCCGGTTTTTTTAGGGTATAATTTTTATGGTAACCATACGGTAATCAATGATGTCAATGTAATTATTTCAGATGCATGGGTTGGCAATAACCCCTCATTTGGAATTATTAATAATCAACTTACAGAGCAATCGCGAGGTGTAAGAAACAATAGATGGGCAATAGAAAAAATAATTGATGCGGGATATGGGCTTGCAACTATTTATTATGGAGAAATAGATCCTGATAGAGATGATTTTTCAGATGGTGTTCATCCTTTTTTTTATGAAAATGGCCAGGACAGGCCTGAATTTGATGAATGGGGATCAATAGCTGCATGGGCATGGGGATTGAGCAGGGCGATGGATTATTTTCAAAATGATGAAGATATTGACGCATCAAAAGTTATTGTATTTGGACATTCACGACTGGGAAAGACTTCATTATGGGCGGGTGCCACAGATGAAAGGTTTGCCGGGGTGATATCAAATAATTCCGGTTGTGGAGGCGCTGCTTTGTCGAAAAGGAAATTCGGAGAAACAGTTGCCCGTATAAACCATTCTTTTCCACATTGGTTTTGTCGTAATTTTAGAAATTATAACAATAATGAAGAGGCATTGCCGGTCGATCAGCATGAACTTATTACCCTTATAGCGCCCAGGCCTGTGTATATAGCCAGCGCTGAAGATGATAAATGGGCCGATCCTAAAGGTGAATTTCTGTCAGCTTTATATGCCACACCTGTTTATAATTTGTTCGGTAAAAAGGGTATTCAATCTGAAGAGATGCCGGCTGTTAACCAACCTGTTCAAAACACTGTCGCTTACCACATACGTTCCGGGGTGCATGATGTTACTGACTATGACTGGGAACAATATATATTATGGGCAGACCGGCAGGTTTTAAATAAATGATTTTATTATTTTTTTTCCGGAATAAATTCAAGGGATACAGAATTGACACAGTGCCTTGTGTTTTTTAGTGTGTACCCTTCACCAAAAAATATATGGCCAAGGTGCCCGCCGCAGTTTGTACAGGTAATCTCGGTACGCCGTCCGTCCGGATCAGGTGTTCTGGTTACTGCTCCTTTTATCTCATCATCGAAACTTGGCCATCCGCAATGTGAATCGAATTTATCTTTTGACTTGTACAACTCAGCACCGCATTGCTTACAGACATATGTGCCACTTTCTTTATGATCATTGAATTTACCGGTAAATGGCCTTTCGGTTCCTTTGTATATAATTACATATTTTTCAAAATCGGTTAATTTTCGATACTCTTTTTTTTCTTCATGTTGTTTTTCATGAATATTTTTTTTGTCCTTATCTTGTCCGTTCATAGATAATGGTATTAATAGTAATAATATATATATAATTCTTTTCATCTTTTATGGATACAAATTTAGCAGATAATTTGTTCACTGATATACCTGTTTTATATCAGGACAGCGAAATCATTGTAATGGAAAAGCCTGCCGGTCTGCCTGTTCATAAAAATGATTTCATGGTACATGATGCACCCTATCTTACGAAAATAGCAGGGAATATAACAGGACGAAGGATATATAGTGTTCATCGGCTTGATGCTAAAACTTCCGGATTAATTGTGATGACATTTTCTTCAGAAGTAGCCGCAATACTTTCTGCTCAATTTGAGCGGAGAGAGGTAAACAAAAAGTATGTCGCAGTTGTTAAAGGAAACCCGGGGGAGGGAGTTTTTAACAGTAAAGTGCTGGTGAGGAAAAAAGCTAATTCCAGAAAAGAGGCTGTTACCAATTATACTACTTTGAAATCTGTTTTTACAGATATTTCATATAAGGATCAGGCCAATATTGTATTAAGTCTGGTCGAAATATTTCCGGAAACAGGAAGATGGCATCAGATTCGTCAGCATTTTGCAGTAAACAGGTATGACATAGTTGGAGATAACCAACATGGGGATTTTACACTTAACAAAATTGTTACAGAGAGAACCGGAATCAGAAGAATGTTATTTCATGCATCTTCTATCCGGTTTACCCACCCGCGGAGTAAGGAAAATATGGAGTTTAACTCAACAATCCCGGAGGAGTTTAATTATGTAATTGACAGCTTAAAAATTGATAAATAACTAATCCCTGAAAAATTGATCACACGTTAATTATTTTATATTTGAGAGTGC
The DNA here is from genome assembly GCA_964545315.1 of uncultured Prolixibacteraceae bacterium. Classification (GTDB taxonomy): domain Bacteria; phylum Bacteroidota; class Bacteroidia; order Bacteroidales; family Prolixibacteraceae; genus JAAYJR01. Next base: position 2,171 of record CAZJGI010000110.1, read on the forward strand.
AACTGAAAAATTATTACAGAGATGCAAAAGAATATATATTTATTGTTTTTTTTAAGTTTTATTTTCCTCAGTTTTGTTTCACAAGGACAGAAAAAGCGGCCTTTAACGATAGATGACTTCCAATATTGGAACATTCTGAATAATCAGGTAATTTCAAATGACGGAACTATTATTGCTTTTGAGCAAAATCCGCAGCGGGGAGATGGCAGGCTTATTGTATGGAAAGAAAGAGGAGGATATGATACAATACCCAGGGGTTATAATCCGGTAATAGGGTCAGAAAGTGATTTTTTGTTATTCAGTATACGTCAGCATGAAGATTCAATAAGAAAAGCTAAATTAGCCAAAGTAAAGAAGGAAGATATGCCTCTTGACAGTTTGGGAATTTTGATTCTAAGAAGTAATGAGGTTCTTAAGTTTGCCGGATTGAAATCTGTTAAAGTACCGGAAGAAAATGCGAGATGGATTGCCTTTATAATCAAAAGCGGAAAGCAGAAAGAAGATTCTTTACAAAATTTGAAATCCGGTAAAAAAGAAATGCAGGAAACCGGGGATTTGATTTTATTTGATGTTACCACTCATGATACTCTTTTTATTAATGATGTTTCTGAAGTTTATTGTTCCCCTGACGGCTCTTATATCTATTATGCGAAGCTTGTAAAAGATTCTTTAATGACAAGCTCATCACTTTATGTTTTTGATACAAATTACAACAGGCAGGATATTCTTTACTCAGACAAGGGCTGGATAAAGAAGGTGGTCTCAGCAAAAAAAGGGGAAAAGTATGCCTTCTTATTTTCCGGTGATACTGCTGATGCCAGGGTGTATAGTTTATATTACGGAACTCTTGGAACGCTGCCGCGGAAAGTTGTTGATGGTTATACCTCCGGGATACCTGTAGGATGGTCTCCCTGTATCAACAGTGAATTAATTTTTTCAGAGAATTCATCAAAACTGTATTTTGGAACCGCCAAAGACCCTGAACCTGATAGAAAAGATACAATTCCTGATGACGAAAAACTCAGAGTGGATATATGGAACTGGCAGGATTCAAAACTTCAGCCACAACAGCTGGCAGAGCTTGAAAAAGAAAGGAAAAGGACGTATATGGCTGTATATCATACCGATCTTGACCGGTTTATTCAACTGGCGGATCTTGATGTAAAAAATATTAATACTATTAATAAGGGAGATGGTGATATTGGTCTGGGTTATTACGAACAACCTTATTTGAGAGAATCAAGCTGGACAGGCAACACCAATCGTGACTATTATATAGTTGATATGGTTTCAGGGATCAAAAAAGAGATACTAAAAGAAAAGTCAAATGTTGTAATATCTCCTCAGGGTAAATATGTTGTCTGGTATGAAAACAGCGACAGCAGTTATTATGCTCTTTCTACTGATTTGGAAAATGCCAAACCAGTGCCGTTGACAAAGATGATACCTGTAAATTTTTATGACGAAGAGAATGACAGGCCCATGGATCCTCAACCTTACGGCATTGCAGGGTGGAGCGAGGGTGACCGGTTTATTTATATTTACGACAGATATGACATCTGGAAAACAGATCCATCAGGAGACCGCGTACCGGTTTGTATAACCCAGGCATACGGACGGAGGAATAATTTAAGGTTAAGATATGTGAAACTTGATCCTGAACTGGAATTTATTCCATCAACTCAACCCTTAATATTAAGTGCCTTCGATGAGAATTCAATGCAGGCAGGATTTTATAATACCAGGTTTGATGTTGTAGCTGATCCGACGAAAATGATAATGGATAATTATTATTTCGGCAATTTAAAGAAGGCTAAAAATTCTACTAAGATTATATATACAAAAGAAAGTGTTAGCCAATTCCCCGACCTTCATTTAAGTGATATTAACTTTATAAATTCGGAAAAAATATCAGATGCTAATCCCGTTCAGTGTGATTTTATATGGCCGATTGTTAAAATGGTTGAATGGATATCCATATCAGGGGAAAAGCTTAAAGGTTTGTTGTATCTGCCTGAAAATATTGATACTACAAGCAAGTATCCTCTGTTGGTCTACTATTATGAAAAGAATTCAGAATATTTATTCAGGCATCAGCACCCTGCACCCAGTCGTTCAGTTATTAATAAAACTTTCTATACAAGCAATGGTTATTTAGTATTTGTACCTGATATTGTTTATAAAACAGGATATCCAGGACATAGTGCATACGAGGCAGTTATCAGTGGTACTCAATATTTATTAAATACATATTCATTTATTGATAAAAACAATATGGGCCTGCAGGGCCAGAGCTGGGGAGGTTACCAAACTGCATATATTATAACACGAACTCCCATATTTTCTGCTGCAATGGCAGGAGCCCCTGTAAGCAATATGACGAGTGCTTATGGTGGCATAAGATGGGAAACCGGGATGAGCAGAATGTTTCAGTATGAGCATCAGCAGAGCAGGATAGGAGGGTCCCTGTGGGAAAAACCTATACACTATCTGGAAAATTCGCCATTGTTTTATGCCCCTAATATAAATACTCCGTTATTAATGATGCATAATGACAATGACGGAGCAGTGCCCTGGTATCAGGGAATTGAATTATTTGTTGCTCTTCGCCGTCTTGACAAACCGGTATGGTTATTAAACTATAACGGAGAACCTCATAATCTTAAACAAAGTAGTTGGGCAAACCGTGTCGATCTTAGCAGGAGAATGTTTCAGTTTTTTAACCATTACCTGAAGGATCAACCTATGCCTGTTTGGATGGAGAAAGGAGTGCCTGCTGTGAATAAAGGGAAAGAAACCGGATATTAAAACCGTCTGTACATATCTGCCATTACCAGCCTAATTTCACCATAGGAGTATTCGTCTCCCAGTTTGTTTTTTATTTCATTGATAGTTGCGCTTTTAGTAATTTTAGTGAGATATTTTGCAACAGTGTCATATTTATGTCGTTCCATAAGTTCAAAAACATTTAAACTTCCTTTACTTACAAAATATTCCAGGTGATTCTCAATAGTTGAAACGGAAAGATTACGTTTTCTTGCTATTTCATAAGTATTATGGCCCTGTCTTAGCATTGCCAGGCTTATCTCTTTTGTGCCCATTCCGGCCATGGCAATTTCCTCTCTTGCATTCAAAGGAATAGGCATTCCCTTTTGCAAACGGTAATCAAGGATCATTCCCAGAATATCCTGTCCGATATTTTCCATTTTTTTACCTCCCATTCCCTTTATTGATTTTAGTTCAGCTGAGGTTGATGGAAGTTTTTCTGATATTTCAATCATAGTTTGATATCGGATTATCTTTGATTCCGGAAGGCCTGTTTCCAAAGATTTGTTTTCTCTCCAAACAAGGATGTTCTTATAAAAATCCTGATTTTTCACTTTTGGTAAAAATGCCTTGTTTTCAGTCTTGTAATTTTGTTTGTCGATTGATGAGACAGCCCTTGCTTCCAGAAGCTTTTGAATTGTGAATCCATCTTTTAAGGAGGCAAGGCAAGCTTGTTTTTTGCTGATATCTTTTTTTAATTGATCCAGTAAGAGTGTTATTTTTTTGTGTATCAGCCGATTATCAGATTCAAAGCTGCTATTTTTTAAAGGTGCTGTTAAATGAATGTTGATTTGTGAACTAAAGTAAATTCCTGCTTTTTTTAATCTTTCCTGTAAATGTTCATTATTTTCAACAAAAAAATTATCTGATGAGCGTAATATTTCATTAATAAATTTAAGGCCTGTACTGGTAATCTCATTTTTTATCGGATTAATCATTTTTGCGATCTCATCTTTAATGTTGCCCAAAAAAGAGCTTGAATTGTCGTTTAATATTTTTAAGAGATATGATAGGGTTGTTGTTATATCATTAAAACTAAACAGTTCACATAATAAATCAATTTCATATTGTTTCCTGTATTTATTCAGTTCATCCTTTCCCGGTTGATTTTGTTCTGCTTTGTCAGCAAAGTCTTCTAAAGAGAGGTTAGTAATAATATTTTGGGGAATGACAGGAGTTGTCAAGACAAGCCCTTCGAGATTTTTACAACGGCTTAAGGCGACGTAAACCTGACCATGGGCGAAGGATTGACCGGCATCAATTATTGCTTTGTCAAACGTTAATCCCTGACTTTTATGTATAGTAATAGCCCAGGCCAGCTTCAACGGGAACTGAGTGAAAGTGCCCGTTATCTCCTCATCAATCTCCATAGTGGCTTTGTTGAGCCTGTATCTCGTATTTTGCCATATCTCACGTTCTACAGAAATTGGCAGATCATCGCCCGGACAATCCACTTCAATCTTTTTTTCCAGAATTTTAGTCACTTTACCTATTTTACCGTTGTAATATCTTTTTTCAGGAGAACTGTCATTTTTAAGGAACATTACCTGTGAACCGGTTTTAATCTCCAGCGTTTCATCGGCAGGGTAGGCGGAAACAGGAAAATCACCTTCTGTATCACATTTAAATCTGCAGAGTTTGGTTTTTATTTTTTCAAGATGATGATTATTTATTTTTTTTGCCTGGTAATTATGAGTGGTAAGTGTTATATATCCTTCCTCATCTTTTGGGGAAAAGTTGGGAATGTACCTGCTGTTGAGAAGGATTAAGTCATTTTTATTCAGATTATTACTGCGTATTTTATTAAGAATGCTGATGAATATATCATCACTTTGGCGATATATATGTTTTAATTCTATACTTATGAATTTGGAGTTTTTAAGGGCATGGCTTCCAAAGAAGAAGAAAGAGTCATAATAATCTTTTAAAATTTTATAATCTTCATCTTTAACGACCGGTGCAAGTTGTTGAAGGTCACCAATCATGAGCAATTGGATACCACCAAAAGGAAGGTTCCTGTTTTTGTACCGGCGCAGGGTATCGTCAATTGCATCCAGCATATCAGCCCTGACCATACTTATCTCATCAATAACTATAAGATCCAGGCTTTTAATAAGATTTATTTTGTTTTTGTTTAACCTGTTAATGTTGGTATGGCGTGAATTTTGATTGTTAGTGCCCCTATTATTTGTCATTAGTTTACCCTGAGGTATCCAGGGGCCGAAAGGAAGCTGGAAAAATGAGTGAATCGTAACCCCGCCGGCATTAATTGCTGCCACTCCTGTCGGAGCTACCACAATCATCCGTTTGGGTGAGATTTTTTTGAGGGTTTTTAAAAAGGTTGTTTTTCCGGTACCTGCTTTGCCGGTAAGAAATATATTTTGACTTGTATAATTTAAAAAATCAGAAGCCAGCTTTAACTGGGGATTAACATTTGATTGCATGTAAATACTATTTTTTTATTCATTTGTCAGGTTTATTCTTGATTTTTTTCCTATCCGGTTATTCATTAATATAAATTCACTCTTGTAATTATTCAGTTCTTCTCCTTTCAGTTCTCTCCCCGAAATAGTAACGGGATTTATGAAATTTATTTCTGCTCCGCTAAGTGCAGCAGCAAGAGATATGTCACCCCATGTAAGAATTCCGGGAATATGTATTCCCATTGAAAAGTAATTGATATTAGACGGATTATCAAAGATATAACTTAATGGGGCATTATGAAGAATTAATGAACTAATATTTTTTCCTGTTACGGCTGCAAATAATGCAGCAGGTGAGCCGTCCTTAAATGTCTCCACAGTAATTTTATCAGCGTTTTTAGTTTTCTTCAGCCAGTCGGCAACAGTATTGATCTGTTCGGTCCATATTCCCTGTATTCTATAACCTAGCCACATTGCCGAGCGGCTCAGGGTATGGAATTTTGATAAGCTTCCTGAAATACGGTTAGCTTCTGATGAACTGACTTCTCCGGTACCCCAGAGGTCAACGAGACAAATATTTTTATTACTTTTTAAATTCTTTTCTAAAAGATCTGCATCGATGCTGTTTTTTCCTGCAGGGTCAAATAAAATAACGTACTCTCCTGGCCCGCTGGTTGCCGGTTTTATCAACACAGGTATTATTTGTCCGTCAGAAGACTCTATTACAAATCTCTGCCAGTCATTTGATGCAGGTATTTCGCAATATGTATAGTCTGTTATGTTGTTATCAATTTTCAGTAAATCATTCAGTGCATCAACCTTTTTTGAGCTATTTACCGTTTTATCATCCAGTATCGATTGTGCTAATATTTCACCCTGTGTTTTACAAAATTCAGCTGTCGTTGTCACAAGTTCACTCCTTTTGCCATCCGGAAATGTCATTAGTTGCTCTTCAGACAATATGGTAAAAGGTTTTTCCTTTTTTGGAGCACCTGTTCCGGTACCTTTAAGATGCAGGTCAAACCATCCCAGCATTGCCTCCCTGATTTCCGGCCAGTAACCATGAGGTTTATTAAATATTTGGTAAGTAAAATTTTCATCTGCATTGTATAATTTGAAAACAGGCCTTGCATTGTCGTAGCTTCTAAGCATTTCCGAAGGAAAGAAAGCTCTGTTTGAATCCTTCATGCCATTACATAATTTCAACGCTCTGGGGGCAACCAGTCCCAAAACAGCTGCTTCTTCAGTGAATGTTAATCCGTCGGGAAGAGTCTCACAAATACAATTGCTGTTCATGACATAAGACTGGAATGTGCCTACACTCACTACAGGTACAGCAGCTTTAACTCTTTCATCCATTGCTGCCAGCCACATAGTTTGATTTCCTCCGCCACTGGCACCTGTGGCGCCTATCTTGTCACTGTCTACATAAGGTAATGAGCAAAGCAGGTCTACAGCTCTCATGTTATCAGTTATTTGCATTCCCATGAGTGTTTCTCCTATATTCATCAGAGAAGCACCCAGGTTAGCACCGTGATATTCAAATTTACCGTGAATGGTTGTTCTTTCGCCCGCTCCCCAGGGATCGATATGGAGTGAAACATATCCATTTAGTGCCAGAGAATGGCCAATTGCCTGATAAACATCATATAATTTTCCATTACTTGAGTGTCCCATCATTGTAACTACACCGGGAAATGGGCCTGAGCCTTCAGGAATATACAGATTAGCAGTTGCATAAATGCCCGGTCTTGTCTGAAAATAAATATTCTTAACTGTTAATCCTGGTAGTTTATGCTCGTTAGTCTCATGATAATCCAGGGGAAGATCAGGGAAACGGTCAGCTCCCGTTTTTTTTAGTAACAGAGTTTTTAGCTCTTTTCTGTAACTAAGCCATTCCTCCATTGTGCCGGGAACCTGCAATATCTTATGTGCCCTGGCAGCCTCTATTTCCAGTGTCCTGGCTATTATGTCAGTTGATTCATCTGTTAAAACCAGTGGGAGAGAATTTTGGGCGGTGAGGTTAATATTAATGATTCCCGTTAATATTAATACTGCGATTAAAATATTTGGTTTCATTTGATAATAGTTTAGTTAAATATTTTATAATTAATGATTTATTTAGATTCTTAATCCTTTCGCTTCGCAGCCCAATTTGTCATCCTGAACATTATTGTCGTCCTGAACGCAGTTAAGGATCTCCCTCTTATATGCACTGCCCAGGTTCCGGAGATTCTTCATTCCACTCCGCTCCATTCAGAATGACATGCATGGCACTGCCCCGGTTCCGGAGATTCTTCATTCCGCTCCGCTCCATTCAGAATGACATGCATGGCAGTGGCCCGGTTCAGGAGATTCTTTATTCCGCTCCGCTCATTCAGAATGACATGCATGGCACTGCCCATGTTCCGGAGATTCTTCATTCCGCTCCGCTCCATTCAGAATGACATGGAGGTGGCGTTCTTTCATTCACCCATTCCAGTAAATAAACAGTCGCAGTTTTCAGTCCCAGTTTACAGTCGCCAGAAACAATCAAACGATGAAACCTTCCTTCATTCTCTCATTCACACATTCACACATTCTCTCATTCACACATTCACACATTCACTCATTCTAATCAATAATCCCTCAGCAGATGTAATTTATTAGCCATCTGTTCTCC
>CAZJGI010000111.1:0-6508 GCA_964545315.1 uncultured Prolixibacteraceae bacterium
GGTTACCGGTATCTCCGTTACCGGTATCCCAATGCCAGTGCCAGTTATAATGACCCCTCTTTTCGTTATAAGGGCGATAAGGGGCAGGGCCTAACCACATATCATAATGTAACGATGCAGGAGGCATACTGTCAGGTGCAATGCCAAATGAATCGCGCGGCTTAAAACACAGACCTTTAGCCATGTATACATCACCTATACCACCTTCATGGAGAAATTTCATTGCCTCTGTTACATTCCGTATTGAACGGTTTTGAAATCCAACCTGTACTCTTACATTATATTTACGCGCAGCTTCAATCATTTTTCTACCCTCAAATACATTGTGACAGGCAGGCTTTTCAACGTATACATGTTTTCCAGCCTGGCAAGCCCATATTGTACCCAGGGCATGCCAGTGATTTGGTGTACCAAAAGAAACAGCATCAATCTCCTTATCCTCGAAAACCTTTCTCATATCCCATTCAGTAACAGGATTTGTTCCAATAGCTTCCAGGATATTTTTAGCCCTTTCAGCAAAAAGGTCTTCATCAACATCACATATCGTTTTCAAAAAAACATTCCTGTTATCTTTTAAAGAGCACCATTTCCCTATATGGCCGTTACCCTGTCCGCGAATACCAATAACAGCAATTGTTATACGTTCATTAGCCCCTATAATGGAGCCGTAAGACCTTGCACTAAAACCTAATCCGCCAATGGCGATCCCGGCTGTGCCTGCCAGACTTTTTTTAATAAAATCCCTTCTTTGTGTCATTTTATTTTAATTTGTTAATTTTAAACATTTAGCGCACAATTTAATAAAAGTAGTTATTTCCAAAAAACAAATATATAGAATTATAATTCTTTTCTCCCTTCCGGTTTGAAATTATCAATAACAAGCGACAATTTCAGTGAATGGTACAATACTGATACTTACAGATAATGAAGTATTTGAGAATCAGAATTACATTGTAAGGATTTTCTCCCAAACACCTCTGTTTACAGGAATTCCATACTGCATATTTTTTTCTCTCTCTTTTATCACCCTTTCACCAGGGTATCGTACTTCAGAAAAATTTGTATTAGTTGCTGAATTTTTATAATCCAGGATAATCTTATTAATAGTTTCATTAATAATTTGATGATTACCTAATTTTTTAAGGCTTATAACTAAGAACACCTGCGAAACCCCATATTCAGCGTCCTGTTTACTTAACTCGAAGGTTGACATTCCCGCTGATAATATTGTAGCCAGAATATCCAGCATAAGAGACAAGCCTGAGCCTTTCCAGTATCCAATAGGTAAAGTCCTTCTGCTTTCCAATATTTCCCCCGGATCTTTGGTAAGTTCTCCCAAAGAATTAAATCCCCCGTTGAAAGGCAGTGGTTTTCCCTCCAGTTGTGCTGCTTCCATTTTACCATAAGAATATTGAGACATAGCAAAGTCAAGGACTACAGCTTCATTATCATATGGAACAGCTAAAACCAAAGGGTTATTTCCCAGCCGGGTCTCTGTAGCACCCCACGCCGGCATATTGGCCTCTGTATTAGTCCATCCAATAAATGCAAAACCTTTTCTTGCAGTCTTCCATCCATAAATACCTCCTCTCATCCAGTGATTTGTCTGCCCTATACCTATAAGGCCCAATCCATATTTTTCAGCAAGTTCCATAGCTCGTTCCGTGCAAAAAAGAGCATTTAACGGCCCGGGGCCAAGTTGCCCGTCCCATTGTTCCATGGCTCCTGCTGAATGTAAAAGAGAGGGTTCATTTTCAACTTTTATATAACCTTTCTTTATATATTCAACAAAACGGGGAAACCTGTAAACACCATGCGAATAAATGCCTTCAAGACTGTTTTCAGCAAAAATGCCGGCACAAATTTCCGCTTTGTCCTTGTCAAATCCATGATGCAAAAGAATTCTGCAGAATTCTGATTTCATTTCTGAATATGGGATTTTTATTGACTCCATATACTAAATATTTAATAAAGCACTCCTGATATTTTCGAGCAACCTTGGCACTTTTTCGAATGGATCACCTGCACCCAGCGTTTCAACAGGCAGATATCCCCGGTATCCGTTGTTCTTAATTATCTTTAAAAGTTTTACCAGGTCAACCGGAACTTCTTTACCATTTATCCATACATTTTCTTTGATCTGCCAGGTAACTGCATAACGGATATTTTTTTCAATTTCTCTGTAAGGATCAGCCTCCCTGTAACTTCCAATATCGAGATTAAGTCCCAGCCAACCGGAATTTACCATCTCGAATATCCTGTCAACATCGGCAGATGATTTCAGAAAATCATTATGGTTCTGAAGTGCAATAACTACACCATATTTTTCACCACAGCTACAACACTCTCTGATGTCTGCTGCCATCCACTCAAAAACATTGTCCCTGGAATAACCTGTATGTTTATTTGCTCCCGAAAAAATCCTGAGATTCGGGCTTCCAAGCTTTGCAGCAACCTCAATCCATCTCTTTATATGTACAATATCAGCCCGGCGGGACAAAGGATCAGGGTTGGCAAAATCATTTCTGACTCCTGTACCGCTGATATCTATTCCCGAGAAAAATGCTTCCCTTTTAAACTTATTTATAAATTCATCCGGAGGAGTTTCCGGATAACCGGGGAAATAGTAACCGGTAGGATCAATGGCATCCAGACCATTATCTTCACAAAATTTCAACACATCAAAAAGATCAATCTTTCCTGCCCTAAGTAAACTGTTAAAAGAGTAAACATTAAGGCTTAACTTTAGTTTTGGTGATTTTCTTACTGCAGACAACTTATTTTCTAAGAACAGAGAACCACCGGATAATCCCGGCAATGCAACGGCAACCTTTTTTATAAATCCTCTCCTGGAATTTGAATTGTTCATATTCTAATTATAAGTAGAAAAATTTTTTTATAAATAACTATGAGGCAGTTTTACCTATTATCCATCAACCAGCTGACCATCATTTCCATCACATATGGCGATAAACTGTTATAATCTTCTGGTATTATTAAATCAGGATTGTCTTCAGACTTATAGAGTATATATACTTTCCCGGCTTCATCAACACATTGTTTAATGTCGCCGTTATCAGCATACTGATCCCATGAGGGGGCCACAATAAGCACAGGCCGCGGGGCAATACACCCGAGTATCTCATCAAAATCATAAGGTATCCTGTTTTCATATCCTGCGAAAAAGCCCAAACGCGGTATTAATCCGTGAAGATGGGAATACTCATATATTCCTTCTGCAGTCTTGCCCTGCAGGTTTGTCCGCATAGGTGTAAATCCGCATACAGAAACAACACCTGCAATGCGATCATCAAGGGCAGCACTGTACAAAGCAACCGTTCCTCCCAGTGAATAACCGGCTACATATATTTTACTGCTGTCTATATATTCCATGCTTAACAGGGCATCGACCGACCACCTTACATCGGCCACCATTCTTCCCATTTTAGACCAGTGAGGGAACCTTTCATAAAAGAGCCTGCCCTCCTCTATCCTGGTTCCGAAGCCAATCTGGTCAAATGCATAAACAGCAAATCCCTGCTTCAGGAAACTGTCGAGCAGAGGCTGAAACCTCCTGCCATAACCGGTGGGGTATGCATATTCATGAAGATATATTACCAAGGGATATTTTATATCTTTAATCAACTTATCATTAGTTTCAGGATAATAGAGAGTACCGAAGCCAATATTTTCAGAGCTGATCCCCTCTTTCACAACCGGCCTCACAACCAGTTCACGCATATAATCAGGCTGTATCCCGGGATCTGTGGAGGGAGGCTCATCACCCAGTGCCCAACTAATATTATTTTTAATTTTGTCAGCTTTTTCTTGCCAGTCAGCTGTATTATTTATAATCTTCCCTTCCTGATCTTTTAAAAGATCAGCCATTCCCTTTTCCGGATAGTCAAGTGGGTCTGTATCCTCACCGCTCAATCCAAGCCATTTTGAAAAACTATAGTTATAAAAAAGTTTATTTTCCGGTTTAATTCCGCCTCTTCCGAACACATAGTCAAAAAAATCAAGGTATCGTTCTATATCCCTTGCAGCGGGAGAGTGCAGGCCATATCGCAGGTCAATGGCAATTTTGTCGCCGGCTCCCAGGAAATCGTAAGCTTTTTTAGCCGACAGATAAGCCTGTTCTATCCCCCACGGATTACCCTGGTCTTCAAATACTGATGAGGTAAGCATCAGGCCCCGTGGTGCTACCAGTGCCATAAGCAGGTTCTGGTCAACAGTAAGTTTATTTTCCCTGCCCACAAAAAACCGCAACCGGGGATGCAACCAATATGGGAAGTTCCTTGTAATCTCTGCTATCGATTCATTATCATATTTTTCATTTGTATACCTGAATGGGTCCTCAGACCCGGTACCTCCGCTGATCGGAATAACAGCCTTTATCCTTTCATCAAAGGCTGCGCCCATAAGGGCCTGTTTTCCGTTCCTGGAAAGACCTGTAAGCGCAATTTGATCCTTATTCACATTTTCGAGTGTATAAAGGTAGTCAACAGCCCTTGAGGCAGCCCACCCCCATCGCATTAACGTGCTGAAATCATAATCAGGCCACCATATTTTTTCATATTCCTCACTATCATCAGGATATCCATACTTAGGGTCAGTTGCAGAATATCGACAGCCAATATAACCTCTTCTTACGGCAGCCTGAACCCAGTCGTACCGATCTTTTTTCCACGGACAGATAAACACGGGGAATGGCCCTTCACCAGGAGGGATAAGGAGATTTACATGAAGCTGCGCTTTATGATCAGGCCCAAATCTCAACAAAACAGTCCTCTCGGAAAGAGGCCCTGTCATTTTTTCTTCCAGCACCTCAACTTTCATATTTCCCGGAGGAGGAGGTACGGTTCCGGTTATCCAATGCTGAGCCAGTCTTTTTATCTCTTCACGTTTTTCGTGCCATTGTTTTATAGTAACGACAGGAATATTCTTACCGCCCTGGTCAATTATCAGAGGATCCGGCATAAAAGGAAAATTAGGCAATTCATCAAAATCGGGTGGCAATTCGCCAGTCCTCCTGACCCAATCACCCCAGGTAAAATCCTCCGGAGACACATGTGGAGCTGAATTTCCCTGCACATGGTCAGCCTGGCTCTTATAACGGTCATCCGGCAGGGATTTGATAAGCTGCTGCAGATAATCATGTCTGGTCATATCTTCCTGGGCTACGCCATAGTATGATATAAAAGACAATCCGGAGGTGATTGTAATAGCCACAAATAATAATGATTTTCTCATTTATATATTGATTAAACAATTAATAATCAGTTATTTAATACAAAGAACTTTTCTAAATATCCGTTCACTGAAGTGAACGGCAAAGGATAAGGCACTGAACCTGTTAGCTGCCTTTATAAAAATCCTCTTTTAATTTGGCATACAAAGTTTTATATTTTTCAAACTGTCTCTGATAAAAATCATTTTTTCGGGGATAAATAATATGCCCGGGGCTCACCCATTGTGAAATGATCTCATTGATATTAAGGTTTTCACCGGCCGATTTTGCCAATATTGCTGCTCCCCTGCAACCGGCCTCTGTTATATCAGGGATAGTCATAGGCTTATTAATGATATCTGCTTTTAATCTGGTTAGCATTTCAGATTTTGCCCCACCTCCGATAACTATCAGTTCGTTCACTTTATAACCAGCCTGTTCCAGCATTTCCAAATTTAGCTTTATTTCAAAGGCCACACCTTCAATAAGGGCTTTCAATAATTCACCCCTTGTTGTTGACAGGTCGAGGCCAAGGATTGTACCCTTCACCGATGTATCAAAATAGGGAGTTCCAGACGGAGTGAAATAGGGAAGCACTAACAATCCTGTTGGCCCTTTTGGCATCTGCGCGAGTAACAGTTGATAAGGATCAGTGTTATTAAGTCTGGCCATCTCCTTTTCTTTTTGTCCGAACTCATCACGGAACCACTTAAGTAAGTTCCCGCCTGTAAGGCTATATGCCAATGTTGCATATAATCCCGGTGCCGCATGATCATAAGTGCAAAAATTATATTTACGAAGCTTTTCGGAAAATACCGGTTTTTCAAAAGCAGGAGTTATGCACTCAACAGTACCGCTGGCATAAACAGCCACTCCTGTCTTTACAGCACCGGCGCCAAGGGCGGAACATGGCTGGTCATGGCCGCCTGTTACAACCGCTACCTTACCACCAAGATTAAGCTGTCTGGCTATTCCATCATCAACGTATCCTGCAATCCGGCCGGAAGGTAAAGGTTCAGAAAGAAGGCCTTCCCTGATTCCTGCCTTCTCAAGTATCTCTTGACTCCAGTGATGATCCCTGACATCAAAAAGCATAGTCCTGCCGGCAAGCGACCAGCTGATTGCCGGATATTTTATTCCAAGACGATATTGAAGCAAATCTTCAAAACATAATATCCTGAAGCATCTTTGCCATACATCAGGCAAATTATTTTTTACCCACAATAATTTAAAAAGTGAAAACATGGGATGTGAGGTATGTCCTGTAATACTATAAAG
>CAZJGI010000111.1:6608-9560 GCA_964545315.1 uncultured Prolixibacteraceae bacterium
TCAGAAATAGTGTCATACTCCCTGTATTGCAAAGAGATTTGCACTCCATTTTCATCAAAAACAACTGATTTGCAGCCTGTAGTGCCAATATCTATTCCTATAAAAAAGTTCATTTATACAGATATCTCAAGTTAAGATATTAAAATTATCGCTTTAATATTTTTTGAAAGCCATGAAATGACAACAAAAAACAGTTTAATAAAATATTGCTAAAGAGAGCCATAATATCAGTTTGACCAATATTTGCTGTAATCAAAATCTGAAAACAAGATTGCTTCAGTTTTTTAAAATTTGTATCACGGAATATGAAAAAACTGTCTTTCTGATATTCTTCAGATATTTTATGCTGTCAATAAGTTATTAACTGCACATCCCGGTAGTCATTACGTACTTACTATAATGCAATAGTTTTAATACCTGTTAGTTCGCAGAAAGCCTTCAACTCTTCATACAGATGGCTTCCATACCCGAGGCAGGCATATTCATTATTCCATGACTGAAGCAGCATGTCTATATCACAATGTGCTTTAACGAATCCATGTGGCCAGAATGGAATTCCACATTCATTTTTCCTGGCCTCAATCTCCCCGGCCGGTGGTTCAAAAATTGAGCATTTAGTTATTACCATTTCAAACTCACCATTATTCCTTCCCAGTCGGGCCAGCACACCCTCTCCCACTTTACATATCAATTTCACAGAAATGCCTCCTGCCTCGCCTTCCGTAGGGATTCCATGTTCTGCAAAACCGGCAGGGCCAAGTTTCCCGGCCAGAGAGGGAGGGCAAGCCCCGTCACCGATTATCTTTATTTCATTATTTGATTTATCAACATGCTGCAGGTCTCCGTAATACACAGGCTGACTGCTAAGGTCAGTCAGGCATTTGACAGTCAGGGCAGTGTTAAAATCGCCCAGCGTGGAGGTTCCGATCCCGTCCTCAAGCATCATACTCTGTGCAAAGCAGGTAGCGCTGTAATCGTCTCCCAGGCCGGGAAATGACTGTATAGTATAAAAATCCCAGTCATTCTTTTTAACAAGCTTTTTGATTGCAAGATAAAGGCTTACAGAGCGGTCTGACTGCTCATCGTCAGGTATGGGGTCAGCAAAATATTTTTGGATACTTGCCCTGGTTTCATTTATCTCCTTTTTGGTTACAGCCTTTGCAGTATTTAACAATTCCGTGGTGTCTCTCGAATCAATATCGACCCCAAACATTTTCATCCACTGAGATGGATCAGCCACCCCGCAGGTCTGTCCCATGCCCCTTCCTCCGAATGTACCGAGAGTGCTCATATTCAGCAGGTTTTTCATAGCAGAGGCCCGACAGTATGAGGTGATCTTCTCTATCTCCGCAGGATCATCATATCTGCCATAAACAAACCTGTGTTTAATACCTATCTCCTTCATTGCACCTTGCATCACCAGTCCCCCGACAGGCCTCCATCCCTGTGAACCGGGATTTGTCCACAGGACTATGCCTTTCCCTGTGGTGGCAAAATCACGCACCGCCGCAATCATATGTGCGGACCACACCCAGGTGCCTGAAAAAAGAATAACCGCATCAATATCATCCTGTTTTTTATATTTCGAGAAACATTCCCCGGCCTCTTTCTTAGTTGCAAGAATAGTCTCATATTCATCAAGTTCAAGGCCTGCCTTTTTCAAAGCATCTTTTGCATTGCTAATTAACTCACTATCGATGAAAGGAGTGCCTATCGGGTCCAGTAGTCCGTCTTTATGAACTCCAAATACTATAAAACCAACTTTTGCTTTTATCATGATATAAATTTTTTAATTATTTTCTGTCTGTACCAAATTGTAATGACGGGATTAACTTTAATATATTTTTATAATATATCTTTTCCAGCACTCCGGGAGGCAACCCGATACCGCAGACAGGCCATCGTGCCCGGCTGAAGGTGCCGTCATAATCAGGTGCATAAAAAGATTCGTCATAAGTTTCCAAAAACCTGAAGTAGCACCTGTACATATCTGTTGAACTTTCAATATTAGCAGGCATATCAGTCCCGAAAATTATCCTGTCCTGATTTTTCATAAAAAACTCCCTTGATGAATAAGGCTGGCGTCCCAGTTCATCTATCCTGGCGGAAAAATCAACGTATACATTCTCATTCTCTTCTATTAACTGAGATACATAAGTAAGATTTTCAGCATGATTAGCCACATGTGGCAAAATAAAAATAGTATCCGGATGCCTTCTGACCAGGTTGTCCCTTCTCTTTAGCAATTCAGCTTTACGGGGAAACTTTTTATCTGTAAAACTCCATGTTGGATATTTTAAGAGCGAATCATAATGTTCATTCTCAGGAGTAACAGGCTCAAAAAATCCTGATGGGTCGGCCTGGTGAATCAGAACCGGGATTTTCAGGCGGGCAGCTTCCTCAAAAACGGGCGACAACCTTTCGTCGTCAACATTGATCAGTTTGCCGTCCCGGTCCCGGTAATGAAGTCCTAACTCCTTTAACAGTTTGAGTCCCTTAGCTCCTATCTCTACGTGCTCATTAAGCATATCAACAGATTCAGCAACAAAAGATTTGTGATCGGTAAAAAGAGGCTTATCAACAGGACGGGCAAAATTTGCCATTGTAAAACAATAGAACTTACCGGGGTATTTATCAGAACAATTCTCAAAAAAATCAGAGATATTACCCGGATTGATTACATACCCTCCCCCGGAAAATTCAATATGCACATTCCCTGTGAGGTCGCAGTATTTAACCACACCAACCTCCTCCATTGTTTCTAATACTCTTTCAACCTGCCAGTTGCCCCAAAGGTGGTTATGAGCATCAATAACCGGGAAAGCGGCTTTTTGAGGAACATGGTCTTCTTTAATAAGATATGATTTCTTCATAATATTTTTATTCGGTCACCCTGATAAGGCAATTTCCAAATCGTTCCCCCAAAATTAACAGTCCGCCGGAATCATAGTG
>CAZJGI010000112.1:0-9551 GCA_964545315.1 uncultured Prolixibacteraceae bacterium
CATGCTTCAAACTGCTTACTACTTCACTAAAAAAGAGTTTTATAAAAAAAAGGCTTTTGAACTTATGAATGATTATGGTTATCTCGATAATCTGATGAGGCCTATGGAAGAGATAGGAAAAGCTCCCGAAGGTACAGGAGACTGGGCAAAGATGCTCTCATCAGCATGGAACCACTCCGACGATGAAATGTACTATCTGGGTTACTGGGGCTTGTACCGTTATGCTTTTAACGATACACTGAAAGCAATGTACCGTAAAAGTATCATAGACCACTGGGAACATGAGCGGCCGGAAAAGGATGGCCTGTGGAACCTGTTCACTGCAATGGTGACTGATGAATTTGATCTGGAAGAAGCTATCTGGTATTTGCAGGAATATCCGTTAGACTTAATCAACTGGACAGTGAAAAACAATCACAGGAAAGATATACAGCCCGTGCCTGAAAATTTTCGCAATCAAACCATTGAAGAAGTATTGCCACCCGATGAACTGCCAGTCAGGCGGCATAACGCTAATCGATTTGAGCTTGACGAAGGTACCGACGGCCGGTCGGAGTACAGTGCAGGAGACATCTGGTTGCTGCCATACTGGCTGGGCCGATATTTGAATGTTATAGAATGACAAATAAAAACAGCCCTTTAGATAATGCATGATACCGGATGGATATTAAAATAAACACGAGTTCCCGGTATTCGGATATTAAGTTAATATCCTATTCCTTGAACGTTTTCCGATATTCTGAAGGGGTTTTTTTCATTATCACTTTGAAGTAGTGGTTAAAATTGACCAGATTATTATATCCGCATTCGTAACAAATCTGAGTTGTACGTTCTGGAAAACATATTCATAAATTTTGTCAATCTGCTCCCGGTCTTTCATATGATTAAAATTAATTATTTTCAAAGGTATCATATGGAACTCGCAATTTTAATCATCACCTTTGGTGTAAATATTTTACATGCTCGTTTCATATATGTATTTGGCATTGAAGAGGGTAATGCCAGATATTCGCGGTCTTTTTGTTGAATTTTTCCTTGCTGCCAAAGAACATGATTACCAAAAGATCGAATTTTTGCGGCAGATTGTAATGAAAATTTATAATACTATTTATAATGTTGGTACTTTTGTTTCACGGTTTACAGTGGGAACTAAATGTGCCCTGGCTGCACTGGGGATCTGCAATGATTATTTGGCTCATCCTTTGCGGAAGTTCGAGGGGGAAGACCGGGAGGCTATTGTAAATTATGTCGAAGAAATTAAAGAAATGATGGGTAAGGCAGTTTTTACCTAAATTTATATAACTTATTGCTATGCAGTTACCGACGTTAGATCTTATTGTTTTTATAATTATCACTTTTGGAAATGTTCTTTTTGGAGCGAGTTTCTTTTTTAAAAATAAAACATCCGGCCAGTTTACCTCGGGCGGGGGCAACCTGCCGGCCTGGGTTGTGGGAATGTCTATTTTTGCCACTTTTGTCAGCAGTATAAGCTTTCTTGCACTTCCCGGAAATGCCTATTCCACCAACTGGAATGCCCTGGTTTTCAGTTTTTCTATCCCGGTGGCAGCTATTATGGCTGTTAAATTTTTCGTGCCATTGTACCGTGGAATCGGTAGTATTTCGGCATATAATTATCTGGAAAAACGTTTTGGGACCTGGGCACGTGTATACGCGTCAGCCTGTTATCTTCTAACACAGCTAATGCGCACAGGGGCCATTTTACTTTTGCTGGCGCTGCCTGTAAATGCACTGTTTGGGTTTAATATAAGAACTATTATAATCGTAACCGGAGTGGCGGTAACTTTATATTCCATGTTAGGTGGGTTACGTGCCGTGGTCTGGACTGACGCCGTACAAGGTATTGTTTTAATTCTGGGAGCTGTTGTTTCGGCTCTGGTTTTAACGTTTTCAATGCCGGAAGGTCCTGCACAGATTTTTGAAATTGCAACAGCCAACAATAAGTTCAGCCTCGGAAGTTTTGGTGCAAGCCTTTCTGAGTCTACCTTTTGGGTGATATTGATATACGGGTTGTTCATTAACCTGCAAAATTATGGCATCGATCAAAACTTTGTACAACGGTATATGGCTACCAGTACCGATAAAAAAGCCAAATCATCTGCACTTTTCGGCGCATTGTTATATGTTCCTGTTTCAGTGGTTTTCTTTTATATTGGAACAGCGCTTTATTCCTATTATACTGCCCAGCCTGAATTATTGCCTGCAGAGTTGCACCAGCCTGGCACGGGCGACAAAGTTTTTCCCCATTTCATTGTATATGGTTTGCCAACCGGAATAACCGGATTACTGATTGCTGCTATTTTTGCTGCCGGAATGAGTACCGTTTCAACCAGCCTTAACAGTACTGCCACTATCATCCTGACTGATTATTACCAGCGTTATATTAATAAAAATGCAAGTGAACGTGCATCTATGACCGTTCTCTACCTTTCATCTGTTGTAATTGGCTTTCTGGGTGTTTTAATTGCACTGTCCCTCGTTGGCGTTGAAAGTGTCCTTGATGCCTGGTGGTCGCTGGCTTCCATTTTCAGTGGAGGAATGCTGGGACTGTTCCTGCTGGCATTCCTGTCACGTAAGGTGCGACGCATTGATGCTGTCATTGGCGTAATTGCCGGTGTGTTGGTGATCGTGTGGATGAGCCTCAGTCCGATTTATTTTACATCCGAAAATATGCTGGCTTTCCGAAGCCCGTTTCATAGTAACCTCACAATCGTCATTGGAACACTGGTTATTTTTCTTTTGGGATTTTTAAGTTTAAAGCTCTTTTCAAAGAGGAGTTAATTGTGTAAATTTGGTATAAAAGAATGTGAAATAAAGATTTGAAGTTATGAGAATAATAATTGTAGTTTTATTAATGATTTTTACAATGAATATGCTTGCCGGCAGCCCGTTTAAGGGAGAACATGCCATAAAAAAAGCAGAATTTGTCTATAAAGCGGAAGATGTTTCTTTCCCCAGTTGCCATGCCTCTACCATAGCAGAAACAGATGAGGGACTTGTTTCTGCCTGGTTTGGCGGCAAGCATGAGAAGAATCCGGATGTGGGAATCTGGTTCAGCCGATTGATTAATGGTAAATGGACAGTGCCTGTTGAAGTTGCCAATGGAGTCCAGCATTCCAACCTGAGATATCCTACATGGAATCCTGTCTTGTTTGATTACGGGGATGAATTGTTTCTTTTCTACAAAGACGGACCGAGTCCTCGTGATTGGTGGGGACAACTCATCATTTCGACTGATAATGGTAAAACCTGGTCGCGGCGTTTGCGATTGCCCGAAGAAATTGTCGGCCCGATAAAAAATAAACCTGAAATGCTACCCAACGGTGAACTGATCTGTCCTGCCAGTACTGAGCACAATGGCTGGCAGGTGCATATGGAATTTACTTCTGACCGTGGGAAAACATGGGAACGTACAGAACCTCTTAACGACGGTAAAGAGGTTGCCGTCATCCAGCCAAGTATCTTAAAACATCCGGGTGGTAAGTTGCAAATTTTATGTCGCAGTAAAAATAAGAGAATTATGTCGGCCTGGTCTGCCGATAACGGCCGTACATGGAGCAAGCTTACACCTATTGATCTTCCGAATCCAAATAGCGGTACTGATGCAGTTACCCTGAAAGACGGGAGGCATGTTCTGGTGTATAACCATATTGATCCGGATAAGGAGTGGGGCAGACGGAATATCCTTAATGTGGCGGTTTCCGGTGACGGAATGAATTGGCAGGCAGCTATCCTTCTGGAAAACGACCCGGACCCTGATAGTGAGTATTCTTATCCGGCCGTTATTCAAACTCACGATGGAATGCTGCATGTTACCTATACCTGGAACCGGAAGCTTATTAAGCATGTTGTAATCGATCCGTCCAAATTCGAATTGAAACCCATGCAGGCAGGGAACTGGCCGGTTATGTAGCTTTTTCCGGTTAACGAATGTTTGGGATGATGAAAGAGTGCCCGTAAGGAGGAGTTGTTCTGTGAGTTTTAATTCATATGATTAAAATTAATTATTATAAAAGGTATCATATGGAACTCGCACATGTTTTAATCATACTCTTAGGCGATTTTAAAATCATGCTCGTTTCATACCTTTAAATATAGTTATAATGAAATAAATTTTAAATGTTTAACAAGGTTATACATATGAATAAGTTTATTTTGAAGCCTGTTGTGTTTAAGTATTTTACCTTGGCACTTTCTGTTGTGATGACAGGGTATTTGTCAATGTACCCTTTTGCATCAGTTGCACAAGATAAGCCGAATGGATACTTCCGGTCAGAGTTCATTTTCCCGCTTCAGGAGAAGCATGTGCACAGCAGCTCGGTCGTGGAATTATCCAATGGAGATCTGCTGGTGTGTTGGTTTGAAGGTTCGGGTGAACGTAAAGCCAACGATGTTGCAGTAATGGGCGCCCGGCTGAAAAAGGGGCAAAACCGTTGGAGTGAGCCGTTTGTGATGGCTGACACTCCCGGCAATCCCGACTGTAACCCTGTGCTTTTCCTGGATGCTGAAAACCGCCTGCACCTCACCTGGGTCGTGGTAGTGGCTAATCGCTGGGAGGCTTCACTGTTGAAAACCCGTATCTCAACTGACTACCAGAGCAACGGCCCCCCCAAATGGGACTGGCAGGATGTGATCCTGCTGAAACCGGGTGAAGAGTTTGCCGAAGCGCTGGAAAAGGGTTTCAGTGAAATGGACCCGCCCGGACTGGCATGGGCTGAGTATGCCCCGCAATATGAGCGAATGATATTGGAAGCCGCCAAAGAGCCGGTAAAGCGTGAAGTGGGCTGGATGGGAAGGATTCAACCGCTGACTTTGCAAAATGGACGGATGCTGTTGCCTCTTTATTCTGATGGATATAATGTTTCGCTGATAGCCATTTCCGACGATAACGCAAACACATGGAAGCCAAGCCTGCCTATTGTGGGGCGCGGAAATATCCAGCCGGCACTGGTTCTAAGGGAAGATGGAACAATTACAGCTTTTATGCGCGATAATGGTGATTCTCCCCAAAGGATCATTGTCAGTACTTCAGAAGATAACGGATATACATGGAGTGTTTCCACAAAAACCGACATTCCTAATCCCGGTGCCAGCGTGGAAGCCATTGCATTGAATGATGGTAACTGGCTGATGGTTTGTAACGACCTGGAGGAGGACAGAAACAGACTGGCTGTTTCCCTTTCAGATAACGAGGGGAGAACATGGAGATGGAAACGCTACCTGGAATATGAACCTAAAGGCAAGGGTCGCTTCTCTTATTCGACAGCTATTCAAACTAAAGACGGACGGCTTCATATTACCTATTCTTACCATACTATGGAGGGGAAATCTATCAAACATGTATCATTTCTGCCTGGTTGGATTAAAGAACGCTATGCCGGGGAAACGAATGCTGAAAAGTTGGGATTTTCTAAAGGTAAAAAAGTTTTACTATTGCACATGGATGATCTGGGTATGTGCAGGGAAGCTAACGATGCAGGGAAGTTTTACATTGAAAACGATTATATACTCTCCGGGGCTGTGATGATGCCATGCGAATACGCGGAGCCTTTTGTGGAGTGGGCAAAAAATGTTCCCAAAGCAGATATTGGAGTGCATCTTACCCTTACCAGCGAATGGAAGGACTGGCGCTGGCCGCCACTTACGGAGGCTGATGAAGTGCCGGGATTGATTGATGCTGAAGGAAAAATGTGGCGAAGTGTACAGGAGGTCGTTATGAATGCCTCTTCGCAGGAAGTGGAGATGGAGATAAGGGCGCAAATAGATAAAATGCTCGCCCTGGGATTGACCCCGACTCACATGGATACCCACATGGGGACACTTTATGGTTCACCTGAGTTTTTAAAAGTCTTCCTCAGGGTGGCCGAAGAATATAAAATTCCGGCTAATGCCATTGATCTTTCAAATCCTAAAGTAGCTGCATTTTACAGCGCAGAAGGATATCCGGTTAACGATGAAGTGATTGGATTACTGGGTAATTATAGTCTGCCAAGACTTGATAATTTCGGCAGCGTACCCAAAGGGGATACTTATGAAGAGGTGAAAAAGAACTTTTTTAAACTGGTGAATGCGCTGGACCCGGGATTAACTGAGATCATTTTTCATCCCTCATTTGAAACCGAAAACATGAAAACTATTACCGGCTCATGGCAGCAAAGGGAATGGGAGGCTAAAATGTTTTCCGATAAGGAAGTAATTAAGTTCTTTGAGGATAATGATGTAATCATTACCACCTGGCGGGAAATCATGGAGCGGTTTAACAGAAATTAAGCCTCTGATTCAGCAGTCAGATTCATATCCGTCGGTTAAAACCGACGGCAAAGGATAAAGCTCCGATTAAGGCAGGTACATGGTTCAGATCATTATTATTGCAGCCCATAAGTTCAGTACTATCCTTTGCCGTTCACTTCAGTGAACGGATCCAGGAATTCTGAAATGAAAAATTATTTTGATTTGATATGATATCAATCATACTCAATAAATAGTCATATTCATAATAAAGTACACTATGAAATTATTTCTCAAAATATCAGGAATCCTTCTTCTGCTGGCATTCCTCTGTCTTTCATCCTGGTGTTTTTCCAACATGAAAGACCGGCATCCCGGATATAATATTGATATGAAAATTTTGAACGATACACCATCAGAGTTAAGAACCGGATTTGCTTCTGTCCCAATAACACCGGAAGTCCCCGACCGCTGGACAGATATAAACGGCGATTCAAAATACAAACCCAAAGACGGAGATACATTCACTGACGGTAATGGTAACAGGAAGTTCGACCCGGTCTGGATTGCCGGGTTCAGTAATAAAAAACCAGCCAACGGCGTTCATGACGACACCTGGGCCCGCACTATGGTTATTGACGATGGGACAACCCGGCTGGCTATAGTTATTCTTGATGTGATAGGATTTATGCACGATGATGTTGTGGATATTCGAAAGATGCTGCCCGAAGAACTTGGACTGGCCTATACCATTATTGCTTCAACCCATACTCATGAGGGTCCGGATCTGATGGGACTTTGGGGTAAAACTCCATTAAAAAGTGGCGTAGATGAAGTCTACATGCAATTTGTTAAGGAGCAAACTGTAAAGTCTGTTGAAAATGCAGTGAAAAATCTACGGCCTGCGAGGCTGGAAATTTCGCAGGATTTGACCGGCGCCATTCCGCAGGTTAAGGATACCCGCAAACCTGAAGTTTTTGATTCAGGATTACGGATTATAAAAGCCTTGGACAAAGCGACCGGGGCGACATTAGGAAGTCTGCTTTCCTGGGGTAACCACCCGGAGACGTTGTGGAGCGGAAATTTACTCGTTTCATCCGATTTTCCCTATTTCTTCAGAGAGGGTGTGGAGAAGGGGATTTATGATGGTGACACCCTTATACAACCAGGCATCGGTGGAGTGGCTGTTTACCTAAATGGAGCAATCGGAGGCTTGATGACTACACATCCAAGTCATCCGGTAACTGATCCATTTACAGGCAAGGAACTATTCGAACCGTCATTTGAAAAGCTGGAAGCTCAGGGGAAACAGTTGGCCCTGCTTGCCCTGGATGCCATGCATAATCCTTCAGAAATCGTTGATAGCGTATCAATTTCGCTGGTAGTCCGTACACTGGTACTTCCCATAAAAAACAGCCTCTTTAAGTTAGCTACTGCTTTCGGGGTGCTCGACCGGGGTACTGAGGGCTGGATGAAAATGCGCACTGAACTGGCTGTGTTTAAATTGGGGCCTGTTTCCTTTGTTACTGTTCCCGGTGAAATTTATCCGGAGATCATCAATGGTGGTGTGGAAGCCCCTGATGGGCAGGATTTTGAGATTGAACCTGCAGAGGTGCCGCCTGTCAGGGAGTTGATGCCCGGAAAGTACAAATTCGTTATCGGACTGGCAAATGATGAAATTGGGTACATCATCCCTAAAAGCCAGTGGGATACAAAGGCGCCTTACACTTATGGAAGGGAAAAATCACCTTATGGCGAAATAAATTCGCTTGGGCCGGAGACAGCGCCGTCTCTGCACAGTAATTTGACGGAGATGCTGAAGGAGTTGGAAGAGTGAGAAGTTGGCAGTCGCAGTCGCAGTCGCAGTTTACAGTCGCAGTACTCAGTCGCAGTTTGCAGTTGCAGTGGGCAGTTAAGTTGGCTGGGGAAAGGGGAAAATGGAGGAGGAACTTGAGTGGTTTTTTTTTTAGGATTTGAGATGTATGTCGGGTATTATTAGAAGTTTATACATTTTTCAATTTTTACTGATTTGATTATATTGTATAATTTTAAGGTATAGGTTATGAAGGTCGGATTTATTAAACTCATTCTGAAAGGCTTTCTGTTGGTTTTATTGCTTTTTTGTCTGCTTATGGCAACCCCGCGGATCCTTGGTTTTCTGTTTCCTGAAAAACCACCGGTGGGATATCATTTTGAAAAGCTGACTATACTGGCATTAGGCACAGGTTTGGAAAAGCTGGCGGATCTGGAGCCTGAAATCCCGGAGAGCATAGAAGAGATAAAAGATGTGGAATACAAAAACATCAATGGGAAATCGCTGCAGATAGATTTTTACCGGCCAAAGGATATTACTGAACCATTGCCTTTGCTAGTGTTTATTCACGGCGGAAGCTGGAAAAGCGGCAAACGCTCCGACTATCTGGTTTACCTGGTCAGTTTTGCTGAAAAGGGGTATATGACTGCCACCGTTTCGTACCGGCTCCTGCGCGACAGTCTTTACCCGGCTGCGGTAGAGGATGTGGCCGACGCGGTGGACTGGCTGTTCAGGAACGGTGAAAACTATGGTTACGATCCAGGGCGAATTGCCCTGATTGGCGGGTCCGCCGGGGCTCATCTGGCTATGCTTGCGGGCTATGGCTGGAAAAACCGGCGCGTTGACAGCGAAATTCCCAATGGCGCTGTAAGTGAGCATCACATAAAAGCTTTAGTTGATATTTACGGGCCTGCGGATCTGACCACGGAATATGCCAAAAACCAGCGGCTGGTAATTGGGTTCATAGGTCATTCATACGATGAGAAACCGGAACTCTACAGTGAAGCCTCCCCAGTCAGTTATCTGAACAGTTCCTGTCCGGCGACACTTATTTTACACGGCACATCAGATACACTTGTACCTGTCAGTCAGTCCGATACCCTGAAATCCCGGCTCGATGCCCTGGGTGTTCCCTGCGAATATTTCCGGGTTCCTTTGTGGCCTCATACCATGGACATCGTTAAAAGGGTCAATGATTTTTCACAAAAAAAGATGGAGGCGTTTTTTGAAAGGTATTTGATGCATTAAGTTCTGGCTTGAAGATTCTGAACTAAAATTTAGTGCTTATAGTTGTTGTGATAATGATTTGTCAATTCGAAGTAAAATAATTATCTTTGGCGTTAGTAACGTGAAATGATAGTATGATAGCTTCATTTGGTTCAAAGGATACAGAAAAAATTTGGAATGGAGAACGTATCAAAAAGATACCGATTGAGGTTCAACAAATTGGACGTAGAAAACTAAGAATGCTTAATAACTCACAAAATTTGTC
>CAZJGI010000113.1:0-9479 GCA_964545315.1 uncultured Prolixibacteraceae bacterium
GTTTCATATGATTAAAATTTATTGTTTTCAAAGGTATCATATAGCCTGCCCCGATGGCCATCGGGGGAACTCGCACATGTTTAAATCATACTCTTAGGTCCCGATTTTATCGGGATGGCTCGTTTCATAGCTCTTGGATATATAAATAATAATTGACAAACATAATAAATTGGGATAATTAAAATTATCATTGATGTGAATTTTATCACCATATTATTATCCCTCTTAGGTGGATTTTTTTAGTTAAATTTGCACATATTTTAAATAAGCGGAGCCTGTATGACAGTAAAAACCAAAAAGTCAGAACGAAATAACCGGAACAAGCGAGGGTCACGCAATAGTTTTTTTGTGAATGAGAAGTTCAGGTTTATAGCAGGAATATTTCTTTTACTTATCTCTGCATATCTTCTGGTTGCTTTTATTTCATTTATTTTTTATGGTTCAGATGACCACAGCAGTTTAGATTTGCCCTGGAAGGAGCTAATTTTGAATTCAGAGATAAAGGTTTCGAATAAAGCCGGTAAAACCGGGGCATATCTTTCCGATGTTATTATGAACAGGGGTTTTGGATTTGCATCTTTTATTTTTATATATCTATTGATAATTACCGGTGTTAAGGTCTTGGGGCGTAATATTGTCAATTATCGGCACAGCTTAATATATAGTATAGTTTCAATAGTTTGGATATCCCTGTTTTTAGGTTTTGTTTTTCCAAAATCAAATGCCGGATCGTATATATATCCCGGGGGGCAGTATGGTTTCATATTAAGTAACTGGCTCAGTTCCCTGGTTGGAAAAACAGGATTGGTTTTAATATTATTTATTTCATTTCTGACAATTATAATCATCAGATTTGATGCGGCCTACGAAAAATTAAAGTCACTGTTAAGGAAAAAGGATAAAGTGCAGTCAGAACCTTTGATGGAAGAAAGCCTGCAGGATTACGCTGATGATAAATCTATTTCAAAAGTTATTGAAGGTGACGCTGATGTAGTACATACAGTTTTTGATCCTGACGCAGGTGACATAGAGAGTGATGATCTTGCAGGGATTGCACAAATAGATGAAAGCAACGATAAGGCTGATGACAAGATTGAAGAAGAGGAACTTAAGCTGACTGTCCACAAGGGGCATGGGGATGAGGAGGATGAGGAATACGAATCACCTGAGCGGGAGGAATATGATCCAACGCTTGAGTTGTCACAATATAAATTTCCCACACTTGATCTTTTGGAGGATCACAGTTCCGGCAATGCCGAAGTCAGTAATGAAGAATTGATTGCCAACAAGAATAAAATTGTTGAAACCCTCAGACATTATAAAATTGAGATTACAAAAATCAGGGCAACCATTGGCCCCACAATTACTCTTTATGAGATAGTTCCTGCTCCGGGGATCAGGATAGCAAAGATTAAGAATCTTGAAGATGATATTGCATTGAGCCTGGCAGCTTTAGGGATAAGGATTATAGCTCCAATTCCGGGGAGGGGAACGATAGGCATAGAAGTGCCTAATCAGAATCCTGAAATTGTTTCCATGAGGTCTATCCTGAGCTCCAGGAAATTTCAGGAGAGCCTGGCTGAGCTTCCTGTTGCCCTTGGAAAGACTATTTCCAATGAAACATATATGTTTGATTTGGCGAAGATGCCTCATATTCTTGTTGCCGGAGCTACAGGTCAGGGGAAATCTGTTGGAATAAATGTTATCATAACTTCCCTGTTATATAAGAAACATCCCTCACAGCTTAAATTTGTCTTTGTAGACCCTAAAAAGGTAGAACTTACCCTTTACTCTGCGCTTGAGAAACATTATTTAGCCAAGCTGCCCAACGATGATGAGGCCGTTATTACTGACATACAAAAGGTTAAATACACATTGAACTCGATCAATGTTGAAATGGACCTTAGGTATGAATTGCTGAAAAGAGCTCATGCCAGGAATGTAAAGGAGTATAATAAAAAATTCTTTCAGAGAAAACTCAATCCTGAAAAGGGTCACAGGTTTATGCCATATATTGTAATCATTATTGATGAGTTTGCTGATCTGATCATGACGGCCGGCAAGGAGATAGAACTCCCGATTGCACGTATTGCGCAATTGGCCAGGGCTGTGGGAATTCACATGATAATCGCCACACAGAGGCCTTCCACGAATATTATTACAGGTGTTATAAAAGCCAATTTCCCTGCCCGTATCGCATTCAAGGTTGCCTCAATGATTGATTCACGCACAATACTGGATACTCCCGGTGCAAATCAGCTTATTGGAAAGGGCGACATGCTGATTGCCTCCGGAGGTGACCTTACACGTGTTCAGTGTGCATTTGTTGATACTCCTGAAGTAGAGGAAATATGCGCATATATTTCCGGGCAGAGGGGATTCCCTACTGCTTTTATGCTTCCCGAATATAATGAAGAGGAAGATATCGCTCCGGGTGATGTTGATCTGAATAACAGGGATGAATTATTTGAGGATGCTGCCAGAATAGTGGTAATGAATCAGTTGGGCTCAACTTCTATGATACAGCGTAAATTTTCTATCGGTTATAATCGGGCCGGACGTATAATGGACCAACTTGAGATGGCCGGAGTCGTCGGACCAAGTGAGGGGAGTAAGCCAAGACAGGTAATGATTCAGGATGAGTATAGTTTGGAACGATTGTTGAACAGTTTAAATTAAATTTTTAATTATGAGAAAGTTTTTGTTGATACTTATACTCCTTGCACCTTGGCTTGTGGTGGATGCACAGAAGGACGTAAAAGCAATAGAAATACTTGAAGACGTTAGTAAAAGAGTTCTTTCATATAAAAATATCTCTGCAGATTTTATCTTTTCTATGGAAAATAAGGAGATGGAATTAGATGAAGAAAATGAAGGATCTTTAAAAATGAATGGAAAGAAATATGTTGTCGACTTGCCTGGTATCGGGGTGAAAGTATTTTCTGACGGACAAACAATTTGGAATTATATGAAAGATGGTAACCAGGTAACCATTTCAAATAGTGCAGACCAGGATAATGAACTAATGGATCCGGCATCAATATTTACAATCTACGAAAAAGGATTTCATCCTAAACTTAAAGGGGAGTCAAAGGAGGCTGGTAAACTATGTTATCAGATTGAACTGATCCCGGAGAATCAGGAATCGGATATATCAAAAGTAATTGTAAATATAGATAAGACTGAAATGATGATTAATTCAGCTTTATTCCAAAGTAAAGACGGCAATTTATACGGTATTAAAATCAAAAAACTGGAGACCAACCTTACATTGCCTGATTCTTATTTCGTGTTCAATACAAATGATTATAAGGATATTGAAGTGATAGATTTTAGGTAGTAACAGCCAATTTACTCTAATCATCAGCTATGATAAAGAGCAAAAATAAATTTTTCTTAAGAAGATAACTTTTTTTTAGCTGCTGCTTTGTTGAAAACTTTTAATTGCCAGTTTATAGGAATCAAGTCCAAAACCCATTATACAACCCCGGCAAACAGGGCCAATAATAGATTTATGTCTGAAATCTTCACGTGACAGAGTATTGGAGATATGGACTTCAACAACATTAGCCGGGACAGAGGATATTGCATCTCTTATGGCAACAGAGGTATGTGTGTATGCTCCTGCATTTATTATGATACCGTCACAAGAAAATCCATATTCATGTATTTTGTCTATTATTTTTCCTTCAATGTTAGATTGATAATAGATTAAACTTATATCCGGAAATTCAGATTTTAATTGCTCATAATAAGATTCAAATGTTTGTGATCCATAGATAGTTTTTTCTCTTTTACCCAGCAGATTTAAATTCGGGCCGTTGATAATTAATAATTCCATCATAAAAAATATTATAAATAATTAAATTATCTGAACAAATTATAATATAAAATACTGATTACCAGCAATTATTATGTTCTCAATGATTTTAATTTTTTTATGGTAACTTTATAGTCATTTAATCGTATTAAAAAACATAATAATTTGTATTTAAAATAGTAGTAGCATTTTAAAGTTATTGCATGTGGTGAAATTACTAAATTAATTCAAATTAAAGAGGTATTGGTAAAATAAAGAAATATTTATTTGTATGATATGCCGGGAACAAATGGCATTAAAGAAATAAAAGAAAGAATTTAATTAATTATGAACGGTAACTTTAAAAAATTATCTAGATGAAATGGGAAAATAGTATAAAAGGATATGAGCATTATTTGAAGCTTGAAAAGTCACTTTCTCAGAATTCAATTGCAGCCTATATAAATGACATTAATAAGCTAAAAGATTTTCTGGAGACCAATCTCAATAAAAAGGTTACACCTGAAAAGGTGAAACTTGATCATTTAAAAAGTTTTATTGAATGGCTCAATGAAAAAGGTGTCAGTCCGAGAACGCAGGCCCGCACTATTTCGGGCATTAAATCGTTTTTTAAGTTTTTATTAATTGACGAGAAAATTACCAGTGATCCTACTGCACTGCTCGAGTCTCCCAAGATAGGCAGAAAACTTCCCGACATACTGACAATGGAAGAGATAGATGAATTAATAGATGCAATATCTCTTGATAAACCTGAAGGCCAGAGGAACAGGGCTATGCTTGAAACTTTATACAGTTGCGGCCTTAGAGTATCAGAGTTGGTAAATCTGAAGTTAACTAATCTGTATTTTGATGAGGGTTTTATAAAGATTGAAGGAAAAGCAGACAAAGAACGGTTAGTGCCTGTAAGTAGCAGAGCTATTGATGAAATAACAAAGTATATTGAAAATTACAGGAATAATTTGAGAATTCAGAAAAGCAGTGAAAATGTCTTATTCTTGAATCGCAGGGGTCAACAACTAAGCAGAGTAATGGTTTTTACGATAATAAAAAATCTGGCAGCTAAGATCAATCTTAATAAGAAAATCAGTCCTCATACATTTCGTCATTCATTTGCCACACATTTGATTAATGGCGGTGCAGACCTAAGAGCTGTTCAGGAAATGCTTGGCCATGAGTCTATACTGACAACTGAGATTTACACCCATCTGGACCGGGATTATCTTAAGAGTACAATTAACCAGTTTCATCCCCGTTCCTGATAATTATTTTTTGTTTTAAGGAACCTCCGGAGCTTTTTCTTTAATAAAAATGCTATAAGTTTTCTTGTTGAAATAATTTACAGAATTCTTTTATAATTTGTAAGTTTTCTCTCACTTCAGGTTATAAAACATTATTTTGTTTTATTAATTATCCAGGCAATTTATTGTACTAATGGTGGTTATTTTGAGTTGTGACAAAAAAATAGTTTTCCTCGTATCATTGTGATAATTTGTTAAGATATTGTTTAATTTATTATAAAAAAGTGATAAATTAATGGGTTTTTTATAAAAACTGATGGAATAGATTATTTTTGTATGCATTATTTTAATTAAAATCATTGTATTACAAAGTTAAGAGGGAAATTATGCGACAATTAAATCTGGAAAAATATGGCATTATTAATGTAAAAGAGGTAATATATAATCCATCATATGAGCAACTTTTTCAGGAAGAGATGCAACCCAATCTGGAGGGATTTGAAAAAGGTCAGTTGACTGAGTTGGATGCGGTAAATGTCATGACTGGAGTTTTTACCGGCCGTTCACCCAAAGATAAGTATATTGTCAAAGATGATACTACAAGGGATACGATCTGGTGGACAACCCCGGGAGCACCAAATGACAACAAACCTGTTACTACAGAAGTATGGAATGATTTAAAAGAATTAACAATAAATCAATTATCAGGAAAGAGGCTTTTTGTTATGGATACTTTTTGCGGTGCAAATCCTGATTCGAGGCTTAAAGTAAGATTCATTATGGAAGTTGCATGGCAGGCCCATTTTGTGAAAAATATGTTTATCAGGCCCACTGATGAAGAACTTGAAAATTATGGAGAACCTGATTTTGTTTCACTTAATGCATCAAAAACAACGAATCCCAAATGGAAAGAGCATGGATTACATTCTGAAGTATATACTGTTTTTAACCTGACCGAAAGAATGCATGTTGTGGGAGGTTCATGGTATGGGGGTGAAATGAAAAAGGGACTGTTTGCAATGATGAATTACTATCTGCCGTTACAGGGTATCGCATCAATGCATTGTTCTGCAAATGTTGGAGAAGATAACGATGTAGCCATATTTTTCGGCCTTTCAGGAACTGGCAAAACGACTTTATCCACTGATCCGAAGCGTAAGCTCATAGGTGATGATGAGCATGGATGGGATGATGATGGCATATTTAATTTTGAAGGAGGTTGCTATGCCAAAACAATCAACCTTGACCCGGAAGCCGAACCCGATATTTATCATGCCATAAAACGCAACGCATTGCTGGAAAACGTTACTGTTGATGAAAATGGAAAGATTGATTTCACTGATAATTCTGTAACTGAAAATACCAGGGTTTCATATCCTATTTATCATATTGAGAATATAGTAAAACCCATTTCAAAAGGGGGTCATGCCCAAAAAGTTATTTTTCTTACTGCAGATGCGTTTGGCGTCATTCCTCCGGTTTCAAAACTTACATCAGACCAGACAAAATATCATTTTCTTTCCGGATTTACTGCAAAGCTGGCAGGTACTGAGCGTGGAGTAACTTCTCCCCAACCAACTTTTTCAGCTTGTTTCGGAGCTGCTTTTTTATCATTGCACCCTACAAAATATGGAGAAGAACTGGTTAAAAAAATGGAAGAGCACGGGGCAGTGGCCTATTTGGTAAATACAGGATGGAATGGTACCGGTAAAAGAATTTCTATAAAAGATACAAGGGCTATAATTGATGCTATACTGGATGGATCAATAGAAAAGGCTGAAACAAAGCAAATCCCGGTTTTCAATCTTGAAGTGCCGATAGCCTTACATGATGTTAATCCTGCAGTTTTGGATCCGCGTGATACTTATAATGATCCGGCAGAATGGTATGAAAAGGCTAAGGACCTGGCAGGTCGGTTCATTAAAAACTTTGAAAAATATACTGATAATGAGGAAGGACGCTCATTGGTGGCTGCTGGCCCCCAGTGTGATTGAGATGTGTCTCTGCAAAATTTTAATAATGATTCTTAATAATAGCAGATAATCAAAAAATATTTTTAAGGATAAATATAAAATAAAGCCATCAGCATTGCTTGAGTTTGCTAATGGCTTTATGTTTTTAGTTAAACTTAAAAACCCACCGTTTTTAACGGTGGTAATGTAATAAAAGCTTTGCTGTTAATTTTCTATCTTTGTTAAATGGGGAAATACAGAAACTTAACGCATGTTGTGTATAAGTGTGATTACCATATAGTTTTCATGTCTAAATATTGTTTTCAGCGGTTGGCACGGATTTGTAATCCGCCAATACTGCCATTGTTGAATAAGGGTATGGTCCGGATTACAAATCCGAACCAGTGGAGGTTGTATGATTAAAGCCACATCCTCTGGAGGTGGTGGTTTACTAAATTATACAACTTGTAAAATTTAGATAATTCTAATTATTAGCAGGCTGCTTTTGTCCCTCATATGCTTGATTCAGCATATTTAGTACCTCGTCAAACATAATTTCGCATGAACCTGGTTGCACCCTGCTGTTAATAGCTTCATAATCGCCATGTGCAAAATTTTCCCTGAGCATAGTATAACCGATATTAGCATTCGCAAAATCTATTATCATCGTATTCTTATATGGTGAATGTTTTTTGAGGTAAAGTCCCAATTCAACAAAATTATGACCCGGAGTTGTGATAACAGCCGTATGACCACCAATGCAAAAGGCATGAAGTTCAACAGGAAGATGCCATGGTTCTCCTGAAACAGCAGGTTGAATTGCCTCTTCCTGACGAAGCTGATGAAGTGACAATATTTTACTCCGTCGCCTGTCAGTCATAAAGGTTCTTTCTTTGTAAAGAGGTTCAGCATCTTTGTTAAGTGCCCATTGATATTCTTCTTCAGTGAAGTTTTGTAAAGGAAGAAAAATAGTTTTTGACATTATCTTAAATTGCGGACTGATTGTTTGTGCTGCAGGGAGGCCTTGTTTTACTGCTTCGGCAATTACCTTGCCGATTTTTTCTGTTATTATACCTTTTTGGGTCTCTTTAGGGGACCGGGTCACATCTATGTGGTTAATATTTCCGCAAGTACTGTTGCCGAATATGGATATTAACTGGTTCCCGAATATGGCTTTCATATTTTCACTGACAAAATATGGATAATCTGCGTGAAACTCAGTTCCTCCGTAAGTATCTGTATGATCAGCAAAAACTGTAAGTGATGCACTGAAATCTTCTTTACCCTTATTTTTGAACATCAGGAAATGAACTGTCGTGTCAACAGGCCCTGTAGGACAAACTATCTTCGGGTTTAGGTTTCCCGGATTGAATATCACTTGTCCGTTTGTCATTAGATACCTTCTGTTGAAAGATATACCTGTCGCACTCCCTGTACCTGAGACCAGATCAACTTTTTCAGTATTATTATTAGCTTCAGAAATTGCCTTTACAATGCCATTAACAAGTGAAACAATGTAACCATTGCCTGTATTGTCTGTAGAATTATTCTTAATTTTTTTTTCCAGTTCACCGGCATCGAAGTCAAGCTGAGGCCCGGTATGAATATGTGTTGCAGCTATACTTATATTTTGAAAGGGGATACCTGTTTGTCCGGCAGCCTTTTCACGGGCAATCCTGCTTAAATCCCTCGATATTCTTATAATGTCACAGATTACCAGGGCTCCTTTTGTGTCACCTTGTTTAAATACAATAGCCTTGGCCTGCAGTGGCGAACCTATTCCTGTGCTTTCTCCCCGGTAACTTGGATATCCTACTGGTGGTGTTATATCACTTATACCGATTCCAGCCTCGAAAGGAGTATTTATGCCAGGTGAAGAATCCTTCTTATTAACGGGTTGGTTACAACCTGAAATGCCAATTATGGCAAATACAATCAGGCATACTGAAATTAAGTTTACAATCCGTTGCCGGATTGCAAACTTAATTTGGAAAATATTCTTTGAGTTTTTTATTTCACTGGACATTATTAGCAAGAATTAATAATTTTTAATAGCCCTGCCCATTTGTGCTATTGCCTCTTTATGTCTGTCAATACACAGTGAAAGAGTTGGCCTCCACGGAGCGGTCATGAAGCCCAAAAGCCTGGAAGGATCTATAACCTTTTTGCAATAATCGACAGTAGCTTCCATATTTACTTCATTAGAATGGTTGCTGCCTGTAGGCACCTGGTCATAACCATATTCTTCAAGGTCATTGTATAGTTTCACATATGTTTTTGAAGGATCCTTAAGTGAATTTAAATCCAATGATGATCCGTAGTACCAGTTACTTTGCAGTACTGACTTAGGCATTTTTTTGAAGAACATTTCCGGGTGATGCCATGCATAATCTGACCATACCCATGAACGGACACCTTTCTTTTCTACTTCACCAATAAAGAAATAGAGGTCTCCCCACCACAGGTCAT
>CAZJGI010000114.1:0-9461 GCA_964545315.1 uncultured Prolixibacteraceae bacterium
GATAAGGGATCTAATATACTTGCTGCAATGATTAAAGGGTTAACCTACTGGCTGCAATGATAAGGGATCTAATATACTTGCTGCAATGATTAAAGGGTTAACCTACTGGCTGCTTTGATGAGGACCTTATCCTTTGCCGTCGGTTTTAACCGACGGATATGAATAAGTACAATGCCACCTCGTATTTTCTTGCACCGCCCCTAATCCGGTTTCAGATAAATTACTACCTGCATTCAGGGTTTCCAGCATATGCGAACTTGTTATTTACAAAATAGATACACCCGTCGCCACAAACTTCATATTTATATGTAGTACTCTTTCCGTTGGCATCAGTCATTAAAATATTTCCGGAGGTTTTTGTGCCGGTGATCCTCCATGTTCCTCCTCCCCCTCCCTGGGAAGCAGTACCCCAACCGGTTCCGCTGTATCCCGATTCGGAGGATGAATAATATCTCCCATCGGGACACAAGGATATTTTCCTTTCAGTACCACCTGTTTGTCCGGCGCCAACCGCACTAAAACTATAGTACATGCCTTTGAAATAATCCATCAGTGATTGATCATTTTCGAAGGAAGGCGATGTCCCAGCACTTCCGGAGGTTGTATTGGCAAGGTCTGCTTTATTCAGTTCATCAGCAATTACCTGTAATTGTTCCTGCTTCTGATTGAAAGCTTTAGTATTTTCCGACCATGAGATAAGAGTCTGGTCCGCAGCGTTGAAAACAAAATCATAAGGGATATAACCTCTCCACATTTCCTGCAGGGTCCACCTGGCAATAAATTGATCGTCAACTACCTGGTACGACTTCGATTTTCCAAGTAGAGATTCCACTTCTGAATAAGTCATTCCCGGACGAAGCTGGTTGGTCAACTGCACAGAATTCAACTGTAAAGACTTCATGCTTGCGCATCCGGCAAAAACAAAAACCAAGACTGTTATAACAACCAATAAATTGAAATTTAACTTTTTCATTTTTAATATTTTATAACCTGTAATTACTTTTCTGCAGTTAATCCCGGTAAGGTTTCCATTTTGTTAAGTCGCGAATTTAACTTCGCGACCTCTTCTCTCATTTTTTTCAATTCCTTTGAATTTGCTTCATTTCCGGTCTTCAGTCGGTCATTTTCAGCTTTCAGATGTTCAATTATTTTCTGCTGTTCCTTAACTGCTTCTACAATAACAGCAGAAATTTCAGCATAATTTATCCCTTTGTACCCGTCTGATTCATTTGTGAATACAAGTTCAGGAATAATTTTTTCAAATTCCTGGGCAATAAATCCGATTCTGGTACCCATTCCAGGATCGCTCTTCCATGTGAAACAGACACCACGGAGTTGCAATACTCTTTCAAGGCAGTTGTCAAGCGTTTTAATATTCTCTTTAAGCCTGATATCTGAAGTTGAAGTTGTAAGTGTACCATCAGACGTGCGGTGTACCGCACCGGCAGATGTTCCTGATCCTATTGATCTAAAACGTGCGTTTCCATTCACATCAAGACTTTGAGTGGGAGTATCTGTTCCCAGCCCTACTCTTTGACCTGCGGGTTCCAAAACCAGATAGCCTGCATCAGAATAAATTCGTCCGTGAGTGCCATCATGGGTAAGACCAATGTAATTGCCCCAGTTATTGGTGGCAGGACCGTGAACATTAAGTTTGGCAGCATAAGTCCGGTTATTACCAAATCCTGAATATATTCCAAATACCTCCTCTGATGCATCATCTGCTGCAATATAATGAATATTGTTGTTTACAAACTGAATGCCGGTCCGTCCGCTACCTCCATCTGAATCACGGATTATCAGATTAGGCCCCTGGGAAGCCGAAAGATCGAGTTTTGCTGCCGGAGATGAGGTACCTATTCCTACATTACCGGTATTAAAATAAATATTACTTCCACTGGTCATCCATTGTCCTGAAGCCGGAGTTGCCCAGGATGCAAGTCCGTTTGCATCTGAAGTCAGTACTTTCCCTGCCCCGGGAGTGCCTCCTGTAATTTTAACCTGTCCGGCTACTTCGAGTTTTGCTGAAGGGGTGGATGATCCTATTCCAACGTTACTCATAACACAAAATGTTCCTCCTAAAAAATAACCGGAATATCCGGAGGAGGAAGATACTGAACCCTGAACACCATAAGTAATTCCCGTTGATGAAGTATTACTTCCCCACACTCCGACTCCTTCAACTGATTTTGACTCCCCTTTCACTCCATAATTTACTCCCGTGCCCGAATTGGCAAGGCCTTTAACCCCTGTTCCCGCACTGCTCGCTGTAAAACCGCTAATTCCAGTGGCATTGCCCGTGGCAGCATGCATAATTGCCGCTATTCCTGTACCAGATGAAGAATTGTTGTGTGCCGAAATTGAGGTAACCTCCCCTGTCTCTGCCGGATTATAAACATAAATTGCATTTCCGGTTCCTGACTGGTTAATTGAAAAAGCAGCATCAGCCCCACCGTAATCACCTGAATATGGAAGCACAAATCCTCCGGAAGCATTTTGCCAGGAAGCAAGTCCGGCAGCATCAGAAGTGAGTAGTTTGCCGGCGCCGGGGTTGCCGCCGGTGATTTTTACCTGGCCGGCAACTTCCAGTTTAGCTCCTGGATTTGTAATTCCTATACCCATATCGCCGCTAACATAAAACTTACCTCCTGTAAAATAGCCCGAATAACCTGAAGCTGAATTTACTTCTCCATAGATTCCATATGTTGTTCCGGTGGCAGCGTCAGCTTTTCCATAGATACCTTTCCCTGATGTAGATCTGCTCCAGCCATATACACCATATGTAAGTCCGGTTGTTGCAACAGCATTACCATATACTCCCATCCCTGATGTCGATTCTGATTGTCCCCAGACGCCATGTGTACCACCAGTTGATGCCAGCGCCATGCCAAAAACCCCGCTACCCATAACTGAAGATGTTTTACCAAAAACCCCGTTGGGATGACCAGATGTTGCCTCCGCACTTCCCATTACACCGGCGCCATATTCTGATGTTGTATTTCCATAAACCCCGTAGGTTTTATTCAAAGTTGACGAAGAATACCCATAAATTCCAGAAGATCCGTCAGTTGTATTGGAATTTTCAACACTGAACCCTGATCCGCCTGTATTTACAGAACCTGTAAAAGGTAAATTCATATCCCCGTTAAGATCATCATCCGGGTTCCAGGTTGTTCCGTTCCATTTTAATACCTGTCCACTGGCAGCTGACTGTTGTGCTATTTTCAGCGGCTGGGCAGTAGTGCCCTGTCCTGCAAGTGTGGCATCAGTGCGCACATAATCGGTACCCCAGTTGTCGCCACCCCCGGATGATGGAAGGGTTACGGTACCGCCTCCCTTGCTCAGGGAAAGATTAGTTCCGGTGATGCTTAAAGTCTGGATTTCATTAGCAGGATCACCATCTGCCTCCACTTCCACTGTTCTGGCGTGAAGTGCATAAGGCACAGAAAGCAACTGCGTAGTGCCAAGGTGAGAAAAGGAATTGCCGTTATCAGGATCAAGCTCAACCTTCAAAAAATATGCAGAACTACCCCATACAACAGTACTTATGTTTCCGCTAACAGGGACTCCCATACCGACTTTCAGGTTGACAATCCCAAAAGAATTTGTTGTGTCAGATTGGGTTTCCACATATACTGCTGTACCTGTGTCGCTCGTTTGTAAAATGCTGAATTTGAATTTAACGGCCTTATTGACAACCATGTCCCCTGAACTGTTGCGTACCACAGCCTGATAGCTGAAACCGGCAGGAACCTGAGCTATTAAATTCAGAAAAGACAGGGAAAAGATAACGGTGATTGCAATTTTTTTCATCTTGATTATTTTTAATGATTTTATTGACCTGAATATGTTAAAGACCGGGTAATAATTATTCTTGGAGATGAGGGTTATTGTATTGGTAATTAATAAATTGCTAAAATATAGTGCTTATGAAAACCCTAATAAAAGTTACGAATAAATTCTGATTATTTAAATAATGTCCTGGACAAAAATATTTGAATCTTATAAATTTATATCCGTTCACTGAAGTGAACGGCAAAGGATAAGGCTTTGAACTATTAGGCTACTTTGATCAGGACCTTATTCTTTGTTTGATCTGTCCTGTCTCCCCGGGAAGAAATACTGTAAAAGTAGTACCCTGGTTAACTTTGGATATAAAAGTAATATCCCCTCCGTGCATCTGAATAAACTTCCGCGATATAGCAAGTCCAAGCCCTGTTCCATGGATATTCTTTACATTTGGAGCACGCCAGAATGCATCAAAAATTTTGTTTTGGGCTTCTTCAGCTATCCCAAGACCCCTGTCTGTTATCTCTATTGTATACCCTTTATCCTTTCTCTTAATGATAACATCAATCGTCGTTCCTGCCTCTGAATATTTAAAACTGTTTGTAAGCAGATTTGAAATTACTTCATCTATCATTTGTTTATCTGCATGAATAACAGCAGCTCCCGAAACTCCTTTAAAATTTATTTGATGATCATTATTAAATGATTCACTCACCTTTTCAATAACATGCCGAACAAGAAAATTCAGATTCTCTTTCGTAGGGGAAAAATTAATCTTACCGGATTCAAGCCGGGAAAGATTTAATGTCTTTTCAATAATATTCCGTAAAAACTCAATGCTGCTTTTAAGCCGTTCTATTTTTTTATTTCGCTCAGCAATTGTCATTCTATCCCAGTTTGCTTCCAATGATTCAGAGGCCATCAACATGATAGCCAAGGGAGTGCGAAATTCATGTGATGCCATTGAAACGAACCGGGACTTTAATTCATTCAGTTCTTTTTCTTTCTGAAGGGCCATTACCAGCGAATTTTCAATATTTTTTCTTGTAGAAATATCCGTATGTGTTCCGATCATTCGCTCGGGATTTCCATTTATATCCCTGCTTATTATCTTTCCCCTGTCCAGTATCCATTTATATTCTCCGTTTTTACATAAAATACGGTGTTCGTTATGAAAACTGTCGGTTTCTCCTTTGATATACAAATTTAAATCTCTCATTATGTGCATAGAATCTTCAGGATGAATTCTGCTTTCCCATTCCTCAGATGTATCAGAAATCTCATTTTCATTGTATCCCAGCATGTTTTTCCACTGTTTGGAGTAAAACACTTTGCCGGTACTAAAATTCCAGTCCCAAATGCCATCACCTGAGCTTTCCAGCGCAAATTGCCAGCGGGCTTCGCTTTTTCTCAACTGGTCTTCAAATTTTAATCTTTGGGAAATATCCCTGGAAAGGGCAAACAGGGCATCATTGTTATTCCATTTACCCATTGCCACCTTTGTTTCTACTGGTAATGTATCCCCATTTTTTGAATAAAGGGGAACTGTACAAAAAAACCTTTCCCCGGCCAGCATTTCTTCAATGATCGATCTAACCTCTTCCCTAGTGGCGGGTGGATTTAATTCCGTTACGCTCCTCCCGTATAATTCTTTTCTGGTATAGCCTAATTTATTTTCAACATTCTTATTAAACTCTATAAGATTTCCGGCTTTGTCAATGATAAATAAGAACTCGTCGATTGTATTAAATAATAACCGGAAATTTTCCTGACTTGAAATAAGTTGTTGTTGAGTATATATTCTATATAGAGCACCTGACATCTGACTGGCAATCAATCCTATGTGGTTCACTAAAATATCACCGAATTTTTCAGTTGACGGGGAACCGAAAGCCAAAAATCCGAGTAATTTTTTGCCATAAATAATAGGTTTATAACCTACCTGCGAAAAATTCTCTTTTTGCAGCAGTTCAGGTTCAGTTACAACATCCTTAACAGCCTTCATTTTCAATTTCTTGTGGTCAACCAACTTATCAGGAAAAATATCTGCCACAATTTCTTTAAGCTTTTTTGCCAAATCGCCCGAGATTCCTGCATAATCAGCTAATTGAAACCGGTTTGCTGTGGCATCATAAAGAAAAAAACCTACTGCACTAATTTCTTCCGGCTTTAAAATATATTTGATCATTAACTTTATTGCTTCTGCAGGATTGGTGACTGCAGCCAGCTTGAACCCAAGTTTACGCTGATCGAGGCTGTAACTTTCAGCTAAACGGGTATCTGTAATATCCCTGTTGATTGAAAGTACTTCATTATCAGAGATACCAACAATCCGGTTTTCATAATAATATTTCCTGTTGTGGACTACTGCTGAGTAATTAAATATAACCGTTTCTTTTGTGGCAAGTACCTTTATTAGTGAATCTTTAACTTTTTTCGCCAGATCAGGTGAAAGCACCTCTTCTAATCTTTTTCCAATAATTTTTTCCTTTGGAGAAATAAGTTTTTCATCGTGCAAGGTAAAAACATCTTTATATGTACCTTCTTTATCCAGATAAAAAAGCAAATCAGGGAATGTATTTAATAATCCCTCTTTGATTTGATTACTCTCCTTTAACTCCTGCTCTGCTTTTTTCTTTTCACTAATATCAATCTTTATGGCGATAAAATTAATGATATCCCCTTTGGCATTTTTAAGTGGAGAGATGGTTAGGTCCTCCGGGAATAAAGTCCCGTCTTTCCTTTTGTTGATAACTTCACCACGCCATACTTTTCCTTCCAGGATAGTTTTCCACAGTTGCTGATAAAATTTTTCTGAATGGACTCCCGATTTCTCCAGTCTTCCTACTTTTTCTTTCTTCAATTCTTCAAAAGAATAGCCTGATAATTTT
The DNA here is from genome assembly GCA_964545315.1 of uncultured Prolixibacteraceae bacterium. GTDB lineage: Bacteria > Bacteroidota > Bacteroidia > Bacteroidales > Prolixibacteraceae > JAAYJR01. Next base: position 6,681 of record CAZJGI010000114.1, read on the forward strand.
TCATAACTGGCATTACACCAGATTAAATTTCCATCTACATCTGAAATAACCAGGGCGTGGGCAAAATTTTCGAAAGCTACCTGTTGCAATTGTAATGCTTTTTCGGCCTCAATTCTTTTACGGATGTCAATTGCAACTGCTGCATAATAAATGATCCGGCCACTTTCGTCTAATATTCTGTTAACTGACATCATTACAGGGATATGAGTTCCATCTTTTGCTATTAAAGTGAACTCGACCGGTTCCTTAATATTATTTGCAATGTAATACATTGCAGCCTCAGTTGTTTTGAAAGTTATTTTTTTTCCTTTTTCAATCTTCTCCTGAAATACCTGAAACGCAGCAGGACTATATATATCTGATATCTTCTTACGGTTTACAACTTCATTTATTTGATATCCGAGAATATTTTCTGCAACAGGATTCATTGTTAAAATGGTTCCCTCGGTATCCATTGAAAAAATTAATGATCCCGTCGTATTGATAATCGAATTATTCAATCCCGAGATTCTGTGAATTTCCCGTGTTCTTTGTTCAACGATCTTTTCAAGGTTTTCATTCTGATGTTTAATCTGCTCACTGAAAACCATTTGTCTGTAACCTATAGTAAGTTGTTGTGATATTTCATTTACAATTTCAAGATGATCGTTATTAAAAAAACGTTTTTTCTCAGAAAGAAGAAGCAGGACCCCGGCCGCTTGGTCTGAATAAAAAACAGGTAAAATCAAATAGCTGCGGATTTTTTGTTGAAATAGAAAACTCTGAAAACCGGACTGAAGATTTTCTTTATCAAGATGAACGATCAGAGGTGTTTCTTTCTCTGATAACTTCAAATTTAATTTTTTGTAATCAAGACTGAAGTGATTTGTATCTTCAGATTTTCCCTTAATTAAAAGAGATTGTACCTCAACCCTCTGATCATTGTGGCCAATTGTTGCAAAGGTTATGATATCAGCTGGAATAAGGGTGAAAATATGTAATAAAACGGTCTTGTAAAAATCATCTTTTGAATCAAAGTGATTAATTATAGCCCGGTCAATTTTGCTTAAAACTTTTAAACGCCGGTTAAGTTCTTCGATCTTTATGCTTTTTGTTTTTTCTTCATGAATGTCATAAGAGATGATCATTACCTTGTCATTGCCTGCATCCGAGGTCAAAGGTTCCACGATAGTTTTAAGCCAACGGAACCTGTTCCCAATCTGTGTCAGGTTTATATGTTCTGTTCTCTTTTTTAATTTAATGACTTTTCTGGTATTGGATACAAATAAATCGGCCTGATTTTTTGGGAAAAAATCATATACACTTTTGCCAATTACTTCTTCCGGGGACATGTTCACATTCCGCCCTGCAATTGTATTTGCAAAATGATATTTCCCGTTATGATCAGCAATCAAAATAGCAGCGATTGAATTCTCAACGAGCAGTCTGTATTTTTCCAGGCTATCAGTCAGCTTTTTTTCAATTTCACTCTTATTTATAGCACTTCCAAAAATTTCAGCCAGCAAACGCAGTATCCGGACTTCCCTTTTAGTCCATTTCTTTGGTTTTCGCACTGAATCAAATCCAATAAAACCTGTCACTTTACCGGAATGAATAATTGGAACTGCCAAAAGTGAAAGAAAAGACTGTTTTTTAAGTATTTCTCTTTCAGGAACGGCTTCGGCAGGAAGATCATCCAATGAATACAAATTAATCTCTTCATTACGGATCAATTTGTTATTCCACCAAGGATACAGGTCTATGGGTAAATTTTTTAAACCTTCAATCTGCTTGTTAATCCCCTGAGCACACCACTCATTTGTATTGTTTATTTCCTGATCTTTATAATTATAAAGGAAAACGTATGCCCTGTCGATTCCTGTAAATAATCCAACTTCGGCAAGAGCTCGGTCTATTTCAACAGGTAAGTTATTCGTTTTAAGGTTTACGAAACGTGTAGATATATTGATAATTATCTGTTCAAGCAGTAAATTTTCCCCAAGTCCTGTTTCAGTGATTTTTTTTAGTTCCTTTCTTAGGAGAGTGTTTTCGGCTTGAAGTTCCCGGATACTCTTTTCCATTTTAATAACAATAGATTGATTTTAGAAATCTTTTAATTAAACAAAATTCAGGTTTAATAACAAAATCTAAATTATTTTAAAGTAAAACTGATGGCAAACTAATTTTAACTGTTGTACCTTTTTTATGGGAACTGATAATCTGAAATTCACCATTACCCAGTAAAATGATACGTTTGGCTAAAAATAAACCCAGTCCTATACCCTGTTGTTCCAATATTTTTCTATCAAACTGAACAAAGGCATTTATCTTTTTAATGCTTCCATCAGGAAAACCTATTCCCCTGTCAATGATTGTCAATTCAACCTGGTTATTTTTAAATCCCGAATGAATGGAAACCGTTTGTCCGGAGGAAGAAAATTTAAAAGCATTATCTATCAGTTCACTTAATGCAAAATAAAACCATTGCTCATTAACCTCAATCACAAAATCATTTAATTGTACATCCAGATCATCTTTTCTGCCGTACCGTTCAGCAATTGCTTCTGTAAAATCAACAATAGTCTTACCATAGCATGTGACCTTTGTAACCGGCTGTTTTTCTCTATTCAGTTCAACATCAATAAACATTAGATACTTCCCTATAAGGGTATACAGTCTTTCCCCACTTTCATAAATAGCATCGGCCATCTCCTTTAATTCTTCTCTGGTTAAAATACGACAATTTTCAGAGATCATTTTGCTAAAACCTAAAATTCCGTTAAGAGGTGTTCTGAGTTCGTG
>CAZJGI010000115.1:0-9033 GCA_964545315.1 uncultured Prolixibacteraceae bacterium
CTTACCAGTTTGTTTATGAGAATGACATGGTAGCCTACCTTGAGATCAAAGACCCAAAAGAGTTCTGGAAGCTAACAAAATATGCTGTTATTGAAGTGAGATAGTTTGATGATTTACTATATTACCAAAATTATTCAGGTTAAATTATCTGTTATGTAATGTATTTTGACTATTTTTGTCAAAATACATTTTTCAAAATGCAAAGTTTTGGCGAGTTAATTAGGAATTTGCGAAAAAACAAAGGATTTCCACTACGTAAAGTTGCCGCTTTTTTGGATATTGATCAGGCAATATTAAGCAAGGTTGAACGCGGACAGCGAAAACTTTCTAAAGATCAGGTAAGAAAGCTGGCAGAATTTTTTAATTGTGATCCAAAAGAATTGTTAGTGCCTTATTTTAGCGATATTATTGTTTATCAAGTTGGTAATGAAGAATTTGCCAGGGATGCGTTAAAATTGGCAGAAAAAAAAATTGAATATAAAAATTTTATTGTGGCTGACAAAAATGAGATTATAGCCAAGATTAAAAGCACTCTGAAACAATTTTCAAAAGTTCAGTTTGCATGGATTTTTGGATCTTTCGCACGGCAGGAAGACAGACCGGGTAGTGATATTGATATTGCAGTAAAAACGGACACTGATTTTAGTTATTTTGACTTGGCAGAGATACAATATAAACTGGAAAATGAACTGCACAGGAAAATAGATGTTGGGTTCATTGACTCTTTTAAACCACTTATCCTGGAGAATATTAAATCTGATTTAACCCTGATTTATGAAAGATAGTTGTAATAAAAGCTTTGATTATTTCCCATGAGTATTTTAATATAAAGATGGAGGCGGTTTGGGAAATTATCATAAATGATTTGCCGGAATTGAAAAGCATTATAGATGTTATAATAGAAAAGGAGTGCCCTGAATAACTTTTGTTTTAATGTTCGTATAATCAAAATAGTTTTTATAAATGACAAACTTTGATTTTAATACAATTTTGTTTGTTATAAATGACAAAATTAGTTATTTTTGTATGTTTGTTATTTATAGTGCATAGCGATGAAGACATATATTATTAGAGAACTATATAAGAAACGAATTGACCGATTTATTGGGAAGGAGATCATTAAAGTACTCATTGGTCAACGAAGAGTCGGGAAAAGCTATCTACTGCTACAAACAATGGATAGTATCCGCAAGCAATTTCCTGATTCAAATATTATTTACATAAATCTTGAAGTTAACGAGTTTGAAATTATAAGGACAGCAGGGGATCTTTATAATTATATTAAATCAAAGGCCAAAGAAAAGGAGCTTAATTTTCTTATGATTGATGAAATTCAAATGGTTCCCGGATTTGAAAAAACACTTAGAAGCCTTCTTGCAGAGGGTGGTTATGATATTTATTGTACCGGGAGCAATGCCCATATTCTTTCCGGGGAATTAGGGACTTATTTAGGGGGTAGGTATATTGAAATTCCGGTACATGCCTTGAATTATTCAGAATTTTTGTTATTCCACCAACTGGACAATACAGTAGATAATTTTAACACGTACCTTAAATATGGTGGCCTTCCTTATTTAATTCACCTGGAGCTAACGGATGAAATTGTTTTTGATTATTTAAAAAATATCAGTCAGTCTATTCTTTTCAGGGATGTTGTTTCCCGTTTTGAGATACGGAATATCGATTTTTTAAACAGACTGGTCAGATACCTGGCTAATGAAACAGGCAATCTAATTTCAGCCAGAGGAATTGCAAAATTTTTAAAATCACAGGATATTTCAATTTCAATTACAGCCATCCTGAATTACCTGAGTTATCTTACTACCGCGATGCTGATTGCCAATGTTAAGCGATCAGATATCCGGGGTAAAAAAGTTTTTGAAGTAGGGGAAAAATATTACTTCAATGATATTGGCCTGAGAAATTCTATTGCCGGATTTTCACCTTTTGATATGGGTCAGATAATTGAAAATGCTGTCTACCTTCATTTGATATCTGTTGGCTTTTCTGTACTGATTGGCAAACAGCAAGACAAAGAGATAGATTTCATTGCAGAACGGCAGGGAGAGAAAATATACATACAGGTGGCATTGCGTATCGCTGAAAAACAGACAATGACAAGAGAATTCGGAAATTTACTTGCATTAAAAGATAATTATCCTAAATATGTTATCACTCTTGATGAATATTCAGGTACAAGTTACGAGGGCATCAAACATTTACCTCTAAGGCAATTTTTATATGAGTTCGTTTAATTATAAAAATGTTTGCATATTTAACAGTTTGACTGTTTGACTTTTTAAAACACTCTGGCAATGGAATACCGGGACATTAACTGTGCTACTTATCTTTTTCCTTAAGGGTTTGAATTATTTTTTTATCATATGCCTGCCCTCTGTGAACCAGGTATTCGAAAAGAAATGTTCACGTAAAAGCATAACTTTTTGTGATCATATTCACCAGAAGTTATAATATTAACATCAAAAACACTAAAACACTGAAACAACAACTACAATTTCAAAATCCACTTACAATCATTTTCATATAAGTATGAGATTACCTTCAGCGGATAGCCCGGATAATTCTCAGTAAAGATCTTTTGGGAAAGCGTTTTTAATTTTCGGCACTTAATTTTAACTTCGTACGCAAGGCCCTCATTAAAAGAGGTGGTTATTACAAAGTCGATCTCTTTTTTGTCAGCAGTGCGCCAAAATTTAATAGCATCTTTATCATAAAGATCCGTTATTCTGTTGTATACATAATTTTCTATCAACTGCCCCTGGTCTTCACGATCTTTAAAATCAAAAAACCGGTTAAGTGCAATATTCCGTATGCCTGAATCTTTAAAATATATCTTAGGCATTTTCGTTAGTTCTTTTCTGATATTTGAATAAAAAGGCTTTATTAATTCAATATGGAAGCAATTTTGCAGTACATATAAATACTTGTCAATAGTTTTATTATCCACGCCAATAGTGTTAGCTAATTCATTTCTATTCACCATATTTCCGGTCTGTCCGGCCAATACTGCCACAAGTGTATAAAATTTATCAGGATAATTGATACCAGATTCATCAATATCCTTTTTTAGAAATGCATTCTTAAGTTCCTTAAGTAAAAGAATTTTTTCATCATTATCCTTTTCCAGAGCGACCGCCGGATATCCTCCAAAAACAATATATTCATTAAATGAATCTGTCAGTTCCCTGCTAACCGGGGAAATATATTCTTCCTGCTTTCTTATTCTTTCGAGTTCTGCAAGAAGATCATGAGATACTTTAAATGTAAGCCACTCTTCAAATGACAAAGTTTTTAGTTCGAATATTCTTTTTCTTCCGGCTAATGAGTCTTTAAATTTATTATCAATGTAAAATGCACTGCTGCCTGTTGCAACAATTTTTAGGTTTTCACCATAAACGTCATACAAATATTTTAAAAAATTGGATGGGTCGGCTGCATATTGTATCTCATCAATGAATAAAAATACAGGCTTTTCTTCTTTTTTATATAACTGTTTACCCGGGCGTACCGAGAATAAAAAAACCTCTTCCGGATGGCTGTTGACAGCAGTTAAAATATCCTGGTCTTCCAATGTTATATAATTTACCGTTTCACCCTCATTTTCCAGTTCCTTATATAAAGCCTGGATCAATGACGTTTTCCCGCTCTGTCGGGAGCCCGTTATAATAGTATATTCTTTCCTTTTTAGATGTTCTCTTATTTTCTGGTGTATCTTTCTTTGAATGTACATAATTTTTTTTCAAATATACGATAATTTTGGAATCCAATTCCAATAATATACGATATTTTTGGAATCTCACTCCCAAAATATCTGATTTTGATATTCCTGTTTTACGTAATGTTGTATTTATAACCGTTTAATAACTAAATCATACCGTTTAATAAATATGATTAGGAATCTTTCTTTTTAAACTTTAATTTTAAAGAAAATGTGATTATCAGTAAAAATCATTATCCGCCCGGTAACTTCTTTGTATGTAACTGAGAGGGCGGAGCATTGGCAGTAATTCGCTTCAGGCGAATTTAAATGAAGCATATTTATATCTCTGCTTATTATAAAATATTTACGTATGAAACAATTCATTTTATTATCGTGCTTTATCCTTTATGCTTTTCAGGCAACTTGTTTTGCCCAGTCTGCTTATCCGGGAAAAAAGCCACTCCCTGTTTTGGATAAAACCAAATCCTATCCTTCAAAAAAACTTGATTTCGAAACAGAGGTAAGTTATGTTCCCCTTGAAACTTCTAAAGATATCTTAATGGGAAGTGGGTGTAATTTAAACTATATATCCAACGAAAGAATTATTTTAACTGACAAAATCCGTGGTGATGTATTTATTTTTGATAAGGATGGCAAAATACACTCCTCTTTTAATCAGAAAGGGGGATTGGGGTATACGTTTGTAACATCTGTTGCATATGATGAAAAAAAAAGTGAATTATTCATTCTTGATCGTATATCCAATAAGATTTTTGTTTTCTCTGAAAATGGAACTTTGCTGCGAAGTTTTAGGATGCCAAAAGACACACATCCTTCAGAGATTTATAATTTTGATGATAAAACGCTGTTGGCACTTAATGAACCTGGATATGGTTCCACTCAAACAACAAAACCATATTTTTATATAGCAAAAGATAATGGAAAGATAGTTGAGTATATAAATATTGAATTGGATAAGGTTAATCCGGTCAGTAAGAAACCTGGAGAAAATGGATATGGTTTTTCATTTGGACATAATGGAATACCTGATAATTGCAAATTTGGGGATGATTTTATACTGGCAAACAGATCAATGGATACTGTTTATTTGCTGAAACAGGATAAAACATTAATTCCTTTATTTACACAAATCCCTTCAGTTTATGCCGAACATCCTACTGCAGCATCGGTCGGAATGATAACCGATCAGTTTTTAAAGATATGCGTTTCATCTTATGATATTAAAGAGGCTTTAACGATCACAAAATCAGGAAAGAAATGGAGACCTAAATATCGTATTTTTATTCTCGATATTGATTCAGGAGAGTTCTTTGAAGACTCAGAAAGAAAATTCACAGTTTACAAAGTAGACACACCTAAAAATCAATGTTACAGGCTCATGCAGGCTATCAACCTGGTAAATGCAAACAAAAGAGGGCTTCTTGAAGGAGAACTGAAAGAGATAGCATCAAAATTAGATATCGGGGACAATCCTGTTTTAAAAATTGAAAAGTTCAAATGATAACATGACAAATAATAAGTTAATCCTTTTAAAAAAAATCACTCCCAAATACCCCGAAAAGAAAAAAGTGCTGGAAAAGCTGGCCAATAGCCTTAATGAGAATGCTAATCCGGTGTTGATGCTGGTAAAGCTGAAACATTGAGAAAAGTGTTAATCATGTATAATCAGATGCTAATTAAATCCAGTAGAAAGATGAAATCTCATAACTTATTTTTTTTAATCTTGATATTCTTAAATTCATGTATAAGAAACGAAGAATCAGATATTTTAAAAATTGATCCCCGTATTTTCCCTGAAAAAAAAATTGTGCTATCTGAAATTGCTAACAACGTTAAATATATTCCACTTGAAAATAAATTCCCCATTGGTATAATCTATTCTTACAAGTTTGTAAGCGGCTATATCTACATGGCCATAAAAGATATCGGTGTAGTTCGATTTACAATAGACGGGAAATTCGATAGTAAATACGGAAAAATTGGAAGGGGACCGGGAGAGTATATTTACTTCTTGAAGTTTGCTGTTGATGAAACCAGTGGCTCTGTTTACGTTATGGATCATAAAATGGATGATATCGAAGTGTATAATAGCAAAGGCATTCATATTAGAAATATTAAATTGCCAAAGGATGATTATGGATTTGGTTTAAGTGATATTGAGTCTCAAAACTCTATGCTATTTTTTGCACAATACATAAATATGGGACATGGAATATATAATTGGTTAATTACCGATACATTAGGTGATATAAAACAAATAAAGAAAAATCCTTATTCGGCATTTAAAGGTCGTAGAGGTAGTAGTGGGGGTGTATTTAAACACAAAAAATATATAGGATACTGGGATAGTTGCAAAGATACAATATTCAAAATTTCACCAGACTTAAGTTATGATATAATTGGCATATTTTCACCCGGGGAACACAGGTTCCCCAAAAATAGTGCGGCTTACAATTCACTTGAAACGTATAGAAGAAACAGAGATAAATATTGCATGTCTTACATGTTTTTTGAGACGAATAATTTCTTTGTTTATAAATACTTTCTTAATGGACTCCATTTAGCCCTTATCGATAAAAAAAGCGGTCTAACCAAATCAATTAATTTGGGAAATAATAAAAATGGTATTATCAATAACATTGACGGCGGTATTGCTTTTATTCCTGAAATTTATTTTGCAAATATAAAACACGAATATATGGTATCTGCAATACACCCATTTGTAATAAAAGCCCACGTAGCTTCCGAAGAATTCAAAAACTCCACCACAAAATACCCCGAAAAGAAAAAAGAGCTGGAAAAGCTGGCCAATAGCCTTAATGAGAATGATAATCCGGTGTTGATGCTGGTAAAATTAAAGAATTAATGATACCACACTATACAAATTTTGAAAAGATATTTGTTTTACGTTCGCCCGGTGGTGAACTAAAATAGTTAATATCTTTTCCCTTATACCCTTTATCTGAGCAGGATACATGTCTGAAAAATGTTTGAGTGAAATTTTTTTTCAGAGATTAATTAAGGTATTGGAGAAGCAAGGAAGTAAATATTGAGTTTTGCTACTATTTTATATTCCATTAAAAGAAGTAGATGTAAATTTGATATCAACTGTGAATATTTTCTCAATGGTTTTTTGAATGGGAGTGTTATATTTAATTAAAGAAAGACTTATTATATCCTCCCTATTTGGAACAGTAAACAAAATTGACCATACAGAAATAAACAAATGTTTTTGTTTACACAGACGTTGGCATTCATGCAGGGAATCTGTAATGCAAGCTTGAAGCGAAGAGAAATTGTTTATGTTAGAGATAAAAATTAAATGGTGCAAGAATCCGAAATCATATTTTACTAATTTGATGATGGGAATATAAAAATTGAGGTTTTCTATCAAGGTGAGACTTTTTGGATGACTCAAAAGAAAATAGCTGAGTTGTTTGGCGTTCAAAGACCTGCAATTACAAAACATTTGAAAAACATCTTTGAATCAGGTGAATCAGAGGAAAATTCAGTTAGTTCCATTATGGAACATACTGCACAAGATGGGAAAAAATATAAAACAACATTTTACAATTTAGAATGTTATGAAAAAGTTAGGAAAATTATTAATCAATCCTGAAAAGGTTATAAAGAATGAGGAGTTGGTGAATTTGAAAGGGGGGTATGAAACATATGAGTGTGTAACCAAATGTATTACAAATAATAGTTATACGATTGTATATACTCCAACCTGTTCTTCATCTGACATTAACGCGGCATGCCAACATGTTTATGGTTGGACAGGAGCCTCTATTTGTGTGGGTTGTGATTAGTGGACTATTACTTTTTGAGAGATTGGGATTTATTCCAATCTCTCATTTTTAGATTATAATAATTTAAACAACTATTGCTATGTATCAGCTATTAAAAACATTATTATTCTTTGTAATATTATCAATAGCATTAACATCATGCAAATCTTCAGAAAAAGATGAGTCAATAACAAAAGTTGAAGTTAAGAATTCAAAACCCTCAACCTTTAAATTGTCAGATATAGGGGCAATTGACATTGACTACATACCCCTTGAAACTAAAAAGGAATCATTAATTACCAAGATATCAAATTTTATTTCTGATGGAGATGATTTTTATGTGGAAACTGTTGCAGGAGTTTTAAAATTTGATTCGAATGGTAAATTCGTTTCTAATATTGGGAAAAGGGGTAGAGGACCACAGGAATATTTGACTTGCGCCGATATCTCAATCGATACGTTAAAAAACATTTATATTCTTTCCGTGATTCAAAAGAAAATTTTCGTTTATGACAATCATGGAAACTTTATACAAACGATAGAAACATCAGAAGGAGTTACAGATATAATTTGTTTTAACAAAGGAATTTTATGTTATAGCCGTAATGGCTATGGCAATATTGAAAACAGTTTTCATATAGTTAGCTATACAGGGAAACAAATAAAAGCTTTCCCAAATAAATATAAATTCGAGCCACTTAAAAACGGTGTTCTTTTCCCTGATGAATATCTCGACTATAAGTGGAATAATCAGATATTTATAAAAGAAAAATATTCTGATACCATTTTTTCATTTTCAAATATGCAATTTACTCCCAAAATTATTTTAGATCGTGGAGATAAAACTATGAAAATTTCTGTTAAAAGGGACATAAAAGGAATAGATGATATGTTAAAGTTAAGAGGTAAATATACAATTGATAATACCCTATTATGTTTTGGCAATTATTTGTATTTATCTTATGAATATGATAAACGAATATTTTTATTCCTCTATAATTTTGCCAATGAAACCCAATATTTTATTAATGCAGAAGAAGGTTTTAAAAATAATTTCGATTGTGGGTTGAATTTTTATCCAAGGACTACTTTGGACGACAACTCCATTGCTAGTTGGGTTAGCCCAAAGAAACTAAAAGCCCATATAGTATCAGAAACTTTTAAAAATTCCACCCCAATATACCCTGTAAGGAAAGAAGAACTTGAAAATCTGGCGAACAATTTGGATGAAAATGACAACCCGTTGCTGATGCTGGTGAAACTGAAAGAATGAAAGTAGTTCGTGGTTTGTAGTTTGTTGTTTGACTACGAACCACAAACTACAAACCACAAACTTGTTAAATGTGACAAAGAAACATAACATAGAGATCCATAACGAAGAGGTACGGGAAATCATGAATGAGATCCCCGGGAGCCTTATCCACTGGGGCCTGACGGTTATTTTCTTGATTTTTGCATCCATTATTGTTGGTAGTTATTTTTTCAAATTCCGGGAGATTG
>CAZJGI010000116.1:0-8965 GCA_964545315.1 uncultured Prolixibacteraceae bacterium
TTGTTTTAGCATATATATTAATTACAGGATGCAATTCCTCCGACAGGCTTGACCAAAGTAAATTTTCGTGGGAGGAGAAAGGGCATACACCATTATCTGATATAAAATCAGGAATTCCTGTTTACGATAAATCAACAGTTGATTACAAAAGAGGTGACAAATCCATTCTTAAAATTAAACTGGCTGATCCTGTCGTTATAAGTGTCGCTGACAAACCTGAAAAATGGGGACACTTTCAGTTTCCTGTTATTTACAAGAGCCTTGATAATGACCTGGTTGCCCAATGGAATATGTCAGCAGATGCCATTTCAAGCTATGGCAAAGGTGGGCATAGTTATTCCGTTTCCGGGGACAATGGTAAGACCTGGAGTCCTGCCCAAAAGGAATCTGTACCGGGTGGAGGGCTGATTTTGCAAAATGGTGACCGGATCAGGATTCATACTCCTGAAGCTTTAAATGTAAAAGACCTGCAGTTACCTCAACCTGTTGACAGTGAGAATAAAGCTAACGCAAAAGGTTACACTTATTATAAAGTGAGTGAACTTCCTTCTGAACTTCAGGGAGTTTATATCAACCGGCTCATCAACGGGGAAAAGACCTGGAGAGTCGAACATTCTGTTCTTGATGATCCTCAGGCAGTACGTTATGTAAGGTCCGGATTATTTCCCGTGGTGTGGTGGGGAGATATGCATATTGCTGCTGACAGATCAATATATGCAGGAGTTTATCCCGTTTTCGTTCTTAAAGAAAATGGTGAAGTAGATCCTTCAGGTGTATCTTTTTACAAGTCACAAGACGATGGCCGTACATGGAAATTAAATTCAAGGATACCATATTCTCCTGATCTTAAATCAGACCCTAACGGAGATAAAAGATTTGGTTTTGGCTGGACTGAACCTGCTTTTGAAATTCTCAGGGACGGATCTTTCTTATGCGTTATGAGGACTTCGGATGGTTTGGGAATAAGTCCGATGTATTACAGCCGCTCTGCTGATCTTGGCAAGTCATGGTCACGACCGGTAGCTTTTACCCGGAATGGTGTTCTTCCCCGGTTACTTCAACTGGATAACGGAGTCGTGGTTTTGGTGTCAGGAAGGCCGGGTGTTCAGTTGCGGTTCAGTATTGACGGAAAGGGGGAACACTGGACTGATCCGTTTGAAATGTTGCCCTTTAATGATTTAAAAGATCAGGTATCCTGTGGATATACTGAGATAATTCCAACCGGCCGCGACAGGTTTATGATAATTTATTCTGATTTTAAGTTTAAGAACCAGGAAGGAGAGGAACGAAAAGCAATTAAAGTAAGAGAAGTGCAAGTAGGTATAAAGTAAAAGAATCGTTTTAACAGAATTGCTGCAGTTGTATCTTTAATCTTTATAATATATATTATTCTGAAGCGATCCTGTAAAATATTTACGCTCAAGAGAATTATTAAAATTCATGCGAGTTCCCCCGATTGAAATCGGGGCAGGATATATGATACCTTTGAAAACAATAAATTTTAACCATATGAAATTAATAATTGTTTTACTGAGTTTTTTTATTATTCATAATACGAATATCAATACCCAAATTAAGGATAACACTTATTATCACTCAAAAGGTAATTTGCAAAAATCATATGTTGACGGCAGTGATTCTAGCATGATCTCCTACAGCCCTGCACCTGCCAAACCAATGCGGGTTATTTTCGATTATTACCATCATTCCCTTCCATCGACAAAAGTTGGAAATTTAATAACTACAGGAAGCTGGGTTGATGATAAAGGCCGTTATGGTTGGGATGACTTTGTTCATACAAATACTTTTGACCCTGTTTATGTTGCGCTGGAAAAGGATTATCAAATTTCTATGAGCAGGGAACCATTTTCTTCAGGACTGAAGGCTAATACTGATATCGTTGTTATAATAAATAATGAAGACCCTGCCAGTGAACCTTCTGCGAACCTTATTTCAGATAAAGAAATTACAGTCCTGCGTCAATTTGTTGAGGAGGGAGGCAGTTTAATGGTTATGATAAATGCAGGTAGTCCTGACAGGCAAAATGAAGGCTTTGAGAAAGTCCAGCTAAGAAAATTGGTGAGGGGTTTTGGGTTGGACTGGAACGATAATGACACTCATTATTCTGACAATCACATTCCTGAAGGCCATCCATATTTTTATGATATACCAAATTTTCATTATGGTGCCGGATGCACCTTAGAAATACTTCCTGAAGCAAATAGTCCGGAGGTGTTGTTAAATGTATACTCAGATCCCAGCTATACTGATCGTCACGTAAGTGGGCCTGGCATCGTAATGGTCCGGCCGGGAAAAGGTAAATTCATTCTGGTAGGTGACAGGGGGTCCTGGACTGGTAATATGGCACGCCCGTGGGCTGATAACGGCCGGTTTTTAAAACAGTTGTTTTTTTATCTGAATCCTGACAGGGGTGTAAAGCCGCCGTTGTTATCATCAGGAAGATCATTGGAATATGAAGTGTCAGTTGCCGGACTGCAGGCAGTTCCTGTTGCTAATAGTTTGTCGGAAGTATCTAAACCTTACTACAGGCTTTTTTCACCAAGGCCCATTACAAACATGCCCTATTTTGAAAGAACTGCCCACTTGCAGTTGACCTGTGAGGGACATTCAGATGGAGATGGTTCAAAAATTTCGGCATCTATTTCTGACTTTAAATGGTTTGATGAGCAACCTGCAGACAGTAATGATCAGGTCATAGATTTTACCGTATCACGACAGGGGAAGGTGAGCGGGATTGAAACAACAGGTTATGATGCCCAATGGCTTGCACCTGATCTGCCGTTACTGATAGCATTGCTGCCGGTGGACGGTCTCAGGCCTGGTGACAGGTGGAATTCTGAAGAACCGCTGAGGGTTCCTATATTGCGTGGTTCAGACCTGCCGCCGGTAAAAAAACATAATTTTGAATTGGTATATGTGAGGGATACTCAGGTCGATGGCAAAGATTGCAGATTGATCCGCTCCTCTGATGAAATTTGGCTGGACGAATTGGGAATTAAAGTTGAAGAACTGCTGCCGCAGGAATTAGTTCGTCAGGCAGGAGGTTCCAATTATCGTTATTTCACAGGGCATGGAGGTAAGTTATTATTCAAACGAGAACAATGGGTTGATCATAAAACAGGCATTGTGCTGAAGGCAAGGGCCCAGATACGGGTAATAGCGTGGATCCATGATCTGCGAAAACCTGTTCCTGAAAAGAATGCCGATAAGGATAATGAAATGATTGTATCATTAGCGCATATAGTTAATTTTCAACTTAAAGGCCTTTGACGTTTTTCCAATGAGAGTAGTATAATAATTAATCATTTAAAAGTTAACAATTATGAGGTATCTAATAATTTTACTGATACTGTTTTCCTGTTCCAAAGATGATATTCCAAGGAATGAATGGGAAGAAAAAGGAAATGATGCAGGGACAGAAATTAAGCAGGGGATTCCCGCTTTTAATGGTACTGTGATCGATTATAAGCGGGATGGCAAAACTGTATTAAAAGTCAGGCTTGAAGAACCGGTTGTTATAGATGTGGCAAAGAAGCCTGAGAAATGGGGTTTTTTTCAATTTCCCGGTATTTACAGAAGCAAGGATGGCAGGTTGGTTGCTACATGGCACATGGCTGCAGATGCAGTTACCAGTTATGGTAAAGGGGAGTCCGGTGTAGCTCTTTCCGGGGACGGGGGCAAAACATGGGACCCGTTGGAAGGGAATGCTCCTGTTGGAGGCGGGACAGAGCTTCCCAACGGGGACAGGATAAGGGTACATACCCCCAAAGCTTTGGATGTGAAGGAACTTCAACTTCCTGATTCACTTGGTGCAAGTAAAGAGAATTACGGTCGTACCTTTATCTATTATAAGATGGATGACCTGCCACAGGAATTACAAGGGGTATACCTGAGCCGGATGGCTAAAGGAAGTAACGCCTGGAAGCTTGAACATGCCCAACTTAATGATCCGCGGGCTGTGAGGTACATTGATTCAGGCTGGTTTCCAGTTGTATGGTGGGGTGATATGCAGGTTGCTTCCGATGAATCAGTTATCGCAGGTATTTACCCCGGCTTTTATTTAGATGTAAATAAAGAAGTACCTCCCTCAGGGGTTATTTTTTACCGTTCAACAGATAACGGTCATACTTGGGAGTTACAGGGTAAAATACCATATCAGCCTGATTTGGGAACAGATCCCGATGGGGATAAACGCATTGCCCTGGGCTTTACAGAACCTGCCTCTGTTATACTTTCCAACGGCACTTACCTGTGTGTCATGAGAACTACTGACGGCCTGGGCGACAGTCCTATGTACTTTTCTCATTCTAATGATATGGGCAAGACCTGGGCCAGGCCATCTGCATTTACAAAGTCCGGAGTACTGCCCAAGCTTCTTCAATTGGATAATGATGTGATTGTTCTGGCATCGGGTCGCCCCGGGATGCAGTTGCGCTTTGCGATTGACGGGAAAGGTGAGAAATGGACTGATCCTTTTGAAATGCTTCCGTTCGAAGGCATAAAGGACGCTGTATCATGCGGATATCCGGGGATTATCCAATCCGGCCCTGATAGCTTTCTTATAATTTATTCTGATTTTAGATATCCGGTTGAAAGTGAAGAACTTAGGAAAGCAATTAAGATAAGGGAAATAAAAGTGACTCCAATTTAAAATAAATATGACATGACAAATAATGACAAAAAGACAAAATTAAAAAAGGGAGGAGTTCTTCCCGCAATTGTTACACCAAAGGATGACCATGGGAAAGTAGATTTGAAAAAGATAAAACCCATAGTAGATTTTCTTTTTTCCAAAGGAGTTGATGGTTTGCATGTTAACGGTACCACGGGAGAATTTGCATCACTTAGTGTTGAAGAAAGAAAATTAATTCTTGAAGAGTGTATTTCAGCAGCAAAGGGAAGGGGTATAATCATAAACCAGGTTGGAGCTGTAGCAACCAGGGATGTGGTTGCTCTTGCTGAACACTCAGCGATGGCAGGGGCTGATGCTGTAAGTAGTGTGCCTCCTTTTTATTACCCAACTACCAGGGCTATGATTTTAAACCACTACAGGAGGATAAGTGAATCATCGGGCTTGCCTGTTGTAATTTATGATAATCCTACAACTACCGGAACCACAATCACACCTGACATTGCAGGTATGCTGTCTGCTGAAGATACTGTACACGGAATAAAAGTGGCCAGGGGAGATATGTACGCAACAGCAAGATTTGCAAATCTTAAACAATCAAAATTTGTGATATATCCGGTAGAAACCTTTTACTTAAGCGGTTTAACGATATCTGATTATGCAGGAACTATTGGCTCAATGTCGAACTGGATCCCTGAAATTTTTGTAGGGATCAGGTTAAATTATCAGTCAGGAAATATCAGAAGGGCAGCAGAGTTACAACGACTTGTTTGTGAACTTATTAATGCTTACACAGGAGATGAGATACCCTGTACTAAAGCTTTGGTGGAATATCGTGGTATGAAATGCGGGGATACATGGGAACCGATGTTGAAATTAAATGAAGATCAAAAACGAACCCTCTATAAATCGATTGAGTCTTTTAACCTGAATTTTGATAAACTGGCAGAGGTCAGTGATATTTAGTTATGGTCAAGCCATATAAACAAAGAATTATAAACATTATTTAAAATGCATAATATGAAACGAGCATGATTGTAAAATCACCTAAGGGTATGAATAAAACATGTGCGAGTTCCATACTATACCTTTAAAAATAAAAAATTTTAATAGTATGAATAGTAGAAGAAATTTTATAAAGACATCTGCTGCTTCAATAGTTACAGCATCTTTTGTACCTGTGAGTTTTCCCGAATCTTTCAGGAAAGGTAATAGTTTATCAGATGACAGATTAAAGCTATTTCACCGGTTTATCGCTATTGATAATGTATGTGCATGGCCTAATCTGACAGTCTTAAATGATGGAAGCATAATTGCAACTATATTTAATACACCGGCTCATGGCAGTGGGGAAGGTGATGTGGACTGTTGGGCCAGCAGCAATGGTCATTTTTGGGAAAAGAGAGGTACTGCTGCACCCCATACTCCGGGCACAAACAGGATGAATGTAGCAGCAGGATTGGCAAAAAACGGTGATTTAATCGTTCTTGCATCCGGCTGGGAACTAAAGAAAAATCAAAACACAGGTTCCTTTTCACTGGTTAAGATTTTAAGACCCTGGGTGTCACGCTCCGGTAATGGAGGACGAAAATGGAAGGTGAATAAAAATGGTTTCCCCACAGCTGCCTCCGGTATGTCTGAATATATTCCATTTGGAGATATCGCAGCCGGACAGGATGGTTCCTTGCGAGTGCTCGCTTACGCTCAATCAAACGATAAAGTGATAAATGCACTTTCAATGTTTAGAAGTGAGGATGATGGCAGAAATTGGAAACTAATGTCAGTTATTAGTAGTGGAAAAGGAGACACAGCTTTTTGCGGTGGCCATAATGAAACTGCTTTTTACCATATTGGTAATGGCACCTGGATAGCAGCAGCAAGAAGATGGAAAGAAGGCGCTGCACTGGATTTGTTTAGAAGTAAAGATGATGGCATGTCATGGAAACTGGAAGCTCAAATTACTGAACACAGACAACACCCGGGCCATATTTTGAAGTTGAAGGATGGCACATTGCTTTTGACCTATGGAAACAGAATCAAAGAATATTATGGTGTGGCTGTAAAAACAAGTAAAGACAACGGGGTTACCTGGGGAGAAGAGTATAGGGTTGTTGATGATTTCCATCCTCTTGATGGAGGATATCCGGCAAGTGTGCAATTGCCTGATGGGAATATTTTGACTGCCTATTATGCTAAAAGTGTCGACAGCCATAACAGATACCATATGGGCGTAGCTATTTGGAATTTCGCTAAATAACTTGTTGAGAAAGGATTAAACTTTATAATATTTAAAAATTCATTAGAATGACCTGGTACAGTAGATCATTTTTATTTTTTATTGTTTTTATCGGAAGCTGGATAATTATATCTTACAAGTCTGCCTTTGGGGAGGATTTTGTAACTATATTATCTGAAAAAGTTATTTGCAGGCAAGCAGACCGGTATCTTGGGTGGCCGACTATTGCGAAGGCTGATGACGATAGATTATTAGTGGTTTTTTCAGGAGACAGGGACTGGCATGTATGCCCCTGGGGAAAGACTTATATGATCAGTAGTGAAGATAATGGACAATCCTGGACTAAACCGGTTGTAATTAATAACACTCCGCTTGATGACAGGGATGCCGGAATAGTGGTAACTCCCAAAGGAACTGTTATTGTAAGCTGGTTTACTTCACTTGCTTTCACCGATAAAAAAAGCGGATTCTATGAAACCCGTTACAGTAAGTATGCCCGGCACGCCGAAAAGATAACACCTGACATCAGGGAGCAATGGCTGGGCAACTGGGTGCGCCGTTCAGAGGATGGCGGCTTAACTTTTTCAAATCCGATCTCTGTACCCGGCCATTCTCCCCATGGACCTGTTTTACTTTCAGATGGAAGATTGCTGTATGTTACTAATAAAGGTGTATTTGGGTCAGCAGATGATGGTGTAACCTGGGAAAAGACCGGGGAAATTCCAACAGATGCAAATACTCCCGGATTATCTGAAGTGCATGCAGTTGAAGCGGCAAATGGTAATATAATAGCCTTATCACGAGCAAAAAAATTGCGGCAGAGCGTTAGTAAAGATGGAGGTTATAGCTGGTCTATACCCGTGGAAACTCCCATGCAGGGCTATCCGGCCCATATTACCAGATTAAGTAACAACTGGCTTTTGGCTACTTATGGACGAAGGGTTGAACCAAAACCGGGCCAAAGGGCTTGTGTGAGCAGGGATAACGGAAAAACATGGGATATCGATAATGAAATTATCATTTCTGTGGCAGACATGCCGGAAGAGGGTGAACATGAATACCCTCCAAGCTGGGATTTGGGTTATCCGTCAACTGTTGAACTTAATGACGGGACAATTTATACTGTGTATTACCAAATGCCAAAAAGTAATGAAAAGCCGGCTATTATGGCAACACACTGGAAACTGAATAAAAATTAAAATGGTTTCTCAAGTTTGAGTGAATTGTTTCTCGCAACGGACGCCACGTGTTTTCACGCAAAGGGCGTAATGTGATAATTTTTTATAGCTGTCGTTATGGGAAATAATATTAATAACTATTACCTGGTTGATATATATTGAAATATATTATTTTTATAAATAAAATGGATGCGGCATTTACCGTTAAGAGTATTATTGTATTATTTCTGATGCTTCTGTTTTCATCTAAGATGCAGGCTCAGTTAACCTTGTCAACTTATATTGATGCCGGGGAAAACAATGTTTCTGAAGGGCTATATATCAAATCTTCAGCACTGGGAGCATATCAAATAAACAAATTCAGGGTAGAAGGAGGTGCTCAACTTGATCTTAAAAGTGCAGGTTCCAACTTCTTAACAGGCGGCAGCCTTATTGTTGCACGTGAATTTTTAATCAAAAAATTTAAATTTGAAACCCAGGGGCTTTTCATGTGTGATCCATTTTCTCGTTTAATGCATGAATCAAATTTGGGAGTGCTGATAAATATCCCAAGGGAGCATTTTAACTATAAACTTGGAACGGAATTCAAAACTTATCATATTACCAACAGGGCACAAAATGATTATGATATTACATCAAATAAAAAATTACATGAAAATTGGAACCTGATCTATCTCGTAAAATATTTTTTAAAACCGTCTGATCATAAATGGAATGCCGGGGCATCAATAACAAATATCGATCACTTTTTGATAAATCAGGAGACTAATCCTATGGTAAATATTGAAGGGAGGTACGACATTAGCTCTCCCCTTACTTTATATGTTGAATCATGGTATAAAAGCGCCGGATCACTTAATATAAGCGCAAATTATTTTGGTTTTTTCTTCAGAACAGGAA
>CAZJGI010000117.1:0-8940 GCA_964545315.1 uncultured Prolixibacteraceae bacterium
AATTTTTCAACTATGAAAAAAATCAAAACTAAACTCATGATAGGTATAGGAATTATTTTCCTTATTTCATATACCATAATGATGGTGAACCTGGGTACAAACCAAAGCATAGTTCGAAAATCCGATTCGCTGCTTACCAGTAACTACGCTTCGCTAAAACATACATTTCGGATGCTCACTGTTTTAAACGATATAAATTTAATAATTGCCCAGGGACTAAGTGAAGATTCTGTTGCAGGACAGACACTAAATGTTGTGAAAAAACTTGAAATTTTTGAACAGCCGTTAAAACTCCAGGCAGCTAATATTACTGAACCAGGTGAGTTACAACTAACTGACAACCTGCAAAAGTCATTTGATGTATGGCGGCATTATCTTATTGCACGCGAAGAGCCATTTTTCTGGAAAGAATACAATATGCTCATGCAGGAATTAAGAGATGATATAATTAACATTTACCAAATGAATGCTCTGGCTCTAGAGGAGAAAAATGATGCCATCAAAAAACATGCTGAATATGTTTTGAAACTGCAAAAAAATGTCGGGATAATCGGACTGGCAATTTTGGGGGTTTGTCTGATCCTGCTGCCTCTTTATTTGATCAGGCCAATTGACAATCTTACGTTTAAGTTGAAAAATCTTTACGAAAAGAATTACAATAAAAAAATTAACCTGAAAAAAGGCCATGAGGTTGCAAAATTGGAAGAAATAATTGAAAAGATTATTGCCGAGTTAAAAATGCAGGAGAACAAAGATTGAATTTTTAACAGCGAGGATTACTATTGCAAAAAAACATCAGAATAAGCCGACTTCCATTTATTGTCAGTGCAATTGCAATGTTGGCAATTATTTATGATCTGGGATTTGAAAAACATCCCGGGGAAAACCGGTTATTAGAGTATATCTATATCTGTTCAGTAATAATTGGATTTGTTTCTATTACAGGCAGATACTTCTACAAAAAAATCAGGCCTGCAGTTAAAGCGTTAGCATTTGATTTACCCCTTATAATGTTATGCGCTGGTATTATTTTGCTGTATTTTAATATTATAAATCTTGCAGAAAATTATATTTCTATCAGTGATATATGGCTCAGGATAACTGTAGCCTTTATATTACTGCGTGAATTTTCTGCATTAAAGGTGAATTTTAAATGGGGCACAGTAAATCCGGCTCAGCTTTTTATTATCAGTTTCCTGACATTGATAGTTTCTGGATGCTTCTTTCTTCTCCTGCCAAATGCAACCTATACAAACATCTCTTTGATTGATGCACTTTTTACCTCAACAAGTGCAGTTTGCGTGACGGGACTGATTGTTGTGGATACCGGCAGTTTTTTTACACCTTTCGGACAAATTTTAATAATGTTTCTTATTCAGGCCGGGGGACTGGGAATTATGACTTTTGCAAGCTATTTCAGTTATTTTTTCAAAGGGTCAGCTTCCTTTTCAAAACAGATACTGATATGAACCATGAGGTCATCGGTGTTGACAACCAAATGGAAAAAGTGGAAGCAATAAAAGATAAAATTAACCATACAGTCTGCCTGAACAGCAAAGATCCTGCAGCTTTATCTACATTGCCGCTGCACAATTCTGATGCTGTTATAGTTTGCATCGGGGAGGATGAAGGAGCAAGCCTAATAACATCCGCACATCTGAAAAAGATGAAGGTAAAGAGGCTTATCAGCAGGTCTGTTTCATCAATCCATGAAACGATTCTGGAAGCAATGGGAATAAATGAAATTGTCAGGCCGGAGGAAGAATCTGCCATCAGATGGGCACGGAGACTCACTTCCAGCGGTTTTGTTGATTCCTTTGAACTGACAAGCAATTATTCAATTATTGAACTAGTGGTTCCCGAAAAATTTGTTGGGATGACAATAGAACAGGTTGGGTTCAATAAAAATTATAATGTTATTGTCCTTACAACCATGAAACTGGTAAAAGAAAAAAACCTTATAGGTGCGCCAAAAATTATAAAAAAAAGGTACGGGACTGCCACCGCCGCCACAGTCTTAAATGAGGGCGATATTATGGTTTTGTATGGCCATAACAATAACCTTCAAAATCTTTTAGAAGAATAATCATGAGCAAGGGCAAAATAATTTTGTTTTTTACACATATAATTTTTAACCAATTACCCCGGCACCTTACACAAATTTGTAAAACTAAACATTCCAATGCTAAAACCAATGCTTTGTTCAATAATGCAATTTTGCTACTTCACTGATTATCTTTAAATTTGTATTTAAGAATATCAAATATTTTGAAGAATATATTAATCATAGATGATGAAGAAAAGCTAAGAAATTTACTTGCAAAGATTATTAGCTATGAAGGATTTGAAGTATATCAAGCCGAAAACTGCAAATCAGCAGTAAAAAAAATGGAGCAGTATGAGATAGATGTTGTCATTTGTGATGTAAAATTACCTGATGGAAATGGAGTGGAACTAACAAAAGAACTAAAAAACAGATACCCATTAATAGAAATAATTCTTCTTACAGCATACGGTAATATTCCGGATAGTGTTCAGGCAATTAAATACGGAGCTTTTGATTATATAACCAAGGGTGATGACAATAATAAAATTATTCCTTTACTTTTCAGCGCTGTTGAAAAGGTAGAACTTGCAAAACGTGTTCAGCGTTTGGAAAAACAAATTGGAGATAAATACTCTTTTGAGAACATTATTGGGAAATCAAATCAAATCAAAATATCGATTGAACTTGCAAAGAGAGTTGCTCAAAGTAACACAACTGTCTTACTTACAGGTGAAACCGGAACCGGAAAAGAAGTTTTTGCACAAGCTATTCATCTTGGGAGTAACCGCAGAAATAAAAATTTTGTTGCTATTAATTGCTCAGCATTTAGTAAGGAACTATTAGAAAGTGAGTTTTTCGGACACAAACAGGGTGCTTTTAGCGGAGCAATTAAAGACCACAGAGGACTTTTCGTTGAAGCCAACAATGGTACTATCTTTCTTGATGAAATCGGGGAATTAGCCATAGACTTGCAAGCCAAGCTGCTTAGAGTAATTGAGACTGGCGAATTTTTTAAAGTTGGTGAAAGTAAACTGACAAAAACAGATGTACGCATTATAGCCGCTACGAATCGTGATTTACAAAAAGAAATAGAGTCGGGAAAATTCAGAGAAGATCTGTTTTACAGGATTTCTCCCTTTCAAATATATTTACCTGCCTTACGGGAACGAAATGTTGATATTGAACTTCTTGCCAATCATTTTTTACAACTATTTTCATCAAAAGCAAATAAGAAAATAGTAAAAATGTCTGATGACTGTCTAAACGCCCTTAATCAATACCAATGGAAAGGTAATATCCGGGAACTAAGAAATGTTATTGAAAGGTGTGTAATTTTGGCTGACGGTGCTGAAATAACTACTGATATGCTACCGGCGGAAATTAAGCAAAATTCAATTTCTATTTCTGAGAATAAAGGGCTTTCTACGTTTGAACTGGCCAATGCGGAAAAGATACACATACAAAAAGTATTGAATTATACTAAAGGAAATAAAACTAAAACAGCCGAATTACTGGGAATAGCACTTACTACTCTTTACAGAAAGTTAACTGAATTCAAAATAAATTAAAATCCTTTCAAATCGGTAATATAAATCCTTTCAGAATGAAAGGATATTTTTTTTCCGTAAATAAAAGTTATCCTATTAACCATCTCATATCCAGTCGTATAATTTGAGTTCTATATTTTTGGATTAAGGATTGCAATCTTAATTAAACAATTGTAATACTTAAAAATTCAGATCATGGAAACAAGAATTCAAAAAACGCTTACCCAATGGTTCCCGGATGCCTTTACTGATGTTAAAAAATCCGCATTAAAAACCGATTATGATTTTCTCAATCAATTTGCAAAATATGCTAAAGGTTTGATTAATGATGATAGTGAGAATAAGAAAGAGCCTTTTAAAATAATTAATTTACTCTATTCAAAAGGTTCATTGTTTGAAAGAAATGCAATTGAGAATGAATTTTTCTTTGCTTTCTCATTTGATGAGAACCCATATACTTTAAAGGATAATCTTAATTTAATGCCAGAACCTCTTCGGGCTGTATATATAAAAATAATTTTAGAAAATTAAAATAGATAAGTGAAATGAAAGTAGTTATAGCAGGAGATGGTGAAGTAGGGTTTTTTCTTGCAGAATTATTAGAAAAAGAATATCAGGATATCACTCTTATAGATAAACAAATTGATAAACTTGCCTCCGTTGAAAGCAAATTAGGAATAGCCACAGTATGGGGAGATTCAACCAGCTATAAAGTCTTAAGTCAGGCAGGTGTGCAGAACGCTGATTTATTAATAGCTGTAACATCTGTTGAATCTACAAATATTACTACCTGTTTAATTGGCAAGAAGTTAGGGGCTAAATCCACTATAGCGCGAATCAATAATATGGAATATTTAGTTGATAGGGAAACACTTGATTTACGTGATTTAGGGATTGACGAACTAGTCTCACCGGAATCACTGGCCGCTCGGGAAGTTAAATATTTACTAAAATCTCCAGTTCTGACAGAAGTGTTTAATCTCTATAAAAAGGATCTGTATATGATGGGTATCCGTGTTGAGGATGATGCACCTGTTATAAATAAGTCCATTGCGGAATCGGCTCATTTATTATCTAATAGTTCCTTTATGATTGTAGCTGTTTTGCGTAATGATATAACGCTGATACCAACTGGCGATTTACAAATATTGAAAGGGGACTTATTATATTTTGTAGCTACAGATAAAGGAAAGGATAAAGTACTTGAGTATGCAGGAAAGACGCCAATTCAGATAAAAAATATTTTGATTATTGGTGGCAGTAAAACAGGAACCTATATTGCGTTAAGGCTTGGTAAGTATTATAACATTAAAATGATAGAAAAAAATCTTGACAAGTGCAATTATCTGGCAAAGCATATTCCAAATGTGCAATTTGTTTGTGGCGATGGTGCTGATGTTGGTTTACTTGAAGAAGAAAAAATATCAGATTATGATGCAGTTATATCCGTAACCGGAAATGCTGAAACAAATATTTTTTCCTGCCTGTTAGCTAAAGACTTCGGGGTTAAAAAAACTATTGCAATGGTTGAGAATATTGGCCTGTTTAACTATTCGCAAAAAATGGGTGTGGATACTTTAATAAATAAAAAAATGGCAGCAGCAAATTTTGTGTTTCGTCACATACTTAAAGGCAGAGTACTTACCCGGCTCTATGGAATAAATGCTGAGATTCAGGAATTTACTATTAAAAAGAACTCTAAGATCCTCAATAAACCCATTAAAGAACTTAATCTGCCTGAAGATGTATTAATTAGTGGTGTTATCAGAAACGGTAAAGGTTATATATCACTTGGAGGTTTTGAACTAAAGGCTAATGATACTGTATTTGTTTTTTCATTACCCCATAGAATTAAAGAGACAATTTCTTTTTTTAAATAATTCAACAAACTGAATTTCAATGAATTTTAAAAAGAATACCAAGTTTGATACTTTCAGAATGATAATAAAGCAAATTGCAGGTTTGCTAATAATTTTAGGATACTCAATGGTTTTCCCATTACTGGTGTCACTTTTTTATTCAGAATTATATTCGACAGTCGGATTTCTGGTTTCGGGACTGATTTGCTATTTAATTGGATTTTTACTTTATAAAAATATTAAAATAACCACTGAGCCATTAATCCGTCACGCTTTAATAATTGCGGCCATGGGATGGCTATCTGTTGCCATTATGGGAGCTTTACCCTTTATCATCATTGCCTGTATTACACCAATGGATGTTGCTCAACAATTTGTACCCGCCATAGCAGATTATCAGTCGAGCATTTTCTTTTTCAAAAATCCTTTACATGCAATTTTTGAGAGTATGAGCGGATTTACAACTACCGGACTATCTATGGCCATTCATGAACCTTCGATTGGGAAAGGTTTACTTTTCTACCGTTCATTTTCCCAATGGATTGGTGGTGCCGGATTTATTGTATTATCCCTGGCGGTTTTAAACCAATCAAGCGGGAAAATAGCTTTTCTGCTATACGGGGCAGAATCCTCAGGTGAACGGTTACACCCCACAATTATTGAAACTGCACGTTCCATATGGAAAATATATTTGGGTATTACCCTTTTTAGTTTTGTATATTTAGTAATTGGTACCTGTTTGATTTTACCTGAATATAAACTGTCTGAAAATATTTTTGATTCAATTAACCATGCCATGGCAGGACAGTCAACCGGTGGATTTAGTACACTGGATGACAGTATTGCAGGTTATAATTCCAAAGCAATGGATATTTTATACTTGCTCCCAATGATATTGGGTTCACTATCTTTACCCTTCTATTTTAAGGTAATTTATGATAAAGAATTCAAGCAATTTTGGAAAAATTTGCAGACACGCTCCATAATAATTGCATGTATTTTTGGTGGCATCCTTCTTTCGTTCATGCTTCTAAAATCAGGTGTAGTATCTGAGCCTTATCGTACGGGTATCTTTCAATTTGTCAGCGCAATAACAACAACAGGGTGGCAAACTTCTGATGTGCACGTTTGGGATGCTGCATCTGTTTTGTTGATTGTAATGGGAGCGATGATTGTTGGTGGTGCCGCAGGAGCAACTGTGGGCGGAATTAAAATTATCAGGGTATTGTTGATTTTTAAAGGCTTATTTTGGCATATAAATAACTATTTCTCTTCTGAAAATACTATAAAAGTTGTAACATTTAACGATAAACGTTTATTACCCTATGAGATGCACAGAGAACTCGCAGCTACATCAACTTTTACATTTATTTACCTCTTGTTTGTTTTGGTTTCGACCTTCATAACATACTATTTAATGGAACCAGGGTATTCAATAACTGATGCACTTTTTGAATCAGCTTCTGCACAGGGTACCGTCGGTTTGTCATGTGGAATTACTAATCCCGGGATGTCTCCGGGTCTTGAAATAACCTATATAATTCAAATGTGGACAGGCAGGTTAGAAATTATACCTATCCTTATTTTGTTCAGGGCTGTTTTCTTGGGAACCAAACCTAAAGTATTGTAATTTAATACATTTGATTAGGACTTTTAAAAGTATCTTTGTAATAATCAACTTAATGCAATGCTATGAAAATCAAAACAAAGCTTAATCTGGGTATTGGTTTGTTATTTAGTTTAATTATTATTTTAGCATTATTCAGCATTAATCAAATTAATCTGCTGTCATCTGCTTCGGAAAATATTATTAAAGATAACAAAGAAACTATTGACCACACGAGAAATATGTTGAAGGCTTTATCGGAAATTAATAAAGAGGTGGAAGCTTTAGACACTTTTGAAAAGCATCTATTAAAACAAAAATCAAATATAACTGAAATTGGAGAAAACGAACTAACGGAAAAACTTTCTACAAACTTTAATTTATTAAAAAATAATCCCTCGGATAAAACTGCAATTTCTAATTTGCAGTTAACCCTCTTTGAAATTATGGAGATCAACTTAAAGGCGATTGCATTAAAAAATAATTTTGCAGAAAAAACTGCCAAAAAATCAATTATTTTAATCAGCACCTTGAGTTTATTTTGTTTCATCATTGCTCTTATTCTTTTCCTTAAGCTTCCGGGAAACATTTCAAATCCTATTAAAGAATTGATTAACAGTATTAAACTGATTGCTGCCAATGATTATTCTCAAAGGGTAAATTTCGAAGGTCATAATGAACTTGGGGAACTGGCTGTTTCATTTAACACGATGGCAAACAAACTGGAGGAATATAATAATAGTAATGTTGCAAAATTACTCACTGAGAAAAAAATAACAGAAACATTAATTAACAAAATACATTATCCTATTATTGGCTTTGATACAACCATGAAAGTCAATTTAGTAAATGATGAGTTTATAAAAGTGTCAGGATTAGGCTATCTTGAATTAATTGGGGCTAATATTTTTGAAATTGCATCTGAGAGTGATCTGATCAGTCAAATCATTATTGATGATTCCGGTAATAAGATTACTTCATCAAAAAATGATCATAATACAAGAATACATATAGAAATAAATGGAAGGGATATTTACTATGAAAAAGAGATCCAGGAAATATCATTAGCCCATCAAAAAGATACGAAAGGGTATTTAACTGGTTATGTGGTAATTCTGAAAAATGTGACTAAGTACATGGAGCTGGATTTAGCAAAAACCAATTTTATCGCCACTGTTTCTCATGAATTAAAAACTCCTGTGTCTGCGATAAAATTCAGCTTGCAATTATTGGAAAACGAAAAGACGGGCGCGCTAAATCAGGAACAGCATGAATTAATTAAAAGTTGTGAAGAGGATGCAAATAATTTATTAAAAATAATTTCCGAACTACTAAACTTAGCACAAGTTGAAACTGGTAATATTCATTTGAATATCATGCCCGTTAATCTTAATGAAATTTTGCAATATGCCATAAATACAAGTAACTCAGCAGCAAATCAAAAAAACATTGTTTTTGAAATTGATTTTCCTTCAGATTTACCAAAGGTAGCAGCCGATAAGGAAAAAACGGCTTGGGTATTAATAAATATTCTATCGAATGCTATTCGTTATTCCGATAATAATTCTAAAATCGAGATTTCTGCTTTAAAAATGAAAAATAAAGTAAAATTATTTATAAGAGACTATGGTCGGGGAATCGAAACACAATATATCAGTCGAATATTTGACCGGTATTTTACTGTACCTGGTACAAAGAAGGAAGGATCAGGACTTGGATTAGCAATAAGTAAGGAGTTTATAGAAGCACAAGGCGGTGAGATATATGTTGAGAGTGACCTGGGTATTGGAAGCGTGTTTTCCATAGTACTTAATTGCATAGAATATTCTTCCTAATTTGGAACCACATTGCTTAATTCCACGAACAAAAGCTCAAGCTTAA
>CAZJGI010000118.1:0-8913 GCA_964545315.1 uncultured Prolixibacteraceae bacterium
GGCTGTAAATTACAGCCTCTTATCTAAAGTAACCAATTAATTTCTTATAAATCTTATAAATCAGGTAAAATAACAGTATCAATTACGTGTATAATACCATTGGAAGCAGAAATATTGTATAAGCCACCTGCTACATTGATCTGAGCACTATTTGCATAAGCGTGTATTACAGCATATGAATCAACCCAGAAACTCTGCCCGAGCAGTGTTGTAACTTCTCTTTTATTCTCTGTCTTTGGAACTACGCTGTTAGCAGCGCGGCGACCTTCGGCAACATGATAAAGCAGAACTTTAAGAACTACATCGGACGGGAGATCGGAAATACGTCCACCATTTACAAGTGCTGCGAATGCCTCATTGGTCGGCGCGAAAACAGTGTACTGGTCCGTACCATTGAGGAAAAGATCCACCAATTCAGTTCCTTCTTCTGCATCTACATATTGAAGGGCTACGACCAGGCTGTCGAAACCTGCACCTATTGCTATTTCAGCAATAGACTGTTCACTTGGTGGAAGGGCCTTACCGGCTTTCAAATCGACTTCTTCAAGGGCAACAGCATCACCCGGAATAAAATCATCATCTTTACTGCAACTTACTGCAACCAGTGCAGAAACAACTATAGCAACCAGTGCTAAATTTTTCAAATTCAATTTAAAAGTTCTCATTTTTTTTAAATTTTGGATGTTTATTAAAAATTATCGGGTATATAACTTAAAAGAATATCAAAATGTTCATAAAAATATTTATATATTTATATATAAATTTATATACTCTGCTAATTATCAATAATATAACCCTTATAAAAATAAAAAATTTCTTTATCGGATAGTTATAATTTTTTTTAAGTAGATTTTGGCAATAACATATTTTAAAATTTTCACCTTTTGGTTGAGTAAATTTTAGTAATTTGCATTACTCTTCGAAGGAGTAATATTTTATGAAAAAAACATCATCTGAAAACCAGAAATAATGAAAAAAATCAAATCAACATCCAAAGTGATGCTGTTAATGGCAATTACCCTGTTGATGGCAGGATGCAATAAAGCCGGTAAGATCAGGTACACTGAATATGTAAATACCATGGTAGGAACCGATGGCCATGGCCACACCTTCCCCGGAGCAGCTTTGCCCGGAGGGCTTGTTCAATTAAGTCCTGATACAGGTATTGAAGGTTGGGACTGGTGCTCCGGATACCATTACAGTGACAGTTCAATTATGGGGTTCAGCCATTTGCACAGAAGCGGCATGGGTGCCGGTGACTGGGGCGATATTCTCTTAATGCCTGTAACGGGTGATATTAAAATTAAGGCAGGAGACAAAAGCAATCCGGATGAAGGATACCGGTCAAGGTTTTCACATGATGAAGAGAACAGTTTTCCCGGATATTACTCGGTTCGTTTAAAAGATTATGGCATAAACGCGGAGTTAACAGTGACTCCAAGGACAGGTTTTCATAAATATACCTTTCCTGAATCAGATAACTCACATATTATTATTGATATGCATCATGGCATAAGGGATTCATGCCTGAATGCCATGATTGAAATTATTAATGACAATGAAATATCAGGATACAGGGAATCAAAAGGATTCGTAAAGTATCAGAAAGTATATTTCTGTGCCAGGTTCAGTAAACCTTTTAATTCATCGGGTACCTGGAAAGGGAAAAATATTAATGCCGGATCGAAAAGAGAATCAGGACAACAAATAGGAGCTTTTGTTAATTATGCAACCTCCAACAATGAAACTATACAGGTAAAAGTGGGAATATCCTACACCGGCATTGACCAGGCACGGTTGAACATGGAGACAGAAATCCCTCACTGGAATTTTCCAAAAATAAAAGAGCAAGCCTCAATGATTTGGAATGATGTCCTGAGTAAAATTGAGGTGTATCCGGATGAAAATGAGGACAAGGCAAGGCAAAAACTTAATACTTTTTATACAGCTATGTACCATAGCCTTCTTTTCCCTGCAACATTTGGCGATGTTGACGGGAAATATACAGGACTTGATAACAATATTCACACGGCAAAAGGTTTTACATATTCGAGTGACTTCTCCTTGTGGGACACATACCGGGCTGAGATGCCATTGCTTGCATTAATTGCACCTGAAAGAACCGGTAATGCAATCAATACAATGATTGCACAATACGAACAGGGTGGATGGCTGCCCACACCCCAACAGTTTGGCAACTGCTACACCAACGATATGATCGGTGACCACCCGGTTCCTGCAATCCTGGATGCTTATATGAAAGAAATAAGAAATTTTGACGCAGCAAAAGCCTATGAAGCTGTAAAAAAGAATGCAACGGAAATTCCGCCATCAGACCACAGGTCAAAAGGAAGGATAGGCCTGAAATATTACCTTGAATATGGTTATATACCCTTCGATAAAGAGAGTCAATCTGTGTCGAGAACACTTGAATATGCTTACAACGACTGGTGTATTGCACAATTTGCAAAAGCACTCGGTAAAAAAGACGATTATGAATTATTTTCAAAAAGGGCATTATACTATAAGAATGTATTGGACACCTCATCACGATTTGCACGTCCCAAAAACAGCGATGGATCGTGGTTAGAACCATTTGACCCCAGATTTATAGGACACGGGGCTCAACGTCATTATACAGAAGCAAATGCATGGCAATATACATGGTTCGTCCCGCATGATGTCGGAGGACTGACAACCTTTCTCGGTGGCAAAGATAGATTTATTGAAAAACTGGATTCTCTCTTGTCTGTCGAATCGGAAATTCTCGAATCAGTGCCTGATGTTACAGGACTTATAGGGCAATATGCTCACGGAAATGAACCCAGTCACCATATAACATATTTATATAATTATGCCGGTGCTCCCTGGAAAACCCAAAAAATTGTTAGGGAAGTGATGGATAACTTCTATGATGACGGGCCTGCAGGACTTTGTGGTAATGAGGATATGGGACAGATGTCGGCATGGTATATAATGAGCGCAATAGGATTTTATCCTGTTGCACCCGGTGACAACATTTATGCAATTGGCAGCCCGTTGTTCAGTAAAATAATAATCCATCCGGATAAAGAATATGATAATATTAACGAATTTACAATCGAAGCCCTGGATAACTCGCCCGAAAACAGATATATACAATCCGCAAGCCTTAACGGCATATCTTTAAATAAACCATGGTTCGACCATGCTGAAATTAAAAACGGTGGAACATTGGTATTACAGATGGGGCCTGAACCAAATAAAAAATGGGGAACTGAATGATGTTGAGTTGATAAGTTATTCCATAAAAAGGATCAAAATCAAAAAATAAACCCACTTTCACTTATACAAAAATTTAATATTTATATTCAGTCCTGGTATTGCAAATAATAAACCTGTGGATTATATAGTAGCTGAACTAATTCCGTTGGATAAATCAGACAGTTCTATTGAGATTGAACAACCGGTTTTTAGACCATGGATAATAATTTACCTGAAATTCCGTGATAATCAAAGATTAAGGAAAATTTATATTTCTTAATATATTTCTTATTTACATTATGTACAGATCAATACTTACCTAATGAAATATATTATATTTGCCGAATATTTTTAATGCGGTTATGGAAAATCTCTATTTGATTTTAGTGGTTATCCTTTTTGCCCTGGCAGTTTCAGACCTTATTGTAGGGGTAAGCAATGATGCAGTTAATTTTCTCAATTCCGCGACAGGCTCCAAGGCAGCCCCAAGGTGGATAATCTTCACCCTGGCATCCCTGGGAGTGCTTATAGGGGCAACCTTCTCTACCGGCATGATGGAGGTTGCAAGAAAGGGGGTATTTCATCCCGACATGTTTGCTTTTTCTGAGATCATGGTTATTTTCCTTGCAGTAATGATAACAGATGTAATTCTCCTGGATGCATTTAATACCTTCGGTCTCCCTACATCAACAACAGTCTCGCTTATATTTGAGTTACTGGGATCAGCAGTAGCTGTATCCCTTGTGAAAATAAATAAACTGGGAGGATCAGTTTCCGACCTTATCCATTATGTTAACACCGGAAAAGCCCTTGCTATAATAGCGGGTATATTAATTTCAGTTGCTATTGCCTTCACTTTTGGCTCATTGATACAATATCTTGTTAGACTAATATTTACCTTCAATTATAAAAGGATGCTTAATCTGTTTGGGTCTGTTTTTGGAGGTTTTGCCATTACAATGATATCATATTTCATATTGATAAAAGGGATTGACGGATCAACCTTTGCCGGTATCCCTGTCGGAGAAAACGAAATTCCTTTAAGTGACTGGGTAAAAGGGAACACCGGATTAATACTTTTAATAAGCATAGCAGGCTGGACATTTCTGCTGCAACTATTAAAATGGTTGCTCAATATTGATATTTTACAGGTAATTGTCCTTGCGGGTACATTTGCATTGGCAATGGCATTTGCAGGTAATGACCTGGTAAATTTCATTGGTGTCCCTGTAGCCGGGTTTAAATCATATCAGGCATGGCAGGCAGCCGGGGCCACTGATCCCGATAATCTGAAAATGGATATGCTCTTAGGGGATGTGGAAACTCCTTTTCTATTCCTTGCCCTGGCAGGGATAATAATGATAGTAACCCTGATTACCAGCAAAAAAGCAAAAGCAGTAACAGAAACTGAAGTAAATCTGGGACGACAGGTTGAAGGCGCTGAGAGATTTGGGTCTTCTGCCCTTGCCAGAGCTATCGTAAGGGGAACTGTAAGACTTAATAAGAAGATGATATGGTATATGCCTGAAAAAGTAACTGCCTTTATCCGAAACCGTTTCACAGAACCTGCAGCCAGCGATGATCCTGACGCACCTGCATTCGACAAACTGAGGGCATCTGTTAACCTGATGGTATCCAGTATATTGATTGCATTCGGCACATCTCTTAAATTACCTTTATCAACAACCTATGTAACTTTTATGGTGGCTATGGGCTCATCACTGGCTGATCGCGCCTGGGGCCGTGAAAGCGCAGTATACCGTGTATCCGGCGTATTCACAGTAATAGGAGGATGGTTCCTTACTGCAATAGTGGCTTTTTCAGTTAGCGGACTGATTGCATGGTTAATAAGCGCCAAAGGAATGCCTGTTATTATTATCCTGGTGATACTGTCTGTTATCCTCGTTATCCGTACGCACATACTATTCAAACGCCGTACCGGAAAAAAAGAGGAGGAGGATGAATCATTATGCGAAATCGATGAAGCTGATAAAAATATGGGAAAATTCAAAAACCAGGTTATTAAAACACTTAATGCTTCAGACAAAATTTTTTCAAATGCCTTTGTAAATTTCCTTGATGAAGATATTCCAGGTATGAGAGAAGTTATGGAATTGACTAACCAACTTAATGCAAAAACCAAAAAACAAAAAAATAATATTATACGGACAGTTTCAAAAATGAAACTTGCTGATGTTGATTCAGGTTATTTCTATATTCAGATGGTAGATTACCAGCGTGAAATAGCACATTCACTCAATTTTATGGTTCAACCACTTAAAGAACATATGGAAAACCAGCATAAGCCTTTTACTGAATCACAATCAAAAGAGATCAGACAATTGTTAACGGAAGTTTCAGAATTCTTTAGATTAGCAGTAACCATCATTCAGGAAGAAAAATTCGATTTAATTGATGGCCTTGTATCTCACAGAATAAAAATAGCTGAAACCCTTTATCAAATAGAAAAAGTACAGGTAAAAAGAATTAAAACAAAAGAGGTGAATACCCGCAATTCGCTGCTTTTCTTTAAAGCTATGGCTGAAACAAAAAATATGTTACTTCAAACTGTAAACCTGGTCAAATCACATCGTGATTTTATAATCATCAGTAAAAAGCAGTATAGCAACCAAATATATTCCTCTTCAACTGTTTAACATATAAAAAAGATAGCCACTATACAGTAATAAGAATACTACTGCTTCCCATCTGTCAAGCTTCCTCCTTTTTCCTGTATACATTGCGATAAACAAGACTATGGTACCTATTGCTAAAAAATAGATATCTTTATTAAATACCACACTATAACCCACCGGCCTGATCACAGAACTGACCCCAAGGATCAAAAAAATATTAAAAATGTTCGATCCGATAATATTACCTACAGCGATATCATTATTCTTCTTCAATGCAGCTACAACTGAAGTAGCCAGTTCAGGCAGGGAAGTTCCCGCTGCCACAATTGTCAAAGCAATGACCTTTTCGCTTACCCCTATTGCCTTTGCGATCTGAATTGCATTGACTACAATTAACCTGCCGCCGATTATCAAACCGGAAAGGCCGATGACTATAAAAACTATTATCTTCAGAGTACTAAAATGTTTGCTGTCAGCATTTGGGGCGTTAAAATTATTCCTCAGCTGCTTATAAACATAATAAAGGAAAAGACAAAACAGAACTAAAAATATTAAACCATCGATCCTTGAAACAACTCCACCGGCTGACATGAAAAAATCGTTAGCCAGTATATACAAAATAACTATTGCCAGAAAGGAAAAAGGTATCTCCTTTGAAACAGTACTGGATTGAATTACCAAAGGGGTAATAATCCCTGCAATCCCCAGAATGACATAAATATTGAATATATTACTGCCTATAATATTTCCCAGTACTATATCATAATGTCCCTGGAATGATGCAAATGTATTAACAACCAGTTCAGGTGCAGACGTTCCAAATGCAACTATCGTAAGACCAATAGCCAGGTCTGATACATTAAATTTGCGGGCAAGGGCTGCAGCCCCGTCAACCAGCCAGTCTGAACCTTTTATTAGTAAAATGAATCCTAATGTTAATAAGATTATCTGTAGCACCATATCTGTAATTTTATATTCAGGCCACGTAAGTATTTATCGTGGCCTGAATATTTTATTTTTTCTTAACCTTCAGTTTCTCTTTAATAATCCCTGCCCACTTTTCTATCAATTGCAACTCTCCACTTAACTGTAAATTATCTTCTGCATTATAAATTTCCCAAACGATTTCAGTCCCGCTTTTTAAAACCGGCATAAATACCAATTCGAGCTTTTCAGTAACCATACCCCCACCGGTACTTTCTTCAACAGTTCTGCCTGTAGTGCGGATTCTGCAATTTTGAATCTCCCTAAGGTTAATATATTGTCCCTTCTCCCCTTCCTTACTCTTTTTTATAAAAAAAACATGGTTGTTTATTTCATCTATGCCTATCATCATATTACAACAACGCTCATACTTAGTTATCTTACAATTTTGAGCTTCGGCAAGTGAAGCAAGGTGTTTATATAATCTTTTCTCTTTTTTCTTTCTTGACCTTTCTGTTAATATAACAGGTAAAATACAAAGAACTACTAAAATAGTTCCCACAATTAAT
The DNA here is from genome assembly GCA_964545315.1 of uncultured Prolixibacteraceae bacterium. Lineage (GTDB taxonomy): Bacteria > Bacteroidota > Bacteroidia > Bacteroidales > Prolixibacteraceae > JAAYJR01. The sequence continues at coordinate 7,373 of CAZJGI010000118.1, forward strand.
GTCCCGGAATCCATCTTAAAGTTGTTTAAATATATATAAATTATGAATACAGGTTTCTACTCCTGAATAAAATCACATAATTTCACTCAATATGTGTATTATCAACTTTAATAAGGATCAAAAAAAATAATGAAAAGGATATATTATATCCGGTTTACAAAGGCTTAACCTGATGTCTTCTTCAAAGAAGAAATTATGAACAAAAACATCACATCCTGAATACCGCAAACCAGATTTTATTGCTTCAAGATAATGATATGAATATGTTGGAAGTGTTTTTACAGGATTATTAAAAAGACTAATAATGGTTTCAGTCTTTTCAATATGAAAAATGTGAGGTAAAGAACTTTCCTTAATACAATTGGTCTTCCCTTCAGATAATGAATATGCTTTATCAATATTTTGATAATTCCCATATACTGTAACAGATGCAAGGCAAACTAAAACAGCCAAACCACCTAATATCAATGCATACTTTTTCACGGTTCAAAGATAGCTTATTTTGAAATTCAAAATTAAATTTTTACGATTTGACAAATGAATTTATTATTTGACTCTCCTTATAATTGAATTAGGTGTACTTTTACATAATATATTAAACACAATTCCGAATCTTAAAAAATTTTGCCTTATGAAAAAATTCTACCTTCTCTTTTTATCTGTTTTAGTATTGGCTTTTGGTGCGCATGCACAGGTAAAAAACTTGTCGGATTCTTATCCTGACAAAAAAATTAACCTGAAAAGCGCCAATACTTTTTCCGCATCGCAATTTCTCCTGCAGGAAAATGGATTTTCCGGATGTCAAATTGATGCACTAATACTATATTCTGACAATGCTGACTATGGTGAAGCAGCTAATTTTCAAAGTAGGTTAATGGCCACCGGCAGATTCACTTCAGTAAGCTTATTATCATTCTATCCTAATCCGGGCATCACTGTGGCCGATTTACAGGATTATGATGCAGTTATTGTCTACATGAATACGGGTGGACATGACTATTCTTCTGTAAGTCAGGCGCTCAGGGACTATCTGGATTCCGGGGGCGGAGTTGTTACGAATGTACTTACTAATTATGATAGATGGAATCTGAATCTTGGTTCAGATTATGCTGTGGTTGGAACAGCAGTGACATATTCATGGGGAAATATCTCAACGGCCACAATTTATGATCCTGCTCACCCGGTTCTGGATGGAATTACCTCTTTATCACTATCTACTTATTTTCATTTTAATGCACCATTAAATCCTGGTTCAACACTGATAGCAGACTGGAATAACGGCCAGCCGGCCGTGGCAGTTAGAGAAAATATTGGAACAAACAATGCCAGGGCAGTTGACCTGAATTTATGGCCAAGGGACACTTACAATGATCCAAATGCAGTATTACTGATGGCAAACTCCCTTCTGTGGGTTTCACAAAAGTGTGATTGCCCATCTGACATTACTGTCGACAATGATCCCGGGGTCTGCGGGGCAGTTGTTTCATATAATATACCTTCAGCATCAGGGGCTGACGTTAACCAGATCGACACTACCGACC
>CAZJGI010000119.1:0-8807 GCA_964545315.1 uncultured Prolixibacteraceae bacterium
TTATAGTGTATACCTTTAGTATATGGATAGCTTTTAAAAATTTCCCATAACAAAAACCCAGGTTTTCTTATCCTTATGCAGCTTGTCAATGTTTTTTCAGAGAGACGGTGCCAATATCTTTTTTCCATTTTATTCTAATTGCTAATATCATATTCTGTTATTTAAAATCGATATTCAGTTGTCTGCTTCCGTATTTTTTCATAGTACGCTTGTATCTGGGACAGATATTAGTATAGCTGCAATTCCCGGTCCTGGCCTTTTCAAATTCTTTCTCGCAAACTGCATTATTGTCCATAACAAACCAAACTAAATCTATACAGAAAAATTTACTATGCCGGGATTCATTGTTAAATGTTGTTTCCATTATCTTGCTTTAGATAGTATCAATCCTCTTTCTTTTCGATACTCCCTGCAAGCCTGGATAATTATCTGGCCATTAAACTTGTTAAAAAAATATCCGTTACAAGTAATAATTACAATTATTCTTATGTATACAGTTTTGAATCAGGATATTGGCATAAAATAAACGAATCATACAGGATATTGATAAATTCTTATCCCGAGCTGTTTGTTTTATGCAAGAACAGCAGTGCTGACGGGGTATACAGCTTATCAAAGGACAGTGATGAGACACTGTTGCAACAATGTTGCAAACAAGACCCTGCAAACAGAACAGGAAGAATTATTTATTCCTGTTACAAACTAACATCCGCCATCATAAGATTGAAACAAATAATTGAATGTTCTGTCCTTAAAGCACTTTGCATCAAGCATTAAAAAACTTTATAACAACCAGCATAGTGGTATGAAACAGTGAAAAAATGAATGTACGTTACTCACCAGGGCTAACCTTTAAAGTTTAGTTTTTTGGGCTTTTTTATTGAATTGCGGTAAAAGAACAGCAACAACATAAACACTTCTTAAATGCTGTATTGTAGCGATATAGCTGAAAATTTACGCAAATTGTATCAACAACTGAAAAGTGTAGCAGTAAATTTTCAAATGCAAAAATCAATGTTTTGAACAGATTTGTTTTGTATGAAATTTTACACTACATTTATTGAATGTAAAAAAGAAGACACGTGGAAAATATTAATACTATTATTAAGGGAAATTGCAAAAGAAAAGAAAATAACACACCGGGACATTGCTATCAAAACAGGCATGGACAGAATTAATATTACTCATATTTTTAATCTGAAAAATAAGTCGTTACTAATACCTATTTAGCTGCTGGAGGGATTTCTCTTGTTTTTTTATTGTTATTATCAGCGGGGGGTTTTTGAAAAATCAAACAATTATGAATCAGATCTTAAATTTCGTATTACTTGCGTATATCGGACCTCAAGAAATATTTTTACTTGTAATTATGTTAGTGATTGCTGTTGCAGTTGGGAAAGACGCAACAAAAAGAGGAATGAATGCATGGGGTTGGGGAATTGGGGTATTTCTCTTATTAATTATATTCTTACCTCTCTATTTTATACTGAGAAAACCGAAAAAAACATTTGTGAAATTTACTGAGAATGAATTTATAAAAGTGTACGAAAATTTAAACAGCCTACAAGACGACCTTTTTCAAAAATCCAATGAATGGATAGTTAGTTTTTTCAGGGATGCAAAAAGTGTAATTCAACATACCGACAAAGAAAAAGGTGTAATTATTGGTAAATACCTGATGAATAGCTATGTTGAAGTATATGTTACAATAGATATAAGAGTGAAAGATGGCCGGGCAAGACTGGCAATTACCCCTAATGATTATTTTTATTATGAAACGAAAAAGCTTTCATATACCAAAAAAGACGCTATTAATGACATGAACCAACTTGCCCAAAGCTATTATGAAAAAATTAAATCAAAAGAAATAGATTTTTAGTCATGAAAAAATTAATTCTTATTGGACTATTTGTAACTTCCTTTTGTTTTGTAAACGCCCAAATAGAACAAAACGACAGTATTAAATCTAAGGCCGAAGAAAAAGAGTTTACTGACCCGATTTATGGCACACCTATTCCTAATCCTAAAAAATCTTTATCTTCCGCGGCAAATAAAAAAGGGTCAGTATCACTTGAATTTGGAGTAGGATTAGGTACTAAGGCAAGTATTGATGATGATTATAGTGTAAAAGCAGGTTTTGGTATTAATCCTCGAATAAATATAAATATCAGTGAAAATTTGTCTCTGGTACCTGGATTTTTGTATTTCTTTCCCGACCCTCCATCTCGTGTTATAGATGTAAGTTATGGACAATTAAATTTTGACATACATTACAATTTTTCAGAGGAAACTTCTTTTTATGTAATAGCAGGATTAAATTTGAGTTATGGAGAGGCAACGGGAGAAATTGTTGGAATAGAAATAGCGGTAGAAGATGATGAAATAGGAGCCAATCTGGGTGTTGGTATAAAATCAAGTGAATTTCCTATTTTTGGTGAAATAAAATATGATACTGCTTTTGACCAAATTACCTTTTCATTAGGAATAAGCCTTCCACTGGTTGATCGGAGATCTTCGCAAATACCTGATGATGATATTTATTTTTAGCCAATCAGTTAATCTGAAAAGAGGAAACATTATAATTACAGACCATATATTTATTTTTCAGTAATAGTTATTACTATATAAAATTTATTACAATGAAAAAAATACTTTCTGTAATCTTGATTATATTTTTTATTTCGTGTAAAAAAGATTCTGTTGATTATTTTAATAATAGTTTTTTAGATAATAGGGACGGTAATATTTATAAAATTGTTACTATTGGTAATCAAGTGTGGATGGCAGAGAATTTAAGATATTTACCAAAGGTACATGGCAACTTGGATTTTCAAACTTTAGGCAATAATTCCCAACCCGCATACGGTGTTTATGGATATGAAAGAGGGAATAGATCTCCGAATGATGTCACTACAGCAAAGGCAGAAGAAAACTATAGGACTTATGGTGTATTATATAATTGGTGGGCAGCAATGGACGGTGCAACCAGTAGCATTTCAAATCCAAGCAAGATTCAAGGCGTCTGCCCTGATGGTTGGCATTTACCGAGCGATTCGGAGTGGAAAGATTTGGAAATGGAATTGGGTATGTCAGAAGCAGACATAGAAAATTATAAAGGGAGTGAACTATTATTTGAATTACGAGGCAACAATGAAGGGAGTAAATTGGCAGGTAATGCATTTTTATGGAGGGATGGGGCATTAAAAAATAATGCTGAATTTAGCAGCATTGGTTTTAATGCCCTTCCGGGCGGTTCCCATAACATTTTTGATTTCAAGAACATTGGCAATTACGGCTTTTGGTGGAGCGCTACAGATGACGACTTCTTAGACGGCTGGAGTCGAGGCCTACACTACAATTACAGCAAAGTATTTAGATTACTCCAATATAAGCCAAATGGATTTTCTGTGCGTTGCGTTAAGGATTAATTTATCATTTGACGATAATATAAAATATCATGTAAAAATATTTCTAGCAGAATGTGAAAACAAATACAATTCATAGCATTGCACTATTGAAACCTCATCAATGTAATGAAAATTTTGCACTCAGAACAACTAATTTTATAAATGTTTGCTAAAATGTTTGCAAATAGAAAAGAGCCACAAATTTCAATCTTTGTAACTCTTTGATTATCAAGTCGGGGTAGCAGGATTTGAACCTGCGACCCCCTGCTCCCAAAGCAGGTGCGCTAACCGGACTGCGCTATACCCCGTTTTTTATTGATGTTGCCTGTTAAGGTAACTCTGACTATTTTAATAACTCTTGGTTTTTGAGGCCGTAAAAATAGAAAAAATTTCCGGAATAAAACAAAATGGATAAAAAAAGGTGCATCTAAAAATTCAAGATACTTCCTTTTATCCTTGATGTTCATGATTAAAATTTGAAATGACCGTATAATTTCAACCGAATGAACATCAAGGATTCATATGAATTATAAAACACGTTGAGAATAATAAACCGAACTCTATCTATTAGTAACCAGACAACTATTTTATACGAATATATTAGCTAATATATTTAAGTTTATCAAAATTTATACTGCGGAATTTTCAACCATTCCCCACCTTTTAGCGCTGATTGATGTGCAACAATTCCTCCTACAGTCATATTCAAAGACATAGCTATATCAACAAGAGGTTTTCTATTTTGCAGGATCGACAGCACAAACTCGTTCATAAGAGGACCATGAGAACCACCATGATAACCGGCAGGTACACCCGAAGGAATCGGCGGACGATTAAGATCCGGGAGATTTTTTTCAAGCCCTTCATATTTATCATAGAAGGAGCCCCTTGTACCTCTTACTCTGCCATTTTCTGCGCCATGACCAGGGGTAACACTACATCGTGCCATACGTGCTGATCCACCTTCACTAGTACGATAAAATGAAATTTCTGTACCAAATGGATTATTAAATTTATTATTCTGATATCGTTCCATAACACTTGGAACTCCAATGCAGGACACCTCAGTAAAACTACCATTTGTTACACCTACATAATATGCATCTGAATGAGTAGGGTACCATTGAGGTGGTGATCCAATACGCCAACCATTGTAAGAAGAATATGCATGATCTGTATAATGCCAATACTCACCCTCCGCATAAACTATTTTACCAAAACCTCCTGCATTGTAAATCTGCCGCATTGCATAATTATTTGCCCGAAAACATGAAGTCTCGAACATCATATAATTGAGTCCGCTCCTTTTCACTGCTTCGAACAACATTTCTGCTTCTTCCAGGGATCCCCATACCGCCGGCACAGCTGAGGCAACATGCTTGCCATGCTTTAATGCCAGCATAGCAAGAGAAGCATGGCTGGGAGGATCAGTAGCAACAAACACAGCCTCAATAGTTTCATCTTTCATTAGTTCTTCCCCTGACGGATAAGTCTTTTTACACCCTGTTCTTTCAGCTAATTTAGCGCAACGGTCCGGGAAAAGATCACTGACTGCTGCAATTTCAACATTCGGATGGTTTTGAAAGCCAAATCCTGCTGAGAATGTAGACATACCGTAACCAATTAGTCCTACTCGTATTTTACGGTCTGAAACTGGCTCCCATCCTTCTGATGGGTCTCGTTCTGAAGGGGTAATCTCAAATCCCTGAATGGCAGGCTGAGTGGCCTCTTGTCCACCTTTGCAGGCTACCTGTGGGAGTCCAAGAACTCCAGCCCCAACCCCAAGTCCCGTAAGTCTAATAAATTTTCGGCGGCTTGATATATGATTAAATGATTTCTTATTCATAATTATTTTTTTTGTTTATTAAAATTTATATTGAGGAATATCCATAAGCTCTCCATCTTTCAGCGCAGATTGATGTGCAACAACACCTCCTACAGTCATATTGAGAGCCATAGCAACATCTACAAGGGGCTTACGGTCCTGAAGAATTGCCGTTACAAATTCATCCATTAATAGTCCATGAGAACCTCCATGACCACCGGCAGATACACCAGGGGGAAGAGGAGGCCGGGTCAGATCAGGAAGGTTCTCTGCAACGCCTTCATACTTTTCATAGTAAGAACCTTTTGTTCCTCTTGCCCTGCCAGTTTCTCCACCATAACCATGTCCCCGGGTATCCATACTTTTACCCATTCTTGCCATACCTCCCTCACTGGTGCGGAACAAGGCAATTTCAGTAGAAAAAGGATTATTATATTTATTCTTCTCCTTATAGCGTTCTATGTCACTTGGCATGCCAAGGCAGGATACTTTGATAAAACTTCCATCCGTTACCCCAACGTAATAGGCTGTTCCATGTGTTGGATACCAAAGGGGTGGTGAACAATGACGCCAATTATTATAAGATCGTATACCTTTTTCATCAAAATGCCAATACTCACCTTCTGCATATACTATTTTACCAAATCCTCCGGCCTTATATATTTGCCGCATAGCGTAGAGTCTTTCATGGAACATGGAAGTTTCAAACATCATATATTTAAGTCCCGTACGTTTGACGGTTTCAAATAATTTTTCCGCATCTTCCAAAGATCCCCATACTGCCGGGACTGCTGTTGCAACGTGTTTCCCATGGTTAAGTGCTTCGATACAATGCCGGGCATGACTTGGTGCGTCAGTTGCAACAAAAACCGCTTCCACATTGTCATCTTTAACCAGTTCTTCCAGTGAGGGGTATTTAATATCACACTTTACACGTTCAGCCAATGCATTACAGCGCTCAGGAACCAGGTCACTTACTGCTGCTATTTCAACATTTGGATGATCCTGAAAGCCAAATGCTGCAGCAAAATTGCAAACTCCATATCCAACAAGTCCTACGCGAATTTTTCTGTCTGAAACAGGTGTCCATACTTTAGTGCTGGCTGCTTCAGGTCCGGTATCTTCAAATCCCTGAATTATAGGTTGTGCAGTCTTTTTACCGCTGCTGCATGCCATATGATTGAAACCCAAAATCCCGGCACCTAAACCAACACCTCCCAACTTAATAAAATTGCGACGGTCGAAATTTAGATTATTTTTACTCATCTTAACTATCTTAAAAAAATTTAAATTCTTAAATGAATCTATTCCATTAGTTTTCATGGGTACCCGACTAAACTTTGTTAATCGGGCACCACTATGATTAATACACAAAATAAAATGTGGTTATAAAATCAATCCCATCCGATATTCTGCACCAATACTGATTCCCCATCTTCTTTAACACTCAAATCAATCTCTGCCTGGGGTATTGGGTAACATTCATCTTTATTCTTAACAAAATTGCCCTGATGATAAAGATTTGCCATATTCAATATTTTAGGCGCTTCACGCTTAAAAAATGCATTAAAGGCAGCTGCCATATCAAAGTCATTACCATCCCATCTGGCCATATCAAAATATCTATGGCCTTCATAAGCAAATTCAAGCCTCCTTTCATGACGAACTGCTTTGCGTGCATAAGATTTTCCCTTTGCTGCAAAATCTCCATTATAAAGGCCTACATAATAATTTGCAGCGGGCACATCCGAAAATCCGGCCATAGGTTGACTGTCATCGATGTATTTATATACCCAGCAAACGGGATTGGCTGCCCGAGCCCTGACTATATTAACAAGCTCCTCAGCTTTTTGCAGGCTGCCAACCTCAATCTCACATTCAGCGGCCCACAGCAAAACATCAGCAAAACGGATCAGGTTAATAGGATTGTTGGTCTTATTTCCATTACCTTTATCTTTATCTGCCGTTGCCTGTTCGCATATATTTTTTATGGCTACATAAGGACCAGAAGTTCTCTGATTCCTAACCCATGCCTTGCCGGGAAAAACTCCCCAATCACGATAAGGAATCCCTCTTCTTCCTATCGTCCAGTCTAACCGCGGATCAATTGTGCCCTGATGTGGTGTAAACGGGCTGGTACTTTCAATGCCATTATCATTTGTAAAAGGATGTTCATAATAATCTTCTAACAAAGGCAATCCTTTCTCCGCATCAGTCTGATAAGCCTGAACCAGGTCGAATGTAGCAGCTCCCCAACCACAGCAAGAATGTGCAGGACTTCCGTATGGACCATTATAATTGTATTGAGGATTCCCGTTTGCATTATTCGAACTGCCATCATATACAGACATTTGTGCAACAAATACAGCTTCTTTACTATTCTTACCACGTTGAACAAAATTCAGGTTGTACTCTTCTTGTAACCCATATTTCAGACCGTTGGAAGTTTTACCATTAGAAATAATATCATTAAGAAGTGTTAAAGCCTCAGAATATTTTCGTTGGTATAGATATACTTTAGCTAATAAAGACTTGGCAGCCCATTTATTGACCCTTCCAACTTCACTTTTTGTTTCTGACAAATTATCTGCACCAAATTTAAGGTCAGCCTCTATGTTTGGGTAAATATCTACCGTATTGGGAACCAGGTAATTCCTGGCTGAATATTCCACAGCTTCATCTATCCATGGTACATGGCGGAATAGTTGTGTCAAATAAAAATGATAATAAGCACGTAAAACCCTTGCTTCAGCTTCAAGTTGCAGTTTAGTATCGGGTGCTAAACCTTCATATTTATTAAGCAATCCCAAAACAGCATTGGCACGTGAAACACCAAGATATAAACGTTGCCATTTGGATAGAATATTGGCGTCAGTTGGAGTAAATGTAAAAATACTATACGCATTTACTCCAGATTCTGAACCAATACGAGTGTCATCACCTGGGTACAGATATGTTGATGCATTATAATTAGAATAGCCCAATAACGCCCTGTAAGCTCCAATTAAAGTACCATTAATTCCCTCCTCATTAAGTAAGGTTTCTTCATTAACCTGACCAAAAGGTCGTATTTCAAGAAAATCTTCTTTGCATGAAAATGTCATCAATAATATCAGACATCCTGTTGCTAAATATTTATAAATTATTTTCATATTTTTCATAACTTAATAATTAATTTTACAATGTTGCATTAACCCCGAAAATAAGATTGAGCTCTGTTTTTGGATAAGTACCCGAATCAACTCCCATAACCGCAGTGCTTCCACCGATTAATTCCGGATCCAGTCCACTGTAATTTGTAATAGTAAAAACATTGGCAGCTTGGACATAAAGCCTTAATTTAGAGATTCCTACCTTTTTAAGGACAACCGGTTTTATCGTATATCCCAAGACCATAGATTTTAGCTTTAAATAGGAGCCGTCCTCAATGAAGTATGAACTCACTGCACCAAATGTGCTGAAACTGTTTATTGATTCCACTTTCGGTACATTTGTGTTCGTATTTTGAGGAGTCCAGGCATTTAACCCACATTGCAGCATAAATCCTGCAAGGGTTTGATTTTAAGGACTGTTGT
>CAZJGI010000120.1:0-8790 GCA_964545315.1 uncultured Prolixibacteraceae bacterium
GCTACAAAATACATAACCACCTTCAAAGAAGGTGGATTTCTAAGTTTGATTAAATTGAGGCTGGTACAAAATTTGACTATCAATTACAATCCTTGAAGCCTTCTTCTTATTTACTATTGCGGAAATTAAAACAGGAATGCTGACAATATCCATGATAAGACCTGCTAACATTATAAATCCATAAGTGTCAGCTTTTTTGCCCATGCCTGCTTCATTATCGCCAAAGATTTCAAAATTTTCAGAAAAACCTATTCCACCGACTATGGTCATCGTTGCACCCGCTCCCAACAGAATCCACCCTGCTGTAAATTGGTTTTTACTTTTTTGCAAATAGTAATCCTTAATATCCAAAGAATCTATTGTTTTTTGACTAAAAAGATTAATAGAGATAAGTAAAAGTATGAGTAAATTGATAATCCTTTTCATGGTCGTTAATTTTTAGCTTTAACTAATCAAGTTATGAAATATTTTCTGTTATACAGTACTCTTAAACAATATAAACTTTTCATCAGTAAATTTTTTAATATAGAACTACAACAAGCTTAATCCAGGCAGGTTAAAATTAAGCTCGTACTTGAAGGGATATAAGGAAGTGGTAAAAGTATGTCTGTACTGCTCCCTCCCGCTTGAAAGGCAGACTGGTTAAAATTTACTATCCGGCCTGTTAAAAGGTTCTCTCAGGAATCTATATATAGTCTCATTAAATAATTCATGCTGTGCTACAGGAGCAAAATGTGTTCCGCCAGGGATTATCCATAACTGAGCATTGGGAATATTTTGATATATTAAAACTGTGTGCTCATCTCTTACTAAATCCTTATCACCAGCCACAACTAACACGGGTGATTGTATCTTTTTTAATTCCTTCAACTCTATATTAGGTTGTTTGTCCATCATATTCATTAGTTGGCAGATAGTGTGCCAATCACTTGAGGTATCATGAGCATTAATCATTTTAATTGCTTCCAGTTTTGAATTTACTATCCAGTTTTTTGTCCATGGAAGCAGCGCTGTTGTATCTGGCCACAAATTGGCTGCCATTGAAACAATTTTATCGACTCTGCCAGGGAAGTTTATGCCCATTAATAATCCTATAATTCCTCCGTCACTCCATCCAATAATATTGCATGAATTTATATTTAGGCTTTCCATCAGCGCAATTAAATCTTCAGTTATTAAATCGAATGTCAAAGAATCAGTATTCATGTCTGATTTTCCTCTGCCCCTGCAATCAGGCACTATCACCCAGTAGTGTTTCGAGAAATAACTTATCTGATAGCCCATTTTATTAATATCACCCAGGTTACCATGTATTAACATTAATGGCTTGCCATTTCCATAAGTCTCATAATATAATCTAGTTCCATTTACCATGATATATTGTCCGGCCTCGGGATTGTTCCCAAATGGGATATCAAAAGCAATTTCAGATGGACGTTGTGCTATCGTTTGTCTGGAAATAAGGATAGTAAGCCCTATTATTAATCCAAGTATAATTTTTATCTTCATATTTTTTATTTTAATTCGAACCCGTACAACTTTTACGAAATTAAGTTTGAGTCACCTATTTTGAATAATTCCAGAATAAAAACATAATCTTCGTCAGGAGAAGAAAAATACATAAATTTTTCATTTTTTCTTTAAAATTACGTAAATAATATGGTTTACTGGATTATATGCGTTTATACTTATAATTCTTGATGCAATTTTATAGTCTGGAAACAGGCAGTTAAAAGTTATACTCTGCTCAAATAAAGAGGAGTAAATCCATATCATTAATAATGCCAGTCCTTTAATCATGCATTTCCCAAATTTGAAAGTTATCCTTTAAAGGATATTGCATAGTCTCTTTTACCTATCAGAGATTATTGATACCATTACATCCCAATAAAATTGGGTGAGAAAAGCTGTAGATCAGGATCAACTTACATTCTTATTTGCTAAAATACCTGCATTGTTAATTACAAAATATCTAAATTTGTAATTGCCGTTTATAAATGAAAAATATTACGGGAAACAGATAAACTTCATCCGGACTAATAAATGATATGAGTTTGTTACCTCTTCATATGGGAACAAAAAATCTGCCTGACTTATTTTGGACAGGCAATATTGCTTTTCCGTTAAGGATAATGGTAAATTTAGGCAGCATTATTGCCTGGATTACCGGGAATGCCGGTGACACAAATGCGATGACAGAAAGAATGAAGGATGGATACGATGGTAAATACACTGATTATGCTTACCATTATGATGAGCTGTCATCATTTCATTATGAAAAAATCTCTCAATTACTTATCCAACTAACAGATTGTAAGAACAAAGAGGTTGCTGATGTTGGATGCGGGACAGGGATACTTTCCTTTATGGTTCTGGAACAGGGTGTTTCAAAATTAAGCTGCATCGATCTTTCTAAATCAATGTTGGATAAATGCAGGAAAAAAAGCATTGCCAAAGGTTATAAAAACATAATTTCCTTTTATGAAGCTTGTGCTGAACAACTGCCATTCCCTGATAACTCTTTTGATATAATATTTTCAAATATGGTTCTGGGAATGATACCAAACCAGTTGGCAACCATTAATGAGTTGAAAAGAATTCTTAGGCCGGGAGGTACGATTGCCATATCTGTGCATGGCCCTGATCATTATAAAGAAGCAATAGAAGCCGGATTGGAATCATTGAAAATTCGTTACTATCTCAGCCATAGGTTGGAGTACTGGCCACGTGATGAAAAAAAGATAAAAACTTTTTTCATTAAAGCTGGCCTTGATAATATAAGAACAAAGAGATTGTCCTGGATTGATAAATTTGAGGATGGAGGACAGGTGTTTAATTTTTTTGCAGCCTCAACAGGGCTGTGGTGGTATCATCGATTACCACAAGAAATAAGAAATAAAGAAGCAGAGAAAACAAGAATTTACTTTCAGAAAAGAAAGGTCAGTCAAATTACAAGTGATGTAGTATTTGCAACCGGATTGAAAATTTAATTAAAAATCAGAAGTCCGGGCTGATAAAAATAATATAAACGAATTCTTGACTGGTAATGACAAGTCATCATTGGTTATTGACGGTTTCATTGGCTTTTTAAGGCAACCTGGAAAGAAGCAGAACCCCGAAACGTTCGCGGTAATCCAAATCTGGCCACCTATCACGTATATACCTTTAGGCATCTGAAGAGCAGGTGATCTTTGATTGCTCCAATGGTTTAACAGTGAGAATAGCTGATTTTTACTTCTGCGATCTGTTGTTCGAATAATGTCATGAAATTCACCCCTGGGGATTTGTATTGGCCTCTGGCACGCCGGTTAAATTTTGGCGACCCCAGATTGAGCCAGGACGGATACGCGCAAGGGTGGATCCATCTGTGATAACTAATTAATAGAGTTTATCTACCCTTGCGCAATCCGGCGGGCGATTAATAATTTTGCCGTGATTTAAGCGAAGAGAGAGTCAGGAGAAAGGTTACTTTTCTCAGAAACGGAGATTTTATAAGCATTCACCTTTGGAAATTGTTGAATTAATGCAATGTTGCCGTTTCGTTGTTATTTTTTAGATATTTGTCTATCTGTTATCCATTATTTTGGTGCAATTGGTGCAATTAATGGTGCAATTCGTAAAAAGAACCAGCACCTTTTAACCTGGATGCTTTTAATATGCCCTTGTTTACCAAATCCGTTAAATCTCTGCTTGCTGTATTTCGAGACACATTAAAAATAGCTTGATAATCACTATTTGTTATTTTCCCTTTATTTTTGACATATTCGGCGGCTTTTATCTGCCTTTCATTTAATCCTAATGTCCTTAAATTTTCAGGGTTCAAATGTTCTTTTCTAAATTCCACCCAAAAACCTGACATATCATAAAAGTAAATTGGTTTTGGTATGCCAAACTGAACACATTCATTAATCATCTTAATTGTTCCACGTCCCCAGGATTCGATATAACCACTTCTGAAAAGAGCGTTCGCAATGTCTGGATTAAATGGTTTTGAGGGGTGTTTGGTTAATAGTTTTTCAATAGTCCAGTTTTCAGGTAATCTTCCTTCATTCCAAAATATGAGTTTGTCCTGATAAACGCTTATTTGCACAGGTACACCTTCAGAGTAATCTTTATGCGACACAGCATTTAGGAGAGCTTCACGTGCTGCTTCTTTGGGATATTCATATTTTTCTACTCGATTTAAACCCTCATAACTGATTGATGAATTAATATATTTAGTAAAGAGCAAATCCATAGTCTTTTCGACCTGTTCAAATATATTTCCATGAACTTCATCCTGGAATTTTAAGTTTTCATCAGATAGAAAATACCCAATTTTAATGTATGCTCCGGTAACTAATTTTTCCGGATTAGGGTGAAAGAGAAGTATTGCGGCTCTTTTTAAATAATTATTTTCCTTTAATTGCAAATTCTCAATTAAATGGTCATTGGTATCAGATAGAACATCTTCATCAATACGTTGTGCTTTCACAGCTTTTCTACGGAAAAAGTCAAGAGTCTCTGTTTTTAAGTCGTCACTTGAAATATTAGGAACCGGAACTCCATCCCAACGTTTACCTTTTTTCTGGAGCAAGAATTTGTCAAGAGCTATCCCTTTTAACTCTTGTTTGGTGCTACCACTTCTATAGTGATATTGACCTTTATAATTTACTGGATACGGATAAGCTTCGATTTCAATTTCAATGTATTCACCATTTTGAGTCTCATATAAATTGACATCAACGAGAATTCCTAAAATATTCCTAACTTTATTCGGGATATCTTCAAGTAACTTTGCTGAATTTTTAAGTCCGACTACACTACCATCATCTTTTTTCCCAATCACGATTTTCCCGCCATTCGCATTTGCAAACCCGCAAATCCATTTTAAATATTCATCTCTCCATGATTCTTTCCACTCGATATTTTGGTTCTCTGCCATATTAAAAATTTTGATTTAGCTGTTCAAAGATAGATAAAATGTATTTTACCAGTCTCTGTTTTCATCACTATGAACGGTAGCGTTTGTGTATATGTATCTAAAAATAAAATAAAAAAATGAGGATAAAAATTGTAAGTCTGATTCTTTTAAATAGATACTCCATAAATTAGTTCACATCTGGGCGTTGTTGAACTAACTGCCAGAGTAAGTTTTCGAGGGGTAGGGATTTCAAGTGTAATCCTTTCCAAAATATGGAACACTCCCGTCTGAAATTTGCACTAGGTTATGCACTTATTTTCTATTGTTCAATTTTTAATAATTTTATGCTTTTTTCAAATGAATTACTTGTTCTCATTGTCAAAAAATAGATGCCATTTTCCCAATTACTTGTATTTATTAATAAAGAGTTGGTGCCTTCCTGATTAATGATTTCTTTGAAGAATACCCGGATACCCATCACGCTAGTTACTGTGAAAATTACAGTTTCATTTTTAGGAACGCAATAATTTATTAACGTGTTTTGGGAGAAAGGATTAGGAATATTGTCATTTAATAAATAAGAATTTCCCTTTATATTTTTATTTATAGTTGCAACACTTTTTAGAGTCAAACTAAGGTCGCCAAAAAAAATATTTGTGGCATTATGCAGTTCAAAGGAATTTGACCATGGAAATATTAAAGCTGTTTGATTATGATACAGAAAGGCTTCCCCTAAGCTCTTTCCTTTCAGCATGGCAGTTGCAATATTTTTTCCGTAGAAGCCATTTTCGTTTGTTCCTAATCCACCAACATTGCTTGTTCCCCCTTTTGTAACTAAAGTGTTGGATAAATTACTATAAATAATCTCAGTTGCAATGTTTTCATCATAATCAAGATTTCCTGTATTACAACCATCCAGCCAAACAAAAATCGGTTTTAGAGCCATATCGGCAATTTCCGGAATCGATAACTCACCATTTGTATAATATGAACCATGTGCAGTTAAAACTGTAAAAATATATTTATTTGATTCAAGTTCTTCTTCGTATGCAAAAGCTACATCTGGTTTGCCTATACTGTTATATATAAATAAACCAACATTTCCCCATTCTGTGAAGGGATTCCATGAGTATTGACCAGATTTCATTAAATTAATGTACAAATTGTAGTCGTTCTCATTATCTGCACTATAGTGCTCATTCACCTGCATGAAGCCATCCTGAATATCTATATTTCCATTACGATACTCATGATTTTTGTTTAAATATCGTTTGATTTGTGAAATCGTATTATTAATACTTTTGTAATAGGGAAGAATACTTATCCAAATTTCAGAAATGGTATCACCAGTATGCTCGGAATACGATTCAGGATATTTTGAATTAGTTTTATCAAAACTCCCATTTAAGTCAGAAAAAAACTGAGTTGACAAACAATTAAAATTTGCTGGAGGGATATCAGGATTGGCATATGTTTCAATGAAGTATTGTCTTGCAAGTGGAATTTGCCCAAATAAAATAGCTCCTGACATTTTTGGTGAAGTCGAGTTATAAATGTTTTGAAGATATTCTCTTACCTGCTCAGGAGTTTGGTAGCTCGAATTTTTAAGAATAACGTTGTAGTTTTCTTTTTCCAAATCAGACTTAAAAATATTTAATTCATTATTAATCTCATTGTAAATGTCAAAATTAACAAGTATTACAACACTTTTTTCTTTGTTCAGGGAATTGCAATTAAAAGACACCAGGAACATAAAAATTATCAGAACTATTTTTTTTGAAAGGCTTTGATTTTGATAGTTCATATTAAGCTATTATAAATTGGAGTATAAAATCTGGTAAAACATACATTTCGATAGATGGGTTCCATCCAAATCCCTTCCCTCGCCTGAAAATACCCACTTACCATTACTCCTTTAATCCTCGTGTCCACTGCTCCGCTATATAATGCAATCAGGCCCCCTTCCCCATATCCGGCCACAGCAACAGGTAAATCAGCCGACTTATATGTAAACCAATCCACTGCAGCCAATACCTTTTGTACCTCATATCCAATAATATGACGTCCCAGCTCATAAGCCCTCCGGTAGATAAACTCCCGGTGGGGCTGGTTAGTCATTCTGACATCAGGATTCCCCGACCAGGTATCATTCCTGTCGATCAGTAATGGTATAATTATCCTGCATCCTGCTTCCGCCAGTCCCCGGGCAAATTGTTCTCCCGGTAATGATCCCGGACTCAATCCCATTATCATCTCGGGGGACTGGCCTGCATCGGGAAGAACAACCACCTGGGCTTTTACCTGTGCCCGGGGCTCTACCCAAAGCCCTGTCCCTGTAACTCCCGTCAAAACCGGCCAGCTCACATTATAAACAGTATAGCCCTCTGTTTCGGATACCACTGCTTTCTGCAATGTAGACTCATTGAAAATCGATGCTTTTACCGGAATCCGCTCATCAACAGCACCAATAATACTTTTAAAATGTGAACGGTTGGAAGAAACCGATTCCAGGTATCCTGAAACAGAGGAATAATCCCTGGCCCAGTGAGCTTCACGGTTTTGAGGAGAAAGTCTCAACTCCTTTTCAAAATAGAGGCGCATCCCCTCTAACATTTGGGGACGTATACCCTCAACCTCGGCAGGTGTCATTAGTTTCGTCCCTGTTAAATGATCTCCTGAAAAAATCGCCTGGCCGTGCGCAAAAATGGTTCCTAAAAAAACAACCAGTAAAACTAACACGATCCGGACTCTTAATGTTTTCATTATGAATTATTTAAATTTATTAATTATTCCCAATACCTTATCTTCATAAATGTCTTCCCATTCCCCTGCCATAATGCGATTTATATCTTCATATGGGCATCCGTTAAATCCTTCGGCAGTCGGAAGGAAATCAATAGAGCCACTTGAAAATACTGATTTTAGGTAGATTCATATGGAGACCTGTATTTAATTATCAGCACTGTCTCTGAAAACCCCTCCCATGAATATGTTTGTTTATTTTCAAAACAAAATGGATAAATTCTTATATAAAATTAAGGAAGTCTTGCCAAATTTAAAATTATTGTTTAATCATTTTGTTGATAATCCTATAAGGTACTGATACTATTTATAAGCACTTTCTCCGACAAGTTGTTCAAGCCTGTCCAAACGGCTTTCTACCTGTAAATCTTTTATCTTTAGTTTTTCATTTTCAGCTTTCAGCCGGTCATTTTCAACTTTCAGCTCTTTAATTGCCTCTGTCAGAATTGCAGTCACCTCTGCATAGTTTATACCTTTATATCCATCCACTTCATTGGTGAATACCAATTCGGGAATCACTTTTTCAAATTCCTGGGCAATAAAGCCTATATTTCTTCTTTTTTCAGGATCGGCCTTCCATGAGAAAGTCACACCATTCAGCTGCATAATTTTGTACAGACTGTTTTCCAGGGGCTCGATATTTTCTTTCAGCCTTATATCTGATGCTCCCGTTATCAATGTTCCGTCTGAGGTTCGGTATACTGTACCGGCTGATGTTCCTGTGGTCATTCCTCTTACCCGTAAAGTGCCATTTATATCAAGAGATTGTGTCGGGGCATCTGTCCCTATGCCAACTCTTTGTCCTGCCGGTTCCAGAACAAGATAGCCCGCATCAGTGTAAATCCGTCCGTGATTACCATCATGGGTAAGTCCGATATATTTGCCCCAGTTATTGGTAGCCGGACCATGGACATTAAGTTTGGCAGCATAGGTGCGGTTGCTCCCATAGCCGGAATAGAAGCCGAATACTTCTTCAGAACCGTCATCACCACCAATATAATGAATATAATTGTTAACAAACTGAATGCCGGGCCGCCCGCTTCCGCCGTCAGAGTCACGGATTATGAGATTGGGACCCTGGGAAG
>CAZJGI010000121.1:0-8757 GCA_964545315.1 uncultured Prolixibacteraceae bacterium
TCAGCATTTTAATGTTTTAATTGATTTGTTAATTGTTTGTACGAACACCTCTTAGACTTACCGCTAACGGTGTGGAAACGAAAACATTTATTTATTGTTAGTTTTCTTTACCGTTCCTTATAGGGGGATATAATAACTTTTTCTTAAATTAATTATAACACTCCCAGTAAATATATCAGTGAGAACGAGTTATCAGGTGATTTCAAATTTACATCTATTTCTTTTAACAGAATATAAAATAGCAGCAAAACTCAATATTTACCCCCTTGCTTCTCCAACACCTCAATTAATCCAGTCTATAGAAGAAAATTTCACTCAAACATTTTCCAGGCATGAATCCTCCTTATATAAAGTATATAAGCGAAAACAATATTACCTATTTCAGTTCATCAATGGGCGAAGTTCGAACTTTAACCTTCCTCTTATCTTTTAATATGAATAATAATAAAAAGTTCACAAATTTTTCTTAAAAAAATTATGAACACAATAGTTTCTGCACATTTCAATAAAAATTTTTTCGTAATTTACCTATAAATTATAATCAATATTATTCTTGTGTTAAATACCTCTAAATGAGCAATAAAGTAAAATATATTGTATTCCCGCCTGAAGCATCAACGAATTGGCTTTTTAATGACTCCATTTTATATAATATATGGGTAAGAGGGATCAGAATAATTATGGATAAAGAGGATTATAAAAGGTACGGTCGATTAGCAAGAAAAAAAGAAAGATATTTGGACAGACAGAAATATTTCTATTTAACCTTTTTAATACGACAGGGAATAATTGAATTATATTCTTTTAATCAATTGTATAATGTTAAGCATGTAGACAAAAATTTAATGCGTTTCAGTGAATCTTTTTCATTTAAGCGTTATAAGAAAAATACAGATTTAATGATAAAAGGATATTATCATTATCTTGATTATATTGCTGCGAAAGAATGTTTTATAGGTAAAAGCAGCAATTCAGAATATGATATAGAAGTTAAAAGTGCTAAATCTCACATATGGCAACTCAAGAATCGTGATTTTTCAGAATTAAATTATCAGAATTATTTGAAACGGATGTATTCAAAACTCACTGCCGCAAGAGATATAGCACATAAAATTTCAAAAATTAACAGTATTCCTGGTTCATCAATAAAGATATTTGATAGTAAAGAATATTTAGTTGGACAGGATTTACTTGAAAATATCGGTGTTAAGCTTAAAATAGACTTCCCATTAAATTTATATAATAAAAATATTTCCCTCATGAAATTGAAGGAGATATGTGAACAAGAAAAAATTTTTTCCGGCTTCGGTAGTCAATATATAAGTATACCATTTAATTTAATTAATTCAATTCAATTTTTCAGCAATAAAGACATTATCAATAGAATAGAGGAAGAGCTGAAGGTTGCAGAGGGAAAAGACATAATTAACCAGGTAAAAGTAATTAGAAATAATAGGGAAGGAAAATTCTACAAACATCCAAAGTTAAAATTTGTTAGATCTAATCTTGATTTATTAATAGAATTGATTGAACCTGATCCTATTTCTAAAATAAAGACAGTAAGGGATTTTGTTAAAATACATAATGAATTTAATCATAAACAAGAAATGGATGATAATTATTTATATATATCCCAATTAATCTGTTCTTTCATTAAAAGTCAATCATTTATAACTGAATCAAACGAATATAATGAAAGTATGTTTTGGTTAAATTGGATGAAAGAACTTTTAAGATTTAAGGGAGAAACTGATCAGATTTGGACAGTAACTCAGAGAACCATGCAAGATTGGATCAGTAATAAGTATGAACCATGGTATGAATCGGGGAAAAAATCATACAGAGTTATACAGTTTCTTTAGCTTTTATCTTATTTTTCCTCTTCGGTGGAAAATAATGTAAAACCTTTTTCAATTGAGCCTTTTTTGAATTTCTCTTCCAAATCCTTTATACCTAAAGAATCTATTGCAAGGTTTACCTCTCTAAAACTCTTAAGATAAAGAGGGTAGTAATGCTTGGATAGCCCAGCTTTTTCAAAATCCTCAGGTAAAGCATCAAGAACAAAATGATTGTCTATAACCTTCAGGTATTTCTCTAATAGCTTATTTAATTTCTTTTTAATTGCTAATTCATTTTCTGTTAGAGTACTATCAAACCTTGCTATGGATAATAATTCTGTTAATGTATCTTGTGGAATATCAAAATATACACCTTCAACATCAGTTTGCAATTTCTTTTTGTTATTACAGGCAAAAAGGAATATAATGCATAATAAAATAATTTGCCTATTTCTCTTCATTTTGTAAATTTAAGTTCTTCTCTTTTTTTTTGTTTATTATTTTGCTTGTTACCCAGAAGAAAAGAAAACCTCCGACGACAGTAAAGAATAAAATTTGAATTATTGTTTTTGTTGTAATAAAATAGTCCAATACTTCTTTATCACGGATTATTGCAAAAAATATTCCCGCCAAAAACCATTGAGTTATGCTTCTTCTAAGAAGGTACTTGTTAAATGTTCTCATTGTGATAAATTACATGTTATTTTTAATTAAAAAACTCATTATATAATTATTTAAATCCATAATAAGCAGACCCAATTACCGCTCCATAGAAACCCCCATGCACTGCTTCAACAATTGTGGCTGTAATTGTTCCTACACCCGGCAAAATAACAGAGCCCCAGATTCCTCCTATGATTCCTCCTGAAATTGCTCCGGTAATAGAACCCTCGATGTCTGCATTGACGGCACCTTCAAGCCAATCAACCCAAGCTTCTTCATCAAACCAATCGTCCTCGGTAGTCGCACTTTTGAGTCTTGGAATATTGTTCTTTTTCATTTTTTTCTCAGGCCAAAAATTTGAACTATACTTGCCAACTGATGTTGCCACTAATTAGTTTTATGTTTTTAGCTTGTGTTCATTTCATATCCGGTTTTTGTGTTCAAGATTGATTTTAACGTATTAAAGTTAAAATCTTTGAGGCTAAAAACAAATTTTATTTTCTCACCAGCTTCGTTTAAACCGGCAGATGGCCGGAATGGCGGTAACCGTCCGTTTTTAAAGTTGCAGAATCCAAAAACCGGGCTGTGAAAAAAATAGTTGATGCGCACAAAACAACACATTTGCATGTTCTGCCACACAAGCTGACGCTTCAGGTTGCAAAAGAGTTGGTTTCTTGCCTAAACACTTTCTTGCAGATAACTGATTACTTGCCTTATATCTGAAATTGCAAGTATATCTGTTGATTCATTGTATGTATTTGTTCGGATTTCGTTCTTCAAGCGGATTTGTAAAGCGGCTTTTTCTTCATTACCCAGATTTTCAAAATCTGTATTATTTTTTTCATTCGCCCATTTGTCCAGAATATAGACGGCCTCTATGTGAATCCAGTCGGCATTCCAATCAGGTGCTACATATGCACCATGTCCCCAGATCGATCCCAACCCCTGCCCTCCAATGGACTGCCAAAGGCGTTGTCCGTCTTGAAAGTCCTGCTTCGTAAAAATGGTATTTCCGTCCTTTGTAACAACCTTTTCAGGGATCGTTGGAGCTTGTCTGTAAATTTCAATCCCATAATATCCCAACACCGCAAATGAAACGCCAGACGATGACAGTTACTGTATCAGGAAACTTATACAATATCGAACGCCGGCAGATATATTCATTCCCCAACAAATCGTAATATAGGGTAATTACTTCCCTTAATGCCGGTTATTTTTCCAAACTGGCGAAAAAAGAAATTATAAATATTCCGGCCATTATGGAAAAGCATTACCATTAATGCACCTGGTATAAGGACAACGTTTATATCTCCTTTTTTTCACGGATACAAAATTTCTGAATATGCGCTGTATTTCAACGAATCTCAGTGTACCTTCCAGGCAAAGGTCAGGTGTATCTTCATTATCAATAAGTTATCAACAAGGAAACTTGAATTATAGACTATTGAAGTAATTGTTTAAATTAATTCTCTAGTAGTCGCGTACACTCGCAACCGGCTCAGAACACGAAGAACCTTCGGTTTCACAGATATGATAATAATATGGATCGCTGACCTTTTTGCCAAGCATGTCCGTGTAAGCACCATCGTTGGTTGTAGTTGTAACTAATACTCCGTCACGGTAAATATTTACATTGGCTGATGTTGCACCACTCCAACTTATATCAACAGCATATTGTACTTTATTAAATTTATATACACGTGCTGTTAATGTAATATTGGAAGTGCCGCCATCAGATACCGAGACACTTTGTGAGGTAGATCCAGTTGCCCCGTCATCATCTGTAACTGTAAGTGTTACTGTATAGGTTCCTGCAGCGGCATAAGTGTGGCTGTCATTCTGATTAGTTGAAGTACTTCCATCACCAAAATTCCACACCCAGGAAGAGATAGTACCATCCTGATCTGTACTAAGATCTGTAAAATTTGCAACTAATTCATTTGTGGTGAATGAAAAAGCTGCAGTTGGTGGATTGTTTGTTGGAGTAGCAGTCACTGAAACGTTTTTTGTTACTTCATCGGTAGCTCCGTCATCATCCGTAATAGTAAGAGTTACTGCATAGGTTCCTGCAGCATCATAAGTGTGGCCTGGATTCTGAGTGTTTGAAGTATTCCCGTCTCCAAAATCCCAATCCCATGCAGTAACTGAACCATCCTGATCAGTACTCTTATCGGAAAATGTTACACTTAAAAGATTCGCAGTATAATTGAAATCAGCAAGAGGAGGCAAATTCGGAGGAGTGCCATTTCCTACCCATCCGATATTCTCTTGATTTCCATCCGGATCATTCTGTAAAGTCAGGCCTTCAGGAGATGTTTGTGCTTTTCCGGCATAAATCAGTGCCTGCCTGATGGCATAAACCTCTGCTGCAGTATAAGCCCTTTCATGTTGAGAAATATATAAAGCTGCCAGTCCCGCGGCATGAGGTGAAGCCATGCTTGTTCCACTCATTGTGGCATAATTCATATCTTTATATGTAGAGAGGATGTCGACACCGGGCAATATCAGGTCAATGGCCTTTCCGTCAGATTTAACAGGATTATCCTCCACAACGGAATTGCTGAAATTACTGAATGATGCAAAGGAATCATCATCTCCGTAACTTGTGTCAGGCCCAAGTCCTCCCGGCTGCCCATCTGAATCAGCCAGAGCAGATATCGTAGCGGCTTCGGGGTAAGCAGCAGGGACATAATCGTCACTTGTATTAAAAATTCCGTCTTTCCCGTAAACGTCAACTGACGAGTTGCCCGCGGCGACAACCACAACAACACCATTATTTACACACCCCTGGATTGCTGTCCGGTAAGCACTGCTTGCACCGGTTCCACCCAGGCTCATGTTGGCAACCTCAATATCACTTGCCCTCTCTTCAACCCATTCCAAACCTTTAATGATATCACTAAGGTAACCTGAGCCTCTTTTATTCAATACTTTAACAGCCCATAACCTGGCACCCGGAACAATGCCGGTTACCCCTATGTCATTGTTACGGGCAGCAATTGTCCCCGCAACATGGGATCCGTGGCCGTTATCATCATCATAATTGTTGTCGGTAAATAATGACAGATAAAACCTGACCCCATCAACAACATTTAGCTCAGGATGGTCTTTGTCAATGCCGGTGTCAATCACTGCAACATCAACATCGGTTTCACCAGTAGCTGCACTGACAGCTTGAATTCGGTTTATCCCGCTGGGTATAATCTGCCCGACCGCCTCAAGGATAATATCGGGCTCAATGTAGGAAATCAACGGATGATTTCGTAAGCCGTTCAATGCCTGGGCAGGTATATTTGCAGAAAAGCCTTTTAGTGTATGCTCATAAATATGTCCTGTCTCAAGTTTGAATATTCCTCTAAGCATCGCAGCCTCGGCTGCAGGATTTATGATATGATCTTTAAAAACAACAATATATCTGTTGTCAACCGATAGAGACATACCGGGGTCAGCAGTCAATTCTGCATTTTTTAATTCCAACCCGGGATCAAAAAGTTCCTCTTCCTTATTGGTACACGTGACCGCTAAGCCAATAATTATCAAAATTATAGTAAATTTTTGCAGTGTCTTCATCGCGCTCATTTTTAGTGATTAATTAAATATCTAAATTAATGAAATTTAAATCTGAAACCTAATTTATAATTGTGTTTTTGTGAGACCTACTTCATCTTAATTTTGATGATATTCGTTAGTGTTATTCATACTGATTAATAAGGTTATAAATATAACCATTCTTTTAGTATTCTTACTTTGAAACAGATACGACTTATAGTATTTTTGTTTGCCTTTGGCTGGATATACGCCGGGGTGAAAAAGCCTCTAAATGTCACGGACTGAATGATAACCTCCTTCCACTCCGTCTTTCGACATGACGATCTGCCAGCATTGATTACGCCTGGCCCTGAAAGAGCCGGCACAGGAGAGCAGAAAATACTTCCACATTCTGAAAAAGCGGTCTGAATAATTATCCTTTATCTTTTCCCGGTTTGTAATGAAGTTATTGTACCAGGCCATTAGTGTCCTGTCATAGTCTGCTCCAATATTGTGCAAGTCTTCAATTACAAAAAGATTCTCCGCTGCTTTGCCGATTTGTGCTACAGACGGAGTCATGCCGTTTGGGAAAATATACCTGCCAGTCCATTGATTTGTGGTTTTTACTGATTTGACATTCCCAATTGTATGCAAAAGGAGCAAACCGTTTTCTTTTAAACACCTGTTTACAGTTTTAAAAAATGTCCTGTAGTTTTTATATCCCACATGCTCAAACATTCCGACACTGACAATCCGGTCATATTTTTCATTCAATTCCCGATAATCGGCAAGACGGATCTCCACAGGAAGGCCCTCACATAATTGTTTTCCCAACTTTACCTGTTCCCGTGAAACGGTTATCCCCGTAACCTGCACATCATAATTTTCTGCAGCATATTTTCCAAAAGCACTCCATCCGCAACCGATATCCAGCACATGCATGCCCGGCTTCATATAAAGTTTGCGGCAGATGAGTTCAAGTTTGTTCCTCTGGGCTTTGTCAAGGTCCCTGGCATTTTCCCAGTAAGCACAACTGTAATTCATCCCCTGATCAAGCATATTCACAAAGAGATCATTTCCCAGGTCATAATGCTTTTCTCCGACAATATATGCCCGGCCTTTTGATTGCATGTTGATAAGGCTTGCCAAGAGGAAACGGAAAAGAAAAGATAAGTTTTTCTTTAGTTTTTCATCCACTTTGGCTTTTAGAATTCTGTATATCAGTTCATCCACCTTCTCAGCATCCCACCATCCATCCATGTAAGATTCACCAACCCCTAACTGACCCTCCGTAATAGCTCTTCTGTAAAAGCCCTCGTCATGAACCTGAATATCCCATGGATCAGAACCGTTAATTTTTATTCCTGCTAATCCCAGGATCTCTTCTGTTAATTTTTTATAGTTATTTCTCACAGCAAAACCCTCCTTTCTGCAATGAGTTGTTTACGTTTACTAAAGTTAATGAAATTTAGTGGTTTCTGAGGTAAAGAGTAATAAGATTACTTGAAAATTTATCCGGTCATACCATAATTACAGTTATATCAATTTCTCCCAAAAATAAATGGTTATAAATTTGTATTTCAGTAACATTAACCCTAAATTGTTATGGCCTGTAAATGAATTTATCAGATAGCTCTAAATGCTAAAAAGTGAGAATTTATTAATTTACCTTAATCCTATATCAATGAAAACATTTTTTAAGTTCGTCCTGAATATAGTTATCTTACTTTTAACATTTAACTGCAATCCGATGAAAAATTCTAATTTAACCCGTCAGGAAATTGATCAGATAAAGAGCGAAGTACAAGCAGCGGCGGAACCTTTAATGACCGGCTGGGCAACATTAGACGGCAATATTGCAATAAAGAGCTTCTCTCCTGAAATGGTTTCATGCTATGATACTTTACTCCTGGGTTACGAATCATATAAAGAGAGCTGGAAAATCTATACCGATGCCAGGGAAAGTATCAAAATAACTCCAATCAGGGAGGATTATATCATTCTTACAAGAGACTTTGTGATTGATACCTGGGTGGGCAAAGTAGAAGAGGTGATGAAAACCGGAGAAAAAGTGATTTATGATCCGATGCGATACACCAATGTATTTAAGAAGTCTGATGGTCAATGGAAGATTGTCTTTGCACAGAGTTCAGGTATTCCCGAAATAAAAGGTGCTGATGAATAAAATTATTTTGCTTAATCCTTGACTTCTAGGATTTTATGACGTAAATTGTATTACCATCATCAAATTTGCGTAAAATGAAAAAAAATGAATCTAAGCAAAATCAGGAGATCTTCAAAGGTAAGCAAAAAACAAAAGTGTCTAAAACCAGTTTGGGCGAAAATATACGGGTAAAAAGAAATCCTCTGACAAAAATACCTGAACGCGTAGTACAAATAAATTTGTATCCGGCTTCTTTGAAAAAAGGGACGGTACCTGTTACTTCAGAAAATGTAGAGCGAACATTTAAAGAGTTTTTCAGGGAGCACAAGCAATTTTTGGGAATTGATCCTGATGCCCTGAAAATTGTTACATCCAAAAAGATTAACAGAAGATGGTTTGTTAAATACCATCAGTATTACAAAGGTATTCTTATCCATAATGCAACAGTTGGTATTGAATCTTCAGATGGTGGAAAGGTAGCGACATATGCAGCCAACTATTATCCTGATATCAATATTGATGTTAAACCTGATCTGGATATGGATAAAGCAATTGACATTGCAT
>CAZJGI010000122.1:0-8560 GCA_964545315.1 uncultured Prolixibacteraceae bacterium
TTGTTTAATTTGACTCATAGATTTTGTTTTTCCTGCCATGACGATCGTGTTTTATGATTAATCGCCTGCAAAGAAATCAAAACCAGGTATCAGAATGGCCCGAAAAGGGGGTCAACATGCTCCGAAACAGCCTGCAGCAGAGACGGTTTTTCACAAGGGCCCAAACGGATATTTTCTTCCAGGAAGGTATCTCAAGGGGGGGTCAGCATGCTCCGAAACAGTTCACCGGCCGCCGGGAAGCCCGATCACTTCCACGATTACCCTTTCCTTTTTTAAATAAGGAAAAGGGGTTAACATGCACCGAAAAGCTCTGAATTTATGACCGTTTCATACATCATTTTCTGCTTCACGGTAAAAACCCTAAAAGAAAATACTTTTCATTCTGATATAGGGGGGTCAACATCCGCCGTATTGTCATGATTTTAAGTACGCAATACCGGATGAAGATTAAAAAAATTTTTCCGTTTTAGGGGGTCAGCATGCTCCGTTTTATCCAGTCCATGGAGTCGAGTTGCTTATAGTGAGGGAATTTAGACATAAGTATATTAACTTTTTTAACTATCAAAATTTAACATGACATAGAATTGGTTTTCCAATTATCAATTCGTAATTTGTTAACAAATTCCAACTTATTACATTATAATTTCAGAATATAAAATGTTTAAACTTTAAATTATTTTTTTTAACAAAATAGCCATTTAGTATATTAAGTAGAATAATTTCATCATTTTTGATGTGAGTGCAAGTATTTGATTCAATTGTAAACCAATGGTTTTTACTAGTTGAATACATGAGCTTCAAAATTAGCATATCAACAATTTCAAACAACAGCTGTTTGATAGTTGTAAATTAATCCTGCAACTTTTTCACTTCATCCCTGCTTTATTTTATTTCTTATACTTCATCACCATGATAACAGGATTTGATCCTTCATTCAATTCTGCTGCAAATTCTTTCAATTTGTCCTTCAATTCGTCTTTTTTATAGGCCTCAACAAGCTGGTAGGCTTCTAAAGTTTGAAAGGCCGCAATTTCACCATTAACAGGATGCGAAGTCATATCTACTGTTTTTCTTTTCACAAAGTCACCATTGATTACAGTAGGATTGAATACCGCATTTTCCTGTTTGCCATACATTAAATCATTATTCATAAATCCTCTCCGTGTTGTAAAGTCAAATTCTTTCTTTACGGTTGTCATAAAAAAATAACGGTCAGTTATTGTCCCCATCGTAAGAAATATTTCAGGATCAAGGGTCGGTTTTTTCGCAAGAAACGGAATTAATTTATTCTCTTTAGGAATATAGTTGTACACAGTGTCAGAAGATGTCTCAACGAGTAGCCAGGTATCATGATAGGGAATTATTGGCGAAACAGCTGTTGTAACAGTGATATCCCCGTCTTTCAAGTAAGGCGCTTTAATTACATCAAAAGGGATTGAAATATTCCGGGTAACACTCCCATCTTGTTTCGATACAATCATATGGTAAGTTTCGCTCCCTCTGTTCTCCCCATCTTTGTATAACATCGCGCCATTGTAACAAATCAGATTGTCAGTATCATAGTTGAACACATTTACATACCTAGTGCCTTCTGCATGGTTATAACTTCGTTTGAAGTTACCAAATAAGTCATACACCAATATCTTTTTCATTGAAAAACTATTGATAAATAATTCATTGTTCTCTTCATCCAGGACAATATCAGATAGACCAACATATTCTTCCGGACCTTTGCCCTTCCTGTTTATCTTTCTTAATCCTTTACCGCTTTTTCGGTCAAAGACAAAAATATCTCCTTCGTGGCTCCAGTTTTTTACGATGATGTATTTGCTGCCTATTGCCATAACAACACCCTGGGTCACAAATTTGTCATTCGTTTCCAAAGGGATGTATTCTACATCCATAAAATCCTGAAGAATCAGCTCCTTCTCAGGATAATTTTTAGTTACATCAACTGTGATAAGATGGTTTGTGTCAGATTTCCTGCATCCAACGAATCCTGCCATTATAAACAGAATGATTACCAAAGTTGTAATTTTGTTTTTCATTATAGAATTTTTTCTTTTTTACATTTACTGCTGTATTATTTTGCAAAGATTGGGGCGACCAATGGCTATTTCGTAGTCTGAAGGAGAAGGACAAAGCCATTGGTAAACACATTTATTGCATGGAGCTAGATTACGAGTACGAAGCCATGATTTACCTTCAATAAGTTCTTTTCGTACTAAATCATATATACTACTTATATATATATTACCTAATGATGGGTGATTTAAATTGGAAAAAACATCTCCATTTGGCATAATGTTGATTTTTCCAAAGTCGAAAATATTAATTGATTGGTTCGCAAAAATATTTTTGATAGAAATATGTGTAGATAAAATATCTTCTTTGGAGAGGAAAATATATTCCTTAAAAAAATGCATATTATCACCTGTATATACAGGCTTAAATTGGTATCTTTCTATCCGAAACTGTTCGATAAGTTGCTCCGATTTTTGACAGTCACTCAGTGATGATACATTAAAAATATATTCAAACGGCAAAGTTTGATTTTGTATTATTTGCATTGAATTGTCCCAGGACTGGGAATGAATTGGGAAATCAACGACTATACGATACATGAAATCATTTTCAAAAGTCGGCTGTAAAGGAATAACACTTTTATACGAACAAAAAATATTCTTTGGAGAAGAGCATTGATTCAAAAAAGCCAAAATTTCTTTGTAATCTGTTAATTTACCTAAGTCCCCAATTATTTTAAAAGTTAATTTATCTGGGACAGATTGTAAAAAAGAAATAAGTTTTCTAACATTGGTGATACTATCTACATGGATACTGATCTCGGAAAGCTTTGCCAACACATTTCTATCAGAAGAGAAATTATGCTTTTTGTATAATTCAAGTTGATCGGTGTCTGAATAATTGAAAAGAGGTGTTAATTGAATTGGTTTTCCCTTTGACAAAGTTACATCTATCATATCACCCATATATTTTTCACGAAGTTCAGTAATAAATGCATTGATGCTTTTATTTTGAAGTCTCTTTTCTGACAATAAAATTACACCATAATTTTCCTTTTGAAGCGTTTCTTGAAGCAATTCAATTACTTCGGACTTATCAGATTCGATAGTTACGCTATCGAGCGTGTTATATAACAGTACACACTTATTAGTAAGTCCAATATACACATACGGTTCTATCGTAAACCAATATTCAGTTACAGTTTCTTTTGCCATCATGCGTCAATTACTCTATCTTCTAAAATTTCAAAAAAATAATTTGGATGTTTTTCAAGAAGTGAAAAAACACGGTACAATTTAGATCGAAATGCGTTTTGATTATGAAAAAAATCACATACATGTTGCTGTCCTGTATCTAATTTATCTAAGTCTTTAATATTAAACATACACACACCACAAAATCTATATAGATAACAGTGTTGACAAACATTTCTTAAATGTTCATAATAATAGCTATATCTTTTTGCAATTTCCTTAATATCAATTATTACATTCTCATCCACTTCCCCCATTGAATATTTACTGCTAATTCTTTCACACGGTAACAATTTGTTAGAAGTGGTAAGAAATATTTTTTTCTCAAAGGGTAAACAAGTGCTTGAAGGAAAGTACTGTTCTTCACTATGTGTTGAAGATAAAATATTTGATATATAAGAATTCACAGAAATGTATTTTAAAAAATCAGTTAATTCTTTATATGGTTGTGCCTCATTATGAGGTAATAGATTATCTTCTTCTTTACGATATTCAGTTTCACTTTTCAGAGCATTGTTATACATATTTTCAAAAATATCATTTTTAGCAGGATCAACATCGTTGGGATTTAATGATGAGATTCGTGGGATTTTGTGATACCGCTTAAAAATAAATTCATATACACTTTTCACTGAATTCCTATTATGCAAAACAGCATTGAAACTAATATTACTATTAAAATATTCAGGATAATCCCTTTGGATCATATCAATATTGTCGATTATCTTTTTGAAAGAATTATTATTGCTTTTCCTGAAACTACGATAGCTGTTGTTTTCTTCATTTCCATCCAAACTAACTAATATACGGAAGTTATTCGCTATTAAGAAATCTATATGTCTATCTATTAATGTTGCATTAGTTGTCATGATATACCCTATTTTTATCTCTTTCTCAGAGTTTAGGCTATGGACAACTTCAACAATCTGTTTGATAAATTTTATATTCAAGAGTGGTTCGCCACCATAAAAACTTATAACGAATTGTTGCGGACCTTTATGGGATTTAAGTTCAAAAATATATTTCAATAAATTGATTGCAGAATGGATATTAATATTTTTACTATTTCTATCTTCAGTATTCATATATAACTCCCCTAGCGCACAATAAGTACAATTCAAGTTGCAGAAGTCTGTCACTTCAAATACAATCTGTGCTGTTTGAGTGATGCTTTCTTTTACCATTGACTCATTTATTACTGATTTCAAATTGGCTTGTTTCGATTCTGAAAAAAAGCCATGATCTTTCAAATATGAATATTTCTCTTCATAATATGGATCAGCATTCTTTGTTTTTTCATGGGCTTTCTTAAATTCCGGATGAATCAACATTGACAGTTTATACTGGTTGTTGTATAGATAGAAATTATTGCTTTCTGATGTGTGTATAATTGATTGTATCATTCTTGTTAATTTAAGTAATCGCTCTTGATTAGTGATAAACGAAAAAATCCTTTACCTCAAAAATTGTAGAAGTAACAAACTTTCTTTAATGACTGTGTTTATTCATAAAAATTTGGATGATAATTATTGCTCAGCACTACAAAGTCAACCGACAATTATATATGCCGATTGACTTTATTTTACTTCTTATGCCGCTTAATCAACACCACCCCAGATGTTAATCTGGCTCCTGAAATATCGCTTAATAGCTACTCGGTCCAATTGCAGTATTGGAATAATCCTTTATAGGGTAATCAGCCTGAGGAGCCTCAGATCCTACACATACACATGTACAGCCAGTACAACTCCCTCCTCTTAAAGCATTCATTTCACGATTTTCTAATTCAGCTTTGCTGAATTGATTCAATTTGATTTTTTTTAGTACTTTCATTTTTGAGATTTTTATATTTTAAACAATTATTGGCATTCCTGCTTATGCCTACCCAGTTATTAACTGGAATCTCCCTGCTGCACAGGACAGGACTCTGGCTTATTTTTAGACCAAGCCATTTGATCACATGTTTACACTGTAACGTTGTACCGTTTGGTACAAGCAGCCATTCACAGTGCCGGGTTGCACTTTCCCGTACTGTTTTTTTCTATCTTTGCCAGCTGCCTCCTTTCTCCGTATAGGAGGAATCTGGGCAGGAAGCGGAAGTTTTGCGAGTAACTGGGCTTCCTGCCCTTCTTCCAACGTTTGTTTTTTTATGGTATGAGTATTTCATCTGTATTAAGTTTAACTGTTCCTGTTTGTATCTGCTCATAAATCTTTTTCGTCGCTTGTCCCATGTGCTCAGAAGTAAAATTTGATAGCCAACTGTAAAAAGCATTTTCACCAATTTCCTTTCTCAATATTTTGTCATTAAGAAGCCGCAAAATCATTTTTTGAAGTTCATCTTCCAGTACTTCTATTTCCAACGTTGTTCTATTGGGATTACCAAGCGGTACAATCAGTGCATTTTTATTGTCTTCATATAATTCTTTCAACCCAGGAGCTGCTGTAACAACTGCAGGCAAACCATATAGCATCATTTCCAAAGCAACATAGCTGCATTGCTCATAAACAGAAGGGATTACACCTATATCAGCAGCCTGATACAACAGTATTACTTCTTCTATAGATATTTTCCCCGTGAGTGTAATTTTTGACCAGCATTCTTTGGCATAATTGAATACATCGTCAAAATTTCCGTCTCCTGCTATAACTAACCGTAGATTATATGCTTTGGATAATAAATTATTAAAAACCGAAACCAAGTGTTTTATTCCTTTGTGTTTCTCCAATTTCCCAACAAACAGTATTATTTGTTCTCCTTTCGTAAACCCAAGTCGCCTTTTAATATGTTCCTTTTGCCATGACCTTAAAGGTTGATATTGATTTTTTATTCCTATTCCATTATGAATAGCCGTCACTTGATTCCCAGGTAACTTGTGCCACTTTAGTATAGATTCTTTTGCAAAACGGGTAACACAAATCACATGATCAGCTTCCCTAATTATTTGTTTTTCAATTTCATCGCCGGTTGTGATTAAATCGCCGGAAAATTGTAGTTCTGAAGCCCAATATGAAAAATAATTAGGGAGAAAGTGTAATGTATAAATTAAATGTGCCCCAAATCGTTTCCGAGCTTCAACTCCTAAATAAACATGTGTCCTGGAATTCAAATGAAAAATAATATTTCGTTTTTTTTGTAGCAATTGAGACATTAAATCAATACATCTTTTCGCGTATTTCTCATCCGATCCGAATTTACGTTCTATCATGGGAATATGGATAACAGTCATGTTCCCTTCTTTGATTTCGATGTATTCTTTAAAATAAATACTGTTTAAAAAGACTTTGTGTACGGCAATTCCTTTTTGCGTTACCATATAATCCAACAGTTCATTTGCATAGGTACGTGCGCCGGAATAGTCATGTATGACAAAAAAAAGGCTAATCATGATTGTGTGTCTGATTTATGTCCAGCTTCATTTCGTTCAGTCCAGTTCCTGCCAGTCCGTTTAAAAATCCGAAAGCTTTATTCTCATCCTCTTTTCTAACAAAGTAACTCACATATCCTTGCTGCTCCGATCCAGGTAATTTCAAACAGAATGATTTCCAGTACGATGACTCTTCTTTATACAGAGAGTTCTGATTAAGCAAGTATAACTGTTGGTAAATAACAGAAATTCCAGTCACACCATTACAAATAAATGCAGAATTGGGTTCAAGTTCTTCCCTTATTCTCTCTCTTCTAATTTTTGCCGTCAACTGTTTTGACAATTCTGCCATGTGTTTTTCATTTTCCAATTGCCTTAGTTTTTCAATGATTGAAGCAAACAATAACCTGTGACTGTCCAACTTCGGTAAAGAGGAGTTATCATGATAAACGCGAAGGAGTTTCTTTATAATTAGTTTGGTCTCCTTTTTACATATTCCAGTATAATATAATTCTATTAAAATCCATAAAACCGAAAGGTAGCTCCAGGCAATATCTAATTTTTCCGGTTCTTTCCATAAATGATTACTATCAGTTACACTTTTGTCGATATATTTTTGAAGTAATAAAGTCGCTTTTAACAATGCCCTTTTTAACGCTGATTTCTTTTTACTTCCTTTTTTTATTCGAGCAAGGAAATATGCCAAATATCCGCTTACCCTCTTCAGGATGCCAACGTCATTAGGGGCATGATAAATAGTTTCATGAATTATCCTGTTGTCAAAATCTTCCAGTACTTCGTCGGTATCGGCTTCAATAAATCCGTTATGTATTAGGTATTCAATTCCCCAATCAATTCCTGCCAAGCAATTTTCAAAGTTAACAGGTGTATTTACAGCAATTTCTTCGTAAATCTCATCTATCAGTTCCCCAGCATAATCCTCGTAAATTGTATTTTTTGTTTGTTGTGCCAGATGAACATAAAAAATGGATATTCCCATTTTACCATTCATTAAACCGATGTTATCGATAAAGCTGGCGTTAAGTAACATGGTGTTAATTATACTTTGTTGTAAAGTGTTATTTACGGACATCTCTTTGTCTATTCCAGATTTTTTAGGTATATCATATCAATATTAAAAACTATTTTTATGAATCCCTGAATATTTTCATTTCATTATCATGAAAGGCCGGGTTTGTTATCATGAACGAAAAATCCTAAACAATTTTACAGACAAGTTTACTTACAATAATTAGTAGTGCAATGCACACAATAGTCTTTCCCTCGGGCCGCTATATATTAAAAATCGGAAATGAACGAATTGAAATTGATGAGTAAAAATTAAATACTAATCGGTATTATGTAATTTTCTTTGCTGCAAAAGGGTAGATTATTGCACAACCAATGAATTTATCACAAATATCACAGTTACCGCATAACGGGAAAGTTAACCTTTCATTTTTTTCAAGTAAATGCCTGATTTTTGTTTTATTCTTACGGGCAATCGGCAGGACATGGCCATTCACGTGGATCGCGCATTTACTAAAAGACTGAACATAGCATAGGTTAACGATTGCTGACCGGTGGCACCTGTAAAAAACAGAGGGCAAGTGATGTTCCAGCTCATCCAGCGGTTCGTAAATAAAGCGGGAAATTTTGTCATTGTGAAGCGCCATTTGAGTATAATGCCCGGAGGCTTGTAGCCACAAAATATCTGCATACGGAATTATCTTAAATCCACGTCCATCAGGGATAGACATTTTAAATCTATGGAAAATAACTTTGGGTTTGCTCATCATTTATATTACCTAAGGTTACACATCAATAATAAAAAATTCAAAAAAGGTGTTTCCTTTAGCTTTTCAAGCAATTTTTTTAACTGAATAAATGCATTTTTACAGGGGCCACAATGCAAAC
>CAZJGI010000123.1:0-5315 GCA_964545315.1 uncultured Prolixibacteraceae bacterium
AGTTGGAAAAGTTCATTCTGAAAATTATCAATCGGAATATATGGAATAAGGGTGAACAGAAACAGGATGGCAGGAAAAAATGCAATGAAGAATGAAAAAGCTATGGCAGAAGCACGGGTAGTAATTGATCCGCTCACTATGCTTCTCCAGAAAAATACCATAACATCATAAATGGGAACGCCATCGAAAAAAGGTAATGATATTTTTTCGGCCTTAGCAGTTAACCTGTCTATTATTATTTTTTGGTTTTTGAAATATAAAAAACCCTTCTTCATCGGGTCATTCCTGTTTTTCAATTCTGAGCTGATGAATGTAATCTTTTCCTTTACTTGTTTTTAGCAAGAAATACACCCTGAAAACACCATTTTTTGTTGATAAATTACCAATTGCATGTTTTGCCCCTTCTTTTCCACCCTGATGTATAATAATGAAATTAACGGGAGTATAATTACTGAAGAAATTACCAACTATTTGCTGTGCCTGTGCTTTACTGTAAACATTATCGCTTTCAGTAACAACCAGTTCAACATTCTGATTAAAATATTCCGAAAGTATTTTAACATTTCCGGTTTTAAGACTTAATATTATATCTTCAGGTATTTGTGCAGTTAATGCAAGTGTACTGATCATCAAACTTGCAAAAAGAAATATACTAAATACCCATTTTTTTATTGAAGGCATATTTTTTTAACTTTATTGAAATATTCAATCTAAAACATGTAGCAAAAACTATGCAAAAACTTTCCAGGCTGTTAAAATATCGTAAATTTAAGAAATAATAATTCAAATTACGAAATGAAGTTAACTTTATTGGTAATTGGTAAAACAGATGAACCTTTTTTAAGGGAGGGGATCGATTTTTATATTAATCGACTGAAGCATTATATAGACTTCAGGTTTGAAATAATTCCCGATATTAAAAAAAACAAAAAAGCCGGTCATGATCAGCAAAAAATACTGGAAGGAGAAAAAATTCTTTCAAAATGCGGTGCAGGTAAAGAGTTGCATATTTTTGATGAAAGAGGTAGCAGTTATTCATCACTGGAGTTTGCTGGCTTTATCGAAAAGAAAATGGTCGCAGGGCTGAAAGAATTGGTTTTTGTTATAGGAGGCCCGTATGGCTTCCCTGAAAGTGTTTATGAAAAGGCAGAATCAAAAATTTCCCTTTCTAAAATGACATTTTCACATCAGTTGGCTCGACTTTTGTGCGTTGAACAAATTTATCGCGCATTCACTATTATTAAAGGGGAACCATATCATCACGAGTAAGGTGTTTTTGAAAATTAATAAATATAACTTCCTGATCTTTTCCGTGATCCTGTTTACGATTGCGGCATTTTTTGAAAACGGACTGCTGAAAAAGCATCCTGAAAAATATTTGATCCAGGAGTTCAGAAACGAAATTCACAATAAAGAAAAAGAACTTTCTGAATACCTTAAAAAAATTGCATCTGAAATTGAAGAGAATGATTTTGAAGGTAATTTTGAACAATGCCTTGAAGGGGAAAAGAGCACATTGGAGGATAAAGGTTTTGGTTTCCTGATATATGGAAACGGGAAATTACAATATTGGTCAGACAGGGCTGTCTCGTTTTATGAATCTGAAGAAGCACTGGGTTTTGAAGAAGGACTCATAGTATTACCTAACGGGTACTATTTAATTAAGAAAATAGTCAGTGATACCATAAATATTTACGGACTGCATCTGATAAAGTATAATTACAGTTATGAGAATAAGTATCTGGAAAATACATTCAGCCACACATATAATCTTCCTGATGCATTCAGAATAATTAAGGGTACACCCGATGACCTTTATCCTGTTCACAGCAATAACGGCACTTACCTGTTTTCTGTTGAACCTCACGGCAACTATCTTTGTACTACCAGGCAACTTTATTTTCCGGGATTTATCTATTTTATAGGATTGCTCATATTGCTAATCTATTTCCGGCGAAGTTTTATTGAGTCTGAAGCTCCTTTTTTTCTGAAGCTTTTCTTTCTGGGTATAGCTCTGTTTCTGGTTTATTGGCTTCATTTGATCTTTCATATTCCTAAAGTATTTTTTCACCTTGATTTTTTCAGCCCTTCAGTTTTTGCACTCAGCAACTGGCTTCCTTCACTGGGAGATTTCTTTTTGCTGGCAATATTTTTTCTGTTCTGGATGTTTAATTTCGGGAAAAACATGGATGTGGACCAGATTCAAAAAGATTCACTGTTATCAAGGAAATTTATTGCTGTCCTGTTACTATTATTCAGCGGAAGCCTCTACTTGTTAATTCATTTTCTTATACGTAAACTTATTTTAAATTCTACAATATCATTTTTGCTGAATAGTATAATTGAAATGTCAGCGCAAAGTGTGCTTGGTATATTTTCAACCGGCATTCTTATACTGGCTGTGATTTTTTTCACTATCAGGATAATCGATTCTTTGCAGGAGGACTTTAAAATACTTGAATTGGCTGCTGTTATAGCAGGTATATCCTTGTTTTTAATGCTTATTCAGTTTTTATCAATAAAGATTATTTACTATGATGCGATTTTGTTTTTTGCATTATCTTCTGTTCTGGCTTCACTGTTCAGTAAAAAATATCTTCAAAAATTCACGTTAAGTTATCTGATAATTTTTGTTTCAGTTGCATCAATATATTCTATTTCGGTTTTTTATAGTGTAACTGCAGAAAAACAGCGTGAAGAGCAAAAATCAATGGCCATTACCCTGGTGGACGAGCGGGATCCTGTAGCAGAGGTATCACTTATGGAGATACAGGACTCAATAAGGCTTGATCCCGAAATTCCACGTCTTCTTATTGAAGAGGAAGGGCTTATTGATCACCTTCAACAAAAATATTTCAACAGCTATTTCCGGCACTATGACGTGCGGTTCTTTGTCTGCACCGGTGCTGACAGCCTGTTAATTGAGATGGATAATAGAAATGCACCATGCATAGTTTTTTTTGAGGATATGATCCAAACTCAGGGTGAGAGACTTAAAGGGACTAACTTCTACTTTATGGATAACATGAACGGAAGGATATCTTATACAGGCTGGATCCATTATCCCCATTCATCTGAAGCAAGGGGGATTTCAATTTTTATTGAATTAAATTCAGAACTTCTGTTCGAAGGGATAGGATTCCCGGAATTGCTGATCAATAAATCATTTGCAAAACCGGATAGCTATAAAAAGTTTGATTATGCAAAATATTATGGCGGTGAACTGACTGATAAACACGGTGATTATAATTACAATTTTTATATCTATGCATACCCTGCGTCAACAGATGAATTTGAGTACAGGATATGGGATGGAATGGAGCACCTGATTTATCATACAAGGGAAGAAAATTATGTTATCGTCTCAAGGGAATTGTTCACTTTTACCGACTACCTGATTTCATTTCCATATCTTTTTGTTTTTTATCTCCTTACTGTTCTGTTGTTGTTGTTCATCGTAAGCCGTTCGCTTCGGAGCAAACCGGTAAAATTTGATCTGAAAT
Source organism: uncultured Prolixibacteraceae bacterium (assembly GCA_964545315.1). Classification (GTDB taxonomy): domain Bacteria; phylum Bacteroidota; class Bacteroidia; order Bacteroidales; family Prolixibacteraceae; genus JAAYJR01. The sequence continues at coordinate 3,504 of CAZJGI010000123.1, forward strand.
TCAGAATTCAGGCTGCAATAATTTTAATAGTCTTTGTTTCGCTGCTTTTGGTTGCGTTGGCTACTGTTTGGTATAATATAAAGGGATATAAGGAAAAGCATCAAAATGACCTGAATGAGAAGATGATCTCCATAGCCGGTGAGATTGACGTAAGGCTTGAAGATGCGGATGAATTGAATATTGAACTTATTGACTGGCTTAACCGGGAACTGTTAAGGCTTTCAAATGTCTTCAGGACAGATGTAAATATTTATAATACACACGGTACCCTTATCGCCTCATCACGCCCTGAAATTTTTAACAGGGGTATTGTCTCAGATGCGATGAACTCAAAGGCATTTTTTGAAATATTTAAGAATTTCCAAATTAACTATTTTCAGCCTGAAATGATAGGGCAAATGTCATACCTGTCGGCTTACAGGCCTATAATTAATAACAGGGGCCAATATCTCGGGGTTATTAACCTGCCTTATTTTGTCAGCCAGGACCGTTACAGTCAGGAGCTCTCTACTATAATCGTGGCATTCATCAATTTATACGTTCTGTTACTTCTGGCAAGTGTGATATTCGCAGTTTTTATCTCCAATCAGATAACTAAGCCACTGGTCCTTATTCAGGATAATCTCCGGAATATGGAACTGGGTAAACGAAATGAACCTATCTATTATGACAGAAATGATGAGATTGGGAGCCTTGTAAAAATTTATAATAAAAAAGTAGATGAACTTTCAGTGAGCGCTGAGCTGCTGGCAAGGTCAGAACGGGAATCTGCATGGCGCGAAATGGCTAAACAGATAGCTCATGAAATAAAAAATCCGTTGACCCCTATGAAGCTCAATATTCAGCATCTCCAGCGAACTAGGGGCAAAGGAAAAGAATATAATGAATATATTGATCGGATTACGTCTACACTGATCGAACAGATTGATAACCTTTCAAATATTGCAACCGAGTTTTCTAATTTTGCCAAGATCCCTACAGCCAAAACACAAGTGTTTAAATTAACAGAACAGGTAGGGAAAGTAATCGATCTGTTCGATAGCTACCAGGTTGAGATTGAATTTCATACTAACGGACTTGAATACCTTGAAGTGAACGTGGACAGGGAACAGTTCTCACGTGCTATTATCAATTTACTTAAAAATGGTATCCAGTCAATATCATCTGAAACTGATGGTAAAATTACCGTTATTGTGGACCGTCATGAGCATATGGCAGTGATATCAGTCTCTGATAATGGTGAAGGTATTCCTGAAGAGATACAGGACAGGCTTTTCAGGCCCAGCTTTACTACCAAAACCAGTGGCATGGGACTGGGACTTGCCATAGTAAAAAATATTGTGGAAAACTTTAAAGGGCATGTCTGGTTTGAAACTAAAGAGAATGAGGGATCAACATTCTATATAGAAATCCCAATATGGGAAAATTAAATCTTAAAGATATTTTGTGTATACCAGAATATTCTGCTATCCTTGCACTTTCAACATAATATTTAGATTCATAATTAAATGATATGGTACCGCTTTCATTTCGTGAAATTTCGGAAAGGCTGAAGCAGACAGAACTTCCGGTAACAGATATTGTGATAGGTATAGGTTCGGGAGGAATTGTTCCGGCAAGTATAGTTGCTTTTCATCTTAATGCCGAATTAAAATTAATGGTGCTGAATTATCGTGATGAAACAAATAAACCATTATACGATGAACCTGTGGTTCTTCAGGAACCTGACCGTAACCTGGAAGGTAAGAGGATTTTATTGGTAGATGATGTTTCTGTTACAGGAAGTACAATGAGAAAAGCCCTTGATCAACT
>CAZJGI010000123.1:5415-8446 GCA_964545315.1 uncultured Prolixibacteraceae bacterium
GAACCCCAGTGATCAAGATTACCATAATGTGCCTTTTCAAACAGCTTATTACCAGCCCTGTCAAAAATTCGCATTATTGCATCAGGATATTTTTCAATACAGAAAACCTTGAAGAAATCGTGGACACCATCACCGTTGGGCGAGAACCCTTCAGGAATGAACAGGGTACATTCAGTGTCAATATCGTCATAATCAGGAACTCCGTCGCAGTCAGTGTCCGGTAATACGGTGATTAAGACTTTTGCTTCATCACATAATGAAGGTATGCCGTTGTCGCAAATCCTGTAAACAAAACTGTCGACTCCGACGAATCCCTCATTGGGCATATAATGTAATGAACCGTCCCTGCCTAATATTACTGTACCATTTTGAGGATACTCAACAGGTATAGTCTCCATGAAGATGCTGTCTCCGTCAGGATCAAAGTCATTTTTCATGAGATTCGCTATTAAAGGATAACACATTACAGTGAATGTGTCGTTCTCAGCGACAGGAGGATTGTTATAATCACCAATATTGATTATCACAGTTGCCGTATCGCACATAGGCCCACATGGTATGCCGTCATCACATATTGAATATATGAATGTGTCATTGCCTGAATAATTCTGTTCAGGAGTGTAAGTAACAATGCCTGTCTGATGATCCACTTCGACAACTCCATGGGACGGTGAATTTATAATTGTTACAGTGGACCTGTCAATTTCACTGTTTGTATCATAATCATTATCAGGTACATCAATTTCTACGGCTACTCCCGGAAGTGTTGCCGCAACATCATTGACGGCAGTTGGCGGAGTATTACCCAAAACGGTTACCCTGGCTGTACAACTGTCAATATTGCCGTTTACATCAACTACATACAGTTTAATCAGGTTCTCTCCCAAATCATCGCAGTCGAGTATGTAACGGTCGAGATACATTGTGTCAATGCCACATTCATCATAACTGCTATCGTGCACTTCCGGAGCAGTAAGGATATATGTTCCGGTTTCATCAAGCATGACAATGATATCCAGGCAAACAACATCCGGAGGAATAGTATCAGTAAGATTTATTATCTGCATGCAACTGTCAATATTCCCGCAAAGGTCTTGTATGCTGTACCGGTATGTGATTTCTATACTTGTGCGGGTCCTGTTCCTCGTTTCACGGACAATAAATGAGGATGAATCAATAGCACAGTTATCATAAATGGTTCCACCGGCTGCAATAAAGTCTTCAATATTTGAGTATGATGAAAATTCATCATTCAAACACTGATAATCATTGCCGGCCGGACAGGTTATCTGCGGTGGAATAGTATCATTTACCATTATTCTGTGAGAGCAATCAACTTTGTAACCGCATGAGTCGGATATCTCGTAAGTCCGTATGATCTCCATCGGACAACCTGATCCGCTAACTGTTTCGGTTACAGTAAAGGTGGCGGGATCAATCTTCCCGTTATCGATGATCCTTCCTCCTCCGGCAATGAATTCATCAAGTGTATTGAACGGGGCAGGAGCGTCTTCCGGACAAACTACAGCAGTATCGGGAGGACAGAATATTTCAGGAGGTGAAATATCTCCTTTTAATACAGTGTGAGCACATGTGTCAGTATTTCCGCAGAAATCTGCTATGACATATGTATAAACATATGTTTCGGCACATGTTGCAACAACTGAGTCTGTTGAAATCCACATGAATGAATCTTCATCAATTTCACAATTGTCTGTTGCATTTCCCCCGGCAGCAAAGAATTCACCGAACGAGGCAAAAGGTTGAGGTGTCGGATCATTTATAGAAATATACTCATCCGGCGGACAGTTCAGTTCAGGAGGTGTTTTATCATCTACAGTTGCCCTCCATATGAAGGTGTCTATATTCCCGCAGTAGTCTTCTATTATGTATGTGCTGGTATATGTCCGCGGACAGGCATCCTCATTGGAGACAATCTGTCGGTATAACCTGAATGTGCTTGTGTCAACACCGCAATTATCATCCACAATTCCACCCAGTGAAATGAAGTCGGAATATGAATCCATAATCGTCAGAGGATCACATTCGGTAACTGTATCGTCAGGCCACTTAATAAATTCGGGTGGTATAGTGTCGTTGATAATAATATGCTGTACTGTATCAGAGTAGTTTCCGCATGCATCAGTGAATCGGTATCTCCTCGTTATTGTACGGGGACAACCGTCGCCGCTGGAGACATCACCTTCCCAGGTCATGGTAAAATCAATACAGTTTTCTATTACTAACCCCCCGTCCCGCTGGAATTCATTGTAATTCTTATAAGGTTCAGGAATTATGCAGGCATCAGTCATATCTTTAGGAGGCCTTATTATTGTAGGGGCTATATCATCATTAATTATAATAATTTCCGTGGCATAGGTATAAATTCCGCACATATCTGCAATTTTGTATACTCTGTAGATAGTTTCAGGGCATTTCTTTCCATCAGAGTCTTCTGATACAAATTTGAATGTACTCCAGTCAAGCTCACATATATCGTTAGCATAACCCTTGCCCGGGCCAAACAGGTCACTTTGCGTAATATATATCATTGGTAATTCAGAAATGCATTTAATACGTTTAGTACCTATACGTAAAATAGGAGGAGTCAGGTCATTAATTATTATCAATTGCTGGCATATTCTTGTTTCTCCATTTGTATTGGCAATAGAATAAGTGCGGGTAAGTGTCTCAGGACAGTGATTATTATCTGGTGCTTCAGAAACAAATGTAAAGGTTGATGTGTCAATTTCATAAGGAGAACTTTCAGCATAACCTCCAGCTTCATAGTATTCTTTATAGCTCATATATACTTCAGGAATCTCATCAATATTACATTCTAACACGATTGTTGGTGGGCATATCATGAGAATTTTTGAGTCATCATATACTTCAATTATATGTTTACATCTTATACTCAGATCGCATGAATCTTTTATTTCATAAGTGCGGGTAATAATTTGCGGATGTTCGCCATCCCTTGTTTCCTCCACCATGTGGAATGATGTTTCCACCAGTCCGCAGTTATCCC
>CAZJGI010000124.1:0-8178 GCA_964545315.1 uncultured Prolixibacteraceae bacterium
TTATTTTGCTGCCAACCTTGTATTGAGTACCATTTTCTGTTTATTTTATTTCTGAACCACCAAAGTATTTTTTCCTGCTTATCAAGCAAGTCTCCAACTTTTCTTTCAAGGGTATTCATTGCTGTTACTTCAACATCATCAAAAAGATAACATTTGTAAGTACTTGGAATCGGGCTTACTGTAATTACATCTTCTTTGGGTACTTTGAAACCAACGCTTTCATCATCGGATACTGCAAGAACAAGATTTTGGGCTTTCAATTCTTCCAAAAATATTTCTTCTTCCTGTTTTGTTTTTTCTTCCTGTAACTTTTTACATAGCTGAGAAACAATAAAACTGTAGTGTTCTTTCAGTTTTTCCTTACCTGTCTTTTCTTCAATTTGTGATAAATACTTCATTCCGATAATTCTTGCCAGGAATGGATTTTCAATTAACTCATTCAATCTGCGTGTCAGGTAGTCTGTATTTATTTCTGCTTTTCCGTTTGTTTGACTTTGTTCTTCAACAAATGATGCTTTACTCGAATCATCAAGTGTTATTGCAAATGATTTTCTTTCTTTTGTCTCGTTGCTTAATGAATTTTCAAGTTTAGTAAGAAATTCATCATTCATTTCCAATTTTGTAAAATCAACTTTTGGTTTGATGTCGCTTTCGTAATTAAAACGCCTTTTTGATCCGTTTTGGTCTGTCATTAACCATACAGGTAGATAAAATGAATTTTGAAATTTATCGCTGAACTCTTTTTTTATCCTTACTGTCTTATTTGCGTTTATTGTTTCATTATCCCTGAATTTCAATTTAGTTACCAAATCTTCAAGCCCTTCATTTTTAAATCCGGTTGAAACTCTGTCTAAAATTTCTCTTGTATCCCCTTTTGTATAATATACATAGCTTTCATCCAATTCTTTGACTCCTGATTTTCTTGCAAATGGTTGCCGCAAAATTCTTCCTACTAATTGAGTAACGCCTGTATTTGAGTTAACATTTGGAATAATTCCAAGAATGTAGGCAAATGAAAAATCCCAACCTTCCCGCAATGCTTCTTTGGTAATGATAAATCGAACAGGGCAATCCTGCGAAAAAAGATTTACATCTTCAATATCATTTTGTGAACTTGTTTTTATTGCAATTTCATCAGGATTAACTTCAAGGCTAACCAAATATTCTTTTACGTCAAGGCTGTGTATCCTTCCTTTCCCTCTTTGATCTTTCCCTGTTGCCTCTACCTGAATTAATGCCGTTGGTCGAATGTAAATTCCTTTATCTTTCCGGTATTGGGTTGCCGTTTCCTCCAGTTTTTCGCGGTGCTCTTTTATTTCCTTTACCATCGCTTTCCAGTCGTTTTCCTGTTTGCTGACGGGAGGGAGAATGTGCATATCAAGTTTTACCATCTCTTCCTCTTTGAGCTCAAGCCCTGTAATGGTAACCAAAACATTCATTTCTGCTTTGGGAGTAGCTGAAAAGCCAAGAACAAATTCCGGATTCAGACTGTCAATTGTTTTTCGGGCATTTTCAGAAAATACTTTGTGAATTTCGTCAATTATTATAAATGGCTTTGAAATGCGGATAGCATTTCCAAGACTTGTCATTATTAATGGTTGCTCTGTGCCAAGAGGTGAAATATAATCAAGGTTCGGAACTTGTTTTAATAACTGTTCGTGCAAATCGTAGCGATTGTCGGCCGGGAAAAAACTGTCATAACCACCACTATCCTGAAAAACCTTTAATGCTTCTTTTCCGTTGGTACGACTGATTGACTGAATCATGACGAAAAGAATAACCAGGTTTTCTTCAATATCATTGGTTGTTAATCGTTGTCCCTTTTCCAAAATGATGGTGCGGTTTCCGCTGCATTGGTCTAATAACTGTCGTAACGGATTACCCTTATCCCTTATTTTTTGAACAGTCTGGCTGTAAATGGTTTCACTCGGCACAATCCAAACCACAAGCCCTGTGCGTTTTTGAGCAAACAGGTTTTGATATTCCCGGATTGACTCAACTGCAAGTAGGGTTTTACCTCCACCCGTGGGAACTTTAATTATCATTCGTGGATAACTATTACCCAATCCGTTTGTACAACGATCCTTGTACTCCAAACCGCTTGTTTGAAAAGTTGTTTGCACCCAATTTAACGTATGACGCATATTTTCAGGCAAAGCCTGTTTTGCAATGTCAAACGATGTTTTGGTATCACGGGCAGTTTGCAGAAACTGCTTGAGTGCACTAACAACTTTAATCTGATATTTCTTTAAATACATAATTACTCGGTTAGTTTGTTAGGTATTTTTTTTTGTCGATTTGGTTTTCTTCGCTTTTTATCCTGCGTTCAAGTTTTTTAATATCTTCCCCGGCAGGTAATTCCTCGGGTTTTATTCCACGTTCAAGTAAAAGCTTTCTTACGCCTTTATTGTTTTTGATATGCTCTGCTGAAATATCGCCTTCAGTTTTTAACACTTTATCTTTTGCATTAAAAATGGTAATTTCCGTTGCAAAATCTTTGGCTTTTATTGTAATAGCAGGTAGAAAATCTGCCAAGGCACGGTCTTTTGGTACATCTAACTTTTCCTTCATTTGTTGAGTTGTTTTTTCTCCAAATAAAGCAGCATCGCCTTTGCTTCTGATTATTGCAAAATTACGCCACTCTGCATAACCGAGTAAATGTTGAATATCCCGGGCAAACCAAAATTCAACACCATTGTCGGTTGTATGAGAATGTTCCTGAAAAGTATCGGTCAATGATTTTATAATTTCTTTCTTCATAACTTACTCAGTTAGCCGTTTAGTATTTATGGTCTTGTTAGTCGTTTAGTCGTTTTTCCAATTATGTTATCTGTTTCATCGGACTAAAGGACTAATGACCATTCCGACTAAACAGACTATAAGGAATTCCAACATATTCAATCTGATTATCAGTCAAATATTCCTCATCCAAAAAGCACGATGGGGCATACACAATCCGTTTTTTGTTTGGTTGTTGTTCTTTTATTTTTTCGGCAATGGTTAAGTTTAATGCAAGTCTTGTAAGCGTTTCGTAATCCTGTTTATAAATTAAATAAACAGCTTGTTTCCCAAACTCGCCAACGAAGTAATCGGCTTCGTTTATTTTATCTTCGGCTTCGAGGTTTTCGCCAGTGCACAAGTAATAAACATATTTAGCAAATTGTTGGTAGGTTGGCAATTGCCCTGCCAGCATGGTTTCTGCATCCAAGGGAATTCCGAGACGGTAATATTTCAAACCTGAATCATAATTCTGTTTTTCTATTGCTAATCTAATTCTTTCTCTTGTTAAATCTTTACAGATATTTTTTTCAGGTTCTCCTTCAGAATTTTCTTTCATCTGAACCATAATACAGCTTCGATTGCCCCCATCTTCTGAATTTAGATCCATTACTGCATGCATTGTAGTTCCGGAACCTGCAAATGAATCCAGAACAATGTCATTTTCCTTTGTATTATAAAGCAATATCCATGAAATTAACTCAACTGGTTTTGGGTTTTGAAATTTATCTTTTTGCCCAAACAATTCAGTTAATTTTTTAGAACCATCTCCTGTATTTGCAAGTTCATATAAAATACTTCTCTCTTTTATCACTTTAACACTCCCATTGTCAAAATATATTTTTTCATAAGCAACCGACTTCCCTTCACTATTCTTTTTAAATTCCACTAAGTTGTTTTCAAATAATGAATCCATCCGTTTTTTTCCAACCCTCCACCTGCCTGGATTTCCATCCGGAGCGACAGGAAGGACTTTTTCTCCTTCGGGTGTAAAAATTGGAAAATGCATTTTAGGCCTGTCTTCTTTTCTTGCAGTATTACCCCATTTTGCAAGTTTCACCAGATTATATCTGCCATCCTCATCTTCATATTTGTATTCTGTATCTTCTAGCTCAACTTCTTCATTCAACCATTTAAATTGGTCTGTTTTCCTGTAAACAGTTATGTATTCATGTTCGGTAACAAAGAATTGGTCTGTTTGACCTCCTCCTTCTTTTTTTCTCCAAATCACTACGCCAACAAAATTTTGCTCGCCAAAAATATCATCTAATAAAAGTTTAAGTGTAGCATATTCATTATTGTCTGTGCTTATATAGATAGCTCCATCATCTGCTAATAAATCTCTTAGAAGTTTAAGCCTTGGAGTCATCATGCAAAGCCATTTATCATGTCTGGTTAAATCATCTTTGCCAATGACTTTTCCAAACCATTCTTTTAGCAACGGACTATTCGTATTGTCATTATATACCCATTTTTCCTCACCTGTATTGTATGGCGGGTCAATGTAAATACACTTTATTCTTCCTGCAAACTGAGGTAAAAGTGCTTTCAATGCAATGAGGTTATCACCCTCAATTATCATATTGCCATTTGCTTTTTCGTATTTGTAATGCAATTCAGGCACCTCGTCCAATGTGTGAAAAGGAACAGCCAAATGGTGGTTCCATATTATATTTTTTCCTTTGAACTGGAGTGTTGGCATAATTTAAGAATTTATTAGTTTTTCAGTTTTTTATACTTTAATCGTTTCTCAGCAACTTTCAATGCTTCAAGCCCTAAATCTTCATCTTCTAATTCATAAAGTATCTTTTCACTCAGAAAGCCGATAACCAGTTCATCTGAGTTTGCATTATACAGGTCAGCTAATTTTATCACCAATTCTTTTGAGAATTTCCTCTCTCCGCGTTCCATTTTACTAAGTATTGCCACATCAATATCTATGGCAACTGCAGCTTTTCGCAAGGAAAATCCTGCTTGTTCCCTCATTTCTCTTAACTTCAGTCCCAGTGTTGACATTTTATGTGTTGACATATTTTGTCAAAGGTAATAAGTTTTTTATTTTTTAAGGTCAAAAGAATTCAATTATTTATCAACAGTTTATTACCAAAATGTGGGTAAGAATATAGTTATCTGTTCTCACTTACTCTCCCAAAACCAAAAAATTGATTTTTAAGTATCTGATATGTTATTTATCTTTAATCACTAAAATATTTAACTAAGACATATTCAGATGAAGAAAGTAACAACAATAACGGGAATAATTGTGGCTGTAATAATTGCAATCAATTCTTTTGCCCACCCCATATTCAACAATAGTAAACCAGTAAAGGGGAACCAGACGCCTTTGTCTTCCTCCGGTCACCCTGACAAAGAATTTAATACATCCGGCATACCGGCTGCGGCTGCCATTCAGGTTATCCCGGCAGAAAATGAAAAGGAAGACCCTGAAAACCTGCTGGAACACAGAATACAGACAATAAATATACCCTCCCTTCAGGGAAGCATAATAATCGATGGTAAAATAAATGAAGAGATATGGGAAAAAGCAGCCTCATTCCCTCATTTTACTATAACTGCAGGTAAAGCTACCGGCGAAAATGCCCGGTTCAAAACAGAATGTTATGCTTTCAGAAATAAAGAAAAATTTTACGTTTCTTTCGTTTGCTTCGATCCGGAAATCAACCATTTGAATAACAAGATAACAGACTGGGATGATCCTGACATCATTTTTGATGACCGGGTAGCAATTTTCATCGACATTAATCATGATCACCGTAATTATATTGAGTTGGCAATAAATCCTGAAGGGGTACAGTTTGATCAAAAACTCTTCCTTCGCTATCCCCGTGTCCGAACCAATGAAAGCTATCCTGAATGGAATTGTTACTGGAAAGGGAAGACGTCAAAATTATCAGACAGATGGATTGCTGAAATAGAAATTGATATAAGATCTTTGGGAGTTGATAATATTGAAGAGGGAACTACATGGGGTTTTAATGTTGCAAGAGCACGCAGGCCTGAAATACAAACAGAAAATAACTGGAAAAAGATATCTGAAAATACCGAATATTCTGCCTGGCGCCTTACCAGGGACGGAATATGGGAAAGTTTATCAAATTTCCATGAACCCAACGATTTTGGAGATTTAATTTTTGGCGGACAAGATCCTGATATCAGCAATATAAAGTTTAAAGATGCTGTATTTGTTTTTGGAGGTAACTCCATGACTCCTTCAAATACCGGTATCAATCCTCTGGATATTGAATTTGGATCACCGGTTTCAGCAAATTCAGGATTATTACTATCGTTAGCTACTGTATCTGAAAATGGGAAAAGATGGGAGTCAAAAAATATCATAGATACCAAAAATTCAAAGGTTTACAGAACAGAATACTTCATTAAGGATTATGCTGAACCTGAATTGACCATAAAGATAATTGAAGATAAAACGAACAAATTACTCTATGAAACATCATATTTTTTAACCGTACCCCCATTTATTGAGTTCGATCTTTCATCTCTTTACAAGAGGGATGGGAAAGATATCAACCCTGTTGGTTATCGCCTCTTTGCTGATCAGCAAACATTGGATAAGTCAGAACTGGAAGTCCACCTGTATAATTTCGATAATCAGCGCATTACCTGTGAAACATTGTCCAACCTGAAAAAAACTGACCAGTTCCAAAATATTTTTGATACTGAAACTCTCAGACGTTTACCCGGGGGTAATTATTATTTTCAAAACATACTACGATATAAGAACTCTCATGATACCGTTACTACATTTACCCAGCCATTCACAAAGTTTGACATAACTATACCTCAACAGTTCAGGGCTGTTGAAGGGCCTTACCTGTATGGAGGGATGGAAGGGCATTCTGTTCAGGTACTATTTCCAAACAGACAACGTTTCGTCTTCTGGGATAAGGCATCATATGTTCCATGGTGGGATGTGGACCAGGTGGCTTTAACTTATGAATTTGCAGAAGCATGGGGATTCAGGACTCAGGGATGCGCTGAACCGATGCAGGACCGTGAATGTCGCTATTCAACCGTTAATATCATTGAAAATACCCCGGCAAGAATTGTTATTCATTGGAGATATGCCCTGGCCGATGTACATTACCGGATTTACAAAAATGAATGGGTTGATGAATTCTACTGTTTTTACCCGGATGGCGTAGGAATACGGGAAGTGAATCTGTGGGCTAATGATGATGAGATACACGAATTTTTTGAAATTATTCCTGTCAACCCGCCGTCTATGCAGGAGAAAGACATGTTCGGTGATTATGTTGCACGATTAAGTAATTTCTCAGGAGACGTATTTACTACTGATGATTTTATTAAGGATGGAAATGCCGTACGCAACAAGCTTTATAAGCCGGATGCAGATATATTGGTGGAAGTAATCCTGAATAACAATATGCATCCCTTTGCTGTAGTGACATTTCGTGATTCCGTGAATCCGGGAGTTATCTCTGAGGCAGCACTTGGCGGATCACGAGAGTACAGTATGTCAAGTCACAGGGGACACTGGCCTGCATCAGAATATGCCATTGACGGCTATAACCTGGTTGGAAACCATCGGCCGACACATGGAAATATCGGTTCTGTAAAAGCTAAAGTTAATTCCGCAGCTAATCCAAATACATTTACCCACATGTTGGGCATAGCCCCGAAAGGGACAGACGACGCAAGAAGTCATGGCTTTTGCTGGCTTAACCCCGGAGTTATTATCCCGGATGGGTCAACACTACATTACCGGGGATATGATATGAAACAAAGAGCTTACTTGTTGGAAACGGAAGGCAAAGCACCTAAGTTACAGTTCACACTTGCGCCGGGTAAATGCCCGGTTAAAAATCCGGTATTTATTATTAAAGGTATCCGGACAGAAGATGTTAAAACTATATCAATAAACAACAAACAACTCCGGAATGAAGAATTTCAGACCGGTAACAGCCTGAAGAATGAGTGCATCATTTTTATCAGCAAAACCATTTCAGAAAGTGGGAATTTAGAAATTAATTTATAGCGCAATCTGTTAATTAACACAATCAAATACATACAATGGCTGTAAAAATAACACAGGAAGACATTAACGACGTAGTTTGGAAAGCAGGCGATACCTTGCGTGGCAGTATTGCTCCAATCGTGAAAAACTGTACAGCGAAGATGTTGCAGGAATTTTCCACAATATTGACTTTAATCATTGCCATACCAAAAAATTCATAGAACTACAAACCAAAGAAATGACTGATTGGGAAAGATGGAAAATGAAACCGGAGAACTTATTGGCATAAAAAAAGGATTTCATCAATTCTGATAAAATCCCTGTTCAGGTGGTGCCACTCGGAATTGAACCAAGGACACACGGATTTTCAGTCCGTTGCTCTA
>CAZJGI010000125.1:0-8097 GCA_964545315.1 uncultured Prolixibacteraceae bacterium
ATGCAATGGCTAATTTGGGATGGAATGATATGATCTACGCCGACCTGACTGCCCGCAACGACTGGTCGAGCACTTTGCCTGCCGAAAACCGTTCATATTTCTACCCGTCGGCATCGCTTAGTTTCATTTTAAGTAATATGATTAACCTTGGGAAAAAAGTAAACTTGCTAAAACTGAGGGGTGGTATTGCGCAGGTAGGTAATGATACTTCGCCATACAGTTTACATGTAACATATTACGATGCAGGGCAATGGGGAGATGCTATCAGGCTGGGCAAGCCGGGGGAACTGTTAAATCCCAACCTTCTTCCCGAGGAAGCCACATCTTATGAAATAGGCGCCGATATAATAGCTTTCAGCAACCGGTTAAGGTTTGAAGGAACCTGGTACCGCGAAGATAACCGTAACCAAATACTGGGAGTACCACTGGCAGGATCAACCGGATTTGGAAGCATTAAAGTTAACGCAGGATTGCTAAGAAGCAGGGGATGGGAACTGATGCTTGGAATTACACCGGTAAAAACGACCAATTGGACATGGGACCTGAATTTCAATTTCACAAAGAACAAAACCCATCTGCTTGAACTTGCAGAGGGTGTGGACTTTGTTCCATTCTGGAGTGAAGCAAGGGTGCAGAATATCGCTTATGCAAAAAACGAAGAACTTGACCGGGATGGATTGATAGGAAATCTATATTCACGCAAAATTTTACGGGTGACTGACAAAAATTCCTTATACTACGGATACCCCTTATTTCCCTCAGGCAGTGAAGACGCTGAATGGCAGGCTTCTGAAGAATACACAAAGGTAGGCAACTACAATCCCGATTTTATCATGGGGCTGCAAGCCTCACTTTCCTATAAAAATTTCAGCCTCAGCATGACATTCGACTGGCGGTCGGGAGGACAATACGTATCCCAAACATGGAGATATTTGACAGAAGGTGTGGTCTCCAACACCTGGCTGAATCAAATGATAGCGCCCCCGGCAGGGACAAATGGCATGCCCGGCCAGGCATTACGTGACTGGGTCGTGGCCAATGCCGACTGGCTCATCTTCCCGGACAATCCTCGGCCGATTGGGGGGCCGACGAAGGATTTTGGAGGATTTTACACTGACTTCTTCACAGGCATAGGAGCTTATGACGGAGTCTTCGCCCCGGGGGGTTTATGGACATTACGACAACCAGGGTAACTTCATCCTGGATAAGGAAAACCTCGGCAACGAAGGAACCGAATTCCGGCCTTATGTAATGAGTTATCCATGGGATATTGGGGAAGCTAATCTTTTTGATGCTGACTATGTCAAACTTAGAGAAATAGCTTTGAACTACCGCGCCCCTCAAAAATTCTCCAAAATTATTGGTGTGCAGGATTTAAATTTATCAGTGTACAGCCGTAATATTATGATTTGGGCTAAAAGCGCAGGTATGGGTATAGACCCTGAAAGAGCATACCAGTCAGACAGCAGCGGCAGATTTAAACAGGGTGTGGAACGCTTTAATGCCGAACCATGGGTTATACCGGTAGGATTCAAATTAAGCTTTTCTTTTTAACCGATAAAAATTAATGTCATGAATAAAATTAAAAACAACTTTATCATCGCATTATCCTTACTCGTTAGTTTTGTTTTCTCATGTAAAGATTTCGATGAGTTGAACATAAATCCAAATGGTGTGGATCCGGCAGTTGCTGATCTTAATTTTTTGATGCCAACAACTATAACGAGTTTGGGACAAACCGTCTATAATATCGGTTTTGGCACATTTTCAGGGGTCATGCAGCATACTCAGCAAACCGGGTGGTTTGGCGGATACAATAATTACGACTGGAATAACTTATCTCATAGCTGGAATGGTTACTACAGCATCTTAATGAACAACGAGGAATTTTTTAATAAAGCCGTTAAAGACGGATATGAGTTCCACGAAGGAGTGGCCCGGATACTAAGAGCATATTTATTCGGATTGATCACTGATATCTGGGGTGATGCACCGTATAAAGATGCACTGAAAGCCGAGGCAGGGCCGGATTTTTTTAAACCTGTTTTCGATTTGCAAAAAGATATATATCTTGGAATACTTGCTGACCTCGATACCGCGAACACACTCTTATCCAAAGATGCAACCTCATATAAAAATATTGTACCGAAACAGGATATTTTGTACCAGGGTGCTCCCGGAAAATGGAGAAAATTTGCCAACTCCCTGGCGCTAAGATATTACATGAGGCTGCAGGCGAAAGAGTCAGGAATTGCAGAAGAGGGAATCAAAAAAATCACCGGTGATCCTTCAAAATATCCGTTAATAACCGATGCCACCGATGATGCCTCTTTCGGTTTTCCGGGAAAATCGAGCAGCGATTCAAATCCGTTAAATACAGTTTACGATATTGATCCTGCCGGAGCTTATATGAGGGTAAAAATGGGCAAAACACTTGTAGATGCCCTGAGGGATCATAATGATCCGCGACTTGCAGTATGGGCAAATAGGATCGAAATCCCTCTGGTCTTGGTTGAGGGAACGGGCATAGACCGTATTGTAGGGGGAAAACGGGAAGTTTCCCAGGATGTTGTCGATGAATTCGAAACCGCTAACTCGATGGAGGTTGATTTTCATCCTGAATATGCAGGGGTAACCATTTCCCATTCCAGGGTACAGATTTATAATATGAATAATGCAAATCCTGCCCAGGGAACAAAAAATATTCATGCTTCACATTTAAACGAACGGTACAGACAGACTTCAGATCCGCTGGTACTGATGAGGCTGCTGTCTGCCGCTGAAGTGAACCTGACACTTGCTGAGGCAGCATTCCGGGGATGGATTGCAGGTAATGCGGCAGGATTTTATGCGGCAGGGATAAGAGAATCATTTAAAGCCTGGGGTGTAGGAACGGAATTTGACGATTACATTGCAGATAATCCTTATGACGGACTGGAGAGTATCCTGGAACAAAAATGGATAGCCAGTTGGTCAACAGCCCAGGAAGCATGGTTCGACTGGAGAAGAACAGGCCTGCCTGCCCTTACAACCGGCCCCCTGGCGGCAAGGCCTGTACTGCCCCTCCGCTGGTACTACCACTATGACAACGAAATAGCAAAAAATCCGGATAATGCTGAAGCTGCAATTTCCAGGTTACAGCCAACCCAGTACCTCGGTACCGATCAGAGTAATAACAGTGCCTGGTCGAAAATGTGGCTATTACAGGAAACAGGAAAACCTTATTAATCATCAGGAAATTAATCCCGACTACGGCCGGGACATTAAAAAATTATAAATGACAAGTTTCCCCGTCTTCAGCCGGGGAAACTATTGTGTACTGTTATATAGACAATTCTAACAAAATTAAACGAGTATGAACTTTTATTTTCAAATAATTGTACAAAAGCAGTTGTGGGGAACAGTTTAAATGGGAACTTTTTAATTATTTGTTATTCACACTTTTAATTGTCTTTTTATTATATACCTTTAAAGAATGGGACGAATCGGTATAATTTCAGTAATAGTTGTTGTAATATTAATCCTCCTGTTTCATTTTTTAACTACTCCGGTAGACCATACTCCCTATTATGAAAGCGATTATTTCGAACAGTGCTTGTTACAAATTGACAGCCTGAAAAAATCAGCCGGTCATATCAATGGCCTCCTTTTGGCCGGCTTTTCAGAAGTAAGCATTACTCCTATGCTCAACCAGCAGGAGGAAGATTACAGGGAAGGGAAATTTATGAATGTTCCCCTTGCAGGATACGGAGACAGGAAAGGGGCTCCTGCCACCGGCGTTCATGACAGCATTTTTGTGAAAGCTGCAGCTTTGAAGGTGGGGAATGAACTAATTTTTCTTGTTAGTGCCGATTTGCTCATCATTCCCCCCAACCTGGCAGATTCTGTGATAATAATTCTTTCAGGAAAAGGGATCAGCCGCCAACAGTTGTTTTTCTCTGCAACACATACACATTCCGGCCTTGGTGCCTGGGGAAGCGGCTTTGTGGCCAAACAGTTTGCAGGAAAAGAAAATCCGAACATTGTAAAGTGGCTCGCCATAAAAATATCTGAAGCTGTTATCGCCTCTGAAAAAGACATAAAGCCGGCCCGCATTTCTTCCGGAAGTTTCAATGCCGGGCAATACACCCGCAATCGACTGGTTGGAGAAAGGGGAACCAAAAACGACGACTTCAGTTTTTTACTTATCGAACAAAAGAACGCTAAAAAAGCGGTTGTCGGATCCTTTTCTGCCCACTCAACCACGCTGGGCGACGAAAACATGAAAATAAGCGCCGACTACCCCGGTTACTGGGTACGGAAAATGGAAATTGCAACTGTTGATCATGCAATGTTTTTTGCCGGTTCCATGGGAAGCCAAAGCCCGGTAAGCAAGGGTGAAGGTTTTGAAAAGGCTGGTTTTCTTGGTGAATCACTGGCCAATAAACTGACAGAACAATTAGCAATGGTTGAACTGCAGGATACGGTAAGACTGGCGCACGTTTCGCTGGAGATTCCGTTGCCTGAGTTACAACTCCGGCTGACGGTCAAACGTAACATTTCCCCATGTTTAAGTCACAAACTGATGCCTTACACCTATGGCGCATATTTGCAGGCTCTTAGAATTGGAGATATGGTCTGGGTTACAACTCCGTCCGACTTCAGCGGGGAGTATGCACTTCAGATAAAAAATGCCCTGGCTGTAAAAGGTTTTGACTCTAATGTAACCAGCTTCAATGGAAGCTACCTGGGATACATCATTCCGGGAAAGTATTTTTATCTCGACAAATACGAACCTAAAACCATGGGATGGTTCGGGCCGTATATGGGAGATTATACCATGGATTTAATCCGGCAGCTTGCGGAGATTGTAACCACCAACTAAATTCCTGAAAATGATATTCAGAATCGTACTTAAAGTATTAAAATACGCTGTTTGTCTTTTACTTACAATCGTCACAATCCTGTTTGCCGTGTTCTTCATTCCTGCCATCTGGCGTAACCTGGTAACCAATCCACAGCTGGACAAAGCAGTTTACGAACTGAACAAACTCAGGCAGGAACCACCCGGAATAGTGGAACTCCAAACATACCGGGGTGTCATTCATGCACATAGTTATTGGTCGCACGACAGCGAAGGGACTTTGCATGATCTGATCCCTGCTGCTAAAAACAACGGCATCGATTTTATTTTTCTTACCGACCATCCGCGAAACAACCCCGACACTTTCCCGCGCGGGTACAATGGTTATTACGACGGGGTACTGATTGAGCCCGGCAGTGAAAAGCAGAAATTTGGTGTCTGGCCGCTGGATTCAGCAATAATTGACTGGAACACAGATAAGGATACGCTGGCAAAACAATTGGTTAATGCCGGTGGTTTGCTGGTTTACGTGCATACTGAAGAACCTCATAACTGGGGAAATCCCTATTACCAGGGCATGGAGATATATAACTTCCATACCGATACCAAAGATGAAAAACTGCTGCCACATATTTTCAATTTCCTGGTAAACGGCAAAAAATACCGTCACCTGGCACTGCGCGGTTTATTCGATGAACAGACAGAAATCCTTGCTCTTTGGGACTCACTGAACATCCACCGGAAAATTTTCGGCTTTTCGGCAGTAGATACTCATGAAAACCAAAACATCCGGGCCAGGCAGTTAAATGATGGCCGGATTCAATGGGTCGGGCCAAATGCCAAGCCGTTCGATACAGTAACTGTTAACTTTTGGAATCGCTGGCTCTTCCATGAACCCGACGAAAACGGATGGGTATTTAAACTTATGATTGACACCTATAATGAAGGGTTCAACTACATCACCAACTATGTTTTGGCCGATACTTTATCGGTGAGCTCCCTGGCAGGACAGATAAAAAAGGGACATTTGTACACCGCCTTTAAAAGTCTGGGTGATGCAAAAGGATTCATGTTCCGGTCACTTAATGCTAACAATGAATTAAGCGGCATTTTAGGAGATTCGGTACAAATAAACCAGGCTGCTTCATTACATGCTGTTTCCCCTTTGCCGGGCCGGTTCAGGTTAATCCACAACGGAAACCCTTTGGATATCTCCCCGGTGGAAACATATGAGTATTCGTGGAACAAACCTCCGGAAAAAGGCGCTTACCGTATCGAGGTTCATGTTAAGCTTAGAAACAAACTGGTGCCCTGGTTATATACTAATCCAATTTATATATACTGAACTCTACATTTAGGCAGACATAAAAAGGCAAGAAGTGATTTTCAGATAAATATAGATATATCTACATGATTTATAATAATTAAAATTATTGAAGTATAAAAATTTTTCTTTTAAATATTGTCTAAACATTTTTATATATGAGAGTACTATTAATTTCTGTCTTAGTTTTATTCCTTACTCCGTTTACCCGGATTAATGCCCAAACTTTTAAGGCCGGCGCCGCATTGCGGATAATCACCCCGGAGAAACTGCTGCCCATTTCAGGTGGTATGGGAGCGCCTGAAATACCCCTGGGAAAGCAAGGCGACCTTTTTGTCAGGGCTTTGGTGCTCCAAAAATGTGAAACACAGGTGGCCATAGTAAGTATCGACAACCTTGGCTGGCCTGCTGTCCTGGGCGACCGTTCAAGGAACCTGATAAAAGGTATTCCTCCCGAAAACATATTGATTGGGGTAACCCACACTCACAGCGCCCCTGATGCTTATGGATTCCCCGATGAAAACGGGAAGACAGGGGCCGATCCCGGGTACCTCGACTGGTGTGTGATCCAAATCGCAAATGCAGTAAATGAAGCTTTTAACAACATGGAGCCGGCTGCCCTGAAAATAGCTGTTGGCGAAGCCAGGGGGAAAATCGCTTATAACTATTATGCCCCTGATTTATATGATTCGCGCTGCGGCGTTATCCAGGCTATCGCCACCTCTGCCAACAGGAAAGGAGAAACAATTGCCACTCTCGTGAACTATGCCACACACCCTGAAATACTTGGAACTAAACGTAAACTCATCAGTCCTGATCTGTGCGGACCTCTGTATGACCGTATTGAATCGAAAACCGGAGGGATCGCTGTTTTTATGAACAGCGCAGAGGGAGGGATGGTGACTGCAGATAACCGTCGCGAGAACGGCCAGGAAGCCAATAACTGGGAAGAGTGCATCCGGATTGGCCATTTACTGGCAGACGAGGCCTTACGCATCATTGAAGCAGCGCCGGTACAGGAAAATCCGGAATTGTACTGCACTTCAAAAACAGTTGAGTTTCCCATTGATTCTGAAGAAATGAAGCATGTCTTCCAAAACTCACCAGTATTAAGCCAGGCCGTTCAAGACAAAGATTACAGCAAAGTCTCAACCCGGCTCAACCTGCTGAACATAGGTAATGCGCAGGTAATCACCATTCCCGGTGAAGCACTGCCAAATATAGGATTCTACCTGAAACGGAATATGAAAACCAGCCTGCCCTTTCTTTTTGGCCTCACCAACGATGCCTTCGGATACATAATGGTAAAGGAAGATTTCAACAGTTTCAAGCGGTACAATTACATCAGCCGCACCTCACTGGGTGAATTCACCGGTGATATTTTTGTGAAAGAAGCCCTGAAGATGATCAAAGAAAATCCGGGAGTGGGGCGTTTTTCTTTATTCTAATTAATATTTCTTTTTTACTTTTTTGCACCTCCTCAATATCATAATCATTTTGTAAGCCAAGCCAAAATTTTGAAGTTGTTCCAAAATAAGATGCTAACCTTAATGCTGTATCTGCTGTTATTCTTCTCTTCCCCTTAATTATTTGAGAAATTCTTGTCTGTGGAATGTCAGTGTCTTTTGACAATTTGTATGCAGTTATACCAAGAGGACGTAAAAATTCCTCAAGTAATATCTCCCCAGGGTGAATGTTTACCAACCTTTTCATTTTTTCTCCTCCAATCTTTAATGATAATCTATGATCTCAACAGCAGTTGCATTATTTTCAATCCAACTAAATACAATTCTCCATTGGTCATTAATTCTGATACTGTAAAAGTCTGAACCATGCAATTTCTCAAGTCTGTTGGATGGAGGTATTCTCAAATCGGACAAATTTTGTGAGTTATTAAGCATTCTTAGTTTTCTACGTCCAATTTGTTGAA
>CAZJGI010000126.1:0-8081 GCA_964545315.1 uncultured Prolixibacteraceae bacterium
AAGCTAAAATAATTTTTCCTGATACTTAATATTCATTATATTCGAAAAAAAGAAAATATGAGATTATCCCGGATTAAAGGGGCCGCATTGGAGTTATGGCGCAATTTATCTTTATCATGGTTATGAATGATTGATAAACAACACTTTCCAATACGGCAGATTTTTATTTATACTCTAACCAGGCAGTTGCCACGCAGTTTTTATCTGTTTTAAACCTTATCCATCTGGCCTGGAAACTCTCCGGGAACTGGTATGTGAATTTCCTGTCAGGATTTACTGTAACTGTTTTGTACACCATCCAGGGGCCATGCCCGATTGGTTCGGCTTCGATCAAAAAAGTAACCGGTTCCCTGGCATCGTGAGATATTTCCAGTGTGCGTTTATCATAAAACCCAATTAAGTATGGGTCGGAGGGTTCCTCTGCTTTCACAGTATCATTTTTCCAGGGCCCACCATGTCCAACCGGTTTGCCAAGTTGCCACAGATCATCGATCACACCTAACCAGGCAGCTGCCTTTCCGTCATCTGAAATTACGATATGAGGCTCCGCGTTCGCTTTAGGGTCAATCCCTGTCATTACCAGCAAGCCCCTGAAAGAAGCGTAATCATGTATTCTGAAATTGTGAGAAGAAACCGGCCTGATTTTAGCAAATCCGTCGGCATTTTCTGCCGGCAACTCGTAAAAAGTACCGGTAGCGTGAAACAGGTCTCTTTCAGTAGCTACTTCACGACAAATTCTTAATTGGGCAGAGTTTGTTAATTGATCGTATTCGGAAGCGCCCAAAGGCAGCCTCCATCTGCGGCCTTTATCGTCAATGACCAAGACCGACGACTCTTCAATGTCAATTACATTTTCAGGTATGGCAAATTTTTCCCTGATGAAAGCGTTGGTTACCGGGTCCTCCTTTTTTAGAAGATTTAATTGAGCATCCAGTTCGTAATAACCGGTTTCTGTGATTTTCCCGTTGTTGAATTTTACCGCCGAAACACCTAATGCCCCGCGGTCTTCACCCAGGCCGTACAATAATCCCCCAATTGATTCTTTTTTTGTTATTTTTGCAAGGCCTTTAAAAATTAATGATGGAGAGGTTGTGCGATTATCTTTCCCAGTATAGTTAAAAGTTATGGTTGCTGTGGTAGCCGAACCCGCTTTAATCCTTATCCATTCCCCATACTCCTTTGCATTAAATTCCAGATTCACTGTGTTCCGGGCTTTTACGGTAAGGGTTTTTAATGTCTCCCATCTTTGGTTCCCTGTCTTGTCAACCTCAAAGATAAATATAACATCATCCTTGCCCTGATTGTTAATCCAGGCTGAACGCTTATCCCAACCTGCAAAAAGCATGGGTTCAGATACTTCACCTCCAGCAATTTTTTCGCTTAACCAAACTGCTCCGGAAGCAGTGGACGGCCCCAATTGGCCTGGTTTTTCAGGAGAAGTAAACCACAGATTGGAATTAGATTGCCCCGGGCCTTGAATGCCTCCTTTATGTTTTCGTTTATTAAGAAATTCACGTTGGGCAGAATCATCACATCCAAATATCAGTTGACCATTCCAGCGTGCAAAGTCTCCGATTACTTTCAGATAAGCTGAGTGCGGACGTATTCCCGCTGAATTTTTAGCAGTAAAAGTTCCGGGAAAGTGCCAAAACATTCCGTGCATGGTCATCAGGTAGACGGGATCATCTTTTGTGCCGACATCCCGGATCCTCGGCCATTCGGAATTCCAGCCATGAGCACCGTCATAGCTGTGGCTGGCTTTAGGCAGCCGAAAAAAATCCCACCCGGTTTCCGGATCACGGACACCAAGTAAAAGAGATTTGTGATCCCAGCCTGTTGCCCAGATTGGATCAGTTTCCGGATTTTGATTGCCGTAAATTCCTCCCGGGCCGGTCACTTCAACGAACTGGTTGCGACGAATTAGTTTCCATTCATTACCATCCCATTCCGAAAGTGAACCCGCTTCGGTATCGAAATTTTCCAGAGCCTGTGTTCCTGATTCACCGTTGTTCGAATAAACCATTACGCCCTGCCCTGAGTACAACCCTTTTCCATGAACACCATCAAGAGATGCCAAAGTAAGACTGTCTGGTTCTTGTTCTTCCTCTCTGTTTATTTTATTTCTGTCCTGGTATATCATATTTACTTTAAGCGTGTTCACATCAACATCGTAAAAACCTTCTTCCATGGTTCCGTAATAAATTTTATTCTCAGGATCAAAGAGATGACGGGCATTACCGGTATGTCGCCCTGGCATTACCTGGTAAGGAATAGTCTTAATATTACGTTGATTGTCAATGACATAAGGACCAATAAAAAGCTGGTTGCTCTCCTTATGGATCATCCGGTTGGCTGGTGTTCCTCCAATGCTTTCCGGATGGATTATTTGTTCCAGTTCCGGGGTGATTTCATATAATTTATCTGAAGATCCGAATGGAAGATGGGGGCCATATGTGATTACCCATAACCTGCCGGCCCAGGGTACGACTGCTCCCGTACCACACTCCCCCTCATGGTTGTAGTATGCAAGTTGAGGGTAAATACCACTGATATGTTGTGCCCCTTCGTTTGTCTGTTTTTTATTGATACATGAAAAAAGAAGAATTGAAAAAAGAAAAGTTAAATATGTTGGATTCATTCGTATAAAATTTTTACTATGTACTTAATAAATTTATTAATTTCACCCATATTTCTGCTATTAATGGAGCGATAAGCACAAGTTTGTAATATTTTTAATATCAAAGTAACATAAATAATTATGATAAAGGGAAAAAATAAATTCAGATTGTTTTCTTTTATCGCTGTTTTATTGATGGTTAGCATTTCAATATCAGCGAGAACGGGTAAAAATGCTTTTATGACCAATGGTCAGGACGAAGTATTTATGGCCGGTGCGGCTAAAAGTAATATAACACCCTTCCTGGGAGGGGGCATTGTCGGAAATTTTGGCAATCCACCTCCGGCAATGCATATTCATGATGAGTTACATGCTAAATGCCTGGCCCTGGATGACGGTAAGACTAAACTTATTTTTATTGTCGTTGATATTATTGGCATGAACACTGATTTAACAGAAGAAGCCAAAAGAATTATCAACGAAGAGACTAATATTCCGGCCGGTAATATTATGATTTCGGCAATCCACACCCATTCTGCAACCAGTGTTCAGGGTGAAGGCGCAAGGCGCAGGCGATGGACTGTCGGGGAGCCTTTTGATGATTATCAGAAATTTGTTATCAGGAGGCTTGCCGATGTGGCACGTATTGCACTTAACAATCTGGAGCCGGCACGAATTGGATGGGGTGCAGGGAGTGTACCGGAGCATGTTTTTGTGCGCCGCTGGATGATGAAGCCTGATGCACAGGTTATTAACCCTTTTGGTGAAAGGGATAAAGTGAGAACCAATCCAGGAAGAAATAATCCGGAACTTCTTGAGCCTGCCGGTAAGCCGGATCCGGAAGTTTCATTTATCTCAGTACAGTCTAAAGATGGCAGGCCGATTGCCCTGCTTGCTAACTATGGACTTCACTATGTGGGTGGAGTTCCGGCTAATCATATATCTGCTGATTATTTTGCAGTATTTTCTGACCGTATACAGGAGTTATTAAAAGCCGACCGTCAGGACCCTCCCTTTATCGGGATCATGTCCAATGGCACTTCAGGAAATGTGAACAATAACAACTTTGCTGGTCCTGCGGAAAAGCATAAACCATACGAAAAGATGCGAATTGTTGCCGAAGATGTTGCAAGAGAGGTATTTAGAGTGCACAATAAAATTAAGTTCCATGATTGGGTTCCACTTGGTGCAGTGCAGGAGGTTATTAAACTTGATGTACGTAAACCTGATTCAAAAACGATAAAATGGGCAGAGGATGTACTGAAAAAACCTGAAAATGTAAAACCGGTACACCCTAATGAAGCAGCTTATGCTGAAAGAGTGCTTAATCTCCTTGACTATCCGGATCAGCTGGATATTATTTTGCAATCATTCAGGATCGGTGACCTGGGTGTTTCAGCTATTCCGTTCGAAACATTTGCCGAAACGGGTAGGGAGATCAAAGAAAAAAGCCCTTTTAAATCAACATTTGTAATTGAGATAGCAAATGGTTATAATGGCTATTTGCCACCACCTGAACAACATGAACTGGGAGGTTATGAAACCTGGTTAAGTACAAACAAGGTTCAGAAAGATGCATCTGTTATTGTAGTTGATAAACTTTTAAATCAACTTTCAAAACTGAAGTAAAACATTGTTTATTGTAAATCAATCAATTATTCAAACTTAATATTTTTTAAAATGATAAACCGTAGAAGCTTCATTAAAAAGGTTACCGCTACAGGAATAGTAAGCAGCATGCCTTCTGCTCTTTTCCCCGGTAATGGCCCTTCCCCTGCTATACAGTTGCTTGTCAGGGGTGATGATATGGGTAAGAACTATGGAAGGACGCTTGGTTTTTTTAAATCCTTTAAGGAGGGAATACTTACATCTGCCAGTATAATGGCCACATCTGTATACTTTGATGAATCAGTTAAGTTTTGTAATGAGAATCCTAAACTTGCCCCGGGAGTTCATACCGTAATCATTGACGGAACACAAAGGCCTGTGCTTTCTCCCCGAGAAGTGCCCAGTCTTGTGAATCCCAGAGGATTTTTCTGGGATACTAATGAACAGTTTGAAGCAGCAAATCCCAGAATTGATGAAATAGATAAGGAGATTAGGGCCCAGGTGGATAAAGCGAAGGCATACGGACTGAAGTTTGTCTATTTGGATAACCACAGAGGCGGGGCTTTAATTGATGAAATTATTATCAAAATATGTAAAGAACAGAAATTAATTTATGGACGTGATTATGAGGGTGAGCGTTACGGCTATAAACGTGTAAGCCTTATTAAAGGTGAAAAATTTCCAAGTCAGGAATTACCTGACGGAAGCCTGGCTTATTATGCTGCACCTGCATTGACTGATGAGGAAAAACAGCTTTTTTTTGATAGTCTTGAAGCCCTTAAACCGGGTAAGTGGATAACAGTGGTACATCCAGGTATGGCTGATCCAAACCGTGCCAGCACAACTGAACTTTTATGTTCCCCAAAGACGAAGGAGATAATTCAAAAGAAAAAAATTCAGCTTGTAAGTTTCAGAGATCTTTGGAATGAAGAGTTTGGGTAATGGCCGGAAAGCAGAAAGTTTTTTACTATTAATAATATAGATATCAAAGAAAAGTAATTCGCAAAATATAAAACAATATATGGAAAGTAAAAAAGAAAATTCAGTTATTAAGGGGCGTTTGAAATCGCTTGATGCCCTCAGGGGATTTGATATGTTGTTACTGGTGGGTATAGGAGGAGTACTCAGGGCATTGCCTGAATTATGGGATAATGCTGTATTTCGTGCCATAGCAGATCAGTGTGACCATACTGAGTGGCATGGTTATCATATGTGGGATTCCATTTTTCCTCTCTTTATTTTTATGGTAGGTGCAAGCCTGCCGTTTGCAATTTATAATAGATTACAACGGGGATACAGCAGGGAAAAGTTATACATACATATTGCACGGCGTACTCTGGTTTTGTTTTTATTGGGCTTAATAATGAACGGCCTTTTAGGTTTTGATTTTGAAAAACTAAAATTATGTGGTGTCCTCCAGCGTATTGCTGTAGCTTACTTTTTTGCGGCAATAATTGTGATGAACAGCCGGATGAGAACCCAGGCAATTATATCCGGTTTTCTGTTAATTATATATTGGTTGCTGATGATCCTGGTGCCGGTACCCGGACATGGAGCCGGCGTGATAACCCCGGAAGGTAACCTGCATGCTTATATCGATCAGCTCCTTCTTCCCGGCCGGATGAATAATGTTTTTTATGATGAAGATGGAATTCTACAACAGATATCTTCAATAGCAGTATGTTTGGCGGGAGTCGTGGCCGGACAATGGCTGAGGTCATCAAGATCAGATAACACTAAAGTTAAGGGTTTGTTTGTAGCAGGAGTTGCTTCAATTTTGATTGCATTGTTATGGGATATGTCATTCCCGATTATTTTTAAACTGTGGTCCAGCTCTTATGCAATGCTGGTAATTGGAATAAATTCACTTTTACTTGGACTGTTTTACTGGATAATTGATGTAAAAGGTTATCAAAAATGGGCATTCCCCTTCGTTGTTGTGGGGCTCAATTCAATTACCATATATGTTGCTTCAGGATTATTTGATTTCGGATCTGTTGTAAAGGTTTTTGTACATGGCTTTATAGATCATTTAGGCTCTTTCAGGCCTCTGTTCTGGGCATTATGCATGCTGGCAATAAAATGGCTATTTGTCTATTTTCTGTATAGGAAAAAGATATTCTTAAAAGTGTAACTATATAATTTTTGTATAATCCGTCGGTTGAAACCGACGGCAAAGGATAAGGTTTCGATGCAGGCAGATGGTTTAACAATACCTTATCCATTGCCGTTCGCTTTAGAGAACGGTTTTAAGGTTTGATAACATAAAATTTTATGAAAAAACTATTACTGCTAACTATCTTTTTAATTGCGGGATTTGCCGGTTTTTCACAGTATACCCGCTATGAGAGATTCCGCACAAGACCTGAACTGTCCTATGTGACAAAATCTGATATTACATATTACAGTGATCAGGTAAATGCCACTGATAAAAACAAACGTGAGAAATGCCGGCTGGATATCTATTATCCGGAAGGTGTTAAGGGTTTCCCGACTATTGTATGGTTTCACGGAGGGGGACTTACAGGAGGGGATAAAACACAGGAGTATCCAAATCTTTTAAAGGAGAACGGCGTATGTATCGTAAATGCCAACTACCGGATGTATCCCGATGCCAAATGTCCTGATTACATTGAAGATGCAGCCGCCGCGGTTGCATGGGCTTTCAAAAATATTGAGGGCTATGGCGGTGACCCTGAACTGATATTTGTGTCCGGACATTCGGCCGGTGGTTATCTAACCAGTATGGTGGGTATGGATAAAAAGTGGCTTGCTGGTCATAATGTCGATGCCAATAAGATAGCCGGATTACTTCCCCTGAGTGGCCATGTGATTACCCATTTCAATATTAGGAAGGAGAGAGGGATTCCTGCCGGACAACCTGTAGTTGATGAGTTTGCACCCATTTATCACGTGAGGGCTGATGCACCTCCGCTGGTGCTGATCACGGGTGACAGGGAACTGGAAATGTTAGGCAGATACGAGGAGAATGCCTATATGGCAAGGATGATGAAACATAACGGCCATAAGGAGACTTACCTGTATGAAGTGCAGGGCTTCGACCACGAAATGGAAGAACCTGCATCTTTCCTGATTCTGGAATTTATTTATGAAACCATGCAAAAGAAAGATAAACTGAGAAAACCTTAGTTCGGATTATAAAAATCGGCCCTTCAGCAATTTGGTAATTTGAGAATGCTAAATCATATTATATGGACATTAATGATAAGATAGCTGACAGGGTAATAAGTGTGGATGTACTGCGCGGTTTGGCCATGTTTATTATTTTGTCGACCCAGATTGGCGGAGCTCCCATATTCAGGACCTTTAACAATATAGTGTATGGTCAGGCCTGGCCGGAAATTGTAAAGGTCATTATGTCTAACCCTGCGATCAGCATTGCTAATATCGCCCAACCGATATTTGTCTTTGTTGTGGGGGTGGTTTTGCCTTTTTCATTGAGAAAGAGGCTCCTGAAAACTGGTAAGAGAAAGGTGTATATCCATGTTGTTATCCGGTCGGTAATACTTTTTATCTGCGGACTTATAGCCGGGGGTAAATTGTTAAATATGCAGTTTGATAAAGTGTACTGGTATAATAATGTTCTGGAATATATCAGTATTAGCTACCTTGTTTGCTCACTAATAGTATTAAATACATCAAAGAAGGCACATTATATAATTGCCGTATTGTTACTTCTTTTATATTGGTGTGTTTGGCTTTTCATCCCTGCACCCGGATGGGATGGGGATATATTATCACAAGAGATGAATATCGGTATCTATCTCGACCAGCTAATTTTGGGTTCACACGGACATCCGTTTAAGGGTTGGACGGCAGTGATAAATAGTGTCGG
>CAZJGI010000127.1:0-8004 GCA_964545315.1 uncultured Prolixibacteraceae bacterium
TTTTCTTCATTGTCCACCTGATTAAAGCACGATAAATGTATTTGGAATTGGCATTTCCATAGCCGTCATCCGGACTTAATACTGTATTATGTATTGTAAAGTCACTAATTTCAACTCCTTCATCGTTGAAATTTTGTAAATGATATTTCATCACTTCTTTCAATTGATCTGTATTCATATTTTATAATTAATTTGATAAGCCCATTTCTGTTTCAGGAAACATGATGACATATTATTCATCTTATCAGCAAGTTACAAAATATGAAAGATATTTACATAATATTATAAAGGATTTTTTTATTCCAGTTTTATTTTATTTATTCTTTATATTTGACCACCCCCAATCAGTTCGCTTTAGCTAACGGCAAGAGATAAACCCCTGAACCACCAATCCAGTCAAATAGTCACAGTTTTCAGTCGGGATTCCATAACACATTCTTGCATTAAATATCACCTGCAAGCTGCAAGTTTCTCTCAAACACTCAAACATTGAAACATTCACACATTCTCCCATTCTCTTCCCTGATAAAAAATAATTGCGCTATACACAAAAGCCATTTAAAAATTATTAAAAAAATAAACCAATTAAAGCAAGTTGTACTTTTAGTTGTATGCAGTAAAATAAATTGTAAAACATGAAAAATTCTAAAAGCAATTAACATTAACTATCTGATTTTAATATTTTAAAAATCAAAAATTTTTTATGAATAACTACGTTAATTCATCAGGATATTCTCACTATCTTTGATCAGTTATTGTTAATAAAACAATAACAATAATTCTGATTAATTAACTTAAAGTTTATTCTATGAAAACAAAAATCCTTCTTATTTCTGTGGGATTTCTATGCGCAATTTTTCTACTATCCTGTCAAAAAACGGATGACTATGCTCCTACTGTTGCTATATTAAAATCTGGGTCAATAACAAACAGTGGGGCATCTGTATTTTGGGGACATCAAAAATTTACCCGTGAGACCGGGGAGCCCTTTGTGGTTAAGATGTTAATTGGAAGTGAAAATTTAAATTACTTTGAACCAACTTTCACTATCCACATTATAAATGGTAACGGAAATAAAAATCTGGTTTCCAGTGCTGAAATTAAGATTGATGGGAAACTGGTTTTTGGTCCATCAGACTTTTCTCAAAAGATATCATATCTCTCAAAAGATATATCAGACATAACTACAACCTCAGAAATCGAGGTCCTGATTAATGGGATTCCGGGTAGTTATCTTGATATCCGGATAGAAGGAGATTTAAAGGAAGGGACATCTTTCATTGATGAGGGCGGTGGTTTGTTAACCAGCGAAGATGATTCATTAAAAATATTATTTCCTTTAAATTCACTGGGAGAAGGAACTTTTTTAAGTGTTATCGAAGTTACAGAATATGCGGAACCTGAAAATTTCTACGGACAGTTTAAGAGTCCGGTATATTTTCTTCAGCCGGGAGGGATTAGTTTTTATGAACCTGTGGAAGTCACACTTATATTTAACCCTGCACTATTTGCCAATATAAATAATATTAAGATTCTGCACTGGAATCCAGATAATGACCCTGAAATAATTGTTCCGGAGATAGATTTAATTGATAACGAACTGACTTTTACAATCAGCCATTTCTCTTATTTAGCAGTATATGAATCAGGAAATTATTTCATGGTGGACAATGCCGTACATCCTCTTAATTTAGGTTATAACGTATGGTTTAGTGAGTTGGATATTGGGAACAAGGATATTTATGCACATGGATTGTACCTTACCTCAAATATTACCATTACCCGGTATAATACTTCTGATGGAGGAAAAGCTCTTGTCCCTTACGGAAAAGGTGATATTCTGATATTTAACCTGTTCAGTAAAAATAATACCCTGACTCCGGGGAAATATGTATTTGTTGATGATGTTGATGGTTGGGGAAATGTTACAGTTGGCGACTCTACTTTTACTATGAACTCCACTGATAAATTTGTAACGGCTGTTAAAAGCATGAACGATCCGACTTGCTATGGATTAAATGTTGATTTGGATATTGACTGGTCAACAGTGGATTTCAATAATCCATCTACTGAAGTATTAACAAAATATTACAACTATATTAATTCACGTATAGGTATCAAAGAGGGCAGCGTTACTGTGGGAATAAACGGAAGCACCTTTAACATATCAATTAACTGCATTGATATTAATGATAAAAAAATTACCGGTTCCTATACAGGACAATTGACATCAGTATATTTCCCTATTTGAGAAATGACTTACTTAAATATCAAATTACCTTAATTATTCTATTGAAGAGAAAATTTAATTTATAATTTCATAAATATTAATCCCTGCTGAAATGATTAAGACCAGGTAAATTTTACTCATTTCAACAGGAATTAATTAATGTATACTATCTATACGATATTTTTAAGAGTTTATCCTTAACCGGACCAGAAAAAAATATCAATCTTATTGTCTGTTAATTAATATTTTTTATCTTTACTAAATCTTTAGTGAGAACGATTCTCATTTACGATAAAATCAAAATATATTAAATAATGTTCATATAAAATTTTAAAATTAACAAACTATGGAAAATCAATCGGAAAAAATCAGCAAATGTCCTGTCACCGGAGCTACCGGAAAACACAGTATGGGTGGAGGCGGAACAAAAAACCTTGACTGGTGGCCTAACCAATTAAAGTTGAATATTCTTCGTCAAAATTCATCTTTATCGAACCCAATGGATAAGGATTTTAACTATGCCGAAGAGTTTGGGAGTTTAGATTACAAGGCCTTAAAAAAGGATATCCAGGCATTAATGACCGATTCTCAGGATTGGTGGCCTGCAGACTTCGGGCATTATGGCCCGCTGTTTATCCGCATGGCCTGGCATAGTGCAGGAACATATCGTGTGACTGATGGTCGTGGTGGCGGAGGAGCAGGACAACAACGCTTTGCGCCGCTTAACAGCTGGCCTGACAATGTAAATCTTGACAAAGCACGCAGACTTCTTTGGCCTGTTAAACAGAAATATGGAAAAAAGATATCGTGGGCTGACCTTATGATCCTTGCAGGAAACGTTGCATTGGAATCAATGGGATTCAGAACATTTGGTTTTGCAGGCGGACGGGAAGATGTATGGGAACCGGAAGAAGATGTTAACTGGGGTTCAGAAACAGAATGGCTGGCAAATGACGAAAGAGACCTGGATCCGGAAAAAATGGACAGTCCGCTGGCTGCTATTCAAATGGGACTGATCTATGTTAATCCTGAAGGCCCGGGAGGTAACCCTGATCCCCTTGCCGCAGCTAAAGATATCCGTAACTCATTTGCCCGAATGGCTATGAACGACGAAGAGACCGTTGCCCTCATCGCCGGAGGCCATACATTCGGAAAATGTCATGGTGCAGGTGATGCTGCACATGTAGGCCCTGAACCCGAAGCAGCACCTATCGAAGAACAGGGACTTGGCTGGAAGAGTTCATTTGGAACGGGAAAGGGAGGCGATACAATATCCAGCGGACTGGAGGTTATCTGGACGCAGACTCCTGTTAAGTGGAGTTACTACTTCTTTGATAACTTGTTCAGGTTTGAATGGGAACTGACCAAAAGTCCGGCAGGTGCCTGGCAGTGGGTTGCAAAAGACACTGGTGAAGTGATGCCCGATGCCCATGACCCTTCAAAAAGACACCGTCCTACCATGCTTACTACCGACCTTTCATTACGTTTTGACCCGGAATACGAAAAAATATCCAGACGGTTTTATGAAAACCCACTTGAATTTGCGGATGCCTTTGCCCGTGCATGGTTTAAACTGACCCACCGTGACATGGGGCCTAAATCGCGCTACCTGGGACCTGAAATACCAGCAGAGGATCTACTCTGGCAAGACCCTATTCCTGCAGTAAACCACAAGCTAATAGATGAGAAGGATATTGCTGAACTTAAAGCTAAAGTCTTAAAATCAGGATTGACAGTTTCCCAGTTAGTATCCACAGCGTGGGCCTCAGCATCTACATTCCGTGGTTCTGACAAGCGCGGCGGTGCAAACGGGGCAAGGATACGCCTTGATCCGCAAAAAGACTGGGAAGTAAATAATCCGAAACAGTTAAAGAAAGTATTAAAAGCGCTTGAAGCCATCCAGGAAGAGTTCAACAGTTCGCAAACCGGCGACAAAAAAGTGTCCCTTGCCGACCTTATCGTACTGGCAGGTTGCGCAGGTGTCGAAAAAGCTGCTAAAGATGCCGGAGTAAAAGTTACCGTTCCATTTTTACCCGGCCGGATGGATGCATCTCAGGAACAAACAGATGTTGAAGGGTTTGCTTTTCTGGAACCGCTTGCCGACGGATTCCGCAATTACATGAAAAAGAAATATGCCCTTTCAACAGAAGACCTTCTGGTAGATAAAGCACAATTACTGACCTTAACAGCCCCGGAAATGACTGCCCTCATCGGTGGAATGCGTGTACTGAACACAAACTATGACGGTTCTAAAAATGGGGTGTTCACAGACCGGCCTGAAGTCCTGACTAATGACTTTTTTGTAAATCTGCTCGATATGGGCGTTGTATGGACACCCAACTCTGATTCAAAAGAGTGCTTCGATGGCCTTGAACGCAAAACGGGCAAGATAAAATGGACGGCAACACGGGCTGACCTTGTTTTTGGCTCAAACTCTGAACTCAGGGCCCTGGCAGAAGTTTATGCCAGTTCCGATGCAAAGGAGAAGTTTGCCAAAGATTTTATTGCGGCATGGAATAAGGTAATGAACCTCGACCGTTTTGATTTGGCATAAAATAATTTAAGTGGTTAGAATCAAAAGATCCCTCCAATGGTATTTTTTGGATTGAGGTCTTATAAAATAAGGTGAGGGGGAGGGATCTTGATTCTGAACCGCGATCCGTCGGTTAAAACCGACGGCATAAGATAAGGCTCCGGTCAAGGCAGACGATTTGTTCATTGCCTTATCCTTTGCTGTTCGCTTGAGCGACCAGAGCCGGATAATTGCAGACGGTTTGTTCATTGCCTTATCTTTTGCCGTTCGCTTCAGCGAACGGATAGAAAAAATAATTAGTTTTACATTTTTTATTAAATACAAATGAACCTCCCTGTTGAAGAGATCCGAAATAAATTATCAGAAAAGGGCTTAAAAGTAACTCCCCAAAGATTAACAATATTGGATGCTATTTACAAATTAGGTAATCACCCGACTGCCGAAAAAATAATAGAACATATCAGGCAAGATAATCCAAATATTGCTTCCGGCACTGTGTATAAGGTACTGGACACCTTAATTGATAATAAACTTGTTAAAAAAGTGTATACTGACAAGGATGTAATGAGATATGATGGCATTTTGGAAAATCACCACCATTTGTATTGTACTGAGAATGATATAATTGAAGATTATATTGATGAAGAATTGGACAATCTGATCCGGGATTACTTTCAAGACCAT
The DNA here is from genome assembly GCA_964545315.1 of uncultured Prolixibacteraceae bacterium. Taxonomy (GTDB): domain Bacteria; phylum Bacteroidota; class Bacteroidia; order Bacteroidales; family Prolixibacteraceae; genus JAAYJR01. The sequence goes on from CAZJGI010000127.1 coordinate 5,448, forward strand.
AAAATCAAAAATTTTCATATCACTGAGTTTGCCCTTCAAATCAAAGGTAAATTCAAAAATCGATGAATTTTGAATTTATTTGGATATAGAAATTACAGAAGTATCTTCAAAAAAATATTTTTTGAAATTTGTTGAACCATACTGCAGAGAGCAGGAAAAATTGTTTTTTGAGATAGATCTCACAAAGACAACAGCAGGTCTTTATTGTGTAACAAGAAAACAGTATCCCTGGGGAATTTATAGTGTATATGATTAACCAGCATGGTTGATTTAAAATATCATATGGAGCGCTAAAAAAATTCAATCTTTTCCCTTACCGGAATCATCCATAAAAGAATCCGGGTATGTGACAAAAAATTGCTTTTGATAATCGTTAGTTGGTTCCCATGTATCTTTATCCCTGTCGCAATTATACAGTTTCAGTATCCAGGTATCAAACTTGCGTTCTCCTTCATATAACTCAATAACCCTTGCTCCACGTCCGATTTTACCATAACATTCCCTTCCTGTAACATTACCGTAAGCCAGGCATATTCCCCTCAGGCATCCGATATAATTATTATCATGGTCATGCCCCACGAACATACCCATAACATCCTTACACTCAAGCATAGAAGTGTACATGCCTGAGTTTAGATCAGGAGCACAAACTGTCTCCTTAAAAATGCCCACTGTCGTCTTTTGATCGATTACCTCCTTATATTCCGGTAAAGGAATATGAAAGAATGCAAGGGCAGGCAAGGGATTAAAATCATTCAAGAAGGAGTATGCTTTGCTCTGTTCCCTGTACCATGCAATCTGATCAAATTTAATCCAGTCGTAACGACCTAAATGTTCCTCCGGATACATTTGAGAATCAAGGAAATATAATAAAGCAGCAATTTTATTTGAAGCTGAAGATTTCACTTCAAGAATATAATTTCCTTCGCCTGAAATATTTTCCGGCCCTCGTTCAGTGAGGTTGTAAAGTAAGTCCGTAATTGTTTCCATTATCTCTTTTTTGGTAGTCTCATTTTTAAACTCCGGGTCATGGTTGCCAAGCACTGCAGCCCATGGAACCTGCGCATCAATCATAATCTTCGATAAAGACAACCACCCCTGAGATGCATTTTTAGATGTTACTACATCCCCTGTCAATACTACCAGGTCAGGTTTTTCTTTTTCAATAACAGTCTTCATCAACATCAGTGCACTGTCCGACCTGTAAGAATCATACCTGAAATGAATATCGGTAAATTGAACTATTTTAAATTTTCCATTCTGATTGAATCTTAAGACGGGTTTAAGTCTGTTGTTTTGCGAATAAGAAAATAACGAAAATATTGTCATAAAAAACAGGAATCCTATGATCTTTCTCATATCACTCATTTTAATTGATAAAAAATAATTCATTATTTTCAAAGCCTGACTTCTCCGGAAAAGTAAATATAGTAATTAAAAGATATACAAATCACCCCTGTTTGCAAATTTTCTGTACGAATGATCTTACTCATCATTGCACTCTGATATTATATGGTATTTAAAAGTTAAAGTCAGTATTTCAAAGCAGATAATTTCTGTTTTGCATAAAGCGTTGATCAATAAGAGAATATATTTGAATTGATCGTTGCGGTATTCTGTCAACTTACACCTGTGCAAAAAGAATTATATAGTTATTTCCGAACTCTTTTGCACATTTGGGACAATACGCATAATGAACATAATAATCCTTTGCTGTTTTCCCCTTTTCTTTAAGAAATATTTCCATTTCCTTTATATATCCGGGAATACCATTATACGGCCCGTCAAAAACGCATGCAATAAATGTCCCGGAAATTGAAGTATTATTTGCCCCTTCCACTTCTCTGGTGACTGAATAATAAATCTCTGATTTAAATGCCGAAGGGTCGTGAAACAGCACCAAAGCTTCGGTTTTATCAGGTATTGTTGCATCCGAATTTCCGGCTAATTTATGCATTTTCATTATCTTCTTTCCAATCATGGGAGGACAAGGGATATGAAAAAAAGTCGGTATGCATTCTTTAATGAACAGTTTATTATCCCAGATAAATGTTTTTTTGTCCCATTTTTCTTTATCAAATTTTGGACAGCATTCCTGATCCTGGTTTTTCATTTTGCTTTGATTTTATATATGTATTGTTCAATTTCAAGCCTGTCACAAAGGTACAAAATTTTTCTCCTGTGTAAATGCAATTTAAAACAATACACTGAAATCTAAAACAATAACTATTGAAGATTTATGAGAAAATATCATGCAAATAAAAAAATTCAAAGTATTTTTAGTTTGAAGTTGTCTCTACCTTATAAAAATATTCATCAATGAAGCGTGTGCCATTTTACTTTATCGTATTTATTACTGTAGTTTCCTGTACCAGAGATAAAGTTGTTTCTTTAGAACCTTCAGGATATAAAACATTTAATCAGTTAACACTTAAAGAGGGCGACCTTGAGGCTGTATTTGTTGACAATTGTGAAATTCCGCCAAATCACAGGGCAGGTTATAATGGAATTACCCAATTATATCATACTTTACAGGATTCTTCAGAGATCATAAGAT
>CAZJGI010000128.1:0-7981 GCA_964545315.1 uncultured Prolixibacteraceae bacterium
TCGGGTATATGAAGCAACAGCCATGCACCGAAAATCGCGGCTATAACAGCAGGTATTCCAAAACGGATAAGGGTACTTTTATCAGCATTATTACCAACTAATATTAGTTTAAAGATATTATTAAAGAAATGAACGACTCCGGTCAGGGCAATGGCCAGGTCTACAGGAAAAAAAACCATAAAGACCGGTGTGAGAATGGTTCCCAGTCCAAATCCGGAAAAGAAAGTCAATATGGCCACTACAAACGCTGCTATACAAATAATCAGAATCTCCATTCCATAATATTGTTATTCACCAAAAATAAAATATGCAGAGATAATTATATTGATCTTTTAACAAAAAATCAATGATTTTACATTCAGTTAGTCTGATTTAAACTGAAATAAAGGCATATTAATTTCAGTTTAAATCACCATAATTACCACCGAGTGCTTTTTCTTTTTTTTATAATTATGATTAAATCCGTACGATTTTGTGGCAAATTATTCTTTGAAATCTCCCAAATCATTTCATAGTCAATTCCAAAATACTCATGAGAAATTAAATTCCGTAGTCCATACATTTTTCTCCATGGAATTTCAGGATACTTTTCCTGTATGTATTTTGGAACATTTTTTGAAGCTTCACCTATAATCTCAAAATTTCTGATTATTGCATCTACTACCAGATAATTCATTTTAAATTGTTTAAACTCTAATTCACCAAGGTATTCTTCAATCCTGTCCATGGATTGAAGAATATCTTCCAGGTAAAGGAAAAATTCTCTTTTTACATGGCTCATACGTATTTTACATTATTTAAAATGATTTTCCTTAATTGTTTTTTGAGGGCTTTATCCGAAACAAGGTCGACTTTTATTTCCAGTTCATTTTCCAGCAACTCTTGAAGGTCAAAGAATTCCCACCCCAGAGGTTTTCTAAATGATACTAAAATATCAATGTCTGAACTTTCTTTCTGCTCATTTCGTGAATAAGAACCAAAATATCCAATTTTCTTGACAAAATATTTTCGGTAAAGAACTGGCTTGAGTTCTTTTAATTTATTTTCTATTTCGATGTTTGACTTCATCTAAAACTATAAGTTCATACGCGTTTCATATTTCAAATATATATCATTTTTATATCAAAAGTGAATTTTTTTGTATTTTAGTCAGAAGTGTAATTTTTCACAGAAGGTTCTAAAAGAATATACTTAGCCAAAAACAAATTCAGGAACCAGTTCTTGCAGTTTACCGCGAGCATGGGGAATTTCACTGACCGGGATTGAACGGTAGGGCCAACGCATACGCGGGCCTATGTCTGCCCAGCCGCCCATTACTGCCATAAAGCGGTCGCAGGCGCCACTGCTGTAATGCTGCTCTGTGATTAACGGTATGATTGTTTCGTTCATGAAAAGGCACAGGCGCCGTTCGATCTCTAAAGCGCCGGGCATGTCAGTTTTCATTTGGTCGGTCCATCGCTGTGCAGCTAATGGATTGATACATGCGGCGTTGGAATAGGCTCCGTAGCCACCTTTTTGCATACCGCTGGCAAGTCTGTGCCCGGGAATAAAGACACTTATCCCTGCAAGATGTTTGCGCATGGATTCAAACCATGCGTCATCACCTCCGGCGGTCTTAAGGCCCACCAGGGCCGGCACCCTTTTAACCAGCCGCCCGATCTGCTCAGGTGTCCATATCTGTTTGGCGTGTGGCGGGTTGTAAAGTACCAGGCCGATTCCATTAGCGACCTCTGCCATAACGCTGAGAAAAGCGACCGCCTCCTCTTCAGTCACCGGATACCAGTCCGGCAGGATCACCTGCACCGCACCCGGCGCCAGACTAACGGCCCGTCGCAAACGCTCCCGCGAGATCTGGGCGCTCATGTGGCTCACACCGATCTGAAAGGGCATGCCGGCAGCATTGCACCTCTCCGCAAGACATGCCGAAATTAAATCGAACTCATCCTCAGTCTGGGTGTGAAACTCACCGGCAGTGCCGTTGCAATAGATGCCATCCACATGCATATCAATTAAGGTGTCTATCTCGGCAGCAATGCGGGGAAGATCGAAAGTGTCGTCGTCGTTCCAGGCGCAGATGAGAGTAGCCCAGTTGCCCCGGATTTGGTCAGAAGTAAGTGGTTTCATAATTTTTTTAAAGTAAGTTTTCAATAAAGCCGGTTAAAGATTCATGGCCCCAATATTGACCCCGATATATCCGGACATTTCTGACACATCACTTTATTATATTCTTGGCGGAGATCCCGGAACCGGAATGTCAGGCTCGAGGTCCACAGGGCCCAGTGTGTATTCTTTAGGTCCTAATCTTAAATTTGAATTCATCATATCATCCATGGTCATCACTTTTCCTGTATAAGCTGATTCTCTTCCCATAATGCCTGTAAAAGTCGAAGAAGCAAGTGCATATACCTCATTTACAGGATTATTTGTTCGTATAGATGTGACCAGGTCGATCATCTCCTGATCATACGCAGAGACAGCTACCCTGTCGGTAGGTTTTCCATCTGCATCCCTCGGGTATTCATACTCCCAGGTCAGGTTACCGTCATAATCAAAAATCTGGTTCTGACAATTTGTATAACCATCAGTTCCAAATATTATTTGGCCTACATTGTTGCTGCAACCGTCCATCTGACGGCACATTCCCTGATATCTTCTCTTGTCATCAAAAGTAAAATCTACACTGAAAAAATCCCACATATCACCTGATAACCGCCGATGTCTTCCACCGTAACCTATAGCTTGTGAGGGATATTTCTCAAAAAACCAATTTAAAATATCAAGTTGATGTACCAACAAATTAACAATTACATCGCCGGTTAGCCATCGCCAGTTTCCTCTGTTTCTTATCATAAATTCCATATCACTCCACCCATCTTCTCTTTTTACATTAGGTGGCCCTGCAATATTATAATAACAACAGGCGGAGATAAGATTACCTATGGCTCCGTTTTTTATCCTACTGAAGGTAGTGGCATAATCCCGCTGATGTCTGTATTGGGTACCTGCCACAACAGACAATCCCGCAGCTTCGGCCATTTTACCTGATGCCAGAACTGACTTGACCCCCACCGGATCAACCCCTGCAGGTTTCTCAAGAAATACATGCTTCCTTCCGTGAACAGCAGCTTCAAAGTGCCTCGGCCTGAAATGAGAAGCAGAGGCTTCAATAATTATATCTACATCTGATTCAATCACATGTTTATAAGCATCAAAACCCAGGAAACAATTCTTGTCAGGGATATCCACATTGTGTGCTTTTTTAATAGATTCCCTGCATCTGTCGATACGGTCCTGGAAGAGATCCCCCAATGCTGTAATTTGAAGGTTTGATCCGGCATTAAGGAAGTTTAGTGCAGCGCCTGTACCCCTGCCCCCACAACCAATCAACCCCGCTTTTAATACCCTTCCCTCAGGAGCCTTATCAATAAAAACAGGCATTTCATATTTTGTTTTACCGGATTTGCATGAGGTGATGAAACTTCCTGCACCAAATGCGCCAATAAGTCCAAGGGCCATAGCATCTTCTAAAAATTGACGTCTGTTTGGTATTTTTGAATTATGATTCATTCTATTAGAATTAATTCATTTTGAAATTTTTCTTCAGTTTAAAATCCAAATTGATTTTTGAGCCTTTTAACCGCGGTATTCAGAAAAAGCTACCTTAACCTGGTCAATTTGATTTAAAGTCGGTCAAAAATAAGTATTTTGAGTTTCGCATAATCGTTTTTAGGTAATTTATATACCATCAGGAAAGATGTCCAATTTTTTATCCCGGTTCATATCTGACAATTGATTACTATGCGCGGATGTTAAATCTGTCCATAATAAATTTTTGCATGTCAGTTTATGCGCCTGATAACAGATACAAAGCCTCCGTTATTCGCCATTTCGACGGTAAGTTTGTCTCCTTTTTTTATTTTTTTAGTTTCTTTTTTTAATTCTTTTGGCTTAATGTCTGATGTCTTTGAATCAGACCACATCTCCATTTCATAAGTACCTGCCGGCAAAAAATCAAGCCTGACTTCGATATTTTTTCTGATACTGTTATTCATGATACCTATAAACCAAATATCACCGTTTTGTTTTGCCATTGCTATATATTCACCGGGATATCCGTCTAAAAATTTAATATTATCCCAGGTAGTTGGTACTATCTTCAAAAAGTCAACACCCGGCTGGTTCAAAATATTGTCAGGATGGTCACAGACAACAGTTAAAGGACTTTCATAAATGACAAATTTAGACAGCTCTGCTGCACGGGTATTCCATACCACTGCCGGGACTTGTTTTTTAAATTCTGCCTTAGTAACATTCAGAAAACCTCCCGGAGTGTAGTCCATTTGTCCTGCAAGCATTCGGGTAAATGCAAGTTTTACATTGTGTTCAGGGCTCATCTTATCAGAAAATTTGTAATATTCATTACCCATTAATCCTTCTCTTGTTATCATATTTGGATAAGTACGTATAATTCCGTCTGGCTTGTAAGCACCGTGGAAATCAACGAGCAAACGGTTATCTGCCGCACATTTAATAATATAGTGGTACCAGTTCACCATTTCCTGGTCGTCCCTGTCCATAAAATCAATTTTCACTCCGGCCACGCCCCATTCCCTGTATATGGGGAAAGCATCTTTATAAGCTGAATTCCTGTTTACATCCTTTGAGTATAGCCAAAGCAGTATTTTAACATTTTTTGATCCTGCATACCTTATGATTTCCGGCATGTCAATTTGAGGCGCCCATTTTGTAATATCTGCATCAGGATTATTAAATTTCCCGTACCATTGCCAATCCACCAACATATATTTCCATCCCATTTCTGATGCAAAGTCAATATATTGCTTAATGACAGGCATTTCCATTTTTACATCCCCGCTCCACCAATTATCCCAGGCACTCATGCCGGGTTTAATCCAGGAAGGGTCTTTAATGGCGCAGGGTTCGTTCAAATTTTGAATTATTTCCGATTCGATCAGTATCCCCGGTGTTTCACCTGTCATCAATACCCGCCACGGCGTAAAAATATCATCATCAAACCTCACTTTAACACCGGTTTCCTCTTCCCCGGGAAGTGGTACTAATTTCGTTGTAAGATGATTTGCCGTTCCGTTTGTTCCAATATAAAAGGCACTGTAGTTATCAATATTGGCCTCAGTGATGGCAACCCAGCAATTATTTCGATAATCCATAAGAAGAGGCAGCCCGGCTATTGACTTTTCTGTAAGGTAACTTAACTCATGTTCGAAAAATTCAGACTCATTTGATGTGGAATATCCGCCATATTCAGCTATCCATGCCTTAGGATCAGATGGAATATTGAAGGTTGTCAATTCACGTGTTATCTTTCGATCCCCAATTTTTTCGGCCCGGTAGAGTTTATAACGAAATGCAATGCCATCATTGTATGCACGGATGAAAAGATCCATCCGCCTCTTAGGGCCTGATATTTCTTTTAACTCTAATGTAAGTTCGTTGTAGTGATTTACGATTTCAGCATGTTTCGATTTTACAACCGGAGTCCAGGTCTCATTTATATTCTCTGTGTTATGCTTAACTACAGAAAAGTTGCCGTCCATAGCTGCTTCGTCTTGAAATTCAAATCCCAGTTGAGAAGTGTCCACAATAATACGGCCGTTGAATCTTACGGAATAAGTAAGCTTGTCACTATTATCAATTTTAACTGATATTTTATTATCAGGCGATGTAACTGAGAAAGCCTGGCCATCAGGTGAAGTATTGGAAGCAGCGTTGACATACATCTGACCTGCTATAAAGGTCATCAGGATAAAAACCAACAGTATGTGAATTTTTCGTTTCATTATTAATGTTTTATTTGGTTTATTTTATTGTGATTAATCCTCCTCCAGGTTTTTAAATATTTTTATCAGATAATCTTTGTTATTTTCAATAAACTTTTTAGAACCGATTAAGATATTTATGGTCGAGTTGGTTTCCGAAATTGTCTGAAATAAGGATTTTGTGAAGTTGTTATCCTGAATAATTATTTCACCGTTGGAATCTGTTTCCAGTTTTTTGGCATATTTAGAAATATCTCCGATGTTAATAAATGCAAAATAATTATCGCTGGTTTTGGTTTTTAATATAATTTCTCCTTCGGCTTGTTTTATCTGACAAGCCTCTAGGCTGCCAATACTATTGAAAACCAATTTGATGTCCAATTTCAAAAATTGCCTGGTCTCCATTAAACTAATGTCAAATGTACAATTTGTCGTTGAATATTTCAATATAATCCCAACATAATTGTTATTTCTATTATCATAATCATTCTCAATATCCATTGGATGAAGGAGTACATTCAACCTCTGCTTTTAACAACCCCTTACGGGGCTTGGCCAATCAATGTAACCTGACTGTAGTTTATAATGTAGTGCATTGATTTTCAAATATAATATCAAAATTTTTTTTTGTTTTATTCAGATAAATACTTGCGTTCCATCTTTCGTTTTTTTATATTTGTATAACAGTGACTTAGAGTCACAATAACTATCATAAATCTTTTAAGGAATTCTGGGTTAATCACTGAGGCTGATTATATAAATATGGAAAACAAACCATTAAATTAAAAAGATTTATTCCTTAAAATGAGGATGTTCTAATTTAAATTTTTTCCCCTTTCAGCTGAATTAGTTCAGCTTTATTGGGAGCATAAAATTTTTCGAATCCTTTTTGCAGAATATTAAAAAATGTCTATTATGCCCCGGGAAATCAAATCTTTCGAAGAATTTCACAAGCTGGTTCCGCTTATCATTCGAAAAGTTAACAAAGACTCGGAATTAGCTATAAGAGCAGCAGCAAACCCTCTTCTCGCATTCGAAGAAATGGGATTTCACATGTCTTCTGAATTAAAAAGAGAGGTTGAATTGCGAATCCGGTTTTCAGAAGATGAGGTCAAAAAAATGACAACCTTAACAAATGAAATCCGGTCATTAACCGGTAAAGATATTGATCCGCTCTCTGAGAAACCGGTTGAAAAATTGCTTTTTAAAGATCTTAAAATTAAAAGGCCTTCAACTCTCAAATCACTTAATTTGCCCGAACCATTCTTAAAAAAGATTAAACCCGCTAAGGAGGAGCAGGTTTTATTCGAAGATCCTTTAACGGCGATCAAGACAGATCATCCTGTTGTTGAAAAAATCATGCAATACAGGAAGTTTTACTTGTCCAAACCGGGATTTGTCAGTAAGGATTTTTATGAAAAGATAAAGGCAGGTGAAGTTCGGTTGCCTGTAATGACTATCAAGATCAGAGTACCTGAAAACCATCATTTAAGAGAGGAGGCCGACAATGCCTGAAACGCGCGGATTTGAAATAGTGGCAGAACTTAGCGTCACCGCATTGCGTGAAATACTAAAAGCTGCCTGGGACAACGGAGGAACAGATCAGGAAGGTGCAATACCGCATGAAGTTCCGGTCCCTGAAGGAACATCCCTCGGGCCATATAGTGTTGAGTCCGGCCAGGTCTCTATCCCTGAAACAGGTCTCGACCTTGAAATGGCTCCTGCTCAAAACGGAGTGACTGTAACTTTGTCAACTCAAATACAGGTGCAGTTGGATGAAGATACCTTACCGGTACCTTCCCTTGCACTTTTAAATATGACTGCTGATATTGACATAACCGCTCCCTTTGGTATTATCCCCGGAACAGAGCAAAATATAGGGGTGATCTTTGAAGGTATGCCCCAAAGCAATGTCGCCGCAACACTTACAAGCGGCGATCCAATTGGAGGAATAACGCTCTCCATGATAAGAGAGTATGTCCATAACCTTTATGCAGATGAAGTAATACCTCATTCGGTGGAACAGACAGGCCAGAGTTTCCTGGGATTTACTTTCGATTCGTATATGCAGCTGTTTGACGATGAATCGGATGTAAACCGTGACATAGAAGTTGACCAGCCTGATCCAACCCATGTGAATGTTAAGATACCTTTTGAACTGAGGTTAAGTAATTTTGAAGGCT
>CAZJGI010000129.1:0-7968 GCA_964545315.1 uncultured Prolixibacteraceae bacterium
TGCCAGATAAACTGCACATCTGATCCGGCAATCTTATCAATCCCGTTCATCATTGCATCATTGAGTGACCTTGCTCCCAGGCTTCCACCCAGAAGGAGTATTACCATCCTGTCTTTTCTGAGTCCGAAAAATTCCTCAGCTTCCTTTGACAGGCCTTCCTTTATCTTCAGGTTTTCACGAACAGGATTACCTGTCAGAACAATTTTTTCCGGAGGGAAATAACGTTCCATGTGGTCGAATGCCACACAAATTGTCTTTGCTTTTTTACCAAGTAATTTATTAGTAATTCCCGCATAGGAATTTTGTTCCTGAATTAGGTAAGGGATGCCCCTGGCGGCAGCAGCCCTCAGCAGCGGACCACTGGCAAAACCACCCACCCCGACAGCTATCTGGGGGTTAAACTGTGTTATTATCTTTTTTGCGATATTATAGCTTTTCAGTAAGCGGACGACAAATCGGAGCATTGCTACTCCCGGTTTCCTGGGCAGGCCGGTAACCGGCAAACCAATTATCCTGTAACCGGCAGCGGGAACTTTTTCCATCTCCATACGGTTTTCTGCTCCGACAAACAGCAATTCCGCATGAGGATATCTCCTCCTGATCTCATTTGCAATTGCCAGTGCAGGAAAAATATGCCCGCCTGTGCCGCCGCCACTTATTATAACTCTTTCAAGACTCATTTTTGCATATCATAATCCTCGTCAGGTATATTAACCTGAACAGCAGGTTTTTGAATATCTCTGTTTATTTGATTCTGATAACTGACACTTAAAATACAACCAAATGCCACTGATGTGAAAAGTAAAGAAGAACCTCCAAGGCTTATCCATGGCAATGGCTGTCCTGTAACAGGTAAAATCCCGGCAGAGACTCCTATGTTTATCATTGCCTGAAAAACCAACACTACAGTCAGCCCGGTCACCAGGAAGGCAGGAAATGTCCGGGTAGCTCTTCGTACAATAACCACACTCCGGAAGAAAAAGACCAGGTACAGAAAAATTACCAAAATACCCCCCAGCAATCCATACTCTTCAACTATTATAGCGAAAATAAAATCATTATATGCCGAAGCCATATAGTTACTCACTTTTGAATGGCCGGGGCCCTTACCGAAAATTCCCCCTTCATAAATTGCAAGCTTGGCATAATCTGCCTGCGTTATCCCCTTCTCAGAATTTGGGTCACCGTTTATAAATCTGTCTATTCTTCCTTTTACAGTATGAATACGTGCCGGGGCATCAGGGAAATGATCTGCAGCAATATAAGCCAGGGCTACAATTGATATCCCTGCCAATACTACCAGGAAAAGATATTTCAGGGCAACACGGCCAACAAATAACATTGTAAGGATAGTTACAAAAAGCAGTGCTGCAGTTGAAAAATTTGAAATAAAAATCAATCCGCATATAACTATCGTATGTATTATAATTCTAATAAAGGCTTTCTTTAATTGTCCTTTAGTGCCCTGATTTTTACCCAGTACCCTGGCCGTGTACATTATAAGGGATATCTTTGCAAATTCAGCAGGTTGAAAAGATATAAATCCCAGATCGAGAGTCCTCCCGGTACCATCGATCATTCCCGAAAATTTCAATACTGTCGTTAGCAGCAGCAATCCAATACTGATATAAACCAGAAAGTTAGCCATCACCGAATAAATCCTGACCGAAAAAAAGTTAACCATTACGATCATAAAGCCCAGTCCCGCACCCAGGAAAAAAATTTGCCTGATCAAAAAATGCCAGGTGTTACCGGCGGCCTGCCGGTAGGCAAGTGCCCCGGTTGAGCTGTAAACTATTAACAGGGAAAGAATAGATAACAGCAAGAGTACAATCCACAGTACCCGGTCACCCTTTAATATTTTCGTCTGTGTTAATTCCATAAATTACAGGTTCCTGACCGCTTCTTTAAACTGTCTTCCACGATCTTCATAATTTTCAAAAAGGTCAAAACTGGCACATGCAGGAGAGAGCAACACTGTATCCCCGTTTTTGGCCAGATAGTATGAAGCTTTTACAGCTTCTTCCATACTTGAAGTGTCTATAATATTCTTAACTACCTTATTAAAAGCCTTATGAATCTTTGAATTATCCTTACCCAGGCAGACAATCGCCTTGACCTTTTCCTTTACGACAGACAACAGCATTGAATAATCGTTGCCTTTATCTATCCCGCCTGCAATCCACACAACCGGTTGTTTCACAGACTCAAGGGCATACCATGTTGAATTTACATTTGTAGCTTTAGAATCATTGATAAACTCAATGCCATGAACTTTAAGAAAATGTTCCAGCCTGTGTTCAACTCCTTTAAAATCAGCTAAACTCTCCCTTAGTTGTTCATCCTTTATTTCAAGTACCATACCCGCAATTCCGGCCGCCATGGAATTATAAGTATTATGTTTCCCCTGAAGTGACATTTCCAAAATAAACATGCTGAATTGTTTTTGGTTATAATTAATAATCATTTTATCGCCGGTAATACCTGCTCCCGGTGAGGCAGGCTGGTGTAAACTGAATGGCATTGCCTTCGAAATAATTGTTCTCTTGTCCATTTCTTTTTGTATTGTTTCATCGTCAGCACAATAGATGAAGTAATCCTTTTCAGTTTGATTTTGTATTATCCTGAATTTTGAATCGATATAATTTTGAAAATTGTATTCATACCGGTCGAGGTGATCCGGGGTGATATTCATCAGCACAGCTATATCTGCCCGAAATGAGTACATCCCATCGAGCTGAAAACTGCTTATTTCAATAACATAAACATCATAATCATTTTCAGCAACCTGCCAGGCAAGACTTTTCCCGACATTTCCTGCAAGTCCGGCATTTAGCCCTGCATTTTTCAATATATGATAAGTAAGCAATGTTGTGGTTGTCTTCCCGTTACTGCCAGTAATACATATTGTTTTGGCATTTGTGAACCTTCCCGCAAACTCTATTTCAGAAATCACCTCTGCCCCTGAGTCCCTGAGTTTAAGTATAAGGGGTGCTTTTTCAGGAATTCCGGGACTTTTAACCACCAGTTTATAAGTCAATATCTTTTCTTCGGAGTGGTTACCCTCTTCGAAATCAATGTTATTGGAAATGAGAACGTCCTTATACCCGGCTTTGATAATTCCATTATCTGATACGAACACATCATAACCTTGCTTTTTGGCCAGAATGGCTGAACCAATTCCACTTTCACCGGCACCTAATATTGCAATTCTTTTTTCCAATTCACCTGATTTTCAAAGTTACAATAGTCACTATAGCCAAAATGATCCCCACAATCCAAAACCGGGTTACGATTTTTGCCTCAGGAATTCCTTTTTTCTGGTAATGATGATGTATAGGGCTCATCAGAAATACCCTTCTCCCTTCACCATATTTTCTCTTTGTATATTTGAACCAACTTACCTGGATTACAACTGAAAGATTCTCAATGAGAAATATTCCGCAGAGTAGTGGTATTAATATTTCCTTTCGTATTATGACCGAAAAGACAGCCAGTATACCTCCAAGTGCAAGGCTACCGGTATCTCCCATAAACACCTGTGCAGGATAGGAATTATACCACAAAAAGCCGACAGTAGCACCTATAAATGCCGACACGAAGATTGTCAGTTCCCCTACCTTTGGGATATACATAATATTAAGGTAATCGGCATAAATTATATTACCGCTGACATAAGCCAGCACACCGAGCGTCGCCCCGCTGATTGCAGAAGTCCCCGCAGCAAGGCCGTCCAGGCCGTCAGTCAGATTAGCTGCGTTCGAAACGGATGTTATTATCAAAACAATTACTAAAGCATAGACAATCCACTTTAACCAATCTTTATTTTTCCCGGTAAAAGCTACCAGCCACGCATAATCAAACTCATTTCCTTTGATGAATGGTATTGTGGTAATTGTGGATTTTACATCTTCCGTTACATATTGAAAGCTTTGTCTTCCGGTTTCAGGATCAATAACAATCTCTTTAAGGTTGTCACCATCAATATCTTTAACATGTTGCCGCACTTTTACTTCATCACTTATCAACAGTGCAGCGGCTACAAATATCCCAAGACTTACCTGTCCTAAAATTTTAAATCTGGCAGCAAGGCCTTTTTTATTTTTCAGGAAAACCTTTATATAATCATCAATGAATCCTATTAATCCCAGGAAAATAGTTGTGATCAGCATTAACTGGATATAGATATTATCAAGCCGGGCAAACAGAAGCGTTGGGATAATAAGCGCAGCAAGGATTATCAATCCTCCCATTGTCGGTGTGCCCTTTTTCTGAGCCTGATCCTGCAGTCCCAGTTCCCTTATCTCTTCACCTATCTGTCTTTCTTTCAGAGCCCTGATTATTCTTTTTCCAAAAGCGGTTGAAATGATCAGTGAAAGGATAACAGCTGCACCCGATCTGAATGAGATGTATTGAAGCATGCCGATTCCCGGTATACCTGACTCTTTCAGTATTTCATACAAATAATATATCATTAGTCTCCGGTATTAATTTTCAATTCCAAAACATTTTTTAATCTCTTCTGCATCGTCGAAATGGTATTTTACACCTTTTACTTCCTGGTAATCTTCATGTCCTTTCCCGGCAATCAGTATAATATCACCCGGTTTTGCCATCATTGCAGCTGTTTTAATTGCCTCCCTTCTGTTTTCGATAGAGAGCACCTTATTTTTATAAGGTGTCTCCACACCGGCTTCCATATCCCGGATAATAAGTCCGGGTTCTTCTGACCTGGGATTGTCTGATGTAAGAATAACTTTGTCGCTGCCCCAAACAGCCTCTTTGGCCATTTGTGGCCGCTTTGTTTTATCCCTGTCACCTCCGGCCCCCACTACGGTAATGACCTGCTCATTGCCACTTCTGATCTCAGCAATAGCAGTAAGGACATTCTTCAGGGCATCAGGAGTATGGGCATAATCCACAATTGCTATTTTTCCGTCAAGGCTTCTGATATTTTCGAACCTGCCCCTTACAGGTGTAAGGTTGCTTATCCCCGTAAGCACTGCATCTTTGGGCTGCCCCAATCTTATGGCAGCAGCAAATACAGCTAACAGATTTGAAGCATTAAATTTTCCCACGAAGCGTGTCCACAGTTCAACATCATCCATCCTCAGCAATGTACCGTTAAAGTGATTTTCGAGCACTTTGCACCGGTAGTCCGCGACAGCCCTGAGTGAATATGTGATCACTTTTGCATTAGTATTCTGCACCATGACCCTTCCGTTTTTATCATCAATATTGACAAGGGCAAATGCAGCCGGGGGCAGATCATCAAAAAACCGCTTTTTTGCTTTAATATATTCAGCAAAGGTTTTATGATAATCGAGATGATCATGAGTTATATTTGTAAAAACCGCCCCTGCGAACTTAATTCCCGCGATCCGGTTTTGCTGAACAGCATGAGAGCTGACTTCCATAAAACAGAAATCGCATCCTTCATCCGCCATTTGGGCCATCAATTTCTGAATTTTCAGGGCATCAGGAGTAGTATGGGTTGCCGGAAAAGACCTGTGGCTGATGTTATAAGATATCGTTGAGATCAGGCCGGCCTTATAGCCCAGGTTCATAAAGAGTTTATACAGCAGGGTTGCTATGCTTGTTTTTCCGTTAGTGCCGGTAATTCCGACCACCTTCATCTTGTGGGAGGGGAAACCATAAAATGCAGATGCTACTTGCCCTGTGATCTTTCCGGGATCATCCACTTTAACATATGTGACATTTTCCCTCAGCTCATCAGGAAAATATTCACAGAATACGGTTTTCACCCCCGCATCCAGGACAGCCGGAATAAATTTATGCCCGTCAACATGCAGACCCGGGCACGCAATAAAGGCATCGCCCTCCTTTACATTTCTGGAATCTGCTTCCACTGAGGCTACCTCCTGATCTTCAGGCCCCTTTAACTCAGTATATTTTATATATTTTAGTAGTTCTGATAATTTCATTTTCAACCTAATGTTACATATATATAAGAACCACGGGTAAGCTTTGATCCAGCTTCGGGCGACTGTTTTTTAACCTTGCCTGTTCCCTGTATCCTGACCCTCAATCCTGCCTTCTCCAATAAGAAGACAGCTTCACCGGGAACCATACCCCTAACATCGGGGACTTTCCCGGCCGTTATCTTATCGTCTTTAGTCACTTTATTATTTCTAACTAAGGCCTTAATATCTTTTATTGATTCCGTATCAGATATTTTGTCTATATTAAGTTCTTCAGCTATCCGTATAATATTTTGAGGATTTCCCTTCTTGATCTCCGGCAGGGAATAATTTTTGTTATCCTGTTCTTCATCAGGTTCATCTTCAAATAAAAGCTGGGATGCAAACACTTTCTCGGCTATTTCGCTGAAGACAGGGCCTGCAACAGATCCTCCGTAATAAAGTCCTCCACGGGGATTATTAATTGTCACTATTAGTGAATACTGAGGATTGTCGGCAGGAAAATAACCTACAAATGAAGCCAGGTACATACCCTTTTGGTAACCACCTTCACCGACAGCGATTTGTGCAGTCCCGGTTTTTCCTGCTATCTTAAACCATTCATTCTGCAAGGATCTGCCTGTTCCTGTTTCACAAACTCCCTCAAGCATTTTGCGTGCTTTTTCAAGAGTCTCTTTTGACACTATCATAGGATTAAGCACCTCAGTTTGCATCTGCCTGATCAAAACACCGTTATCTCTTATCTCATTGACCAGACGGGGTTTTACCATACATCCGTTATTGGCAACTGCATTATAAAATGTAAGAATCTGCAAAGGCGTCATTTTTGTTTCATAACCATATGACATCCATGCAAGGGTTGTACCCCACCAGTCAGTATCGCCGGGATATTTAAAGAATGGTTTTCCTTCGCCCTGAATCTCCAGGCCAAGAGGCTTGTTTAATCCAAAATTATAAATACGGTTTACATAGTCTTTTGGATTTCTTTCGTAGCAGGAGGTTATGATCTTTGCCACACCGACATTTGACGATTTCTCAAAAATTTGTTTAACAGTCATTTCACCATGGCCTCCGTACCGGTAGTCACTGTCATAAATTGTACGTCCTTTATATTTCCAGACTCCGTTTCCGGTATTAAATACAGTACTTGTATCAACAAGGCCGTCCTCCAGGGCAACCATAAGAGATACAAGTTTGAATGTGGAGCCCGGTTCATAGCAACCGGCGTGGCCGAGGGCATAGTTATAATTTTCAAAATAGACTCCGTTTTCTTTTCCGAGGTTACATACTGCCTTTAACTCACCTGTTTTAACTTCCATCAAAATAGCTGTTCCCCAGTCAGCGGATGTTGTCTCAAGTTGTCTGCGTAAGGCGCTTTCTGCAATATCCTGCAGTTTCAGGTCAATTGTTGTTAAAACATCCATCCCGTTTTGAGGTTCAATCTCAATCCTTGTGATCCATCTGCCCGACAGATTTTCCCTGTAACTAATTCCGTCCACACCTTTAAGATATTGCTCATAAGCGCCTTCCAGTCCGGTATAGCCTATATCACCATGGACACCGCCGTATGCACCTTTATTGAGGTCGCCAATAGTTCGCAGGGCCAGCGTTCCCAGCGGGTTCATCCTTTTGTTTTCCTGCTCGGTTATCATTCCTCCCCCAAATCTGCCCCTGCGTAAAATGGGAAACTTTTTAATTTGCTGAAGCTCCTGGTAATCAATCTTACGGGGTGTAAGCATAAAACCTCTGTTCCCTTTCTTATAGGCAGCATTTAGCTTACTTAAATATTCAGACTTGGGAGCATTTTTAAAAAAATTGGAAAGATAGTATGCCAGGGAGTCGGCTTCATTTTTATAAACCCTCTTAACCCCCTCTGCTGCCAGGTCCATGCGTACATAGTAGCCCGGTACAGATGTTGCAAGCACACTTCCGTCTTCAGCGCAAATATTCCCGCGGTTGGGCTTAACTATGACTGTATTCTCTTCAAGGTTCTTTGCAATTTGTTCCCACCGCTCATTTTTTATTT
>CAZJGI010000130.1:0-7945 GCA_964545315.1 uncultured Prolixibacteraceae bacterium
ATAACAACAGTTTTCCAGCATCATACAATGCTGACGTGTATTTTCCGATGTCTCCACCAACTGCCAGCATTCATCTGTGGTAAGTGCTGCAGGGACTTCAACCACGGCATGCTTGCCATGTTCCATTGCATACACTGCAATCGGAGCATG
This sequence comes from uncultured Prolixibacteraceae bacterium, assembly GCA_964545315.1. GTDB lineage: Bacteria > Bacteroidota > Bacteroidia > Bacteroidales > Prolixibacteraceae > JAAYJR01. Next base: position 151 of record CAZJGI010000130.1, read on the forward strand.
CATATCCCAGGAGGTGGTAATATATATCAGGTCTATATCATTTCGTTCACAAACCTTTTTCCATTCATCTTGTCCACCTGAATAAGTATCCGGCTTATAACCAATGTTTTCCAGTCTTTTAAGCCCTTCGTCAATTCTGTCCGGGTTTAAATCACAGATAGCTTTTATCTCGGCTCCGTCAATTCGTTTTAACCTGTTAAGGGCTCCTGCCCCTCTTCCCCCGATCCCGATATTTCCAATTCTCACCTTGTCCAGTTTGGGAGCTGCATAACCCCACATATTGAACTTTTGATCATGAGAGTTTTTGAAAGTATCCTTTTGATCATGAATGGTTTCTGTACCTGTCTTGTGTTTGCAACCGGCAAATGGAGTACCTGCTATGCCTAAAGCCGCAAGTCCGGTGATTTTAAGAAAGTCTCTTCGATTGTTTTTCATTCGTTTCATGTTGTTTGATTTATAGTGAAAAGAAAGTCCTGGTTTAATTTAAAATCAGGTAAACCGGTTTTTTATCCATATAACAAAAATTATTAACTTGATCTTTAATTATTTAAATTCAGTTACACCTTTTTCATTACATATAGTGCGTAACGAATCGAACTCCTTCCTGTAATCTTCAAGTTGTTGTCCGGTAATTTTTTGTCCTGACATAGTTAACGGATTTACGAATGTAACATTTATACCGCTTAAAGCTGCTGCAAGGGATACATCACCCCAGTTGAGGAAACGGGGCAAATGAATGCCCATACTGTAAAAGTCGATATTCTTTCTGGTATCAAACAAGTAGCTCACGGGGGAATTCCGAAGCACTACATTTTCAATATTATCCTCCGTTATACTCAGGAATAATCCTGCAATCCCGGCCTCTTTTGTTCCCTCGATACAAACTTTAGTTATTCCTAATTCCGAATTCAGAAAATTAATCACAACCTTTAACTCTTTGACCCATTCACCAATTACTCTTTTTCCGAGCCATAATTCAGACCGTCCGAGTGAATGTAATTTTGCCAGTTTATCATTCTCCGCTGTGCGGGGTGACGATGCCTCTCCGGTACCTGAAAGATCTGCTATCACAACACCCTGTCCTTTATTATATCTCTCCTCTATTTCAGGCAGTGGTATGTTTTTGGCACCGTCGGGATTACACATGATCGCATAACCCGCCCCGGCATTCCGGGGAGGTATATGCAATAAGGGTATCAGCTTACCATCATTTGTTTCAAGGGCGAACCTGTCCCAACCTTTATCTGTTGGATAATGATGTATTTTCAGCAGCTTGGATGCTTCATTTATTTTTAGAATTTCTTTAAGCTCCTCTTTTTTCCTGTTATTGTCAATTGATTTGGTGCTCAGTAATTCAGATCTCAGCTCACTTCCCTTCCTGATGCAATATTCAGCAGTAGTGATTACTTTTTTATCACGCTTGCCGTTGGGGAAATTTATAATACTATCTTCCGGAAGGAGGTCGTCACGAATTACAGACTTGATCTCTTCATCAGGTTTACCTTTAACGTAGGTATTAAACAATTTTAACATTGCATCCCTTGTTTCCCGGGGGTAGGAGTGTGGTCCGTTGAAGATCAGATGGTTAAATTTTTTTTCAGCATCGTATAGCCTGAATATTTTCATTGCATTGTTATAGCTTCTCAACATTTCGGAAGGATGAAAGGCGGTAATGTCATCTTGAAGTCCGTTGGAGATTAACAGCGCCCTGGGAGCTGCAAGTGCCAGGACACCGGATTCTTCCGTGAATGTAAGTCCGTCGACAAGTGTTTCACAGATACAGTTATGACCCATGACGTAAGCTTCAAAGGTTCCGACACTTACGACAGGCACAGCAGCCTTGACACGCTCATCCATGGCAGTTAGCCACATTGTCTGATTTCCGCCTCCGCTTGCTCCGGTGGCCCCTATTTTATCAGGATCAACATACGGTAAAGAACAAAGAAGGTCAACACCTCTCATGTTATCGGCAATCTGTAATCCCATTAATGATTCTCCTATGTTCATAAGTGAGGCGCCCATATTAGATCCGTGATATTCAAATTTAAGGTACTCTGTAGTTCTTTCTCCTGCACCCCATGGGTCTATTGTCAATGCAACATAGCCGTTTAAAGCCAGCTCAAAACCAAGCGACTGAACACCTCCAAGGCGGCCGTTAATATAGTGGCCTGCCATCACTATTACACCTGGGAAAGGGCCCTCACCTTCCGGAACATATAGATTTGCAGTTGCATAAATGCCGGGCCGGGTCTGAAATATTATATTTTTTACAGTGTACCCCTCCATTTTGACTGAACCTGTTTCTGTAATATCAAGAGGCAGGCTGTGATCTGTTTCGAAACCCGTTTTTGTTATAATTTCTTCTTTGAGGCGTACCCGGTACTCTTCCCACCCCTTTAAGTTATCAGGCAGTTGATGAGTTGCAAATTTTACCTTTGCCTCGTGCCTGACTTTTGAATAGATCAGATCATCACGATTTTCCGGCAGGACATCTGGTAAACTGTCAATTTTGACTTGTCTTTGTGCCTCATAGTTTTTATCCGGAGATTGACACTGGATAAAAAACAAGGCTAGAATTCCGATGCTAAAAATCACTATCCTGTTCATTCGTTTTAATTTTAGGTTTGAATTTTATAAATATTAAGTCCGTCTCAAAATGGTGCAAGGTGCCTTTTCCAAATATTTTATTATAACCGGGGAGAAATTAAAGCAGATCAGTATTACCTCCATCTTTAATATCTATATCCATACCTCTTTTATTAGTTCTCCAGGAACCAGCGCTGAATCCAATACCTACTGCAGCTATGCCGGCTGTTAATCCCATAGCACTTCTTTTAATAAATTCTCTTCTTCCGGTCATATCCTGATCTTATTATCGTTAGCCATTAATCTGCGAATTTTTTTAATTTGGGCATTAAATAATCTGCATACCTCAGGAATCCAAGGTCTGTAAAATGAACACCATCCACTGTTGCTTCCTTGTCATTTCCTAACATTCCCCCGGAGGAGATCAGTTTGATATTTTTTTCACCTGACTTTTTCAGATTTTTAAAAACAATGTTCAATGCTTCATTTTTATCCTTGATAAGTTTTTGGTTCTCAAGGTCAAAAGTGGCCTTAGGATAAATAGGGTTTTCGATAAAATATATTGGTACCTCAGGCATCTTATCCCTTATGATACGGTAGAATTTTTCTGTTCTTTCTTCAATTTCCTTAACGCTGACATTCGGCATAAAATCAAGTAAAATTACAGAGGCATCACGTTTAGTTATCAATTCGGCGATTTCATAGTCCAGTTTTGCATTTCCGCTGAATCCGAGATTTACTACTTCCCTGTTAAGCCAACGGGTAAGAATATTAGTATGTGCCATACCCGGCCGTGAGGCACATCCACCCTGAAGAATACTTGTACCGTAACAAATTACCGGTTTATCTGTTTTAGGAAGATCAACCACAGGTTGTCCTGTAACAGATAGGGAGTCTACTCCTATTTCCAGTGAAGTAACTCCGTCATAAAGAGGCAGGAAAAGCATATATTCCCTCATAGTGCCATCCATATTGGAAGATATCACAGCCTCAGTTATTTTGCCGGAAGGCCTGCCGGAATTAACAAATACCCATTCGTTATTTTGAAGAGCATACAGATCTAGTCCTTTAATTCCTATAAAAGCCATGTGATTCATAACCCTGTCTTGCAGTACTTCCCATCTGGCAGCTATTTTTGTGGAATTTGACCTGAACCTGATTGCCAGGCCGGCAGAACATTTTCCGAGCCCCCAAACCGGAGGACGGGATATGTCTTTCAGATTAGCGGGAAGTCGTTCATATCGGGTTTCAGTCTCTTGAGACATTTTTCCCAGAAGAGGGTAGTTGTCTGCACTATAATATACAAGCTGTGCATCTGCAAGGATAACGATTGTGATCAAAAAAGTAAAGAAAATGAGCTTTTTCATATGATTTGAGATTTATTTTATCCATTCACTGAATATAATATCAGGATCGTCAAAAGTTGAACCCGGAATAATCTTTAATTTATTATCAGCCCCTAATTTAAGATATCCTTTTGTAATGACATCCAGATCGTAACTAATATTTTCAGTATCATCATATTTGCCGTTACAATCGGTAACACCGGCAAGTGTCAGCTTCCTCGGTGCAAGTGATACAGCCAGGTCAGGCAGATCATAATATTTAAGTGCTCCCGGGACGAGGCTGTGAACTATTACAGGATTGTAAAAGCGGTTTACCACAACAGATCTGTATGATGATAAGGGCTTTAGCAGTAAAATTCTGGAAATTACAGGATCAAAAGATGCTGCATGTAACAGGGCCGGGGATAATTCTCCACGGGCAACGCCATAAATTTCCTTTATATCAAAATATTTTTTCAGCATATTAGCAAGTTTCACAATATCACCTGCCTGAATACCTGTAATACTTCTTCCTATGAGCATTGCTGTAAACAACATGTTATAGGAAATATTCTGAATATATGCATCACCTTTAAGGCTTCCGTTTCCTAACTCTCCAATACCGGTAAGATCCGGGGCAAGAACCGTAAAGCCTTTATTGGTAAGCCATTCAATTTCATCTCCTTCAGCAGCTCTGGCGTTTTTACCTTCCGGGTTTACATATACTATTGCTTTGTCAGACGGAGAGGCCGGCTTAAACAGCAGGAACGGGATTGCATAATCTCCTTCACCTTTAATGAAATATTTTTCTATGGCATACCCTTTCCTTTGAAATCTTCCTGTAAAGACAGGTTTATCAGACAAACACGGTTCTCTGTATCCGGAAAGTTGTTTTGCTGACATTCTTACAACCTGATTATGCCTGTTCAGGTCTTTCCTTGAGTTTTGAAGATTAGTAATGTATTTTTGTGCCTCTTTCATATTCAGGCTGAACACAGTTTCCCCTCCCAAAGAGTTGGAAAGTTGCCCTGTTGATGTTTTTTGCAGCTCTTTTTCAGTCAGATATTCTACAGAATCCTCTTCAGGAGATCCGTTTAAAGAAAGGTGTTTTTGGAAGAATGCATACATAGTTTCACGGTTTTTTTGGGTATAACCATGTCCGTTATCGTCTTCAACCAGTTGGATATTACCAGGTTTACCATAAATTTCATAAACGCGTTTAACCTCTTCATAAGTTTCCCTTACTCCCTCAATGTTAAAAAAATCCCGTGTAGTGGCCATGATAAGGGTGGGTTTTGGGGCTCTTGCTTCAATAAAACCGGGATGGTCTATTCCACGGATGATACCATGGTAGAAATTTTGTTCACCATCCTGAACACCTATTGACTCCAGCAGGCGGGTGTAAGTGGTCAGGTAACAAGCGGGAGCTGATGCGGTTACCCTGTCATCAAGAGCGGAAATATATGCTGTTTGGGTACCCCCTCCTGAAAGGCCGTGTACACCTATTCTTTCCGGATCCACCTCTTTCCTGCTTACGAGATAATCAATTCCGCGAATTCCGTCCCAGATGAAGTATCTTGCAACAGACTGCCCTATAAGTGCAGTTTGGACAGATGGGTATGAGTGCTCTTTTGTTGAACTGCCGATAACTGATTTTCCTGTTTCAGGGTCGAAATATTGCAACCTTTCACCCTGGCCAAGCGGATCAATGGCTAAAACAACAAAACCCTTTTTTACCAGGTTGATGAGAGGCTGCTGATAAATAGGGCGGCGGTAGGCAATATCACTGTGCCCGGAACAAAACAGTATCCCCGGAGCGGGTTCCTTAATCTTTTCCGGGATAAAAAGAGAGGCTGTTACATAAAATCCCGGGAGAGACTCATAAATTACATTTTCAACACTGTAACCGTCTTTTTTTATTTTTCCGGTGATCTGCGGGTTGAGAGGAGTTTTTTCCCCGAACTGGCCTGAAACATCCCACAAAGTTTGTTTTAAATAATCTTTCATTATCAGCCATTCTGTTGATGTATTAAGCATGGCTGCTTTTTCTTTCCTGGAATCCAGTAAATGAAAAGCTTCATTACTCAGATGACGGTATAGCGAATTGGAAGCATCACTGTATTTGAGCCACCGGGTAAAAACATTTAAATCTTCCTGGGCTAATGAATTTCCAGTTGTCACTGGAATTAAAACCATTGCTATAAGCAGGATTCTGAGTATATGGCTCAACAAATATCCGACAGGCCATACTTTTACTGTTTTTAAACTGAATGATCTGTTAGCTTGCATTTGAAAATAATTAAGGTTTGACTAAAGTTTAAATACGTACGCCGGTAGTACCTCCCCGGGTGAGCGAAATATCATGTGGTATGTTGGATTTCCATGAACCACATGTAAAATCAGGTATATCAACAGGTGTTGAACGGTTCGCAACCGACCATTCGCTTAATGGACTGACCACACTCCATGAAGCTGCATCATAGACATTAATATCAATAGGCAGACCGTTTCTCAAACAATCAATTAATCTCCAGTCCATCAAAAAATCCATGCCTCCGTGGCCTCCGATTTTCAGTGCCAGTTCCCTCATTTTTGCAATAATCGGAGGATTATATTTTTCCTCAATCTCTTTGAATTTTTCTTCTGAAAACCATCCGTCATGACTATCTGCCAAACGGGGAGGCAGCGGGTATTTCTGAGCGATGCCTTTTGTGCCGCTTACCAGGTGCAGCCTTGAATAAGGACGGGGTGTAGTAACATCGTGTTGTAACATTATTGTCTGCCCGGTAACTGTTTTAATGGTGGTGATGTTCATATTTCCACGAAAAGGGGCATCAACAAATTGTTTAAAATAGTCTTCAGACTCTGACAGCCTTTTTGCTATATCATTCATCATGAAATCCTTAGTTGAAGTGGATACCAGATATTCCATTCTGTTGCCCCTGTTGATATTCATGATTTGGGCAATCGGGCCAAGGCCGTGAGTAGGGTATAGATTTCCGTTTCGTGACATATTCTGCCCCAGCCGCCAGCTCCTGCCGGGTTTTCCCCTGAAGAACAAACTTTCTCCTATTTCATGTACATAACCGCCTTCGCCATGTATGATTTCACCGAAAAATCCATTTCTGGCCAGGTTTAGTGTTAGAAGTTCGAAAAAGTCATAGCAGCAATTCTCAAGAATAGCACAGTGTTTTTTATTTTTTTCTGATGTTTGTACCAACTTCCAGCAATCCTCAACTGTGGTTGCTGCCGGTACTTCCAGTGCTGCATGTTTCCCCTGATCCATGGCATAAATACCCATAGGGGCATGTAATGGCCAGGGAGTGGCAACATAGACCAGGTCAATATCATCACGACGGCATAATTCCATCCATGAATCTTCACTTCCGGAAAATACAACAGGTGTATGTCCTGAGGTTTTAATCCTGCTTTTGGCAGCTTCTGCTTTTTCAGGTATAACATCACACAATCCCTTTATCTCAACTCCCTCAAGATAGCTAAGCCTGGTGACGGCAGCTGATCCTCTCCCTCCGAGGCCTATAAAACCAACTCTTACCTTATCAAGCTTAGGGGCCGCATAGCCAGACATATTAAAAACCTGAGAATATTGTTTTTCAGCTTCCCGGCGAATATGATCCAGTTGTGAAGAACCGGATTTTAATTCTTCCTGTCCGGAGCCCTTATAATTACATCCGCTTAATAAACCGATTCCTGATAATCCCGCAAGTTTTAGGAAATTTCTACGATCACTTTTCATGTGTTTTATTTTTTTTATAATGATACATTGTAAAAATACCGTAAAAAGATAATTTTCCGGCAAATTAGCTATAATGAACAAAAAACAGTCAAAAAAAAATTATTTTGTTTTTTTTTAATTGAAATCA
>CAZJGI010000131.1:0-7766 GCA_964545315.1 uncultured Prolixibacteraceae bacterium
ACCACCACCACAATTATCGCCCTGTTGCCGGTGCTTACATCAACCGGACGGGGAGCTGACATCATGGTGCCTATGGCAATACCTGCCTTCGGGGGTATGATCATAGCTGCAATAACCTACTATGTTGTTCCAACACTCTATTGCATGCGTGAAGAGCATAAACTTAAAAAATTACAATCATGAAGAGATATTTGGCAATAATATTATTAATCCTGGCAGCTGGTGTAATTAGCTTTGCCCAGTCACCGGACGATTATTTTAAAACAGCTGCGGAGAACAATCCCGGATTACTTGCAAAATACAAGGAATATGAGGCAGCTCTGCAGAAAATTCCGCAGGTGAGCTCCTTGTCAGACCCTGCATTTTCATTCGGTTATTTTATATCTCCGGCAGAAACAAGGTCAGGCCCCCAACGGGCAAAATTCTCTCTCGTGCAGATGTTCCCCTGGTTCGGTACCCTGAAGTCACAGGGGGATGTTGCAGCACTCAGGGCAGAAGCAAAATTTCAAAACTTTCTTGATGCCCGGAATAAACTGTGGTTTCAGGTAGCCTCTGTCTATTATTCCTTATATGAACTTAAGGAAATGATTAAAGTTGAACAGGGAAATATCAGCCTCCTTGAATCATATAAGAATATTGCAACTAAAAAGTTTGCAAACGGAGCAGGAAGTATGGTTGACGTATTGCGGGCGGACATAATGCTCAAAGATGCACAAACTAACCTGGGTATTCTGAAAGATAAGGAAAAACCATTGTTAACGAGGTTTAATACCCTGCTGAACAGGCCTGCAGATGAAATGGCGATAATCAGTGACACTATAATGACCGGTAAGTTTGAAAATAATTTCCGGAACGATTCGCTTATTGCAGGAAATCCCACCATAAAAGCCCTGGATTTGGAAATTCAGGCTACCAAAGCGGCAGGGATATCAGCCCAAAAGCTAGGCTTACCTAAGTTGGGAGTGGGACTGGATTATGTCATTGTCAGTGAGCGTAATGACCTTACCATGCCCGGCAACGGAAAAGATATATTGATGCCAATGGTGTCTGTCAGTATACCCGTTTTCAGGCGCAGATATGACTCCGCGGTAAAAGAAGCCAGGTTAATGCAGGAAAGTTATTTATATCAAAAAGAGGAAAAAGAAAACACTCTCATCTCAAAATATGAGAATGCCTGGTTTGAAATACGGCAGCAAACTCAGTTATTATCCCTTTACGAACAGCAAATTCAAACTTCTCAACAGTCGTTGAATTTACTTTTCACCTCATATGAAAATTCGGGCAACGCATTCGAAGAGGTTCTGAGAATGCAGCAACAATTGCTGAAATATCAAAAGTTGAGAGCTGCAACTTTGAAGCAATACCAAACTGCCCTGGCAGAAATCAATTACTTAACATCAAAAAGTTATTAAGATGAAAACATCAGATAAAAGAACATTAATAATTGCAGGAGTTATGCTGGCGGCCGGGCTACTTGCCGGATGGCTGATTTTTGGCAACGGACAGGACAAAGTCCGGGATGAACATCAACACTCCATTACAGAGAATCAGGGTGAAACAATCTGGACCTGCTCCATGCATCCGCAGGTTCGTCAAAATGAACCGGGTGATTGCCCTATTTGCGGAATGGATTTAATTCCACTGGATGATGGACAAAATGAAGAGACTGAACCTTTGGCAATAGCCATGTCGCCCGTTGCTATGCAGTTAGCCAGTGTAAGCACAGCAATAGTAGGGAAAACGGATCCTGTAAAACAGGTTCGGCTTAACGGGAAAGTCCAGGTCGATGAGCGCCGGGTTTTCTCACAGTCATCCCATATCCCGGGGAGGGTAGAAAAGTTATCTGTCAATTTTACAGGGGAATTTGTAAAAAAGGGACAAACCATTGCTACAGTATATTCTCCTGATCTGGCCACGGCACAGGAGGAGTTGCTTGAGGCCAAGAAAATCAGGGAAAATCAACCCCAACTTTATAGTGCTGCCAGAGAAAAACTGAAAAACTGGAAACTTTCGGAAGAGCAGATTGAAGAAATTTCTGAATCAGGTAAAATAGAGCAAGAATTCCCTGTATTGGCTGACGTTTCAGGATATGTAACTAAAAAGGCCATAAATACAGGCGATTATGTGAGCAAAGGGGAAACTTTATATGAAATATCCAACCTTTCAAAGGTTTGGGTACTGTTTGATGTTTATGAATCGGATATTTCCCTGATAAAGAGAGGCGACAGAGTTGAATTTTCCGTCTCTTCCCTCCCTGGAGAAAGTTTTGAAGGTGTTATTTCCTATATAGATCCGGTGATTGACCCAAAGACAAGAGTGGCAAAAGCCAGGGTGGAATATTATAATGGAGGAGGCAAGCTTAAACCTGAAATGTTTGTATCAGGAGTGGTAGAAGCCAAACCTGCCGGGAAGTCAGATTCACTTGTTGTGCCAAAAGCGGCAGTCATGTGGACAGGCAAACGTTCTGTGGTCTATGTAAAAATAGGGTCGGAACAGGGCGTTAATTTTATTATGCGCGAAGTCAGTTTAGGCCCTGCCATAGGAGATAGTTATGTTATTGAAAGGGGATTGCAGGAAGGTGAAGAAATTGCCGTCAATGGCACATTTAGTATCGATGCCGCCGCCCAGTTAGCAGGTAAACCAAGTATGATGAATCCCGACGGAGGAGAGGTGGTGACTGGACACGTTCACAGTGGGATGGGGATGGAAGTTAGCGAATCTCAAAATGAGAAATCCGGAACAGGGCCGGTAGCTGTCACCAGTCAGGCAAAGAGGGCCTTGCAACCTTTATATTTTGCCTATTTGCAATGGAAAGATGCCCTGGCAGGTGATAATTTTACAGAAGGCAATAAAACAGCAGCCAGTATGAAGAGAGAACTGGAGAAGATCAATATGAGCCTGTTTCAGGGTGAGGCACATAATAAGTGGATGGAATATCAGGATAAACTGGATAAAAGTTTGCAACATGTTCAACATTTTAAGAATATTGAGCAACTGCGTAAAGCCTTTCAAAAGGTTTCTGATGTAATGATTGATATGACAAACACATTCGATCCGCTTCAGGAGACTATATATGTGCAACACTGTCCAATGGCCGATAACAACAAAGGGGCCGATTGGCTGAGTACAGAAAGAGAGATAAGAAACCCGTATTTTGGTAGTTCAATGCTTACATGCGGAGAGGTTACCAAAGTCATTAAATAATCCTTTTTATTAATTTTAAAATTATAAAAACATGAAAACAAAAGTTTTAAGTCTGGTTGGTATGCTCCTTATCGGAGCTGGTCCGGTCTTTGCACAGGCAAAAACCGAAAAATTTGAAGTTAAAGGAAAATGCGGCATGTGCGAAAAACGTATAGAAAAAGCTGCTAAATCCGTTGACGGTGTTTCTTCAGCTGACTGGGACCTGAAAAGTAATGTGTTGAAGGTCTCTTTTGATGAATCAAAAACATCAGTTGATAGAGTTCAAAAAGCTATTGCCGAAGTGGGGCACGACACACCTTTGCACAAAGCAAAAGATGATGTTTATAATAAGCTTCCGGCATGCTGCAAATATGACCGCAGCGGAGAGAAGAAAGAAATGAAAGGCCATGAAGGTCATAATCATTAATTAATCATGAGGCTGTCCCGAAAGTCCTTTTATAATGGTAGTAAGAGCTGAGTAGTGAAGTTAAAGAATCTTTGCATTTAAAATTCATTTGTTTCCCTTACACTTTACATGACGGATTTATCCTTTACTTTTGGGACAGCTTTATAGATTTAGGTTTAAAATCGCTTTTACTAGCAGGAGTACAAATATAAGTGGAATAATAATGAAAGTAAATACTGTCACATCAAAGGAAAAACTTGTTCGAACAGCTTATATCCTGGCAATAGTTACAATAATATATAATATTGCAGAGGGCCTGGTGTCAGTCATTTTTGGCATTGACGATGAAGCACTTGCCTTGCTTGGATTCGGCATAGACAGCTTTGTTGAAGTTATGTCCGGATTTGGTATTCTTCATATGATAATCAGAATGAAGAGGGCAGGTATTAACAACATAACCTCAAGGGATAAATTTGAAAAGCATGCATTGAGAATAACGGGCATTGCCTTTTATATTCTTGCTGCCGGACTGGTAGTTGGTTCAGTTGTAAACTTTTTTTCCGGCACAAAACCTGAAACAACAATCATCGGAATAGTTATTTCAGTAATTTCCATTTTGACAATGTATATATTAATGACATGGAAATTACGAATTGGCAAAAAATTGCACTCAGATGCAATAATTGCCGATGCAAATTGTACTAAAACCTGTTTTTACTTGTCTTTTATTTTGCTTGGGTCGAGCGTCCTGTATGAACTTTTCGGAATCGGCTGGTTTGATATTGCCGGTTCACTGGGAATCGCCTGGTTCGCCTTTTCAGAAGGGAAGGAGGCATTTGAAAAAGCTAATAGTGAAAATCTTAGCTGTACTTGTGACGCAGATTGATTAAGTGATCATTTAGTTTATAATAATATTTGCCAGTTTTTCCCTGGCTTCTTCATAGTCTTTGGAGTTATGACTCCAGGCCTGAAATGAGGTGACAACACTGTTTACTATTTGGGTTACCTCTTCTTTCGATCCGTTTTTTGAGGCCATTACCATATATTCATAGTCTTCCATAGTTTCACGGTATAGTTTTAATCTTATCGATGGAACAAACCCATTTATACCTGCCGGTTGTCCGGGATATAAAAGCATACCCTCGCCCCAGAAATCTTTCCTGAAATATGGAGCCTCCCATACCCCTTCTGCTGTTTCGTATGCTCTCCAGTATGTACTTGACCAGTACAGAAATCCAGTTACATTATATTTCCAGCTGATCCAAAAAGGAGAACGAAAATTAAGAGGATCAGCATCTATCTGCCACCATGGCGTTCCGTCAGGCCCCTGGCATAAAGCCGTATAACTCCACAGCTCCTCGTTATTATCCAGTCTTTCGGCAGCAGTGGCCTCGTCAAACAATCCCCATAGCGGGCACCATATATCCACAACCCCGTAAAGATCACCCCATTCAGGTTTTGAAGGTTTCGTCTGTTCGGTGCACATTCGCTTTATTCCCGGGTCTGCCGAACTGATCAACTCCCCCTGTTTGCGGACGATCTCATACTCTTCTGCAGTATTAGGCTCGTCTTCAAGGTATATATATGCAATCTCAAGATAACCCAGGTCTTTCAGCCATTTTGCCATAGCTTGTAAATATTTTTTGCATTTCTGAGGGTCATCGCGGTAATATCTTAAAGGAATGTCAATCGCATTTACTTTACCCTTTTCAATTAGTTCCCTTAACCTGCCTGACTCTCCCCTGTCAATTATCCCATCTGTTTCGTTCCATTCAGGCCATACATTATCAGGGGTGCTTGGAACCGCCCGATGTTCCAGAAGTGCTTTATTATAAAGCTGTTCCAGTTTTAGGAATTCTTCACTGCCTTTTTCTGTACCGGCTATCTTCGCTGATGCTTCATTGAACTTACCGAAATGTGACCGCATCGATATTTCAGTGGGAAGTTCAAAATCCCATACAGTCAGGGTAACAGGTACCCTGGCCAACCTTTTTTTACCTGACAGCACATTGACAGTACCTTTATAAATCCCGGCTTCAGTTCCCGGAGGAACATACAGGTCGCACCAGACTTCAGCATTCAAACCAGTGTCAACACTGAACGGAGAAGCGATAAAATCAGCTTCAGCACTGATATTCTCATCTGTAAAAGGTATAAGTGCATCAGGATACCAGCCTTCAGGCTTTTGAAGCCGGCGGCTTGACTTAGTGATATGAAGGTAGTACGCGCGGAACAGATTTATGTTATCAGAAGATATTTTATTACCATTACTGCTTATAAGATCACCCGCTTTAACACTTAATTCCAACCGGCTATCATCACTCTGATTGTGAATTATTAACCTGAAAGGTTCATATTCATTTGAGGCGGATTTGAGAACTGCCTCTTTCTGTTTCCCGGGGGGCGTGGATTGAATTATCTGCTGCCATGGATCAGCAACCCAGACAATATAGTCGTCACTTTTACATGAAGGAAGAATTAAAATTAGTGAGATAACAATGATTAAATTATTGCTCTTCATTCGTTTAAAATAGTTCATGTTCGTTTCATTTGTTTTTTTTGTTTATAATTGCATTGTTAAAGTTCCATAAGACAAAAATAATTTCAATATTGAACCTTATCTAAAAAGGGTGGGAAGTGCCTTTATTGCAAATTTAGGGAATTTTGAATTGATTTATAATCATTTAAAAAAACATTATTAGATAAAAATTTTAAATTTTTAAAGCGAGCTCAATGTTTATAAAATCATTTTTAACCATTGCAAAAATGGTTATATTAACAAGTGTTCTGGTTACCGGATGCATGGTGAATGCACAGGAAGAAGCACATTATATCAACTTCAATAATACAGGTGAGCTTCAGGATTTTTTCAATTATAAAAGAGACGGATCAATTATAATTAGTGGCCACAGGGGCGGACGGGAAAGAAATTTTCCTGAAAACAGTGTTGAAGTTATGGAAGATGTTCTTAGTCAGCAGACTGCATTTTTTGAGCTTGATCCGAGATTAACAAAAGACAGTGTAATTGTATTAATGCACGATGCTACTCTTGACCGGACAACATCCGGAAGCGGAAAATTGTCAGATTATACTTATGCAGAGCTTGAGCCGGTGAGGCTTAAAGATCATGATGGCAATATTACACCATATAAAATACCTACCCTGGAAGAGGTGATAATCTGGAGTAAAGGTAAAACGGTAATAAACCTTGATAAGAAAGACGTTCCTTTCCGGATGATCATAGATTTGATAAAAAAACACAAAGCAGAGAACTATGTCATGGTAACTGTTCACACCGGCGCCCAGGCAAGATATTACTATGACCGGCTTCCGGGCGCTATGTTGTCGGTTTTTGCACGTGACTGGAAAGAATACGAGGACATTTCTATTTCAGGAGTTCCCTGGAGTAACATGATAGCTTACGTTGGGCCCTCTATTAATGATAAAAACAGAGAAATTGTTGAGTTATTACATTCGAAGGGTGTCAGGTGTATGGTTTCATTTGCACCGACCCATGATAGATTAAAGTCTCCTGAAGATCGAAAGAAAGCATATATTGAGGAGTTGAATACCAAACCCGATATTGTTGAATCAGATCTGCCGCGGGAGATATGGTCGGTTATTAAGCCCAATTAAAATTCAAAAAAAAATAACATTAAAAGAAAAAAAAATGACAAGCAATAAAAATACTTTTTTTGAAAAAGCCGGCATTCCACGCCCACTGGCATGGGGTTACCTTGGGATATTAATTTTCATGATGGGTGACGGAATGGAGCAGGGATGGCTTAGTCCTTATCTAATTGAAAGAGGGCTTACAATGCAGCAATCTGCAACACTGTTTTCAATGTATGGAATAGTAATAGCTGTTTCATCCTGGTTGTCAGGTGTTCTGGCTGAAGGTTTAGGTGTTAAAAAAACTATGTTGGCAGGGCTGCTTCTTTATCTGGCAGGGACGTTTGGATTTGTGGGCTATGCACTTCCGGGACTGCATTGGGGTGCCATGCTTGCTACTTATACTTTACGCGGATTTGGGTATCCTTTGTTTGCATATTCCTTTTTGGTATGGATTGCTTATGCCAGCCCTAAAAATGCACTTGGAAGGGCAGTAGGATGGTTTTGGTTTGTTTTTACAGGAGGCTTGGTTGTCCTTGGCGCTTTTTATTCAAGTTGGGCAATA
>CAZJGI010000132.1:0-7759 GCA_964545315.1 uncultured Prolixibacteraceae bacterium
CTAGCCGGTGCCGGGGATATAATCAAAATAACAGCAGGTTATAAAAGATTTTCGGATATTTCAATCGACAGAAATGAGAGATCGATAAGAATACAAGATCAAATATTTTATCCGGGGAAGTACGCATTTGAACAATTCAAAAATGCAGTATCGGCTGTAATATTTGTCTGTACTGCCGGACCCGGGGTCTCTGATTTGACAGCTACAAAGGCAAGTGAGGGAGATCAGCTTGAAAGTTACATAACTGATCTGACAGGCACTGTAGCCGTTGAAAAAGGTGCTGAAAAACTCAGGATGAAGTTGGAAAAAGAGGCGCGGGAAGAAGGATTAAATATAACATCATCATTTTCACCGGGATATTGCGACTGGGATGTTGCCGAGCAGCAAAAAATATTTAAACTTTTGCCGGATAAGTTTTGCGGAATTAAGCTCTCATCATCCTCATGGATGGATCCGGTCAAATCGGTGAGCGGCATAATATGCACGGGGCCAGACCTTTTTGAATCCGAAATACCCTGTTTCAGATGCGATAGCAAGCATTGTATTTATGGAAAATTAAGACGGGTAAAAAATTTATAAAAAAAATTACTATCCTTTGGAAATATCAAAAGTAAAATATTTATTTGTTGTTGTCATTATCGAAGGTGTTGACATAAAAAATTGTATAAGAATTAGAACATTTGAATTCCTTCAATCGTTTAAAATTGTTGGGATTTTATAAATATTTTGATATTATGGTGACCAACAAACCTAAAGTAATAAAAGATTACAACAAGCTTGATAAAAGCTTGCAGGAACAGATCAAGCTGGTATATTCCGATGGTTTTGCCGATAATCTAATTCATTTTTTCGATAAAAACGGAATTAAGGTTACAGCACTTCCTTTTGAAACGGAAGATACTTACTATATGTTGAGGATGACGGAAAATGAAGCCATTGCCATCGTTGATGATGATGATGACTTTGATGATGACGGCTTCCTCAAAGATGAAGTCAGGCAGGACTATGAAGATAAGTATGCCGACCTGGACCACATTTCAGACCAGATGGCAGATGATGACAGCGGTGACGTTGACGTTGATGATGAATGAAAACGATCAATCAACCTGACCGTGCAGATAAGAATTCTTATCTTTTAATCTGTTTTCGTCGGTAACTGAAAAAGCTGAAAATTTATTTTTATATTTCGGGTCATT
Organism: uncultured Prolixibacteraceae bacterium; assembly: GCA_964545315.1. GTDB lineage: Bacteria > Bacteroidota > Bacteroidia > Bacteroidales > Prolixibacteraceae > JAAYJR01. The sequence goes on from CAZJGI010000132.1 coordinate 1,197, forward strand.
CATTCGGAGTTGTCTCCGTTTATAGGCAGGAATATTTTCAAGTTCCTCCAGTTCATCATCTGATGCAGATGAGTAGTCAATTTTAGCATCATCTAAGGTTTTTTTCCTCTCCTTTGTTGTTTGAGGATACAGCACTTCGAAGTCCAGGTCTTCAGGCTGGTTTTCATCATCATTAAAAGAAATCGACTTTTGACCGGATTGGTGTATAGCTTTTCCTTCACCTGATTTAAGTTTACTATCCGGTTCATACTCCTTTTTATAAGACGGGCCTTGTTCATTCAAATGATGAAACTCTTTTGTCATTTTCCTTTCACCTGTAATGTCAGGAATGGAACTTTTCCCAAAACCGGTAGCTATGAGAGTGACTGAAATACTCTCACCTAATGATTCATCCCTGCCATTGCCCCAGATAAGGTCAGCATCGAAACCTGCCATATTCTGCAGGTAATCAGAAATTTTACCCACCTCATCCATCGTCACCTCCTGCTCTCCGGAAGTAATATTCAACAGAATATTTTTTGCACCTCTTATATCACTGTTATTAAGCAATGGGCTGTTCAAAGCTGATTCAACAGCCTTAGTAGCCCTGTCAGTACCACTGGCCACACCAGTACCCATCAAAGCTAGTCCACTCTTTCTCATAACAGTCTCCACGTCGGCAAAATCAACATTAATATAACCGGGAACGGTAATTATCTCTGCGATACCTTTAGCGGCAGCTGCCAAAACATTATCAGCCCTGGAGAAAGCCTCGGATATACCAAAATCGCCATACATATCCCTTATTCGCTCATTATTAATTACAAGCAATGCATCAACGTGGTCTTCCAGCGCTTTAATACCTTCAATAGCCTGATTAATTCTTCTTTTTCCCTCATTTCTGAACGGGATGGTTACAATAGCCACCGTCAGGTATCCCAGTTTACTGCAAGCCTCAGCGATAACCGGGGCGCCTCCTGTACCTGTCCCTCCTCCCATTCCTGCAGTTATAAACACCATTTTTGTATTCCTGGAAAGTGCCTCTTTAACATCTTCAATATTTTCCAGCGCCGCCTCCCTGCCTGTCTCTGGCTTATTACCGGCCCCTCTTCCCTCTGTCAGGGAAGCTCCCAGTTGAACCTTGCATAAAACAGGACTCGCATTTAATGCCTGGGCATCAGTATTGCATACTATAAAGTCAACATCCCGTATCCCCTGTCTGAACATATAATTAATTGCATTACCGCCCCCACCTCCTACACCAACAACTTTTATTTCAGCACCGGGATTATCAGATATGTTCTTATTTAATTTCATTTCTTTCATTTTTTTAACCATAAAAATTAATAAAAGAGATTATTCTTCCATTGGCTGGTCATCGTCTTCAAAAAATTTCCCCAACCCGAAATTTTTGTAAAACCAATTGTCAATATTACTTTCAGCGACAGGTTCATCCACTTTTTTTCTATCCTTTTTTCTCTTTGATGAGAAGAATGACTTTTCATTGTTTCTCCTGATCTTTTTCTTCTTTTCGTAAGTCACCTCAGGATTATATTCCTTATTCTTTTGGTTCACTTTTTCCCTTTCCTCTTCATTTGCCGGCATAATGACTTCAAATATTTTATCTGTGCCTTCATTAACGGTTATCTCCTCCTCCTTTTCAAGACTGAATTTTTCCGGTTCTTTTTTAGGTTGGAACTGTTTATTAGGATTAGTAACAAATCCTGTAGCCAATATTGTAACGCTAACGTTATCACCCAGTGATTCATCATATCCATTCCCCCATATTATATCAGCCTCCTGTCCGGCTTTTTCCTGCAGGGTTTCGATGATCTCCCCTATTTCTCCGATAGTTATTTCATCCTTTCCGGAAATAATATTTAACAGGATATTTTTTGTGCCGTAAATATCGTTACTGTCGAGCAGGGGAGATTCCAGTGCCATGTTAACAGCTTTCAATGCCCTTCCTTCTCCCTGTGCGATACCTGTACCCATTATAAAGACATTACTCTTATGCATGACTGTATAGACATCAGTAAAATCGATGTTTACATTACCATGAAGGGTTATAATTTCAGCCACTCCTTTAACTGCTGTTGCCACGATATTGTCAGCCATTTTAAATGCCTGTCGGGCAGGAAGGTCCCCAAAAATATTATGTAGTCTTTGGTTGCTGACTACCAACATGCTGTCGACATATTCGCCGAGTTTTTTTATTCCCTCCATAGCTTGTCCGAAACGCTTTTTACCCTCCGCGGGTGAGGGGATTGTAACTACTGCAATAGTCAGAATATCAAGTTCACGGGCAAGGCTGGCTATCACGGGAGCTGCACCTGTTCCTGTACCTCCTCCCATTCCGGCAGTGATAAAGAGCATTTTCGTATCTTGCTGAAGGGCATTTCTTATGTCCTCAAAATTTTCCCGGGCAGCCTCTTCTCCCATCTCCGGCATATTACCTGCGCCTCTTCCTTCGGTCAGTGTCACCCCCAGCTGTATTTTTACAGGTACAGGACTGCTCTCCAGTGCCTGCGCATCAGTGTTGCATATTATGAAATCGACACCGGCGATTCCCTCCCCGAACATATGATTGACCGCATTGCAGCCACCTCCTCCTACCCCTATTACTTTTATTATGGAAGATGAAGTTCGTGGAAATTGAAAATTTACTAGTTCGGCCATATCATTATTTTTAATTAAGTGCTACATCTTCATCATCATCAACATAGTCAAGAACTCCCTGCACAACTCCTTTCAGCCAGGGAGAAAAACCTCCTTCTTTTTTCTTCTTTACCTTTTTCTTCTTTACCCGGGGTACAGAATCTGTCTTTTCAAGGCTCAGTTTCAATAATCCCAAAGCAGTAAAATAATCAGAATAGGCAAAATCCTTATTAACGCCCGCAGGCCTTAACACAGGAAAAGCCAGTCGTGCATCCATGCCGGTCCTGAATTTCACAAGAGAGACAAAATTTCTCATTTTTCCTGTGCCTCCTGTAATGACTACTCCGGAACCTAACTGCCCGGCAATACCTGATCTCTCTATCTGAAAACATACATTATCAATAATTTCTTCCAGCCTTGCCTGAATAATAAATGCAAGGCTCTTAAATGATATCTCTTTCGGTTCCCATCCGCTATGTCCGGGTATGGTCACGATCTTCTGTCCGTCCGCAAAATCACCGAGTGCCTCACCGTATTGTACTTTTAACTGTTCAGCCCATTTAGGTAAAATGGAACACCCTTCCCTGATATCTTTAGACAATGCATTCCCTCCAAAAGGGATAACAGCAGTATGTATCAATACACCTTCGTTATAGACTGATAATTTGGTCGTTCCCGCACCGATATCAAGCAGGATCACCCCCATCTCTTTTTCATCGCCGGTCAGTACAGCCTCTGATGTTGCTATTGGTGAAAACACGACATCCCCCATTTCCACTCCTGCTTTCTCCATTACCCTGCGAAAATTGATCAAATGCATTTCAGGAACGGTGATCAACCGGTAGCCTGCTTCAATTTTCCGGCCCGAAATGCCAACAGGATTGATCTCTTTGATCTCATCATCAATAAGGTATCCCTGTGGAATAATATGAAGAATTTTATAATTCTCTTCCAACCTGATATTTTTGGCTTCATTGAACAGTTCATTCACATCAGACTGGGTCACCACACCATCACCTGAAGTAAACCTGTATCCTTTATGGTCATAAATCCTAACCGGTTGGCCTGCATAAGCTATGTCAGCTTTATAAATTTTGGAGTCCGTAACCCCGCTTAGTTCAGACAAAACCTTTGCAACAGAAGCCGCAGCCTCATCTATATTCAAGATAACACCACGCTTTATGCCATTTGCAGGCACTTTGGCAGCGCCCAGGATTTCAATCCTGCCATCTTCGTTTATGATGCCGGCAAGGGCAGTTATCTTTGATGTGCCTATGTCAAGAACTACTGTAAAATTTGATTTTGAAGCCATGTCTATCTTTTTTTTGCAATTACCTGATTCTTATATTTTAAACAAATCCGACCATACTTATTCCAATTATTTTGCGCAAGTACCTGTTTATAAAATGCTTTCATATTTATAAGCTTCTGTTCATAGTCCTCAAGAGATCCCAACTCAATCAGATGATCTCCTACCAGGGGGGTTAATAGTACCTCATTTTCATTCTCAACATGAACCTGTCCTGTCTGTGCTTTCCAAAAAGGATCATTACCCACGTCCAGAATAAAAGGAAGCACTTTTTCTTTTGCATATTTATCCGAAAAACTGCCAGTCACAACCATTACATTGGCAGAATAATATATCGAAACAGGTATCTTCTCTCCATATTTATCAAGATAATAACTTCCCGATGATGACATGATCCTGACCACCGGTACCCTGTGATTTATCCTGACACCCAGTATACCGGAATAGGAAGCAGTGTCTTTTGCTGTTATTTTGTATACTTCGGCATTCATGACAGCCTGATGCTTTTCTATCTCCTTTTCAATATGATCAGCATTAATCCTTCTTAGCTCTTTCCCTATGATTTTGCTGTCAGCAATTTTAACAAGCCGCACAATTTCATCACTGCTTATCCTTATCTGGTCCTTTTCATTGAAAATAACTTCAATGTCATTACATGCAGTATGCCTGCCTTCTCTTGATGTGAAGGACAAGGTAACGATGACAAAACCTGCCAATATCAAAATACTTGCTATGTGAAATAGTTTACGAAGCATCTGATTTATTTTTTAAAACATCAATAATCTCTTCAGCTATACTGTCAATATCTCCTGCGCCCAAAGTAATTACAATATCAGTATCATGTTTTTCAAGAAATCTGCCCACCTCTTCCTTCATCATCAAAAACCTGTTTTCAGCATCCATCTTATCATAAATAAGTTCAGAGGAGACACCCGGAATTGGTTCTTCCCGTGCAGGGTAAATTGGAATTAGGATTGTTTCATCCAGCAAATCGAGGCTCAGGGCAAACTCATCTGCAAAGTCTCTTGTCCGGCTATAGAGATGTGGCTGAAATATACCTGTAACCTTACGCCCGGGGTAAAGAGCCTGAACAGATGTGATCACTGCTTTAAGCTCTTCAGGGTGATGCGCATAATCATCTATATATAAATAATTTTGGTTACGGAACCTGACATCAAAACGGCGAATGACGCCAAGATAATCTTCCAGTCCTGATTTAATATTCTCAGCATCCACTCCTGCCAACAGAGCAGCAGCCGAGGCAGCTATCGCGTTCTCCACATTGATTAGCCCCGGATAACTCATTTGGCAGTCATTGATAATTCCTTCAGGAGTATGCAGGTTAAAAATATAACTTCCCCCCAGGCTTGTCAGCCTCAGGTTATCTGCATAAAAGTCGGCAGTACTGTCATTAAGTGAATAAGTGTATACCCTGGCATCAGTTGTTTCAGTATTAATGGCTACCCCCTTTTTGATGATAAGCATGCCTCCGTCTTTTATCTGAGAGATAAACTTTTCGAATGATTCTATCATTCTTTCTGTCTTCCCGTAAATATCCAGGTGGTCTGCATCAGCAGAGGTCACAACTGCGATCTGAGGCTTAAGGTGTAAGAATGACCTGTCAAACTCGTCAGCCTCAGCAACGATCCAGGGTGAATCCTCCTTTGGGAGGAGAAGGTTACTGCCAAAATTCTTAGACACACCCCCCAGGAATGCCCCGCAGCCCTGGCTTGTTTTATTAATGATACTGGCAATCATTGTACTTACGGTAGTTTTTCCGTGGGTTCCTGCAACTGCAATACAACTTTTCTCATTACAGATCATTCCAAGCACCTTCGCACGTTTAAGCAATCCTATCGGTTTCTCCCTGAACCATGACAGTTCATTATGATCTTCCGGCAGTGCCGGCGTGAACACAGCAAGGGTATCATGAGGATTCCAACTGGAAGGTATTTGCCGGATATCATCTTCATAGTGGACATCAATGCCCTCAGACTTTAAAGCTTCTGTAAGAACAGTCTGTGTCCGGTCATACCCCGCAACGTTCCTGCCTGTAAACTTAAAGTATCTGGCAAGAGCGCTCATCCCTATACCGCCAATCCCCAGGAAATATACATTCTTAATATTTTCAAGTACTTTCATCACTTAAGTATTTTTTCTGCTTCATCAACAATAAGCCGTGTAGCATCAGGTCTGGCCAGCATCTTAATCTTTTCTGAAAGCCTGATACATTCATCCGGGCTGTTTATTAATCTTATTGCTTCGTCAATCAGTTTATCGTTAATCTCCCTGTCAGGTATCATCACCGCAGCCTCTTTTTCAACAAGGGCCAATGCATTTTTCATCTGATGATCTTCGGCCACATTTGGTGAAGGCACAAGGATTGCAGGTTTTCCAACTACACATAGCTCAGAAATAGTACCTGCCCCTGCCCTGGATATTATCACTCCGGCTGCTGAATATGCATAATCCATACGTGAAATAAATTCAACTATTTTCAGATTGCCCGGAATTTTATTTTCCAGTTTTGTTAACATCTCTTTGTAGTAGATAGACCCGGTTTGCCAGATAAACTGCACATCTGATCCGGCAATCTTATCAATCCCGTTCATCATTG
>CAZJGI010000133.1:0-7755 GCA_964545315.1 uncultured Prolixibacteraceae bacterium
CGGGGATGCAACGAATCGTATGGAACAGATTGAATAATTTGTATCCCATGCCCACTTCTCATATGCATAATTCAATTTTATCGGAATTTGCCCGGACCATCTCCACAAAAAAAATCAGGTGCCTCCGGGGCTATCCCTCCTCCATTGCTGTTTTTGCAAGATTCTGTTCAGAAAATAATATTAAGCTTGACATACCCCATGTTATTACTACAGCCGAAGTATTGCAACCTGTTTATAAAGAAGATATCAAAAAAGCTTTTAATCCTGTAATAATTGATTCCTATGGATGTGCTGACGGAGGCGGAAGTGCAAATACATGTCCGGCAGAAAATGGCTTTCATGTGTCAATGGAAAGTGCTGTCTGGGAAGTTTGCACTGTTACAGGGAAACCGGCCAAACCTGGTGAGCCGGGAGAACTGACCCTTACCAGCCTCACAAATTATGCAATGCCGTTACTCAGGTATCAGCCAGGAGATGTGATAGAAAATACTTTTAATTACAATAGGTGTGATTGTGGCTGTAACCTGCCGCGTATTAAAGGGATTCTGGGCAGGACAATGGATATATTGCATTTTCAAAATGGAATTAATCTGGGAGGACCTGCCTTTAACACAATGTTAAGAAATTTTCCATTAATTCAGTGGCAGATGATCCAAAACGACTTGACTTCAGTTGATGTAAATATCATTCCGGCCCCGGAATATAATCAAACACATGAAAAGGAAATATCCCGGTTAATGCAGTATCATTGTGGAAGTGGAGTGGCTGTGAGAATTCATCATGTAGAAGATATTCCGGTTCCTGTTAGCGGTAAGCAACGTGTGATCATTAATAATACAATTAGGTGAAAGTTATAATTTCGGCACTGATGGGCCCCGGCACTTTAGAGGCCAAAATTGTACCTATTGCACAATCTGATCGCGTTTCACTAATATTATTTATAAGGAAACAACGGGGCCCGGCATTGCCAAAACTTTCCTACATAATATTACCTGTATTACTTAGAAATAAATTACTTAGTATTATTTCGGTACCTGTATTATTAACATGGAAAACTATACGACAAAAGCCGGCTCTGCTTATCGGCTATCATATAATTCCCTATGCTTTTTATGTTGCTCTGGCAGGCTATATCACTAAAACGCCTTACATTGTTTGTCAGACCGGACTGCAGATTCAGTATAAATCTGAAAATAGGCTGTTCCGGAATTTATTAAAGATGGTATTCAAACATGCCGTTCAGATAAATTGTCCCGGAAGCCGTTCAGTGGAATTCTGGCAACAGCACTTTCCAAAACTCCGACACAAATTTAGAGTCCTGCACAGTACTATTGACACAAAATATTTTGTTCCTGATCACAATACAGCTAAAAGCTATGATTTTATTTTCCTGGGGCGACTTGCACCAATTAAAAATGTTGATGTTATTATTCGTGCATTTCATCGTCTTGTTAATTCAATTTCACCAGTGAAAAATCATAAAATGGTAATTGTCGGCGACGGTCCCGAAAGTGATAATCTTGCAGCTTTAGTAAATGATCTTAACTTAAACAAAATGATTCATTTTGCAGGTTTTACAGACAATCCTTTGCCATGGTTGCAACAATCCCGCTTCCTGGCCATGGCCTCTACTACCGAAGGATTACCTACAGCTATGATGCAGGCAATGGCCTGTGGAACTGTTCCAATTACCAACCTGACAGGTAACATTGGAGATATTGTCACCGATAACGAATCTGGTTTTACATTTTCACAAACCAGCGTTGAAGAAATTGCAGAGGCGATGAATCGTGCCCTTGCGGCAAATGATGAATTACTTGACAGGATGAAAATGAAAGCCAGAGAAAAAATCATAAAGTATCATTCTTATCAATCTGCAACTGCTCAGTGGAATGAAATATTTGAAACCTTATCTTTAAATAGCTGAATCTGTTACAAATTACTCCGGAAAATATTTTAGGATCATCAGGATAGTAAAATATTAAATCGCACCAAATCATGACTAAAAATCATCATACTCCTTTATACATTTTAAAGGGATTGTGGATCAGGCTCATCAGTATAATAATTCCTTTTACATTTCCGGCACAGGTTACAACATTTCTGCACAGGTTACGGGGTGTAAAAGTAGGGAAAGGCTCTAAAATAAGCAGAACTGTTCAAATTGATGACGGCTATCCCCAACTGGTTGAGATAGGGCGGCATGTATGGATTACTGCAGGTGTTATGATCTTGTGCCATCAAAGAGATCTGGCCTTTTATGAGGTAGGGAAGCCTGTAATGGATTGTCCCCTGAAAACCGCAAAAGTTACCATAAAAGATGGCGCCCACATTGGAATCGGCGCCATTATCATGCCCGGGGTAACAATTGGAGAAGGCGCTGTAATTGGTGCTGGTGCGGTTGTTACCTCTGATGTCCCCCCTTATTCAATAGCAGTGGGTGTTCCTGCACGGGTAATAAAAACCTTTGGACAACAATAAAATGAAACCTGTCATGTACTATAATAGTACAAACAGTATAAAAATTGTAAACGACGAGTTCCAACACATGCAATTATAATATAGTGAGATGAAACGAGCATGTTCTTTTTTAATCAAAAATAACACAAAAAAATATGATTAAAATAAGAATATGCGAGAGTGAGGAACGAACGGTTCTCCCGATTAAAATCGGGATTCTCAAATTTTTAATTAATTTATTAACCAGTAATTAAAAATTTTAAACGAATGAAAATATGGTTTGATATAACCAATACACCGCATGTACACTTCTTTGCTCCAATTATAGATTATCTGAAGCAGGAACATGAGATTATTGTTACAGCAAGAGATTTTTCAGAGACGATACCTTTGTTAAAATTTTATGGAATTGATTATATTTTAACAGGTAGCCACAAGGGAAAAAACAGATTTAAAAAAGTAATTGGGCTGGTTGTGCGGATAAAAAATCTGTTGAACCAGGTGCCGGAATTTGATATTTCTTTTGGTATAGGAGGCCAGAACACCACTCCTGTGAGTGCATGGCGAAAAAAACCATCAGTTGTATTTACCGATAATGACACATCATATAAATGGCATTCATATAAATTAGGTACGCATTTTGTTTTTCCATACTACTTTCAATACGAAAAAGTAATAAAACATTTTGGAGTAGACAAAAGTCAGATTCATCTTTACAATGGTTTCAAAGAGGATATTTACCTGGCATACTATACACCTGATCCGGATTTTTTGAAAAATCTGCCATTCAGGGAGTTTATAACAATCCGTCCTGAAAACCTAAAAGCAAACTATGTGCCTGAAGCCGCGGAAACAATTGTTCCGGAACTGTTTAAGGTATTTAAAGATGAAAATATTCTGTTCCTCCCGAGGTACGAAGAAGAGCTGGCTTATGCTAAAGGATATAATAACATATTTATCCCAGATAAGGTTCTTTCCGGGAAAGATGTATGTTATTATACAAAAGCAATGCTGACAGGCGCCGGTACATTTGCCCGTGAAGCAGCTTTGCTCGGTACACCCGCAGTCAGCTTTTTCCCCGGAAAAACATTTCTTACAGTTGATAAAATAATGCAGGAAAGAGGCTGGGAATTTACATCAAGAAATCCGGAGGAGATATTCCAATATGTGAAAAATGCTAAAAGAAATAATTCTCAGCTGGAAAGAAGCAATCAAGTCTTCCATGAACTATTGAAAATAATAAACTCAATTCTTCATAAATATAAATAAATCTGCATCAATTTTGTAAAAAGCAGCATTTATGAATTGTGATATTTTTAATCAGTGATATAACAACATTATGTATTATAAGATTAGGAAATCATCACAAACCAGTGTCTTTAAAATATATTAAATGAAAATAATCTCAGTCGTTGGCGCCCGGCCAAACTTTGTAAAGATTGCCCCGTTTATAAGGGAAATTGAAAAATATAACAATATTTCAGATAATAATATTCATAATATTTTACTGCATACCGGCCAGCACTATGACGACAGGATGTCACGTGCATTTTTTAAAGAATTAGATATTCCTGCAATCGATATTCATCTTGGTATAGGTTCCGGAACACATGCGGAACAGGTCGGACAGACAATGATGGCATTTGAAAAAGTAATAAGAAAAGAAAAGCCCGACTGGGTAGTGGTTGTAGGAGATGTAAATGCCACTTTAGCCTGTTCGTTAACAGCAAAAAAGGAAGGAACTCATATTTGCCATATAGAAGCAGGACTAAGATCAGGTGACCTCTCTATGCCTGAAGAGATTAATCGTATTGTAACTGACCGGCTCGCTGATCTATTATTGACACCAGACAAATTGGCAATTGAAAACCTAATTAAGGAAGGAGTGTCTGCTCACAAAATTGTTTTTGTAGGAAATATCATGATCGATACTTTAGAAGCAAATAAAAATAAGGCTAGAAAAAAGCAAATAAACCAAATTATAAGAAATAATCTTCTGAAAAAATATGTATTGAAAGCCAGGGTACCCTCAGACGGTAATTTTACCGTGATGACATTGCACCGCCCGTCTAATGTAGATGATAAAAATGTTTTGAAATCAATTATTCGATTCATAATGGATAAAGCAGCTAAAGAATTACCTCTGATCTGGCCTATACACCCAAGAACACAAAAACAATTGAAACATTTCGATTTTTTTAACGAAATAAGTTCCCATGAAAATATAATTCTTCTGGAGCCATTAGGCTATATTGATATGCTCCGCCTGAATATGGGCGCGCGTATTATGCTTACTGACAGCGGGGGATTACAGGAAGAATGCACAGTTCTTGGTACACCGTGTCTTACTCTACGTTGGAACACTGAAAGACCTTTAACACTTAGCCAAAATGGAGGTACTTGTATCCTAACAGGTAATGATATAGAGAATATTAAAAAAAACTATTACCAGGCATTAAATAGAAAAAGAGAGCCGCAGAAACCCGAATTCTGGGATGGAAATACAGCAGAAAGATGCCTGAAAGCCATACTTAATTACAAACAATGAAATTCATAATCAACAATATTCATCCCCTCTTCTGGCTTTACTTTTTTGCCATAATCCTTCTGATCACTCTTCCTATCAACAAATCAGGGTCTCTTAACGATATCACAGTAGTTCATCTCCGGGGTGATTATTTCTTTCATATCCTAACTTTCATTCCATGGGCTTTCTTTGGTTTCCTAATGAAAAAAAATATGTGGATGTGGATGATACCGGGACTGCTTTTTGCATTTGGCACTGAACTTCTTCAGTTGATCCTCCCCTGGCGCCGGTTCAACATAAACGACCTGATAGCAAACGGAGCCGGGGTTCTATTGGGTACTTTGATCTTTGTACTTGTAAATATTATTCACAGAGCTTTCGCCAATAAACGGTAATAGGCTTTTAACCTTCATTTTTGCTTAAAAATAATCCCGGTACATGGAAAAAAGATTTATAGTATTATTTATTTAAAGACATAGTCCTCCAGGTTGAATCAATTTTTAGTTCTTATTATTAATAAAATCCGTGTTAATCCGTGCAATCTGTGGTTAATATTCTTCCTTAGTTAATCTTTTCTGTGTTATTCCGTGTAATTCGTGGTTAATATCCTCCATTTCAATCCGTGGTTACCCTGAGATGATTATCCGGAAAAAGTAAAATATCACAACATTGGATTTCACTGTCAATAAATACACCGAACTCCTGAAAGCTCTGCAAAATGCCGGGTATGCATTCCTTACTTTCAGAGACTATATGAGTTTTCAATCTACAACATCAAAATCCCAAAATATAACCGTTACATCCGGGCATACTCAAAGTCCTCAAACAGAAACAGAGAGAAACAACCATTCCTTACCTGCAAAATTTATCATCCTCCGTCATGATGTGGACGCACTTCCTGAAAACAGCCTTTTGTTTGCCAGGATACAGGAGAAAATGCAAATAAAGGGAAGCTATTATTTCAGAGTTGTAAGAAAAAGCTATGATGAAAAAATTATCAGGGAAATATCAAACCTGGGCCATGAAATTGGATACCACTATGAAAATATGGATACATGTAACGGCAATATAGACCTGGCATTCAATGACTTTGTCAATAATCTGAAAAAAATGAGGTCTGTTGTTCCGATAGATACTATCTGCATGCACGGAAGCCCCCTTTCAAGATATGACAACAGGGAACTATGGAAAAAATATAACTACCGGAACCTGGGGATAATTGGTGAACCCTATTTCGATATTGACTTTAACAAAACCGCCTATTTTACGGATACCGGAAGACGGTGGAACGGTCATAAATACAGCATCCGCGATAAAACGGAAAGCAGCTTCTCCTTTAATTTCAGGACAACCGGTGAGATCATCAAAAACATCAACACCCTCCCTCCCAACATTATGTTCACCTTCCACCCCCAACGTTGGACCAACAATAAAGCATTATGGCTGAAAGAACTTATCCTTCAAAACATTAAGAACATTGTTAAAAGATTTTATGTTGCATAAATAAATAATAACGTAAGCATTCGGCCAGGTACATCCAACTTTGAACCTAAAATTTGATACATTTCTAAATTTTCCAAAGGGATCCGGAAAGTTTTGGATTTTTTAGCACAGATATTGAAAAGTCTGCAATAGTTCTAATTTTTCCGCAAAATTCCGGATATTTTAGTACTGTGGTTGGATTTTTTTAAAGATTCCTGGACGCTTTCCAATTATGAGGTAAAAGTTCTGCCAAATCTTTGCTGTAATCACTATTGTAAGCCGGGATTCTTGAAAGCACATCAGTGAGCCACTCCCTGGGATTGACACCGCAAGCCTTGCAGCATCCAAACAGTGAGTACATAATTGCTGCATTTTCGGCTGCATCATGATTTCCGCAAAACATGTAGTTACGTCTGCCAACGGCCAATCCCCTAATATCATTTTCGATAAGATTATTATCCGGCTTATAACGGCCATCAAGATGATACCTGGATAACCGGTGGAAAAGGGAATAAGTGTAACTTAAAGCCTTGTGCATCCTACCCTTTGGCAATACCTTCGGATAATAATTTAGAATCCATTTCTCAAAGGCACATAATATCGGATAAGCCAACCTGCCCCGAAGTTCCGCCCTCTGCTGATAATCCAGGCCCTGTTCATCGGCCATTGTTTCAATCCGGTACAGCATGTTGATTTGTTTCAGAGCATATTCAGCCCCGGATTTATCTTCATCTAATGCTTCAAGATATTTGCGCCTTACATGGGCCCAGCAACCGAGAAGCAAAACACCTTTCTTGTTCTCGTATATTGAATATGCGGAATAACCATCTGTCTGGACAGCACCCTTGTAATCATGAAGCAACTCTATTATTACTTTCTGCGCCCGGGACCCTTTATCGTAATGGAAAAACATCAGGTCCTCCATCACAGACCGCACCACCCAGAGATAAGCTTTTACTGCCCGCTTCTTTTCATTGTTTATTACAGGAACAGTACTTTCATCAACCTGGATATAGTCCGATGCAAGAACAATCTCTTTTAACTTATAGTATAAACCGCGAAGCAGGTCACAACTGTCCTTAAACCACCCGTTTACTGTTGATGCCGGAAGTGAAACCCCTGACAGTTTATAGATTGCCAATTGACGGTGAAAAGGAAGGTGGTGCAAATATTTACCCATCAGGAGCCCGGCCAGCAAACTTGCACCTGCATTGCTGCGAGGCAGTGGAAGCATGGGAAGTTTTGCGATTTTTATATTTTGGCCTGGCTTTTCATTTAACCCATTT
>CAZJGI010000134.1:0-7449 GCA_964545315.1 uncultured Prolixibacteraceae bacterium
TCAAATTTTTAATTAATTTATTTACAAGTAATTACAAAATTTTAAACAGATGAAAATTTCAGATAAGTTATTTTTAGTGCTATTCCTTACTGTATGTTCGGTAAATGTATATTCTCAAAAGGATACACCAAAAAAAATCTATAAAGAAAAGCAGACAGTACTCGATTACCTCAGTGAAGAGGAAACAATAGCAAAATTCGGAAAGATATCAGATGCAATCTGGGCATTTGCAGAATTAGGACTACAGGAGTTCAAGTCTTCAGCACTTCTGATAAAAACCCTTGAAGAGGAAGGATTCACTGTCGAAAAGGGACTTGCCGGTATGCCAACATGTTTTGTTGCAACCTATGGATCAGGGGAACCCGTTATAGGACTCCTTGGAGAGTATGATGCATTACCCATGCTTTCTCAAAAAGGCGGAGTTCCGCACCAGGCTCCTTTAGTTGAAGGAGCCCCGGGGCACGGATGTGGTCATAACGCCATGGGAACCGCAGCTGTATCTGCAGCCATTGCAATCAAAAAGGCGATGCAAAGACATAACATAAAAGGAACTGTTAAAGTATTCGGCTCTCCTGCTGAAGAAACATTATGCAGCAGGCCATATATGGTAAGAGCCGGTTTATTTGAAGGTGTGGACGCAGTTATTGATAATCATAGCAGTAATCAGTTTGGCACGAGATACGGTGTTTATGGAAGTGCACTATATTCAACCATTTTTACTTTCAAAGGAAAAACTGCCCATGGTGCCTCAGCATGGGAAGGAAGAAGTGCCCTTGATGCTGTTGAGTTAATGAATGTCGCCACAAATTATCTCCGTGAACATTTACATTTCGGCCACAGGATGCACTATGTAATAATAAATGGAGGAGAAGCACCCAACGTTGTCCCTGATGTAGCAAGCGTATGGTATTTTGTCAGGAACAATGATGAAAATGTTGAAAAAATGTATGACCAGGTAATTAACTGTGCCAAAGCAGCAGCGCTGGCTACAGGCACAGAACTGACTGAAATAAACTGTCTTACTGCAATTCATCAGAGACATGCCAACAAAGCGGCAGCAGAGCTTTTTCAAAAAAATATTGAGCTTGTCGGTATGCCCAAATGGACTGACGAAGAGCATGAATTCGCCAGGATCATGCAAAAAAACCTGGAGGCTGAAGAAAAAGGTATGCAAGAAAAAACAGATACTCTCAATGCGCCCGAAGGGCCATTCGTTGGTGGAGGGTCTTCTGATGTAGGAGATGTTACTTTAGTGGCTCCGACCGCAACCATACTCTTCCCCGGAAGGGTTCCCGGTTCTATATCACATCACTGGTCTGCTGTTGCTGCCAATTACGGGTCTACAGCATGGAAAGGCCTTAACGCAGGAGCTAAAGCAATTGCCGCATCTGCCATCGACCTGCTTACCCAGCCTGATGAACTAAAAAAATTAAAAGAAGAATTTGAGGATTACAGTAAAGAACATCCATACAAATCATTCCTCCCGGAGGATGCTGAACCTCCGCTAGACCTTAATAAAGCATTGATGGACAAATACAGAGAAGCAATGGAGCAATATTACCCAATATTGGAATAAAAAAATAGTTAAAGTATTACCATATAATAATGCTTTAACTATTCCTGTAAGTTTTGGATGTGATCTCTCTACGTTTCTGTTTCTTCAACCCACAAAAAAAATATATCTATTTTTTTGCATTACGTGAATCAAACCAAACTTTAAAATATACCGTAACCCAACCAAAAATCAAACCGACAACTGAGGCAATAAGTAATGGGACGGCAACCTGAAAATACCATGAGCAAGAACCGATTGACTCCGGTTGCGGAACATAAGTAATTATTGCAAAATAGGCTCCTGAACCGATAAAATAAGAAGGTAAAAAATTAATACTTGGAACCCTGTCTGCTGAAATGATAAGAAATGCGACAAAAAATACAGCTAAAACAGTGCCCCAGGCAACAGTTGTACCATCAAGACCACTGAATACCCCACCAAGTTCTATTAATATAACAGAAGCTATAATGCCACCAACATAACCAGCCATTGTTTTAAATGCCATATTGATTGTGGCACCTCCCAAAAAGTACATAGCCCAGGCCTGAAATGCAGCCCAGGTCAATAATCCCTTTCCCATAGCTTCAGGAGTAAATGGAATGAACGGGGCTATAGTAAGTAATATAACTGCTTGTAATCCGACAAATGCAGGAAATCCCATAAACCTGTGAAATGGAACTGAATTTTCGCTTTTACTCATGGTAATTCTATTTTAATAAATTAATGTAGATACTGATTTCTCTATTGTTTAACCCCTCCCATATCAGCAGACTGGTCGGCAGCAAAGATGACTTTATGTGTATTCAATGCATCTGTCAGGCTTGTCAAAGGCATCTCCACTCCCTCTTCAACTGATTGGAAGAATGTTTCAAACTGCTTTTGATAAGGATGGTCTGACACATCACCTGAGTCAAGCATCTTCATTGACAAATCACTCCACTTATTCTTATTCAATCCATTAAGCTTAGTTGAATGAAATTTATTATCCAAAAGGCTTCCCTCACTTCCAACCAAATGTATATGGAAATAGTATGGCTGCAGGCAGTCAATCACGGAGGCTACCTTTCCTACACTACCATCCTTAAACTTCATAATACTTACAGAAGAGGTTGGATATTCATATTTTGAGAAATCGGCATTAGCTGAGTTAGTTGCGAAGCTGCAAACTGATTCGACCTCATGCCCCATACACAACATTAAAGCATCCAAAGCATGACATCCTGCTGATAGGAGACTACTGCCGGCAGTATCTTTATAAATATTCCAGCGGAACTGGCCATACCAGGGACCCACACCATGATAATAGTCAACTTCACCATAATGAATCTTGCCCAACAATCCACTGTTAATAAGAGCTTTAGTAGCCTCAAGTTGGCTCGAGAACCTGCATTCAAAACATACACAGGTTCGAACACCTGCTTTATCAACAGCATCCTTAATTGCAAGGCAATCTTCCCACTTAAGCGCAAGAGGTTTTTCAATGATCAGATGTTTACCTGCTTCTGCACACATGATTGCCTGCCGGGCATGGTCTGCAGGATAACTGCAGATCGAAACGATATGCAATTCGGGATCAGCAAGCATTTCTGACAGTTCAGTATAACATTTGATCTCACTTCCGTGTCTTGCACTTATTACAGCTGAATTAAGCTTTCTCGATGAACATAAAGCTGTTACCTGTCCTAATGAGGTATGGTTAATAGCATCAATATGGGCACCCGCTGCCCAGCTATAACCAATAATACCTACGTTGTATTTTTTCATAATTAAACTAATTTTAAAACTTATGTATTCCTAAAATCTTATACGGTTAAAATCTTTCTTCTTTTATGGTCGTATGTCGTTTTCCTTCCGGTTTCGAATGATTTCATAGCCATCAATACAGCCACTGCATGCTGATATCCGGCTTCAATAGGAGCGATTGTTTTTTCATTGTTCCTGATACATTGCAACCAGTTTAAAAAGTGATCCGGGACCTCTTGGGGGGTGATTGGTGTTTCTCCCTTTTCGGAGCTATCACCACGTGGTGACCCTTCACTCCTGTAAAACGGTTCATTCCAGTTACTCATCCTGATCATACCTTTATCCCCATAAAAGTTTCTTACACTACCATTTCCGTTACCCAGATTATTTGAACTGCTGACGAGAAAACCTTCCGGATAAGTCCAAGTTGCCTGGATACAATCCGGTGCAGAAAATTTATGCTCATCTTTCCAGGTGTATATGCCTCCCAGGCATACACATGATTCAGGGAATCCTGCTCCGGTAACAAAGTGAACAATATCAATAAAATGGGCACCTAAATTTGGGATCGGCCCGTGCGAAAATTCATAATATCCGTACCATGCAGAATATACATCAGGGTTAAATGGCCTGTAAGGCCTGTCTCCAAGAAATTCTTTCCAGTCAACATCTTCCTCTTTTACATCCCTGAGATAACCGTACCAGTATGGCCTTGAACTATTCCTGCACTCTTCCACACGCGACAATTTTCCAATTTTACCCTGTCTGAACAATTCCCGGGCCCCGATTATTCCAGGCAGGCTGCGTAGCTGTGTCCCTATCTGGACAACAACTCCAGCTTCATTAACAGCATCAACCGCGCTTGTTAGTTTCTTCATTTCCATCGCAAGGGGTTTCTCAACATAAACATGCTTACCTGCCCTTGCGGCAGCTTCGAGATGGGTCGTATGCAAATGGTCAGGCGATGCTATCATAACTGCATCAAGGTCCTTCATCTCTAAAAGATCCCTGTATGATACAAATTGCTTCGCATCATGGCCATACCAATCTTTCACCTGAACATTGGTCTGCTCCCTTGATAAACGCCATGGATCACATAAAGCCACAACCTCAGCATTCATTTTTTCCGCATGCTTATGTATACCATTCATATACACCTTATTACCTCTTGACCCGCAACCAATTATACCAATTCGGATACGATCATTTGCACCCAAAGCCCTTCCTTTCTTTAGAATTGTTAAAGACTCGGGCAAAACACTTAGCCCTGAAGTTATTATGGCACCCTGCTTTATAAAGTCCCTTCTGGATAAATTATTTTCCATAAAATAAAATTTTAAAATGCATAATAAATTTAACATCCCTGAATCTTTTTCAGGTATTATTAAATATTATCTGATAACTAATAAAATAATGTTATGCCACAACTTTCCATAATTAAATAGTGGCACAACATTCAGGCATACTAAAAGTAATCGTCATCAAATTTGACAGTCTTCTTAATTGCAGTTGTACCTCCGCCTTTAGCCATTGCAATATCGAGTGGTTCATTTGTCTTATAGGCGCCTCTTGTAAAATCCGGGATTCTCACAGGCACAGAATTATTAGCTACACACCATTCGCTAAGAGGAACTATTGAACTCCATGCTGCAGCATCGTAGCAATCCATATCAAGAGGCAATCCATTGCGAAGGCAATCAACAAGCCTCCATTGCATCAGGAAGTCCATACCGCCATGGCCACCAACTTTTTTAGCCATTTCTCCGGCGATTTTCACGATAGGTGGTGTATATTTTTCTTCCAGGGCTTTCAACTCTTCATCATTTACCCAGCCTTTACCCCCATAAGATATTCTGGAAGGTGAAGGTTGTTTCTTGGCAATTCCTTCTGATCCAACCACCCAGTGAATACGTGAGCCAGGACGAGGATTCCCAACATTATACTGCAGCTTAATAGTTTTACCGTTTACAGTTTTGATGACCGAGGTATTTACATTACCAAGCTTCCACTGGCCAATAAATTGTTTGTAATAATCATCCTCTTTGGCTCGTTTCTCGATCTCTTTACCCATTGTAAAGTCAGCTGAAGATATAGATACCATAAAATCCAACCTGTCGCCGCGGTTAATATTAAGCACCTGACAGGCAGGTCCTAAACCATGGGTAGGATAAATATTACCATCCCTGTTAATAAATTCTCTGGTACGCCACTCAAGGTCTTTGCGCAAATTTGTATTTATCTGATTTGATATATATGCTGCGTCAACATGTATTATTTCCCCAAAAAAACCCTGCCTGGCCATATTTAAAATAAGCAGTTCCCAAAAATCATATACACAGTTTTCTATCATACTGCAATGTTTTTTGGTCTTCTCCGAAGTTTCAACCAATGACCAGCATTCATCCATAGTTCGGGCAGCCGGGATTTCAGTTGCCGCATGAGCCCCGCTATTCATTGCATAGACGCACATCGAAGGGTGTAAATCCCTTGGCGTCGCAACATAAATCAGATCCAGTTCCTCATCATCACACATCTTTTTCCATAACTCCTGGCTTCCATCTGCATAGCCTTTAGGCTCAGGCATTCCCATACCTTTTAGATAGGCTTTTGCCTCATCTATCCTGTCCATATGCAAATCACTTAAAGCCTTAATTTCCACTCCTTCCAGCAAAGCCATTCTCTTTACTGCTGCCATGCCGCGTCCTCCGATGCCAATATAGCCGACTCTTATAACATCGAGTTTGGGAGCAGCATAATTACACATATTGAATACCTGCTGACCTTTATTGGTAGAGATATCCCATATTTGAGGGGTAAGTTCTGAATCAGATGTTCCCCCGCCACTGCATGAAGCTAAACCTCCTGTTGCCACAATACCACTTGATATCCCGGCTGCTTTAATGAAATCCCTGCGATTTGTTTTCATTTGAATATAACTTAGTTAAACATTTATATTTATTTAATTATTAACCGGTAATTCTTTCAAGGTATTCCCTTGCCTTTCTGGCTTCGCCATTTACAAAAGGCACCTCTCCTGTATCAAGACATTCAATAATTAGCGGGCCACCGGTGAAGCCGCCCTGAACCAAACGGGCAATTAATTTCTCAAAATTAACCATTCCTGTTCCTGGTGTTACATTAACATTCTTTGGCAATTTAAAATCCTTGACTGCCATTCCCACTACAACTCCATCAAGAGAATCAGCATCGTCCACGGGGTCTACTTTGCCCTCAGTATAATAAGCAACATTTCCCGGGTCATACCATAATTTAAAATTCTTATTATTAATTCTGTCAACATGCGCACGGCATTGTGCTCCTGTTGATCCATGGGGTTTTACGGTAATTAAAACCTTTTTTTCCAATCCATAATCACAACACTCAGATATGACTTTATAAAAAGTGGGTTCAAGTTCCGGTTTGGCAATATCGTTCAGCTGGATCACAGGAGCGCCACATCTCACTGCATTATCAATTAAATTCCTCAATTGGGTTATACCCTCCTCTACCGGGGCATTTGCGTCAAAAGATCCTCCTGATAAAGTGACCAGCCTCAGCCCTCGTTTTCTGATCTCTTCTCCAACGGTGAATGCTACATCAGCAGGTGTATCACGATCAACTACCCTGCCTTTGTCATGAGTACTTAATCCTGCATATTTGAAACCAGATTCTACCATACCGTCCAATGCGATAAGATAGTTCCTGGATCCCCATGCCCGGGTGTAACAGCCTATATGCCAGCCCTTTATATCACAAGAATTAAAAAAGGGAACAGCTGCGGCTGCTAGTGCAATACTGCTGATAAAGTGACGGCGAGACATAAAATTACCTGATTTTTGGTATATTTTTTCCATTTAAAATGATTATTAGTTATTATTTGATAACATTAAAGATAAAAAGGTAATTATCCTGTAAATCCAGTGTCAATACTACGATATAATTTTAAAAAAGACAAATTATATATGAAAAAAAACTATTCATAATAGCTACTGTATGTAAATATTGGTGTAAAAAACCAAAGAAATTTATTACATGGTTTGTCTGAAATAAAATAAATATTACTTTTGCACCCGCCTTTGAGAAACAAAGGTTAATAAGGATGACTCAGTAGCTCAGCAGGTAGAGCACATCCCTTTTAAGGATGGGGTCCT
>CAZJGI010000135.1:0-7429 GCA_964545315.1 uncultured Prolixibacteraceae bacterium
TCGGAAAAATTAAGATTATAAGTTTCTGTTGAATTCTCGTTGTGGCGGATTACCAACACGTTCTTTAAGTCAGCAAAATCTGTTATTCCGTTTGCCATACTGATTGCATCTATAACATTCAGGTTACCTTCATAATTGTAATATATTCCGGGATTGCGGACTTCCCCGGTAACATTTACTTTAAAGTTCAGTACTTTAACTTTTACATTTGGTTCTTTCAGGTATTCTTCCGCCCGTTCCATTATCATTGAGCGGGCTTCGGCCAGATTTAATCCTGCAACTTCAAGTTTTCCGAGAATGGGTAAAATAATTGTTCCGTCAGCCTGCACCATATAACCATTTATATACTGGCTGGGACGATCTCCATACATCTGTTGGGTACCTGCTCCAAAACTGTTACTGCTCATCGTCGGATTGAACAGTGCGTTTATTTCAGGTTCAAGTGTTAAAATGTTCAGGTACAGATTATCAAAAGGTTTTATTATATACTCAGGAGCTTTCCCCGGTACATTGTTTAAAGATACATTGTTTTGCAAATCCTGGAACATGGTAAGATCCCTGGCACTTCTGCATGAGGTCTGAATAATAATTGCAGATACTGTAAAAATTACTAAATATGGTTTCATTTTTGTAAAATATTATTTTTATAAAGAGTGAAAATTATTGCCCGTTTCCATTAAAAATTACGGTAATTGTTTTCATCATAATGATGAAATCCAGTCCTAACGACCAGTTGTCAATATATTGCATGTCCATCTCCATCCACTTTTCAAAGGGGACATTATTCCGGCCTGATACCTGCCATATGCAGGTTATGCCGGGATTGACACTAAGCCTTCGGGTGAGACAGCGTTCATATTTTTTAACTTCAGACGGAATGGGTGGCCTCGGTCCGACTACTGACATATCGCCCATCAGGACATTTATGAATTGTGGAAGTTCGTCAAGAGATGTTTTCCGTAAAAATTTTCCCACCCTGGTAATTCTCGGATCATTTTTCATTTTGAATGCCGGTCCGTCCTGCTCATTCTGTTCCATAAGTTTTTCTTTTAACTCTTCTGCATTCACTACCATTGTCCTGAATTTTATACATTTAAAAAGTCGTCCGTGTCTTCCGATCCTTATTTGTTTAAATAGGACGGGGCCACCATCCTCGAGCTTAATTAACAGTCCGATTATAAACATTAATGGTGAAACCAGGATTAGTATCGTTATTGCCATGAAGAAATCTATAACTCCCTTTATTTTGAGTGCATAATAATTGTCAGGCGTATTCATAAATGAAAGGAATAATTGCCTGTTCACAAATGATGGCCGGGGTATTAATCCCTGGAAAGCAAGTGCATTGCTGTGAAGATGGAAACTTACTCCGATTTCCCGGCATGCATCAATCAATTTATTAATACGTGATGTATTAAATTCATCTTTACAAAAGAAAACTTCATCAATGATTGATTCATCAAGCAGTCTGGGGAAATCACTGGTTTCGGGATAAATATAAAACATGTTTTCGAATTCCTTTTTCACTGATTCAGAATCGGTAATTATTCCCCATATTCTATACCCCCATTCCGGGGTTTCAATGATTTGCCTGATAAAAGGAATTGTCGATTCTTCCGCAATTATTAGAATGATCCTGGCATTATATCCTCTTTTACGGAATTGTCTGAGTATCATTCTTCCTGCTATCTTTTGTATTGAGAGGACGAAAAAATTCAGAATTGCAAACTGTATGATAATATTTGCCGAAAACATTTGATAGTCAAATAACTCTGATAAAAACAGAAAAATTAATGATCCGATTGAGATAGCAATGAAATATTTTTTCAGGATATTCCTGTATCTTTGGATACGTGCCATTTTACCCATTTCGAAAAGCTCAAACAGAGTAAACCAGACCGGTATCATTATAAAGGCAATTATCAAATGCTCCTTAATTTTGAAAAAATTGTTTATAGAAACAATTCCTGAAATCCATATTATGAAATAATAACAAATGACTGTCCAGATCACCTGGACCACGACACTCATCCTTTCCAGTGCCGGTTCTCGTTCTTTAATCATAATTAAACACTTAATAGGTTTATAATTTTAAAAAATACAAGGTTTACCAAGTAAATCTTTCTCATATCATAATAAGATTTTAACAGACTGCTAAAACAGAATGTTATTTATTAACCATGCCTTTGAGGATTTCCTGCTTCTTTGCAGATAAGTTTTTTCCCTTATAATATAACCTATGAAAATAAGGTTACCCAGTATATACCTTCGCCAGAGTCTCCGTGGTTCTTTTACCAGACGGTGAAACCATTCCAATCCCAAGTTTATCATCCATTGAGGTGCCCGTCTGACATTTCCTGCGTAAATATCAAATACTGCTCCGATACTGCAAATATGTCCCGCATCAAGCTTGTCAAAGTGTTCGCAGGCCCACTTCTCCTGCTTGGGAGCTGTCATGCCGATAAATAATACATCAGGTTTGCACTGATTAATTGCGGATATCATAAGTTGAGACTCTTTCGGGGAGAAATGTTCAGTAAACGGTGGTGCATGGGTGAATACACTGATATTTGGGAATTCCTGCCTTATGTTATCAATAATCCGATCAAGAGTATTCCTGTTGCTTCCCAGGAAAAAGCATTTTCCCGATATCTCATTCAATCTTTTCATTTCATGATAAAAAAGATCCGCACCGGCAATCTTTTTTATCATTTCCCTGTTTAATAATTTTTTTGCCAAAACAATACTGACCCCATCCGGTAATAATATATCAGATGAAAGAAGTGCTTTTGCATATACGGGATCTTTTTGTGCAACATTATAGCAATGGGCATTTATAGTATTGATCAGTAACTTTTTATCAGGAATGCTTATTAATCTGTCATTGAACAGATTTATTGATGAAAGATGTAAATTCATGATAATTAATTTTTTTGAATGTTTTGACAGAATTTGTATTCTCAGAGATACTTTCATCCATTAACTTTCATTACAAAATAAACCTGCCTTGTGGGCTAAATTTTTTTTTATGATGGTGAGAAATTTTTTTTTAAATACTGATAATTCATAGTCTTCAAGAAATTTTTTTCTTGATTCTTTTCCAATCTTTACCAGATAGCGTTTATCTGATAAAGCAGTGATATGGCCGGCTATCTCTTCTGCAGATTGATTGGATATCAGAAATCCGGTTTTTTCATGGATTACCATATCAGGAATTGACCCATTCCGGGTGGTAATCACAGGTAATCCAAACTCATAAGCTTCGATAATTACTCTCGGCAGAGCTTCAAACTTATATTCCGTAGGAAATACCAAGATATCTGAATTTGCGAGAAGCTTGTTCTTCCCTTCTGAATCCAGATAACCAACATAAGTGATTTTATCATTAAGGTTGTATTTTGTAACGAGTTCATAGAATTCTTTTTTTTCTTTTTCTGACGGCCAGCTCCCTGCGAAGGTCAATGAAAAATTAATATTCATATTATTTAAAATATTTGCAGTTTCAATGGTTACAGGCCAGCCTTTTGGTTTCATCATATTTGAAATAAACACCAGCCTTAATCCGGAAACAGCCAACCGGTCTTTTTCAATTTTTTCATATATTTCATCGGTTAAGGATTTTAAAATTGCATTAGGAAGTATAAAAATGTCATTTTCATTAAAATAAGGCAGAATATTATTTTTTAGTTCCTTCCCCAAAACAATTACCCTACAGTTTTTAAATGCTTTTTTAAAAATATAATTTTTAAGCTTGCTCTTTTTGTCTTTATCAGTTATCTGAGTTCGTAAATGATATATGATATTTTTTTTCATTAGTTTCAGAATAAAGGCAAATGCAAAATCTCTGAAAAAGGCAAAACCGGCCGTTGCAGGCATTATATAGACCAAATCCGGTTTATGTTTTATTGAATACAAAATGATTCTGTTGAGTATGATAAAGAAACCAACAATTTTTGTCAGGGATATTTTTCCTACATCCTCAAATGTATTTGAGAAATTTATCTTTAAATTATATACTTCCAATTCTTTATCCTGTCTTAAAACCTCCAGGCATGTCAAACTTGACATTGCACTACCATAAAATGGCGGAGGTAATACTGACAGAAAAAGTATCTTTTTTTTCATGCGGTTGATATTATTTTACTTCGAAGGGATCAAATATAAATTGTGTACTTTTTAATAATACCCTTGTGTGACTATGCAATATGATTCGTTTCATCAAGAAGTTTTCCAATATGTTTCAATGTCATTCTTTAATGTGGATATTGAATAGTTATTGGAAATTTCAATTGAATATTCATTTGGATTGGGAAGCTTCAATGCCTCTTCCATTTTTTTTGCAAAAAATCCGGGATTTCGGTAATTTACTATATATCCGTTTTTACCCTGGGCTATCATTTCCCCGGCACCGCTTACGTTAGTTGAAACAATATTTTTTCCACAAGCAAGGGCTTCCACCATTGCAACCGACCATCCCTCCATATAAGAACCAACCAGCACCAGGTCTGCAGCGTTGCAGAAAAGAGCGACCTCATTTTTTGGCAGAAATCCGGTTATCTTTACTTTTCCGGATAATCCTAATGATAATATTTGTCTTTGCAGATTCTCCCTGGCCTCACCATCCCCGACCAGGTAAAGTTCAGAATGAGGATTGATCTTTACAAAATGATGAAAGGAATCAATTATGAAGTCGCAACCTTTTTGCTTTGAAAGTCTTCCAACCTGGACAAAGATTGTCTTCTCCTTACTGAGTCCTAAACATTGCGTGGAATACTCCTTTGAAACGGGATAGAAGGTTTTATTATCAAATCTTGTAGGTAATTTTATAAAGTTTTCTCTTTTGAACCTGTTTCTGCTCCTTTTGATCATATTTTGGATATCATTATCGTCGGCGACAGTAAATATTGTGCTATAACTTTGGAGCCTTCTAAACATTTTTTCTTCATAATACGGAGCCAGCAATTTTGCCGGAGCGTACCTGGCTTTTTCCAGTGGATTAGTTACTCCATGAAAAATATATGC
This sequence comes from uncultured Prolixibacteraceae bacterium, assembly GCA_964545315.1. Taxonomy (GTDB): domain Bacteria; phylum Bacteroidota; class Bacteroidia; order Bacteroidales; family Prolixibacteraceae; genus JAAYJR01. The sequence continues at coordinate 5,023 of CAZJGI010000135.1, forward strand.
CTTGTTTGCAATTGGCCAGTCATTAATGGCCAAAAGAAAATGTGAATTTTGAACGAGGGCATTGTTGATATTTAAACTTAGTATCTCTTTTTTGTATTTTTTTAGCTGTATATATGTTGTCAACCGAAGCGGTAGTAATGGTTTTGTCCTGGATTTATTTATCCTTGCAATTGAAAAGAATAAGTACGATTTCCCGTCAAACTCCTTATGTATCCATTTACCGGTAGAAGTATTATCTGTGGAAATGCCAACCATGGCCATTCTGTTACCAAACACACTCATCATCTGCCGTGTGAATGAAGTAATACCCCCAACCGGATAATCAACGCCATTATCTCCTGTAAAAAAGATAAACTCAATATTTTTTATATCCATTGGAAACTGATTTAGAATGAATTACGGATGAAACTTCATGAGATTCAGTAATGTGTACGTACTTCTTAGTGCGTCTCCCATAAGGCTTTTTCATATTTAAGCACTATGGAATTGATTGAAAATCTTTCTGAAGATTCAATTATTTTTTCTCTGTCGAATTGAACTTCATCACCCGCTACTTTGAGAATTGCCGCTGAAAATTCATTCAACTCCAGATATGGGATCAATAATCCATTAATTTCGGGGATGATAATATCTTCCGGTCCGCTTGGACAATCAAATGCAATAACGGGGGTCCCGGCCATCAGGGATTCGACCAGCACATTCGGGAATCCTTCAAAGAAGGAGGTGAGCAGTGTTGCCTTAGCCCTGTAAAAATAAGGGAATGTGTTTTCCCGGAATCCTGTAAAAGTTACATTATTTTTCAATCCAAGTTCAGTTACTAGATTTTCCAACTTCTCTCTTTCAGAGCCATCACCTACAAGTGTTAAATGAATCGACGGATTAAAATTATGTGCTGATTTAAAAGAATTTAACATATTTTCTAATCCTTTTTGGGGGCTTAAACGTCCCACATACAAAAATTCATTTTGCTTTTTTTCACCATCCGTTTTCATGATATTGTTAACCGGAAGATTAAAAGCCGGATTATGTATGGTGACCAGTTTTTTTGAGGGAATGTTGAAGTTTCGTATCATATCTCTGTACATCCCTGTGGATTGTACAATTATTTTATCCGATCCTGGCAGTATCCATTTGATAACCGGGCGGGCAAGGTATTTTTCCCATATTCCGTTTGGATAATCATATGCCCTTGAAAGTGTATTTATACTTCTGACAAAAACAGTCGTTTTTAAGAACAGCAATTTTTTAAGCGCAATAATTAAAACAGCAAGTTCTATATGAAATATCAGGATTTTTTTTGGCCTTTGCCTTACCATTAGTCTTATCAAAGGAATAAGACTGTTCCTGACATGTCTCCTGTTCAGATTAAATATTTTTATTTTACTGCTTAATTCACCCGTCAGCGAAGATTCCCTGTAATTTATTATCCATAGCTCTGTTTCATAGTTTCGTTGGGCGAATTCGTTGCATAATGTCAGACAGACCTTTTCGGCTCCGCCATGGTCAAGGCTGAAGGTCAGAAAAGTAATTTTGTTATCAATTATGTCAGGATCATTAATTTTCATAAACTTTCGATTCAATAAATTCGTGCTCATTTTGGGGGCTTTTTAACGATTTTATAAAATCTTCAATAATATATTGCTGAGGATTCACCTTATCCTCATGCCAATTAAGGTCTTTGTCCCAGTAGCCTGCACAGTCATCACAACAATCTATCGTAAAGCAATAACTAATTTCTGTGATTTTATAGTTACCCTTGTCACCTAAAATATCCAGTGCAACTGACTGAACTCCCAATTTGTCAGCAACATCAAAGGCTAATTTAACCATTTCCTTATTCAATAAATCCGGATTGTAGCTTCTTATGCCTGTACCCGAGGCACGAAAATCACCCTTTCTGCAGTAGCGTGTCAGTCCAAAACACCTGTCATTGACAACAGTCAACCGGGTATCGCCATCTATGCCGGGCATAAAGTCCTGAAAATAGATATAGCCTTTTTCCCTGGTGGAGTATTTTTCAACATCTTTTGAAATGAACAACCGTGCTGTTCCGGTTATTACCTTTTTCAGTGCATCATAATCTTTATTGCTTAAAAATATCTTGATCCTGTCATAAAGTCTGAAATATGGGTCAATTTGATTAAATCCCTTCCCAAAGGCTTTATTAACCAGACTTCTAGCCTTTTTTTTAGTCTCTACAAGCCTTACGTTTGAAGAGCCCGCTCCACTCCTTAGTTTGAAAACCTTTGGAAACGAAGCATCTTTAACCCATTCCAGTGCTTCCTTTTTTGAATAAAAGACATATGACTTAACCAGTGGTGCACCAATGGCTTCCAAAAGATATTTCTGTCCTACTTTATCATTATAGAACCAGGATGTTTTTATATTGGGAAACATTTTTATTCCC
>CAZJGI010000136.1:0-7359 GCA_964545315.1 uncultured Prolixibacteraceae bacterium
ATGGTATTGTTATCGACTGTTACATCTTCGGAGCTTTCATCAATATAGATTCCCTCGCCAAAGGCACGACTTCCGGAGGCCCCTACCCTGTTTCCCGTGACATTCAATACAATGTTATTTCGTACTACAGAACCATGGGGACCGGGATCTGTTGCATAGCTGGTATAAATACCTCCCCCGTCACCCTTTAGCAAACATGCATAATTAATGAAGTTATATTCGATCCTGTTAATTGAGCGTGCAAAATAAATACCATTATAGCCGGCGTTTATTATACGGTTATACCGGATGAGGTTATTCCCCTCACCTCCGGCAATGAAAACAGCACCTCCTAAATTATATCTGCCTACACCCGATTTACCAAGATTTTCAAACAAACCGGAATCTAAAATTTTATTATCGGAAATTTCAGAGTATGACATCATTACATAGATACCATAATGATTAGCACCGGTGATAACATTATTTTTTATTGTGTTGTTATTTGAATTTGAAATATCATAAATCCCGTATTCATCAGGGTATGATATATTATTGCTATCAATTGTCAGATAATCACATTTCCTGACCTCAATGCTTCTTTGAGACTGCTGTAATAACTCCAGGTTCCGGATAGTGATATAATCCCTGGAATCGGCATAAATGCCATTTTCATAAACTGATCCCCTGACGGTATAATTTGAGGGTGAATCACCTCCGGGGGTCCATAAATAGACAGTATTGGACGAAGCATCGTAATACCATTCGCCAGGCTGGTCAAGAAAATCCAGCTTGTTCATTAAAATAAAACCTTCACCTGTGCCCAAATCCTTAGCGGGAGGGGTATCCAGTGTTAAAGTAGTTGAACTTGAAGATGTTACTAAATGAGTGGGAGTATGGTACACCCCTGTTCTGCCAAACCAGGATGCGCCGGCATAATTAATGCCCCCACTGAGATCACTACAGGAAAACTCTGTTGAACTCCTGACGGATCCAATATAAAAATAACCGCTGTTGGGATACCGGGCAATCCTTATACGTGAATCATCTATAAACAGCTGATTTATGTCCTTATTGAATGATGCCTTATATATATTGCCGGAATGTCTGACCCAGCCTGTTATCTCCTCAGAGCCATAAATTTTCGGATTTGCCCCTGATCCATATGCTCCGTAAATGATCGGACTTCCTGCTGTTCCTGAAGCGTTAACAATAAGGGTGCCACTCCATGCATCACCCCTGTTAAATAATATCTGATCACCGGGTTTAAAATAATAATTATTTATTTTTCCTATTGATCTCCACGCTTCTCCCGGACTGGTGCCTGAACTGGCATCGTTGCCGGAAGAACTTATATAGTAAATTGTTGCATTGCTTAAATGGCCAAAGCAAAAAAGAAATAAGACCAATGAGCCTATTATATAGAGCTTTTCTGATTTTTTCATTATAACTGATTTAATAGTCCATTAAAAATGAAGCGGAATAAAAGTGGGAACAAATAAAAATAAAAATGATATTCTTTCCAAACAACATACTGATATTTAATACCTTAGGGTCTTTAAATATTTTTTGGGTATTGAAAAAATGGCCACTTTACTGTCCTTCGAAAAGAGATCAAATTATTAGAAATAATTAAAATTTATAAAAATGTTAACAAAATTGTTCCAGCGCCAATCGTCAGATAATAAAAATTTTTACCGGTTAATATATTATTCTCATGGAAATTGTCCGGGGATTAATAAGACATAGAAATAACAATTGTAAATCAAATATTTATTAGAATAAATTAGAATTTTTGTAAGCAAAATTATTTGATAAAATGCTTATTAAAAATCATTATCCTTTTAAATAAAAAAACTCAACAACCGTAATTTATATCTAGATCAAATAATATTAATGGGTATTTAATCATTAAATTGCTTTAGAATTTTGAATGGTGTCTGATTTTCTGTCATCATAAACAGGATTTTTCAGTATCTTCCGGTTTCTATTAGACGTAGTGGCCGGATATGTTTCATTACGTATTTTAAAAATTATTTCAAACACATACAGCTATTATAAAAAAATTAAGATTAGAAATATAAAATTTATATCATGTCAAAAACAGCATTAATTACCGGCATTACCGGACAAGATGGTGCTTATCTTGCAGAATATCTTATAAAGAAAGATTACATTGTCCACGGAGTTAAACGTCGTTCATCACTGCTAAACACCGACCGTATCGATCACCTTTATCAGGATCCTCATGAAGAGGAGCTGAACTTAAAGTTACACTATGGTGATCTTACTGACTCAATGAACCTGACGCGAATAATCCAGGAGGTTCAACCTTCAGAGATATATAATCTTGCAGCGATGAGCCATGTCAAAGTTAGTTTTGACACACCTGAATACACGGCTAATGCAGATGGAATAGGTACCTTACGCATCCTGGAGGCAGTTCGGCTGCTGGGCCTTACAAAAAAAACCCGTATTTATCAGGCCTCAACATCAGAACTTTACGGATTGGTACAGGAAGTGCCGCAAACTGAAAAAACGCCATTCTACCCGAGGTCACCATACGGTGTGGCAAAACTTTATGCATACTGGATCACCGTTAACTACCGCGAAGCATATGGGTTACATGCCAGCAACGGCATATTATTTAATCACGAGTCACCTGTCAGGGGTGAAACCTTTGTCACACGTAAAATAACATTAGCACTGGCACGCATAGCACTGGGATTGCAGGATAAACTGTACCTTGGCAATCTCTCTTCCCGCAGGGATTGGGGCCATGCAAAAGATTACATAAAAGCAATGTATCTTATTCTTCAGCAGGAAAAACCTGATGACTATGTAATTGCCACAGGTATCACCACATCCATCAGGGAATTTGTAAAAAAAGCAGCTGAAGCTTTAGGCCTTGAGATCACCTTTTCCGGTGAAGCCGAAAACGAAAAAGGATACCTTACGGGAGTGGATGAAAAGAGGTTTGCTAAAAAAGTGGGTGAGCAGTATCTGGATAAAATAAAATCCAGGGTAACCGGACATAAAAGACCCTCTATAGAGACTGCGGTTATATTAGTAGATCCTGTCTATTTCAGGCCTTCAGAGGTTGACCTCCTCATTGGGGACAGCACAAAGGCACGTAAACAGTTAGGTTGGGAACCTGAATATGACCTGGCAAGCCTTATTACAGAAATGATTGAATCAGATATCCACCTTATAAAAAAGGACAGGTATCTGAAAGATGGGGGCTACCGGGTCCTGAATTACTTTGAATAATATCAGAAACATTATCATGTAATTGATTACATTTTCTGATAATTTTACAAGGAAAGTCACGGACATCCATATTTAAAGTTAAGTCCGGTTTTAAAATCTCATATAATATGCATAAGAACAGTAAAATTTATATAGCAGGCCATCGTGGACTGGTGGGATCCGCAATCTGGAAAAACCTTGAAATAAAGGGTTATACTAATTTGATTGGAAGATCACACAGTGAGTTGGACCTTCTTGACCAGAAATCCACTGAAGCCTTTTTTTCCACCGAGCGGCCGGAATATGTAATCCTGGCAGCCGCTAAAGTCGGCGGAATTATTGCCAACAATACATACCGCGGAGAATTCATTTTCGAAAACCTTACAATTCAGAACAATGTTATCCATAATGCATGGAAATACGGTGTGAAAAAATTGCTTTTCCTGGGTAGCACATGCATTTATCCAAAAAATGCCCCTCAACCAATGAAAGAGGAGTATTTGCTAACATCTCCGCTGGAATATACGAATGAACCTTATGCAGTTGCTAAAATTGCCGGCATTAAACTATGTGAAAGCTATAATATTCAATACGGCACAAACTTCATTTCAGTGATGCCCACAAATCTTTACGGGCCAAATGACAATTTCGACCTTGAAAAATCTCATGTGATGCCTGCCCTGCTCCGAAAAATATTCCTGGGTAAATGTGTGGAGGAAAAAAATTGGAGTGCCGTGAGAGAGGATTTGAAGAAGCGTCCAATCGAAGGAATCAACGGGGAAAATTCACAAAATGACATCCTGAATATCCTTAAAAAATATGGTATCTTTTATCCTGACGCGAACTTATCTAAAAACAAAAGCCAAAGCACTACGATTGAAATCTGGGGTACAGGAAAACCACTCCGTGAATTCCTCTGGAGCGGGGAGATGGCAGATGCCTGTGTCTACCTGATGGAGAAAGTTGATTTCAAAGATATAATTATGGGGCAGAATGTTAGTGATCCCCATAGTGGCACCGATGAAAAAAGCAACTCAACTCCTGCAGAAATTAGAAATACGCACATAAACATAGGTACCGGCAAAGATATCTCCATAAAAGAACTGGCAGAATTAATCTGTAAAACAGTAGGTTTTACAGGTAATATTGTATTCAATGCGTCCAAACCCGACGGTACTATGCGCAAACTGACCGATGTTACAAAATTGCATCAACTGGGATGGCATCATCACATTGAAATTGATGAAGGGCTAAAAAAATTGTACCACTGGTACCTGAATTATAATCCCGAGGGTTCTTAGCTATCCTGCCAATGCAAATTTTGATGTGTTACGCGAGAATATACCCTATCGCGTGCGAATAAACTATTACTTGTTTACCAATCCGGAAAATCCGGGAAGTCAAATGCATCTGGCGTTTGATAATATGGCATTTAACAGAACAGGCCTTGGGTTACCTTTGAGATATTTGCTTAAAATCTGCTCTTAAGATTTGACTTACATTTTACACATCCAGAATAAAGATTTTGATTAATAAAATTATTATTTTTATATTGGCATACAGCAAAATGAAATAAAAGTAAATTCAGCAACAATATAAAGTTTTCCATATTTAAGGAATACCGGAATAACAAAATGAATGGAACAGAAAATATTTAATTCAGAACTGTTCGACAAAGAAAAGTCATTAATTCTTGATGACCAAAAGGTTAATAATTTCGATTTTAATTAAACCCAATGAAACGTTTTTTTCTAATTACTTCGGGGATTGCAATTTTTTTACTGACTTGTATCAATCCGTTTTCCAGACTTTATGCGCAGCCTGCTGTAAAGGTAAAGGGCATAGTTTTTCATGACAGAAACGGGAACGGCGTTTATGATGGCCCGGGAGACAAACCACTAAAGGGCATAGGGGTTTCTAACGGACGTGATATAGTTATCACGGATCGTAAAGGCGTTTATGAATTACCAGTAACAGAATACCCGGCCATATTTGTAATAAAACCACGAAATTGGGCGGTTCCTGTTGACGACAACCAAATGCCTCGCTTTTATTATATGCATAGTCCGAAAGGCTTGACAGGCAGTAAATTTAAAGGATTAAACCCGACAGGGGAATTGCCTGAACAGATAAATTTTCCTCTTTACCAAAGCAAAGAAAAAAAGGCATTTAATATTTTAATTTTTGGTGATACACAACCACGTGATGATCGGGAGATATATTATATGGCAAAAGATGTAATACCTGAATTAAAAAATGTTGATGCAGAGTTTGGGATAACACTGGGAGATGTTACATTTGATAACTTAACACTTTTTGATCATATAATACAAACTCATTCAGCGATTGGAATTCCGTGGATATATGTAGCCGGTAATCATGATAATGATTATTCGGGAAATAACACTAATGAAGCCCGGGGTCCATGGTACAGGACATTTGGGCCTTCTTATTATTCATTTTCATACGGCCCTGCCCATTTTATTGTACTCGACAATGTCAGATGGATAGTTAAAGATAACAAAAGATATTACAGAACAGGACTGGGAGAAGATCAAATGGAGTTTGTACGTAATGAAATCAATCGTATGGAAAGTGACCAATTGCTGTTTCTGCTTTGTCATATACCATTTGAAGGATCAACGGCCTGGGAAGATGAAAATGAGAAAAAAACTTTATATCAGTTGATTGCAAGTCACCCTAACACCATCACCTTTGCAGCTCATACACATAAACATTATCATGACTTTATTGGAAAAGAGGAAGGCTACCACGGAGAACAACCTCATCATATGATAAGTATGGGGACAGTTTGCGGGGCATGGTGGACAGGTGCTCCTGATGAATACGGGATTCCACATGCTATGATGTCTGACGGAACTCCCAACTCTTATGGATTTTTACAAATAGGCAAAAATGACTGGAAACTGAAATGGAAAGCAGCCGGGAAACCTGCTGACTTCCAGATGCATATTGATGCTCCTGATTATATATCCGCAGACAGTCAGGGAAAAATGAAAGTAACTGCAAATATTTTTAATGCATTACCATCTGCAACAGTTAAAATGAGGATCGGAAATAACGGAGAATGGATAACAATGCAAAGGACTTTACAAGACGATCCGTCAAGGCTGGCTGCCATGGAATGGGAAAAGAAGCTGGGTGATGTGCCATGGAGGCGTCTCGGGGCAATAAGAATTTCGGAACATATATGGACTGCCGAAACAGAGGTTGACCTCCCCCCGGGTGTCTATGTTATCCATATTAATGCAGTTGACAGATGGTGGCAATATGAAGGAAGCAAACTTTTCCGTGTTAATTAGGTAACTATTTCTGTCAACAGAGGAATTCATCGCTGTTTAGAAACAAATAACTTTATCATTTTGATCCAATGTAGGATATCTTTCTTGTTACAGATGCTTGTGAAAAATTACATATACTTTCATACTTGTGCTAATAAGTTGATTTAAACTACAAAAACATTTAACATATTTTCATATAACTTCTCATCTATATTCATTTTTTTTATCTAACTTTATAGAAAACAAAAAGATGAGAACTACCATAGGTCTTCTGTCATCCTTACTTTTTATCTGGATAGCGGGTTCTTCTTATATTTATGTTTGTTCAATCAGAAAAGATTGTTTTAAAGAAAAAAAGATTATTGAAGAACCTGTTTTAGTTAAAGAATCCCCCATTGATTCCGCTAAAATTGAGATAAAGGTACCTGTCGTTTCCAAACCTGACCCTCATACAATATTTTTTGATTTTAATAAAAATGAACTGCCGGTTTCACCGGAAATCAGCAATTATTTTGAACAGGTCAAAAAATATCTGGCTGCAAATCCTGACAAAAAAATTTTAATAACCGGCCATTCTGACAATGTAGGTCCGGATCCGGCAAAAGAGTATGTAAGCCTGGCACGTGCATACTTCATTAAAAACAAAATGATTGAATCAGGTATAGAACCCGGTGCCATTGATGTTAAATCTGAAAGTGACCGCAAACCTCTTGCAGACAACAGCACAAGGGAAGGCCGCAATAAAAACCGCAGAGCTGAAATAATAATCCAATAAAATTTAATGATATGTCTGAACGATTTGCCTCCGATTTGATATTTATTTTGGTTG